>DATBUL010000058.1:0-3601 GCA_036516115.1 Enteractinococcus sp. | reverse complement strand
GATAAAACGCCCGGCAAGTAGCACGGGATATGTCGGCGCAAGGATCGCTAATAAGGTCCCTAAACTAAACAGCCCCATCGCAGCGAAGAATAGACTGCGTGTCGTGAACCGCTGAATGAAAAACGCGGTTATAGGGATCATGATCCCATTGACCAGCATGAAGATTGTGGTGACCCATTGAGCGGAGTTCGCGGTAATCCCGAAATCATCCATCAGTGCCGGGAGCGCTGTGTTCATCAGCGTCTGGTTGAGGATGACCACAAAGGCGCCTGAGACTAAGACCGCGAGAACAACGTTTCGATTCACCGATTTTTTGGGCGCGTCTTTTTGCTGCTTGAGCTTCGTTTGGGAATGCTGCGCTTTGTTGTACCGTGCCTCGACGGTTGGAATCGAACCGGTGATTTCACTTGCCAATAGGTGCCATCTTTCTGTGAAGGGTTTTATTACATCGACTTGTCAGCCCGGTCAGGACAGGGCTGTTGCGGACAAATCCATGCGCTCTAGTCGATAGAACGCCTCGTCTAGAAGTTCATACAGCGAGTCACTACCTTGAACAACCCAACGTCGTACTGCCACTCGTATGGCGCTCATCGCAATTGCGGCTAACAACTCCGGGTACATATCGTCATCAATGTTGACGTCCATGCGCTCAGCCAACGCATCGGCGAAGCTTCTTTCAACCATTGCCACTTTGCCCAAATGATGAGCCATCAACGACGGGTGCTGCTGTGTTAAACGCTGACGTGCCAATAACCGGTCTCTATCAACCGGGTCCGTGCCGAAGTAGTCACTTTCCAAAAGAGCATTGTGAAATGCTGTCATCGGAGATTCATGGGCCGGTCGTGCAAGAAGCAGTTGTCGAACCTGCTCGGAGCTTTCAGCCGCCTGAGTGACAAGTGCGTCTTCCTTCGACGGGAAGTAATTGAAAAACGTGCGCGGAGAGACACCTGCAGTCTGTGCAATCGCTTCAACCGTGAGGTTTTCCAACCCGTTTTCGATCGCTAGGTCTAAGGCAGCATTGCGAATCGTTTGTCGAGTGTCGCGTTTCTTTTGCTCTCGACGTCCTAAGCTTGCCTCGTTTTGATTGACCATAGGAACCAACCATAAGAAATTCTTGCACAGTGTGCAAGAATTTTGGGCGATTCTTCTGTCAGCACGTCCGGGAAGAAACGGTCCTTAGTTGTCTTTTGCAGCTTTCCAGCGACGATAGGCCCAAAAAGTGAGCACCAGCACCGCAGCCCATGCCACCCCTACTACGACTCCGTTCAAGACGGTTGGAGAAGAGATGAAGTTGCCGATTGCCACTAAAGAGATTTGTCCTGGGATGACCGAAAGGAAACTTGCTAACAGATAGTCTCGCTGCCCCACCCCAAATGCGCCGCTTCCGTAGTTCACGGGCCAATATGGGAAACCAGGTAACAGCCTTAAGCCAGCCACCGCTTGGAAGCCGGCTTGATCAAGGTGATGTTCGACCGTGCGATACCGGGACCCGAGCAATTTAGCGATGGATTCACGCCCGAGGCCACGAGCAATCCAATATGCTCCCCAACAGCCGAGGAACACACCAATCACGGACAGCACCGTGCCTTCAAGAAACCCAAATAATAAACCGCCCGTGACTGCCATAACGGTCACCGGGATAGGAGTGAGTGCCACTACAGCGTAGACGCCGATGAACACCAGCCATGCTGCCCAACCCCAGGAAGCAATCACGTCATGCAGCTCATCGAGGGACGGTAGCCGCACATTGAACGCGAGCCACAACATGAGTAAAAGCACCAGGACGAGAGCGGTGTTGCGGACCAGGCCAGCCCAGTCGAAGTCATCTACATCTGCTGCATAGGAGCCATTCGATTCAGCGGGCTGATCAGTTTCCGAAGTCATACGTTCCCTGGGGTTTTCTGGGCGATGTGCCGCGTTGCTTTGAGGCTCCGATACCATCAGGCGTCTAAGAGGTGCTCGGCGGATTGGATGGACTCCAAGACCTTTTCGGCTCGGCGTCCGACCGATTCTAGGCTGGCCTGCCCGCGTTTGAACATAGCGGCCGCTTGGGCTGTGGCTGCTAAATCGTTGGCTGCCCGAGAGAGCAGCCTGTGAATGTCGTTCGCGCCAGCGGGCACGTCTAGATCGTGTTCGCCGTAGCGCTCGCGAGATTCGATACAAATTCGTTGCACGGTAGCCATGGCATCGGTCAGAACATTTCCTGCATGGACTAATCCGTTCAATTCTTCTTGAGCGATCGCGGTAGAACGTTGGGGATCAACGATCTGCCAGTAACGATCGAGCGAGCGCGCAAACCGATCATGAGCTTGGCGCCACAGCAAATTACCAAGCTGTTTATCTAGCTTCTTGGCCGCGCGACGGCGGGCAAACGGTCGGGGTCTCATCACCCTTAGTGTCTCATATCGTCAATACAATTTTCCCGACACGATCTGATTCGGCAAATCGTTCGTAGGCAGCTTCTGTCTCTTCAAGCGGGAAGGTCTGAGCGATCAAAGGATCGATCGTGCCATCGGAAAGGAATGGCCAAATATGTTCGACCAGCCCAGACAGGATTTCGCCTTTTTCTGCAGCAGTTCGAGGACGCAAAAGATTTCCCGTGAGCAGGGCTTGTTTGGCCATCAGTCTCAGAAAGTTAATGGGCCCTTTAATCCCGCCCTGGGAACCAATCACGACCCATCGTCCCCCGTGGGCCAGAGCGCGCATGTTGTCTTCTGAATATTGGCCAGCGATGATGTCCAAAATGATGTCGACGCCGTGACCCTCGGTAATCTCCTGGACTCGGTCGACAAAATCTTCTGTCCGGTAGTTGATCCCGGTGGCGCCAAGAAACTGGGTGTATTCCACTTTGCTGTTGGAACCTGCCGTGGCGATAGGATGTCCACCCATAGCCTTCACCATTTGAATTGCCATAGTGCCAATGCCACCGGACCCACCGTGGATCAATACCCAGTCTCCCGGCTGGAACCTGGCGGTCATGAAGACATTGAACCATACGGTAGCGGCCGTCTCGATGATGCCGGCCGCTTCGATGTAGTCCAACTGGTCAGGAATCGGCACAACCTGGCGGGCATCGACAGCAACGTATTCTGCGTATCCGCCGCCGGCTAGGAGCGCTCCTACTCGATCATCGACTTGCCACTTGTTCACGTCCTGGCCGACCGCAGCTATCGTCCCGGCAACTTCTAAGCCGGGCACATCACTTGCCCCCTCCGGCACGCTGTACCCACCACTGCGTTGCAATAGATCAGCATTGTTGATCCCTGCCGCGTGAACCTTGACGAGTACTTCCGCTGCTCCCACCTTCGGGAGGGGTCGGCTACCTACCGAGATTTGAGCGGGGGCTTCTTTGCTCGCTTTGGTCGTACCAGCTTGCGGAATGAATTCAACGGCATGCATCTGCGTAGGTAGTGACATGGTTCTTATCTTGGCCAGCTGTGCTGGGTCAGGTCAACCGGTGGGTGACGCGCACATAAACTCGGCATTTCAGGCTGTTGACGCCTCGATTATGTCCCGGCTGATTCAACCAGGTACAATGGGTCCTCGTCTGGATGGTTGTCCGAGCGGCCGAAGGAACTGGTCTTGAAAACCAGAGGGCGGC
>DATBUL010000057.1:0-105851 GCA_036516115.1 Enteractinococcus sp. | reverse complement strand
GCCGTGGGCACGAATGGCGTACCCACCCGTTTGTTCTGGAACTGACGCATGCGTGACACAAAGAATGTGGTCTGGATGCTCTACATGTTTCGAAGTCGTCGGAACGGCGAGGGTTTCGAGCCGCTTGAATAAATCAAGTGCGGCTTGGGCTTCATCTGCGAAGAATCGGAATGCGGGTTCTACACCGTACGGACTCTCAGCAACGAAGTCGAGGACATCTGTAAAACGATCTTCGCCGAATAGCTGTGCAGTCCTGATGAGGTTTTGGTAAAAGCCATCAGGATCACTGAGCATAGAAGCACTATTCCGATGAACCCACGCTTCACCAACCAGGCGAATTGCGAGTCTTGAACGAAACATACTGACCCGTGGCGTGGCCGGTAGTCGCTCTAGGAATCCCAGGGCGAGGCCTCTCACGTCTTCAGCTTGATAGGTAGTTCTCGACGCTGAGAATTCTCGCTTTCGAAAGCCCCAAATGGGGTGCGAAGGCGTTAACGCTTTGACGAGTCCTTCATCGATGGGACAGAGGTTGATGCCTTCTCTGAGAAGACCGGACACAGCAAGGAGCACGCTGATCTGATCGTAGATTCCTGCAGTGCCAAGACCTTGGAGTCGGTGTCCTGTATGCACCTCATGAATGTCCCAATTGATGCCACCTTCTGCTACGGAAACGATTTGCCAATGTGGTGTCCATTGAGGAGCTGGACTTGCAGTTATAAAACTGTCTGGCGCGTATGGTTCGGTACAGATCTCGATGTAGGGAGCTGTTATTACCCGATGCAGAACCTGAGCCCACTGGTTATCGTCATCAACAAATGTGAGGATGCCAAGCTGGAATACACGAATCCCGTTGTCGAAATAGTGCTGTAGTATGTCGGCAATTTCCGCGATTCCAAAATTGCTTAAGCGACTTTTGTCGATAAGTTTTTGGATCGATGTCGTACGTCCACTCCAGACTGGTGCATCTGGGCGTCGCAGATTGGTACCATCACCAATCAACCGCCAGTCTTTGATCGAATAGGTTGTATAACCAGTCCGGTCTCGGACTAACTGAAAGTACTCTGCAAGTTCAGGCGAATTTTTGATGACAGCCTCGGTATCTCCGATACGCGCTAGGATCCTTGGGCCGTATTTTTTCCAACCTGTGTTCCGGATTGTTTCAAGAAGTCTCAGTGCTTCCGGTAGAGATTCCAACGACCCAATGAGTCGGTGAAGTAGGAGCTCCTGTACTGCATCTGCGGAGCCGTCAATGACGGTCGCGAAAAAGTCGACTGTTTCGAATTGTGCAACCCGTTGTGTACGTCCTCGGAGGAGTGCATCGAGATATTGTCGCTGCCAGCCTTGCAGTGCCATTCTTAGTTATCCCCACACGTTTGATGTTCTATGACCTCATTGCCAGTTACAGCCCAGAACTCTTGAGCTTCTTCAGACTGCCAATCGTGGTCCCCATACATTTGGCCGAGCTCAATAATGGTCTTTACAGCTTGAGTCCGTTGTTCAGGTGGTACATCTGCGAGTTTGCGTAAATACCATCCGGTAAAAAAGGTCTCCATACGGCTCTGCCGATAGTCGTCGAGTAGTCCCACTGTTGCTAGCCACTGGCTTCTGGCACGTTCGAGTGGCAAGTATTTGTCGAAAAACCGAGCATTCACAGTGTTGACCACCGAATTTTCGACCTGCGCATAGTATGTGTGGGCTGGGAGTTTGAGGATGGCAAATTCTTCAGCGTAGTACAGCATCTGTTGGAAGAAATAGGAGTCCTGTCCGACAGCTCCTACTGGTTGGGTGATACCGGTGCTGCGGAGCCACTGGGTACGCGCTACAAGTGCTTGAATGCTGATGGGCATGAATTGCATATCTACAAGCGCTTGCGCTCCGCCGCGCCCAATGTGTGTTTCCATACCAAGACGGTCTTGTAGAAATTTCGTGTATCGCACGGCGTTATGGTCACCACGCCACCGGGTCATGTCACCAACAGCGAAGTCCACCCCCGACTCCACGACGAGGTGGAGGAGCTTCACATAGGCATCATTAAGGGCTTCGTTATCCGGGTCAAGATACGTGACATAGTCACAGGTCGCCAACTCCAAACCCTTATTGCGAGGTCGCGACGCGCTGCCCGAGCCACCCTGTTCGAAACGATACACCTGAACCCAATTCAGCTCTCGCTCGAGCTCTTGGAGAGCATGCAGAGTCGCGACATCATTGGAACCGTCATCTACCAGGATGAGTTCAAGCTGATCGAAAATGCTTGAACGACGTAACGAAGCGATGCATTTGTGTAATAGATGTGGGCCATTGTTGTAGATCGGCACCACGACTGACAGTATGGCTGGGTTTTTTGAATCGGTAGCCTCAGAAATGGTGATAGCTGAGCTTCGCTCACGGACACCAATATCATCAATACGGTATCCAGCTTGAGGGGTGATGTTCGAGGGGACTTCAGCGATGAATTCAGCGCCGAGGCTCCGGTAATTTTTCGGTTCGATATATGTATGGCGTTTGGTGTTGCTTCGAAGGTCTGGGGTGTGAATGAATTTTTCAACGGTTCGAGCATCGGTATATCGGAATGCGTTGACCAGATCCTCAATATGGGTTGGAGCGTATTCGTAGTCGGTATCAACGTGAACCACAATGTCTGCGTGATCCTTGAGTCGGTTTAAGTCCTGTAACGAGGTTTCAGAGACTACCGAAATGATCTTCGAGTACGTTTGCTGCGCCACTTCCTGAGATAGCTGTGCATCATCGTCGTGTTTCACAACAACTACTCGTGGATCAGAAACCTCTGCCTGGTTACCAACAGTCTCAATGATCTTGGCTATGCGCATGATCGCCAAGTCATTTGAAAAGACTGCCCGAATACCAGCCGCTTGAATGGCACGAATATCATGCTCGTTGAGATTATTCAGTGCAGCGAGCGTGTCAGTGAATCCGTTGCTTATGTGTACATGCGGATATCTCGAGTTTAAACCGACATTGTAATTACTGAGCACAAATGTGCCCTGAGCCTGAAGTTCAATGGCCCTATTGGCAAACATTGATGCTGAGCTTGAAACCGAGTTCAGGTTGATGCTGACATCAACAAGACGCTGGATATCGAGTAATTGCTGATGATCAATTTCTGGAGTGATGGTGTTGGCAAAGCGGTTCGGAAATTTATACCGTTCGTCGCCGAGCTCGGAGTTGCGATCGAAGATCACCAGGTCATAATTCTCGGATGCTACGACCGCGTCAAGGATCTCATGGCCCCACTTGCTGCGGTCTTCATATTTATGGTTGAACCATGAGCCGGCAAAGGGAACAATCGTATGAATCTCGCCTTGCTGGCTACCGATCGGTGAATGGTGCCGGGGATTAATTCCGAAGGGTAAAACATCGATGTTCTTGGCTTGAGGACAATCACGCTGATATCTCGGAAGCATCTCTTCGGCCGAAGTGAAAATGTAATCAGCCTGCTGCGCGAATGGCAAGAAGTGGTTGTAATTCGGCGGATCTTCTTTGGAATAGAAGACTATCGGTACATCAAGGGCTCGATAGTAAGGCAGGATTTTCTCGAATAACAGTTCACGCTTCTCACTACTCCGGGTGGTGACCCCTTTCCAGGACACACCATCAATACCTCGCCATGTAGAGACTAATAACAAGATATCGAGGTCAGGGTGCTGATCATAGTTATATGGATAAATAGGCTGGAAGTCAGCTAACCCTTCAAAGCTCCTATACAGAAATAGGTCAGAGATGATGCCGATTTTCGTAGCGAAGGGCTTGTTCGCAATTCCCCCGCTCGTTGATGGCAAATCTGCAATCTGTTCTAATAACGCGGCACGGAGTTCTTGACCCGATCGAGCTGCGAGTGAGTATTGGAGGCGTTCTTGAATCGGGTGAGATTTGACCGCAGTGATCTGTTCGATGGTGCTCAACGTGTCAAGATTCTGATACGTTACTGCACGTTGTGCGATAGCACGTTGTTGTAGCGCAAGTTCATCGAGGCGCTTCTGTAGGACATCGAATCGGCGTGGCGATGATTTTGGTGCCAGACCCATAAATGAAACACCCTCTTCGGAATTTGCGACGGAGTTCAGGACAGGTTATTTACCGAGGTTCTTGAGACTGTGGTAAGTCCGGTGCACCCCTGGTAGCTTTCCGAGGGCTCCACGAATGCGCTTTTTCAGACTTCGTTTATTCGAGGGACTCGCGTCATCGCGCTTCTGTAATTCAATGGCAAGGTCGCCACCTTCGCTGAGGCGATTGAGTAATGATTTGGCATCTTTAACGCGGGTGGGATGTTTGCGCTGCAAATATGCCCACAACAGGTCATTTTCTAGACGCAGGCTGCGCTCGCTCTCAAGGGTTGCTGCGAGTTCCTCGTGCAAGCGTTGCTGGGCTTCGAGTTCTTCAAGGAGACGTTGTTGAAGGGTTTCGATGCTCGCTGCGTGAAGGTTATCGCTCATGACTACAAAGTCTACTTGCTATCGCGCCATTGGCCACGGGTGTCGATGACGCGTTTCTCATAGGCTTTGGGGCCCAGGTCGGCAAATGCGGCGTGGTCGACAAGCAGTACAACAATATCCGCGCGTTCAATGGCTTCATGGACCTCGCATAACTCGAGGTTTTCATAGCCTTCTAAGCGCGCTGGCAGTTGATCAATGTGAGGCTCGACCGTCAAAATGTGCGATCCGGTGAATTCCTGAGCCAGGGCTGCGGTAATGTTCAGGGCTGGGGATTCGCGTAGATCATCGATATTGGGTTTAAAGGCCAACCCCAGGGTGGCGATGACCGGGGTGCGACCGGTTTCTTGTTGGATATCAAAGGCTTCGGCTTTGATTTGGCGGATGACCCATTCGGGTTTGGCGTCATTAATCTCGCGCGCATTGCGAATGATCGTGGCGGTATCTGGTGCTGCTGCCACAATGAACCACGGGTCCACGGCGATGCAGTGTCCGCCCACCCCGGGACCAGGTTGTAAAATATTCACCCGCGGATGGCGGTTGGCTAACTCGATGACTTCCCAAACGTCGACGCCGATTTCATCGGCAATCATTGACAGCTCATTGGCAAAGGCGATATTGACGTCACGGAACGAGTTTTCGACCAGTTTCGACATCTCTGCAGTGCGAGGATCCGTGGTGACGAGTTCACCTTCACAGAATGTCCGATACAACGCGACTGCCCGCTCGGCAGCTTCAGGAGTCGAACCACCAATGATGCGATCATTGGTGACCAACTCTTGCATGACCTTGCCCGGGAGGACTCTTTCGGGAGCGTGGACAAACTGCAACGTGCCGGTTTTGGCAAGATCTGGCCGTTCCTCGTGGATGACATCGGCCAGTCGTTCGGTGGCTCCGGGAGGTGAGGTGGACTCGAGGATAATGAGCTCACCACCGGATAATTGCGCCGCCAAGGTCCGACCGGCAGCTTCGATATAGGACAGATCCGGGGTCTTATTTTCCATAAACGGTGTCGGAACCGCCACGATATACGCATCAGCAGCAGGTGGCTCCGTGGTGGCAGTCAACCGGCCGTCCGCCACGGTACGGGCCACGAAATCGCCCAGGGCCGGTTCCACGAACGGTACCGAGCCGGCATTGACCGCCGCAACGGTGGCAGGATTCACATCCACGCCGTGCACACGCAGACCGTTATCTGCCAGGATCGCGGCCGTGGGCAACCCGATGTAGCCCAGACCGATCACGGCAACACTGGAAATATTCGACATTCATTATCCTTTTCACGGCACGGATGAGTACCAAAACTTGCTGGAACCGATGAAGATTCCAAGCTATCCAGCTGACTATTATAAGTCAAAACTGACATCATCTTTCCGAAGCCAGTCACGTCACTGGAACTGCATTCTTATTCCGACAGAATCCGACGATATAAGTCGTCATATTTTTTCGCGTTCGCCTGCCACGTACGTTCTGCTAAGACCCAACGTCGACCGGCTTGACCCATAGACTGGGCTCGGGCGGGATCGTCTAACAATCCGCCAATTGCATCTGCCCAAGCCACTGGGTCTTCAGCCGGCACCAGCAGTCCAGTCTTTTCATGATGGACTAATTCTGACAGGGCAGGCAAGTCAGATGCAATCACGGGTTTGGCACTGGCCGATGCTTCCACCGATTTCATCGGTGTGACCATTCGTGTCACCTGGGTCGACAGCCGTGGCACCACGAAGATATCGAGTGCTAGATGATAAAGGTGAGATTCCTCTCGATCAACGCGACCGGGAGTTATGACACGGTCTGCAATACCCAGTTTTCGCGCCGTTTCGATGATATTCGGCAAAGCCGTGCCATCTCCGACAATCAACAGACGAAGGTTCGGTCGCTTGGGCATCAGCTGAGCGGCTGCTTCTACCACTGTCTCGAGGCCTTCGTATGGAACCAATGAGCTCACCGTGCCTACATATTCAAGCTCTGGATCTAGCCCAAGCTGAACACGGGCCTCTTTGGTGTCGCCGGGTTCTTGAAGGAACTGTCCTCCAACGGCATTTGGCGACAGCACTATGCTGTCAGCCTCAGCACCAAAACTCACGAGGTTTGTTTTCATCTGTTCGCCCAACGTGACGAGACCATCAGCCGCCAGAGTGGCATCTTTTTCACGAGCTTGGAACAGACGATAATAATCAGAGTTAACGGCATCTTCGTCACGAGTCGAGGCCCATGTGTCTGCCAATTGGCCTCGGACCTCATAGACCCATGGAATACCTACAGCGTCTGCCACCGCTTGTACTACGACCGCGTTGGTCCAGTGCGTCGTAGTATGCAACAAGGCCGGTCGTTGCCATAAGACATGTTGCAGAAGCATTTCGGCGTTTTGCTGTAAGCGTTCGCTGAAGTGGGCTTCGAGCTGTTGAGGCAGAAGGCGTTGGTAGCCGATACCGTCAACGAAGTCCTGCGGCTCGGCCAAGAGCGCTCCCGTGGTGATGGGCCAGCCGATTCTGGTTACCGCTGATAGATCCCACCCAAGCTCTTTCAACGCGAGCATAATGGAATGCGAGCGTTGTGCGTAGCCAGAAGGTGTATGCGGCAGTGAGTTCGTTAGCACATGCAAAACACGGTCTTTTTTCGGTTCATAGTCGTCAACAGCTGCTAGCTGAGGCACCGCACCTTGGAAACTCTTCAGTTCCGAAGACCAGCGCGCGACGGTTTTCCGTTCGCGTTCTGCGGTGCTCATGAGTTGAACAGCTGTTTCCATATCACCGCGAGTCCACGCCACCCAGGCACGGGCTGCTATGAGTCCTCGAGTATTTGGGCGCACCCTGTCGAGGAACCATTCGGCCGTGTCTAAATCCTCGAGCGCAATGAAGACTCGTGCGTAGTCAATAATCTTGCGATCGGCGCCACGCTTGCCAAGTAATGCGCGTGCTTGAGCTGCCAATTCCTCGGTTCTTCCCAGCACGGCCTTCCCCACTGCTGAGACTGTATCCAGTGGTCCCCCACCAAGATTCGAAGCGGCATTGGCGATGGGATCTCGGAGCCGTTGTGGCAGGCGGCGCAACACCAGGAGCCCAAATAGGGCCCGATTATTCTTCAGGTGTTCGAGGGCAGCTGTTGCGGAGATCGACGCTGCGGTCGAAGAGCGCTGAAGAATACTGGTGGACGCTTTTTGTGGGAGTTGACGTTTCAAAACGGAGTCCAATTTCATGACTTGTGCGGTATCCGATGCATGTTCAGCCACCCATTGCCGACCCGCATGTTGGGTCGGCGTGGAGTGTGGGTCTTGTGCTAGGCGTAGCCACGTGTCGGCAAGCGCTTGAGCGTTATCCTCAACGATTTCATGTTGACCTGCCTGTTGCAGGATGTCAGCTGCTTCACCACAGACGATTCCGGTGATGTGTTTGCCGTAAGACAAGAGCTCATACGTCTTGGAAGGAACGGTGTGAGCAAAACTTGCCCAGTCTGAACGCAAACTCACGACGCAAGTGTCCGCCCAACGATAGTGTTCTGCTGTTGCGCTCCCAAAGGATGGCTCCAACATTTCTACCGGTTGCCCCATGGAGTCATTGAGCGCTTGCAGTGTCGGTTTTTGTGTACCGTCGCCGACGAATCGTACCGTGATATTTGGATTTACCGATCGTGCGAGCTTGGCTGCTTCAATCAGCAGGTCTAACTGTTGCGATTCCCCATGGTTGCCCAAGTACAAGACGTGGAGTTCACCTGGGTTTCGGTGCGGCGCTTCCAGGAGCGGGATGTGTTCGGTTTGTCGGCTATTGAAGATCACTTCAACCGGGGGCATATTGCGTTGTTCCAAGGCCTCAGCAAAGCCGCGGGTCACCGCGATCAGTTGGTCAGCAGATCGCTGTGTGCGAGTAATGACTTGGGCCGCTAGGTTGCCCAAGAATTTCCCACCTGTCGCAGATTCGAAGATGAGATCCGGCCAAGCATCTCGCATTTCAACGACCAATGGAACACGCTTGGTCCAAGCGATAATTCGACCAGCTAGCAGGTTTGGTAGGGCGGGGACGGTCGCGACGACGATGTCGGCATCCGAAGCAACAGATATGGGCACGGTGGCCACTGCATGCACGACCGCTTTGGCTAAACGGCCTGCCCGACTGTCTGGGAAAAATCCGATCTCGGGGGTCCGACGAATAGTCAGATACGGTTCTTCGCCTTGGGAGTAGTCGACATATCGTGGATCGGCCGGTGGCGTGAGGACTTCGACCTCCCAGCCGGCTGCGGTGAGTCCTGCAAGGAACTTTTTCCACCGACGCTGAGGTGCCGTTGATTCTGGAGTGTAGGAGTGGGTAACGAGGAGGAGACGACGATTCACTACAGAATTTCATCTTCCGGTACGGCGGGGTCTTCTTCCATCAGGTCGTCTTCGATCGGCTCTCCCGTGCCCTCGAGGCGTTCTTGCTCTAACTTGGCTTCTAGTTCTTTCACAAACTCTGCCATCGTGCCTTGATCCATCGCCGTTCGCATCTTCCTGAGGGCGTCTTCGTCGGGCCAGACCACGGAGGCACCGCCGGGCGTGGTTCCCGTTCCGGTGTTCGGAATCGTAAAGCTGGTGATGGCTGAAGGGCGTAGTTGATTCATGGACAGCCCGTAGTTCACTAAGGTTTGAGCATCGAGTGCTTCGTCAACGGTGAGATATGGGGTGAAAGCGCTAACCATGCCCGAGATTTTTGTCGGGTTGGTCAGTGTTGCGGAGTTCAACACGCCCGTGGCAATTCCCGTGAGGAACTTCTGTTGGTTTCTGACACGCTGGTAGTCACCGTCAATGAACGCTTTCCGTTCGCGCACGAAGCGCAGCGCATCAGTACCTTCTAATCGAATTTTGCCCTCTGGGTAGTAACTGGGGTTCACCTGGCCGGAAGAAAACGCCATGTCATTGTCGATCTCCACGCCACCGAGTGCGGTGGTGAGGTCCCGGAAACCGTCAAAGTCAATGACTACGAGATGATCAATCTCAGCACCGGTCAGTCCTTCAATAGTCTCAATTGTCAGCGGATAGCCCCCGTAGGACTGCGCTGAGTTGATCTTGGACATGCCGACATTCGGAATTTCTACCCATAAATCACGCATGATCGACATGACATACATTTCTTCGCGTGATTCGGGAATGTGCACCAACATCATTGTGTCGGATCGCTGTTCTTCTGAGACTTCACCCTCTCGGGCATCTGATCCCAGGACCAAAACGTTCATTTCCCCATCATCAAATGCCGCCGTGTTGAGATCGATACCCGTTTCGACCACCTCACGATTGGTGTCGAAGTCTTCAGCCAACTGGGTCGTGAATTGCGAGGCCGCCGCAACGGTTGCCCCAATGACCAGTGCGGTGGATCCAATGATCGACCAAGCTGCACCGCGCCGAGGTAGGCGAACGCGGCCGACACGCTTGGGTGCTGGCGGTTGGCGCATAGGTAGGCAGCTTCCTTAGTGATCCAGGGGGTGTTTATAAAACTGTTATGGATGAGTATAGACGGTTTTACCACCGCGCACGGCGCGGTACAGGTTGACATTTCGGACAATAATACGATGAACGATTCATGAATTTCTTCCGCACGATCAACGTTTCCAAGCCATCTTTCTGGCATGTGAGACAGGGCTTGCCTTCTCGACCGTAAACATACAGTGAACGATCAAAATAGCCCGATTCACCGTTGACGTTGACGTATAAAGCGTCAAATGAGGTCCCGCCCTGAGCTAACGCTAGGCGCATGACCTGTTCAGCGGCTGTATAAACCCTGGAGACTTCATTACGGGTGAGTGTCTCTGTGGGCCGTGCATAGTGGAGTCGTGCACGAAATAGTGCTTCATCTGCATAAATATTGCCGATTCCCGAAGAAATGGACTGATCCAAGAGCGCACGTTTGAGACTCGATTTCTTGCGTCTCAAAATTCTGAACAGCGCCTCGTGACTACAAAGCGGATCGAGTGGGTCTCGCCCGATATGCGCCACTGTTGATGGGATGAGTTCGGCCGAGTGATCTTCGGCTGGTATGAGCGTATCGAGATAGAGGCCACCGAAGATACGTTGATCGACGAAGCGTAGCTCTTGTAGCCGGTCTCCGTTTGAGAGGATGATGCGAATTTTCAGGTGCTTAGGATCCGGGATATCAGGATCCGTGACCAGTACTTGGCCGGACATACCCAAATGCACCACCAGCGCCACAGACTCCTCATCGAGGGTAATCCACAGATATTTGCCTCGCCGTTGTGTCTCGCCCAGGCAGTGACCCTGCAGGCGGGCGATAAAATCCGCTGGACCGTGCACATGGCGACGCAGGCTGCGCGGGTCTAATATTTCGACCGCAGCGATGTGGGAGCCTGTGGCCCACTGTTGTATGCCGCGTCGGACAACTTCAACTTCGGGTAGTTCAGGCATTGGGTTTTTCGATGTCTCCAAGGCTCTGCCAAGCGGCGAGCCGTTCGGCATCCTTTTTCGTTTTGGCTTGTGCTGTGGCATAGGGTGTGCCACCGACCACCAGAGTGGCACGGAAGGTCCGGTCATGGTCGGGTCCGGTGCCATCAATTTTGTACTCGATTGCACCCAGTTGTTTTTTGTCGACGGCAATCTGGACAAGTGTTTTCCAGTCTTTGCCGGCTCCCATGATCTGCTCGTCTTCCAGTAATGGAATAACGTGCTGTTTAACGACTGTCCATGCCGCATCAAAACCGGCGTGCAGGTAGGTTGCCCCCACGAGTGCTTCGAAGGTATCCGCCAGGATGGAGTCTTTATTACCACCGTGGGTGCGAATCTCCCCTTCGCCAAGGAAGATGTGCGGGCCCAGATCAATGTTGCGGGCGACCTGAGCTAGAGCGAATGTCGAGACAATGGAGGCTCGTTTTTTGGCGAGCTCGCTTTCAGCTTCATCGGTGTACGTCTTGTAAAGGTAGTCCGTGACGAGCACACCAAGGATGGAGTCGCCGAGAAACTCTAGTCGTTCATTGGTGGGTAACCCATCGTGTTCGAAAGCATAGGAACGGTGGGTTAACGCAAGGCGAAGCATCTCGGGGTCAAGACTGACACCGAGATGCTTCGATAAGTGTTCTATTGTGTTCTCAGCGGCCCACGGGATGTTGGGCGTGGAATGTGCTGAGGTAGTCACTTTAGATGTCTGCGACTTTGCGGCCCTTGTATTCCATGAATAGTGGGGTGCCGGCTGAGTCGGATACGACGTGCGCCTGGTGTGGCAGACGGTATTCTACTTTGCCGTTTTCTACGACCTTGACCAGTTTAGGTGCGGTCGCTTTCCATTGTGCACGGCGTGAGCGCGTGTTGGAACGGGACATTTTCCGCTTTGGTACAGCCACAGTTATCTCTTTTCTTGTTACTTAGGAATTTTCGGATGAAGTTTCTTCATTTACATTACCCGAAACAAAGTTCGCCAATGCAGCCCAACGCGGGTCTAACTGCTCGTGGTGGTGATCGGGGCCGGCTTCTTCGAGTCGGATACCACATTGATCACAGAGACCTTCACAGTCTGGTGAACACCGAGGTTGGAACGGTAATGAGGTTACCAGTGCATCACGCATAACCGGTTCAACATTGACCAGGCCGTGTTCGACGAGATGTTGTTCGTCTGCTTCAAGCATCGGATCAAATTCGAACTGGAACAGTTCCTGAATGTCGATGGTGACGGTTTCGGTAATGGAGTCCAGACACCGCGCGCACTGTCCTGTGAGAGTGCCTTCAACGGTGCCAGAGACCAAGACGCCTTCATGGACTGAATCGAGGCGAATATCCACCTGCATTGCTGAGTTTTGTTCGATGCCAAGCAGAGGAACAGAGAGTTCAGCCGGGGCCGGCCAGGTCACTTCGACGTGCTCGGAAGTACCTGGTGCGTCGATTAGGTCATTAATCGGCAGGACCCATGGTTTCGTTTTGTCAGGAAGTGTAACTCCTGATTGAATGGTGGTTTCTGACATGAGCTGCACCTCCTGGTTGCTCATACAAAGAGTCTAATACGTTCCCGGTTTCCACCGGGTGAATGAATATTTAGCGTCACTAAAATTCAGTCAAGGCCAGCCTGTAACTTTAGCTGACGTTGCGCCAAACACAAAATTGACGATCCGGTAGTACAACGTGGTCGGTTGTGAGATTATTCCCGGCTACCGCGTTTGGGCGATTGGTAGTTATCTGAGTCCAAAGCGTTGGGCGACTGCGTATGGGATAAATTCGGAAATATCGCCTTTGAAGCCCACGATTTCTTTGACCAGGGTTGAGGAGACGTGTTGGTACCGAGCGTCTGCTGGCAGAAAGACCGTTTCGACACCGGATAGGTGGCGGTTGAAGGTCGCCATGGGCATCTCGTAGTTGAGGTCCCCGGAATTGCGAACCCCTTTGACCAAGGCTTGGGCTCCTTGTTCACGCGCAAATTCCGCGATCAAGCCGCTGGACATGGGAACCACGGTGACGCCTTGAATGGCGCGCACGGTTTCAGAAATCATATCCATGCGTTCTTGCAGGCTGAACCGGTAATCTTTCGCCGGGTTATTCGAAACGGCGACCACCACTTCATCAAAGAGTGAGGCAGCTCGAACGATGATTTCGATGTGGCCGTTGTGGACTGGGTCAAATGAACCGGGACATACTGCGCGTTGCATATGTGTCAATGTAGTCCATAAAAATTCGGCCTGCTATGTTCTACCTCCGACGTTACCGAAATTCGTTAATATCCGCTCCGGCGCACGTAGTAGACCATGGCTTCACCGTAGCGCCGAGCATCGACGACATAGGTGTCGGTGGGCCAGGTCGGCTCATCGGCTTTGGTTGGGCGCTCTAAGACGAACAGGCCGTCGTCCATGAGCGCTGTAAATACTTGGGCGATCATGGCCAGTAATTCGTCTTCGTCGATGTCGTAGGGTGGATCTGCCAGGATGAGATCCCAACTTGAGGCCGGGGTGCTCTGCAAGAAACGCTGGACGGGCATCTGGGTGATCGACACGATGTCTTTGGCCATGGCCGAGTTGACCGTGTTGGCGTTGGCTTGGGCGATCTGCGCGGCGGTTCGGGCGCTTTCGACACCGGTGACTTTTCCTGCTCCTCGGGAGGCGGCCTCCACAGCCAAGCCGCCTGATCCGGTGTAGAGGTCCAAGACGGCGTTGCCCTGGATCCAATCGCGGGATTCCAGCCAGGAAAAGATGGCTTCCTTGGCCCGTTCGGTGGTCGGACGAGTGTTGGATCCGGGCACAGATTTCAGCGGCAGTCCCCCGGCTTGACCGGCAACGATCTTTGACATGGTTTAGTTCTTCTCGAGGTAGTCGGATGATTCTTCGTGGGCAGATTCCCATTCTTGGACCGCTGCGACCAGTTGCGGATACCTTGTCAGCTCCGCATCGGCACTCATGACCTGGTTGACCCAGGTGGCAGCATCGTTGATGAGCTCGGCGTGCTGGATGACGCGCAAGACTTTGAGTTGGCTGGCATACCCGTGTTGCGCGGCACCCAGGACGTCGCCTTCGCCACGCTGTTGCACATCGGCTTTGGCGATCTCGAAACCATCTTCGGTTCCTTCAATAATTGCTAAGCGATCGAGCGATGGGTGATGGTCGGGCAGGCGGGTGGCAAGAAAGCAGCGTGCTGCTGCGGCGCCACGACCGACCCGGCCGCGCAACTGGTGCAGGGTCGATAGACCAAAGTATTCGGGGTCTAGGATCGCCATCACGGTGGCATTGGGGACATCGACGCCAACTTCGATAATGGTGGTGGCCACCAGGATATCGATCTGACCGGCCACGAATTCGCCCATGATGTCATCTTGGGTCTGTTGATCTTGACGTCCGTGGAGACTTTCGATTGTGGCACTGGCGAAGACGGGGATATTGCGCAGGGTTTCGGTAATGTCCACCACGTTGGCTGCGTGGGCATCGGAGGACAGATCGTCAGCGTCTTCATGGCCTGCGGTGTCGGATGGATCGATCTTGGGACACACGATAAAGGCTTGGTGTCCGGCGGCGATTTCTTCGGCGATGATCTCCCAGACCCGCTGAATAATGCGGGGACCGTGGGCCATGCGCGCCAGGTGGGTGGTCACGGGTTTACGCCCCGAGGGCAGCCCCTGGAGCACGGTGACGTCGAGGTCTCCAAAGACCGTCATGGCCACGGACCGTGGAATGGGGGTTGCGGTCATCACGAGCATGTGCACGCCCGGATTCGCTTGGCGCAGGGCTTCGCGTTGGTCCACGCCGAAGCGGTGTTGTTCGTCAATCACCACCAGACCCAGATCGGCAAAGTTCACGTGATCGGAGAAAATCGCATGCGTAGCAATCACGATGCCGGCTTGGCCGGTGGTGATCTTCAGCAGGGCTTGTTGTTTTTGGCCACTGGTCATCGAACCGGTCAGCAACACCACCTCGGTGGCGGGGCCCTGCCAGGAGGTCAGTTGTCCTGCGGTGGCTAATGGTCCCAGGGTGTTCGTGATCGATCGATAGTGCTGGCCTGCTAAGACTTCAGTCGGGGCGACCAATACGGCTTGGGCTCCGGCATCGACCACCTGGGCCATGGCGCGCAGCGCAACGAGCGTTTTTCCAGAGCCCACTTCGCCTTGCAAGAGGCGGGACATGGGGTGTTCGGAGTCTAATTCGGCGGCGATTTCGGCTCCGGCCACCTGCTGGCCGGCGGTGAGCTCGAAGGGTAATTGGGCGTCCAGATGGGCCAGAATGCCGTTGTTGGTACGCGGATACGCCGTGGAAGGGATGGTGCTCCGATTGCGGAGTCGTCGTCGGGCCAGAAGGGTTTGCAAAATGAGCGCCTCTTGGGCGGCAAATCTGCGTCGCGCCGCCCGGGCTTGGCTCAGGTCCTCGGGCCGGTGGACGTGTTGATACGCCACCGATAGTGCCGGTAGGTCTTGGCCGAGGGTCGCCAGGAAGTCTGGTGGGACCGGGTCTGTGATGGCCGCCCAGTTGATGGCGTCCAATACGAGTTCGATGGCTGCACGAGTGGTCCAGGACGGCAGTTTTGCTTTGGCCGGGTAGACCGGGATGGGTGCCAGGTCGGCCTCGGAGAGTTCATGTTCCTCGGGTAGGACCGTAAATTCTGGGTTGGTCAGGGTCAATTCGCCACGGTAGGTCGAGGTTTTGCCGTGGAACATGGCCAGCGTGCCGGGCGTGAGTTGTTGTTCCGCTGCCCAGCCGTTGAAAAATGCCATCGAGAGGGTCCCGGGCAGTCCGGTGTCAGAGGCCTCATCGGAGACGGTGACATCAACGAGGAAGCCCTTTCGGGAGCGCATGGGGCGTCGCGTAGCGCTCAGGACGCGCGCGATGACGGTGACTTGCTCCCCCAGGGGCAATTGGATGATGGGGGTCAGTTCCCCGCGTTCAATATAGCGGCGGGGAAAATAGTTCAGGAGTTGTCCGGTGGTGGTGATCCCGAGGTGCTTTGCAAATTGCTCGGCGGTTTTGTTTCCGAGCAATGGTGCTAGCGGCTGATTGAACGGGTCCACTACAGGGGTTTTTCTGTTGGGCTGGCTTCTGTTACGGGGTGGCAATCGGGGTCGATCTTGTGCCCGGCGTGGAGCGGGGTGATGGCCAGGTTCTCGGTCTCCCCCAGGGGCCGGATGAGTTTCATCGCATCATCGGGCTCTGCCACGTGGACATGGACCCGCCAGCGGATACGACCTTCGTCGTCTTCAATGGTGTTGATCGGGCTCATGATGACCGAGTTGCCGATCTCGTTGAGCCCAATGCGCAGGGTGGCGGCATCCAGCGGGGTCAGTTGCAGCGAGCACATGACTTCGTAGGCTTCGGCAACTTCCATGTCCTGGTGGACGTGTGGGTGGGCCACGTGAAAGCCGTGAATGGATTCTAAGATTTCTGGGTCTAACGATTCACCCTGTACCGTGGCGCGCAGCGCATCAAAGACTAAGAGCAGCCCGGTGGCCCCGGCGTCTACGACTTGGGCTTCCGATAGCTGGGCGAGCTGGTTTTCGGTTTCTTCGACCGCTAACCAGGTGGTTTCGACGATGCGCGATGTCATTTCGCCGAGGGTCTTGCGCGAGTTTTGGGCATCTTCGGGCTGCTGGACGATCGAGGCCCGGAAGTTAGCAGCGGTTGCCGCAGCGGTATCCAGGATGGTCAGCATGGTGCCTTCCTGGGGGTCTGATAGCGCCGCCCAGGCTGCCGCACTGGCGCGTTGCAGCCCCAGGGCCAGCAGGGGCGCGGTCAGTCGTGTCGCCTTGGACAGGGGCTCTGCTAGTGCGTTGAGCATCACGGCGATCAGGGTGCCGGAGTTACCTTGGGCGTGATCCAGGGCTGCGGTCGCGGCGGTGGCAAGCGCTTGCCCGCTGCAGGCGTTGGGGTCAACGTCCTCAAGCGCACGGGTGGCTGCTGCGACCGTGTAATAAAGATTTGATCCGGTATCGCCGTCGGGCACGGGGAAAATGTTGATCGCATTGAGGCGGTCGGAGTTATTTCCGAGGGCCGATTCGGCAAGTTTTAACCAATTGAAGATAAGCTTGGCCGACCCGTGGTCATGGTGAGCACCGGCGCTTTGAGGTTGTTGCGTTACTTCAGTCATAATGGTTCATTTCGTGTAGGACCCCCTTCGAGGTCTACGTCACCTGCAACCATAGTATCGCGCCGGGCCGCTGTCACGTTTGGCGCGCGCAACGCGGTGAGCCGAATCTTCGAGCGGGTGGGTGCCGGGGGCGAAAACTGTCCGGGGGTCGTGGTGGAGTGTTTTAGGGTTATGGGTATGTCGAAAACAACGCATTTTGTCCGTGGTGCAGCACTGGCTGCCGTGGCTGGTATAGCTCTGACCGGTTGTACTTCTGTGGTTGCTGGTATTGAGGTTGCCCCGGATGCCACGAATCCGGAGTGTGCGCAGGCCATGGTGGCGATGCCGGAGGAGATTGCCGGGCATGAGCGTCGTCGTACGGATTCCCAGTCGACCGCGGCGTGGGGTGACCCTGCAGTGGCCGTGTTTCGTTGTGGGGTGGAAGTACCTGGGCCCACCACGGATGAGTGTGTTGGAGCCAATGGCGTGGACTGGGTAGTTCGCGAAGAGGGTTCCAACTGGCGGATTACCACGTATGGGCGAGATCCTGCCATGGAAGTGCTCTTTGATGGTGAGCGTGTGTCCTCGTCGTCGGTCATGGTGGATGTGGGCAATGCTGCCGCACGGATTGAGGCCGATGGTGGGTGCACGGATCCGGCGGATGCCCAGGTGGTACCTGGTGTGGATGATTTGGAGGATCGCATTCCTGAAGGGGTTGCCCCGCAGGAATCCGACCAGCGCTAGTTGCCCTGTTGGGCCAGTTCAAGAAGGGTGTCGATGAGCTCGGGGTATTCGATCCCGGTGCGCTGCCACATTTGTGGATACATCGAGATGGGTGTGAAGCCCGGCATCGTGTTGATCTCGTTGATGATCAATTCGCCGTCGTAGGTGTAAAAGAAGTCCACGCGGGATAAACCGGCCGCGTCGACGGCTTGGAATGCGGTAACGGCTTGCGTCCGGACCTGTTGTGTAACTTCGTCGTCGAGCTTGGCTGGGCAGGACAGTTCAGCGCTGTCGGCGGATTGGTATTTCGCGGTGAAGTCGTAGAACTGGAAGTCCTGGTCGTCGTCGGTGACCACGATTTCTCCCGGATAGGATGCCTTGGGTGTGGTGCCGTTGACGCCGTCGAGCACCCCGCATTCGATCTCTCGACCCAGGATGCCTTGTTCGACGATGACCTTGGTGTCGTATTGGCGGGCGTGTTCGATGGCGGCTTCCAGTTCAGACAGCATCGTGATGCGGGTGATGCCCAGCGAGGAGCCACCGCGTGCGGGTTTCACAAACAGTGGCAATTCCAGTGTGGCGATCTGGCCGAGGATCGCGGTGCGGTCATGTTGCCAGTCCGTGTTGGTCACCGTGACCCACGGCCCGACTTGCAGCCCGGCGTGTTGGAAGGCGATCTTCATGAAGTGTTTATCCATGCCCACTGCTGAGGCCAGCACCCCGGCACCAACATAGGGCACGTTGAGGGTTTCAAAGAGTCCTTGTACGGTGCCGTCTTCACCGTTGGGCCCGTGTAATACTGGGAACACGACATCAATGGGCGCGATGACGTTGCCGTCGACGTCGATGAGCTGGGTCATGGAATTGACCGAGCGGAGCGCAACCGGGGTGGTCGTGTCGGGCACTTCGGGCAGATCTTCGGACAGTGCCGTGGTGTGGGTCGTGGCCGTTGGGCGTTCGTTGATCAGCGTGGCCACTGACCAGTCGGCGTCGTCCGGCTGGTGTTTTCCGGCCAGCACCCAATCGCCGTGTTGGTTGATGCCCACCGGGATCGGGGTGTAATGATTGCGGTCCAGGGCGTTGAGCACGCCCACGGCGGTCACGATGGACACCGGGTGTTCGGGGGATTGACCGCCGAATAGAACGAGAACGTTTTTGGTCACAGTCGTGCCTCCGGTTTCAGATCACGACCCAGCAGGAGCTGGGCGATATCGGTGATTTCGATGGTGCCGTTGACCACGGCGTTGACGGCTTCGGAAATCGGCATTTCGACCCCGACTGAGTGCGCTAGGGCTACCACCGCGCTGACTGATTTGATCCCCTCGGCGGTTTGGCGCATTTGGCTCACGACCTGGTCGGTCGTGTGGCCTTCGCCGTAGAGTTTCCCGGCCGTTCGGTTGCGCGACAGCGGGGAAGCACAGGTTGCCACCAGGTCGCCAAGACCGGCGAGTCCGGCTAGCGTGTCGGGGTGGGCTCCCAGTGCGGAGGCCAATCGGGTGGTTTCGGTGAGTCCGCGGGTAATGATCGAGGCTTTCGAATTGTCACCAAATCCTTGACCGTCGGTCAGGCCCACGGCCAGGGCGCTAATGTTTTTCACGACCCCGCCGATTTCCACCCCGACGATGTCTGTGTTGCGGTAGGGCCGGAAGTAGGATGACGCCGTCATTGCCGCGACCCATTCTGCGGTGGGTTCGTAGTGACAGGCCACCACGGTCGCGGTGGGTTCTTGGCGGGCAATTTCTTTGGCGAGGTTTGGCCCGGAGACCACCACGAATTGTTCGGGTGGCAGGTTGAGTTCCTCGGCGAAGACTTTCGACATGGTCGCCTGGGTCGAGCGTTCCAGCCCTTTGATCAGCGACACTAAGATCGCTTCTGAGTCGATGTGCTCAGCAATATTGGCAATCGTTGCTCGGGCTTGTTGCGCCGGGACAGCCACGACCACCAGTTCCGCTCCGGTTACGGCTTGCACCGCGTCATCGGTGGCCGTGATGGATTCGGGCAGCACAATGTCGTCGAGGTATTCGGTGTTGAGGTGGTTGGTATTGATGTCTTCAACCACTTCGGCTCGACGAGCCCACAGGCGGATGTCGATGGTTTCTTCGCGTTCAGTGGCGGCGTCGGCTAATACTTTGGCAAATGTCGTCCCCCACGACCCAGCACCAAGGATTGCCACGGTTACGTGATCGGTGGTCATTGGACTCCTTAGCGTTTTTTTGCCGGGTTATAGCGCTGTTTCGGTGGGGTTTCGCCGCGTAATGGTGCCATTAGGTCGGTAATTTCTCCCATGACCTGTTCGGTGGCGACGGCCAGGTCCTGGGTGGTGGGCTGGTCCATGGCGCGTAGCCAGTCAATGTCGGATTCCGTGCCGACCCGGATCGCGGAGGTGCGTCGCGGGAAGATTTTTGGAATCTTGTCACCTTTGGGCAGTGTTTCGTGCACGCCCCACTGACCGACCGGGATCACCGGGGCACCTGTGGACAGCGCCAGGCGTATCATACCGAGCCTACCAACCATGGGCCACATTTCGGGGTCTTTGGTGGTCGTGCCTTCCGGATAGATGATGATTACGCCGTTTTGGGCCAGCACCTCTTCGGCCATTTTGAGCGAATCGATACTGCGACCGGCTCGATCGACGGGGATTTGTTTCATCCAGGTCAGGGCTTTGCCAATGACGGGGGCGTCGAAGAGCTCTTTTTTGGCGAGGAAGTGCGGAATGCGTCCGGAGACGTAGATCATGTGGGCCACATACAATGGATCGAGGTGCGAGATATGGTTGACCGCAAGGATCATGCCACTGTCGGGCAGGTTTTCTTGTCCCTGCCAGTCGCGGCGCATCATGAGCATATTCATGGGCAGCACGATAGACGCCGCAGACGCATAGACGGCACGCTGCCCCAGAGTATAGGACACGGTGGGTGTTCTCCAGGTGTTAGTGAGCGGGAATTTCGATATCAGCGCCGAGACCTTCGAGTTTTTCGAAGAATTTCTCATAGCCACGGTTGATGATACCGATACCGGTGGCGCGCGACGTGCCTTTGGCGGCCAGGGCGGCCAACACGTGAGAGAACCCGCCACGCAAATCTGGGATGACAAAATCGGTTCCGGTGAGTTCTACCGGACCGGAGATGACGGCTGAGTGCAGGAAGTTTCGTTGTCCGAATCGGCAGGGCACTGAGCCCAGACATTCGCGGTGGAGTTGGATCGATGCTCCCATGCGCACGAGCGCATCAGTGAAGCCGAAACGGTTTTCATATACCGTCTCGTGCACGATTGAGACACCCTCGGCCTGGGTCAAAGCGACCACGAGGGGCTGTTGCCAGTCGGTCATAAAGCCCGGATGCACGTCGGTTTCTAATACCAGCGGGTTCAGGTCAGCTCCCCCGCGCCAGAACCGAATGCCGTTATCGCAGACTTCGAAATCGCCACCGATTTTGCGAAAGACGTTCAAAAATGCCGTCAGGTCGCGCTGTGTTGCACCATCGACGTAGATGTCCCCGTCGGTCACCAGTGCGGCGGTGGCCCAGGAGGCGGTTTCGTTGCGGTCATTGAGCGCCATGTGGTTGTAACCGCCCAATTCCGGGACACCCTCGATGCGGATGGTCCGGTCAGTTTGGACGGTTATGATGGCACCCATTTTTTGCAGCACGTGGATCAGGTCGTGGATCTCAGGTTCCACGGCGGCACCCTTGAGCTCGGTGATTCCGTCGGCTTTGACCGCGGTGAGTAAGACTTGTTCGGTGGCTCCCACGGAGGGGTAGGGTAGCTCCAATTTGGCGCCGGTGAGCTTATGGGGTGCCCGAATGTAGGTGCCACCTGGCTCTTTCGACACCTCGGCACCGAACTGGCGGAGAACGTCTAAGTGATAATCAATTGGGCGGTCGCCAATTTTACACCCCCCGAGATCGGGGATGAAGGCCGCCCCGATCGCGTGCATGAGTGGACCACAGAACAAGATGGGAATGCGCGAGTCTCCGGCGAAAGCATCAATTTCCGCATTATTGGCGGTTTTCAGGCCGGAGGGATCCATCGTGATCTCGCCGGCTGCTTTATCGTGTTCGACGATGACACCGTGTAATCGGAGCAAGCCGGTGACCACATCAACATCTTTGATTTCAGGAACGTTGCGTATCACCGATGGTTTGGAGCCCAACAGTGCTGCGACCATGGCTTTGGGTACCAGGTTTTTTGCGCCACGTACGGCGACTGACCCCTTGAGAGGTTTTCCTCCGTGTATGGTCAACACTCGATCCATAGATGCTCTACCCTCCAAACCTCGCCTTCACGAGGTTGCTCACAAACCAGCGGCGATGCGCTGACAACTTGGCTGCCCCCTATTGTAGGGGACGAACCTTAGACCTCGGACAGTTTGGCCGGCAGCGTTTTTGGTTTGAAGCTTGGGCGGGTTTTTTCAAACTCGGTGATATCTGCCTCGTTGCGCAACGTTAATCCGATGTCATCCAGGCCTTCCATTAACCGCCAGCGGGTGTAGTCATCGATTTGGAATCTCGTGGAGATCGAGCCGCATTCAATGAGTCGATTTTCCAGATCAACGGTAACTTGTGCCCCCGGGTTGTTTTCGAGTTCTTTCCAAAGGAGCTCAATATCGGCCTGATCGACCTGGGCGGCAACCAGGCCCTGTTTGCCAGCGTTGGAACGGAAGATATCGCCAAAACGTGCTGAAATAACGGCTTTGAAACCGTAATCGCGCAGCGCCCAGACGGCGTGTTCACGCGAGGAACCGGTCCCAAAATCTGGGCCCGTGACTAAGACGGTACCCGTGGAGTATGGCGCTTTATTCAGGATAAAATCTTCGTCGTTACGCCAGCGGGAAAACAAGGCGTCTTCGAACCCGGTTTTGGTGATGCGCTTCAAAAAATGCGCCGGGATGATCTGGTCGGTGTCGACGTTGGATGCGCGCAGTGGAACGCCCACACCGGTGTGCGTTACGAATTTTTCCAATGACATAAACTTGTGCCTCTTTCGTATCGTGGGTGCAGGTTAGTTCGGGGCAACGATGTAGTCGGTGATGCCCAAATCCGACGGGGAAGACAGCGTCCCGCGCACAGCGGTGGCTGCTGCGACCACCGGGGAGACCAGGTGGGTGCGACCACCTTTGCCCTGACGGCCTTCGAAGTTGCGGTTCGACGTAGACGCCGCGCGTTCGCCGGGTTCTAACTGGTCGGGGTTCATGCCCAGACACATCGAGCACCCGGCAAAACGCCAATCGGCACCGAAGTCTTTGAAAATTTTATCCAGGCCTTCTTCTTCGGCCTGCAAACGGACCTGCATCGAACCGGGAACGACCATCATGCGCACATTCTCGGCTTTTTCGCGGCCTTGGATCACGGCTGCTGCCATGCGCAGATCCTCGATACGCGCGTTGGTGCAGGAGCCCAGGAATACTGTATCGACCGGAATCTCTTTCATCGGGGTACCGGCTTCTAAGCCCATGTAGTCCAAAGCCCGCTGTGCGGCGGCCTTATCCGATGGATCATCAAAATCTTCCGGAGCAGGCACGGCATCCGATAAAAAGACTCCCTGACCTGGGTTGGTCCCCCAGGTCACGAATGGCTCAAGTTCATCGGCGTCAATGGTGATCTCCGCGTCGAATTGTGCGCCCTCATCGGTGCGCAGGGATTTCCAGTACGCAACCGCCTCATCCCACTGGGCGCCTTCAGGAGCATGCGGACGACCCTTGAGGTAGGCAAAGGTGGTTTCATCCGGGGCAATCATCCCGGCCCGAGCGCCCGCTTCAATCGACATATTGCAAATGGTCATGCGTGCTTCCATGGACAGCGCTTCGATGGCTTCACCACGGTATTCCAGCACGTAGCCCTGGCCACCACCGGTACCGATCTTGGCGATGACCGCCAGGATGATGTCTTTAGAGGAAACACCGGGTTTGAGTGTGCCGGTGACATTAATGGCCATGGTTTTGAAGGGCATCATCGGCAGGGTTTGGGTGGCCAGAACGTGTTCGACTTCCGAGGTGCCAATACCAAAGGCCAGGGCACCAAACGCACCGTGAGTCGAGGTGTGGGAGTCACCACATACCACGGTGGTACCGGGCTGAGTCAGCCCTAATTGCGGTCCGACCACGTGGACGATACCTTGTTCAGCGTCCCCGAGCGAGTGCAGACGAATCCCGAATTCTTCGGCGTTGGCCCGCAGCGCGTCCACCTGTTTGCGCGAGGTGGGCTCGGCGATCATCTCGTTGATATTCATCGTCGGAACGTTATGATCTTCCACGCCAATGGTCAGATCGGGACGACGCACCTGACGTCCAGCCAGACGCAGACCCTCAAAAGCCTGCGGGGACGTCACTTCGTGCACCATGTGTAGGTCGATGTAGAGCAGGTCTGGAGTTTTCACGTCTCCTTGCTGCTCTCCTTTAACAACAATGTGGTCATCCCACACTTTTTCTGCCAAAGTTCGTGGCGTACTCATGGAGTTGTTCCTACTTTCTTCCGATCCAAAGATTCTCGTGGTACTTAATCTCGCACTTGAAAGAATAATTTGCCAAGGACACGTCAAGTGTGTCTCAATAGATGAGACGACGATATCATAGTTTGAAATATTTGGTCGATTGGTTGAGGTGCTGCATGGAGAATCCATCAGGTGTTGGAGTGATTGATCGCTCGATGAAAATCCTGTCCCGTTTAGAGGAAGGACCCGCGACCCTGTTGGAATTAGTAGAGGCCACGGGCATTGCTCGTCCGACGGTGCACCGGCTCGCTGCGGCACTGATGCATTATCGCATTGTGGCTCGCGATGAATTGTCGCGCTATGTGCTGGGCAAGCGACTAAACGAATTGGCCACCGCTGCGGGCACGGATCGACTCACGACACTGGCCGAACCGGTGTTGAATTGGTTGCGAGAAACCACCGGTGAGTCCGCACAGATTTTCCGCGCTTATGGGCAAAGCCGCGTGTGCGTGGCCTCGGTCGAACGTCCCATCGGCTTGCGTGACTCAATTCCCGTGGGCACCGAGTTCTCGATGAAAGCAGGTTCCGCGGCCCAGGTGCTATTAGCTTGGCAGGATCATTTGTCGCTAGCCGGTGGATTACAAGAGGCAGCCTTCTCGTCCGCCACGTTGGCGTCGGTGCGACGTCGGGGCTGGGCCCAATCCGTGGGTGAGCGTGAAGCCGGGGTGGCATCAGTTTCTGCCCCGGTGCGCAATGGGCCGGGACCGGTGATCGCTGCGATTTCGATTTCTGGTCCGGTTGAGCGACTATCGCGGAATCCTGGACGTTATCACGGTGCGACCGTGGTGACCGCGGCAAACCGATTGAGCAAAATCTTAGAATACGACGGCTAAAAGTGATCCCAACCGGTGACCTCCGGTCGCTCTTGAGGTTCACTGGTCAGCTGACCGATGCTTTCCCATCCTGTTGGCACGTCAAGCTGGGGATGCAATACGGCTAGCAGCCCGTAGTCCTCTCCCCCGGTCAGCACCCACTGCGTGGCATCAGCGTCATAGCGTTCGGCGATGGGTTCAAGGCGTGCTGCTTTGGCTGCCACCCAGTCCGAATCGATATGGGCGTAGAGGTTGTTGGCTGCGGCCAACCGGTCGGCGTCTGTGTAGATACTGTCGGAAACATCCATCATGGCCGAAACCACCGAGGCGACTTTCGGGCCTTGGTCTAAGGCTGGTCGTGGTCGCAAGAACAGTCGCAATACTTCGAGCTCATCGCGTTGCAGCTGATGCGTGCTGCCCTGTGAGGCAACCACCAATCCGGCGTGTGAGGTCCCGACGTTGCCGGTATGAATGAGCCGGAAACCGTCCACGGGCTCAGAGGCCTGACGCAGCACGGGCTCGGCCACCAGGTTTGCGGTGGCGGTGATCGCGGTGGCGATCGTGTCGGCACGGGTAAGGTCCCCGCCGGAGATGACCGCTTGCGGTGCACCCAACCAGCGACAGGCATTGGTAATGCCGCGACCGAAGTGAAAGACCCAGGCTGCCGGCGTCGTGGCTGGCATGGCCAACGACACGCTCAACGCCGAGGTCACGGCACCCATGGCGTTCATGTCTGAGAGGTTTTGTGCCGCCAATTTCCATCCGGTGGAGTACCCATTATCGATGACCCCAGAGGGCCAGGTGCGTAAAAAATGGTGGCCTTCATTCATGGCGTCGGTGGCGATGACAAACTTACCTCGTGGCGCCGGAATGACGGCGGCATCATCGCCGGGTCCCACCACGTGGTCTGCGGTGGTGAGCCCTTGATAGCTGGCATGGAGTAATTCCAAGATCCCGGCTTCGTGAAGGTCGCCGACGGTGCGGTGGTAGGCAGGTGATGAACGCATGGGTTCTACAGTACTCAATGTTGTCCAACCTAAGCCGCGTCGAGTCAGGGTGCACGGCGTGCCCGTGGCTTGGCCGGTAGGATATGGGCATGAATGCTTCATCGACGCGTCGCTTGGCGGCCTATGGCCTATGTATTGAACAGCAGGCTTTGCTCGTAGTCCAAGTGCATCACCGTGACGGCTCTGTGTCGTGGACGCTGCCCGGTGGTGGCGTCGAGCTGTTGGAAGATCCCCTTGACACCGTTGTGCGAGAATTTTACGAAGAAACCGGGTACACCGCGGAAGTTCAGCGACTCTTGGGTGTCGATTCTCGGGTGATCCCGGCCGGTGAGTCATGGCGTGGGCACGCCCACCAAAATATTGGCATCTTTTATCACGTGCACATTATTGCTGGGGCGCTGCGCCACGAAGTCAATGGCGACACCGTGAACCCCACGTGGATGCCATTAGACTCCGTGGCGACGTTAGCGCGCTCCTCGCTGGTTGATGTTGGCTTGCAATTACTGCGTGATCAACCTGAAACCGGTCATGTAGCGCCCGTGCCGATCGGTGGTCCCATTCGACACTAGGTGTCGCGCCTCACGAGGCGGTGAGCACCCCTTCGGCCTTGAGCAAGGCTGCCAGCTCGGCGGCACCCTTCTTTCCCATCACAATGTTGTAGTGGTTGACATCTTCGATACGCGCGTGGCGCACCTGCGGGTAGGTCGTGAGGAGTTCTTTGAGGTGGTCTGGCGCATAGAGCCCGGGCGTCTCGTTGAATAGCCCTCGCGGGCACGTAATGAACAGCACCGGTTTTGAGGTCTCGTGCAGGGCTTGCAGGATGGTGGTGCCGGCTACCAGATCCACGGTGTCTTCTCGTGCTGCAGCATAAGAGGTTGCCGGGGACAGCTTCCCCTCGTTGCCGTTAAGATCGTATGCGAAATAGGCGTCGTAGTGAGGTTCCCAGGCATCGCAGAATCCAGGATGCGCACGCCAAAAGTCCAAGTACTCATCGACCGAGCGAAAGGTTCGAGCGAGACGTTCGGCGGTTGGCCCCAGGATGAGTTGAATGACCTCATCGGCATCCAGTCCCACCGGAACGCTCAAGGGCAGTCCCCCATCCACCATGACCAGGTGTGTCACCAGATTAGGGTGGCGGTGGGCAAACGTGATCCCCACAAACCCGCCCATGGAATGCCCCACGACGGTGGTCTGGCGGATGCCCAGGGCGGCAAGCACTGCTGCCATGTCATCGGCGTGTTGTTGCATGCCATAGGGTCCCGGCAGACTCGCACTGCGGCCCCGACCTCGTAGATCGGGGGCGACCACGTAGCACCCGGCCGCTGCCAAGAGTGGCGCGAATTCGTCCCAGGCTCGGTGGGATGCGGTCACGCCGTGGATGAGTAACACGGTGTGTTCGGCGGTGGGTGACCCCCAGGTGCCGACGGTGAGGTGACCTCCGGCCACCGGGATTTCTTGGATGGTGTTATTCATCGTGCACTCCACCCGCCGTCCATGGTGTATGAGGCACCGGTGACCATGCGCGCGGCATCCGAGGCCAACCAGCCGGCCAGGGAGGCCACCTCGGTGGGGTCGAGGAGTTCTTTGACCGCACTTTCGGTGAGCATGATCTTTTCGATCACATCACTTTCGGCGATGCCGTGGACCTTGGCCTGGTCGGCGATCTGTTGTTCGACCAACGGGGTGCGTACGTAACCGGGGTTGATGCAGTTACTGGTCACGCCGTGTGGTCCGCCCTCCAGTGCGGTGACTTTCGAAAGCCCTTCCAGTCCGTGTTTAGCAGATACGTAGGCGGATTTGAAGGCGCTGGCACGAAGCCCGTGCACGCTGGAAATATTAATGATGCGTCCCCAGCCACGGTCAATCATGTGTGGCATGGTCGCCCTGATGAGCAGAAATGGGGTTTCTAACATGATGCGGTGGATGAGTCGCCAGCACTGTGGATCGAATTCGGTCAGTGGTGCCACGTGCTGGATTCCCGCGTTGTTGATGAGAATATCGGCATCGAGCGCCAGGTTCTCCAGGGCGTGGGTATCCGAAAGATCCACCACCCACGCGGTGCCGTTGAGTTCTTCGGCGACGTTGTGGGTCGTTTCAGGGTTGACATCAGCGATCGTGATCCGTGCGCCGAGTTCAGCCAGGTGCTTTGCAGTGGCTCGACCAATGCCGCTTGCTCCCCCGGTGATCACCGCGTGTTTTCCTGTCAGGTCGGTCATGCGGATTCTCCTTGCCTTGGTGCCAGCGCGTTGTTAATAAAGTGCATCATTTGATCGAGTCGTTGCGGCGTCATACCGTCTGCCACCCCGTCGTGTTCCCACAGGATATAGCGCATGCCGAGCAACTCACCGATGCCCATCAAAGCCCAAGCAGCAATCTCGGGGTCGAGGCCGTCATCAATCTCGCCTTGGGCCGCGGCGCGTCGCAGCCCGGCTTCGTAGCCTTCGGTGATTTTTTCGTAGTGGCGTCGCATGGCCGCCGGAACCACAAATTCGGCTTCTCGAATGACTCGGTAGAGTGCTGGGTGTTTGGCGGTGAACGCAAAGAAACCGGCGAACCCAGCGCGTTCTGCTTCCAGACGATTCGTGGCCTGTGCCATCGCTTGACTCATGGAGTGTCGTACGCGACGGTTCAGATCCGCCACGAGTGCTTCAAAGATCGCCTGTTTGCTATCAAAATACAGGTAGAACGTGCCCAACCCGACGCCTGCATGTTCGGTAATTTTGACGATCGAGGCTTCATAATAGCCGTGTTCCTGGAAAACGACTTCTGCTGCTTCGAGCAGTTTGGCTCGCGTTGCGGCACCGCGTTTGGTCAGCGGTTTGCCCTGGGCAGACTCCACAGGTGTTTCTTCGGGAGCCACCGGCTCTCCCACACGTGAAAACATGTCGGTCATGACACCTGTACTCCTTCGCTAAACGCTACTGCTTCGGCGGTCAGTTGCCGCCGGTCAACTTTGTCAATACTGATGCGGGGAAGTTCTGCGACGAACTTCACACGTGCTGGGACCTTGAATGCCGCAAGTGATTTCGCGGCGTGAGCTCTGATCACGACTGCCAGGGCTAAGGGCTGCTGTGCTGTGCGGTGAGCCGCTAGACCTTCCGGGGTCAACACCACAAAGGCGCAGCCGACTTCACCCCATACCGGATCTGGCATGCCGACGACGGCGACCTCGTCAACGTAGGGGTGGGCGGCTAGGACGCGTTCGACTTCGGCGGGGGCCACGTTCTCGCCCCCGGAGATGAAAATGTCCTTGGATCGGCCCACGATCCGAAAACCCCCACCGTGGGTTCGTTCGGCCATATCCCCGGTGCGCAACCACCCATCATGAGTGAACGCTGCTGCGGTGCGGGTGGCATCCCCGTCGTAGCCAAGGAAGACTCCTGGGCCGTGTACTTGGAGCTCACCGGCGTCGTGCTCGGTGCTTCCTGCGATCCGCACGTTGATGTTCGGGTATGGGATCATGCCCGCCTGTGGGTCACCGGCCGGGGTGTATAGCACGTTCGGTGAAGCCTCGGTCAGCCCGTAGGCTGGGGCGAGTTCGACCCCGCGGTCTTGCCAGCGTTGAATAATCTCGGACGGGGTGGCTGCTCCACCAACTTGTGCCACGCGCAATGATGACAGCTCAACTTCGTCGAAGAGTGGATCTTTGGACATCATCACGTACTGGGTGGGGACCCCCATGATGGCGGTGATGCCGCGCGTTTCGATCAGTCGCAGGACTCGAGTGGGGTTGAAGGTCCGTTCTAAAACGCACGTGGCTCCCATCCACAGGCTCAGTAACAGGTAGATATTCCAACCACCAACATGGAATTGCGGCAGCATGCACAGCGCAATGTCGTCGCTCCCAAAATTGCTCGCTCGCCCAAGAGACAGGTTCGTCCAGAAACAATTCTTGTGGCTCAATAACGCACCCTTGGGTGCGGCCTCACTGCCCGAGGTGAAGATCAACAACACGGGGTCATCATCAACGACCGCGCGCCACGCCGGCAGTGTCTGGCGGTCCTGCATGGGGGCCGGTACGCACGTTTCGATGCCCTCACTGCCCAGCTCAACAATCGGCACAGCCGATCCGGCGTGTTTTTTGGCTTCGGTGGCAAGCGTGGCGAATTCGTCCTCGGTCAGCAGCAGAGATGCTTGACTCCGGGTGATCAATTCAGCCAGTTCTGTTGCGGTGAGTCGCCAAGATAATGGGACCAGCACGAGTCCCGCCTTGGCACAGGCAAAGAACACCACGACCATATCAATACTGTTGCCTGCAACCGTGGCGATGCGCTCGCCGTTTCGGTAGCCGGCCGCAATGAGCTGATCGGCCAACTTCGTGATGCGTTCATCGAGCATCGCATAGGTAATGGTCACGCCACGGTCGTCGATGGCCACTTTCTGGGGGTCTGCGAGCGCACGGTCGGTGATCCAGTCACCCAGTGTGTGAATATTGTCGCTCATCGGTGACCTCTTCGGTGGTTAAGGGGCTATCGGGTTCTTTGACGCTGCGCTTGGCTGGTTTCTTGCGTCGTGGGATGGATTGTACTGCGCCGGCGATGCCGCCGGGGAAGAACATCACGACCAGAATGAACATGACTCCCAGGATGAACATCGGTTCAGACAGTGGGATCCGCAAGATGCCGGGGAGTCCTTCTACGAAGTCGGCTTGGGCCAAAAGTGTCAGGCGTTGATTGAGCAGGGTGTAGACGATTGCGCCGATGATGACTCCCCAGCGGGAACCTACCCCACCAAGGACCACCATGACTAATACGGTGATGGTGAAGTCTGCTGACACCGAGCGTGGGACCGTGCCGGATTGCACCACCATATAGACAATGCCACTGAGGCCTGCCAGCACGCCAGCCAAGGCAAACAGCAAGAGTTTGGCTTTGAACGGGGGCAAGCCCAACACGTTGACGCGCAGCTCATTTTCGCGGGTCGCCGCGGCGATGTGTCCGACGCGGGATTTATCGACCCACAATACGACCGCATAAACCAAGACCACCAGGGCTAGAGCCAGCCAGTACATGTATTTCATGTTCACTACGCCCACGAGTTGGTCGGGAACATTGGTCACGTTCAGGGAAAGTCCTTCTTCGCCGCCGGTGACCGAGGCGTTGCGGCGCACCCATACCGAACCGGCCTGGGCGAAGGCGAGGGTGACCATAGCAAACGGGATGCCGGTGACCCGTAAACTAACCGCGCCGGTTGCCACGGCTAGGAGCAGTACGCCGATAACGACGATGAAGATCGCCGGCCAGAAGCTGAGTCCGGTATTGCGCAGAATCACGCCGAGCCCATAGGCGCCGGCACCAAAATACAGTGCGTGTCCGAAGGACAGCAGCCCGGCACTGCCGAGTAAGAGGTTGTAGGACAGGGCGACCGCTGCGAAGACTAGGGCTGAGGCGAGCAGCTGCAGGGTGCCGGGTGTGTAGCTGGGGCCGGGGAAGATTCCCGGAATATAGATGGCCAGTACGGGCAGCAGTGCCAGGAACAGAATAAACACCGCTCCCAGAGCCCAGGGCCACAATGTTTTGAGTTGTATACGCATCGTTATGCCTTCTTCCCCATGAGTCCTGTTGGCCGCCAGAGCAGCACCACCGCTAACAGCAGCACCACCACGAAGTCACCCGGGGTGCCTGGAATGTAATAGTTTGCAAATTGCTGCAACACGGCCACGAGTACGGCGGCAACTGCTGCTCCGGCGAGGGAACCCAAGCCACCGATGACCGTGACGATAAATGCGAAGATCAGCAACGTCTGGCCTAGGTGCGGTGAGATGTAGGTGAAGTATTGTGAGGCCAGTACCCCGCCGATGCCGGCTGCGGCACCACCGATCGTGAAGACCACGGTGAAAGATTTTCGCACGTCGATGCCCAGGGCGGTGACCATTTGCCGATTTTCGACTCCGGCACGGATGATCATGCCGTAGCGCGTCTTTTGCAGGAAGAGCACCATGGCCAATAACACCAGTGCCCCGGCGATGATCATGACAAAGACCTTATTGGGGACTCGTGCTCCAAAGATGGATGTCACCTGTCCGAGCCAGGCCGGGCCTGAGATGTTGATCGGGTCGCTGCCCCATATGCCTTCATACAGGGCGACCGATGCCAGCGCGAGACCGACGGTCACCAGGACTTGTTCAATGTGTCGTTCATACAGCGGCCGAATCAGAAACAGTTCGGTCAGGGCAGCAAAGACACCCCCGACCACCGCCCCAATCAGCAGGGATAAGAGGAACCCGCTCCAGGAGGTGGTGCCGATTTTCATCGCCATCATCCACCCGAGATAGGCTCCCAGGGTAAGAAAGACCCCGTGTGCGAAGTTCAATACGTGCATCAGACCATAGATCAACGACAGGCCACTGGCGACCAAGAAGTATAGGGCGCCCAAACCGATACCGGTAAAGAGTAAGAGAATGACCGTACTCACGACACGACCTCGCTTTCTTCCTCAACGTGGACGCCGAGTAATTTCTGAGTGAGCTGTTCATCAGCCAGCAGGGTCTTGGCATCTCCGACGTGTACGACTCGTCCGCTATCGATCACAATGCACCCGTCTGCTAATTCACGGACGACTTCTAAGTTTTGTTCGACCAATAGCATCGGGAACTGGGTCGAAGCCTGGCGGAGTGCTTCGGTGACTTCATTGACAACCTTGGGTGCCAGCCCCTTGGTCGGCTCATCGACGAGCAATAACTTATTGGCATTAATGAGTGCTCGGGCCAGGGAGACCATTTGCTGTTGCCCGCCCGATAGGGTGCCGGCCATTTGTTGTTTGCGTGGCACCAGGTCAGGAAAGAGTGTTTCGACGAGTTCGCGTTGTGGTTGTTTGTCGCGCTCGGCCAGTCGGAGGTTTTCTTCAACCGTGAGTTTGGAAAAGACCTCTCGGTCCTCTGGGACATACCCCAAACCGCGCTGGACAATTTTGTGGGTGGGTAAATGATCAATCCGATCCCCGGCGAATCTGACGTTGCCTTTTCGAGAGATCAGTCCCATGATGCCCTTGAGGGTACTGGTCTTACCGACTCCGTTTCGTCCCAGGACCGCTGTAATACCGTGTGCCGGTACGTTGAACGTGACCTCTTCGACCACCTGTTGCCCGGCAATGTGGGCCTGGAGCCCGGTGACTTCTAAGATCGTGTCGGTCATGCTCCCACCCCTAGGTAGGCCTGCTGCACCGTGGGATTTTCCATGATGCGTTGCGGGGTGTCGAATGCGATGATCGTGCCGTGGTGCATAACTGCTACCTTTTCAACGAGTCCCAGGAGCACATCCATATGGTGCTCGACTAAAAGGACGGTTGCGCCGCTCTCGCGGTGCAAAGTGCGAATGATTTCGGTGAGACCGGGCACGTCGCCGGAACCGACCCCGGCCATTGGCTCATCAAGGAGCACGATGGACGAGTTGGTTGCCAGCAACACGGCGATCTCGAGTTTGCGTTTATCGCCGTGCGATAGGTCGCCGGCGTAGGTGTCTAGGTGGTGTGCCAGCCCGACGCGGTCGAGGCATTCTTTGGCTACCTTGGTGGCTTGATCTGTCCTACTGGGAAATTTCAGCATGGACAGACTGCCACCCAGCACCACTTGGGCTGCAATGCGAGTGTTTTCTAACACCGTGAGCCGAGGGAACAGATTGGAAGTCTGAAAGGTGCGTCCAAGTCCCGCCCGTGCCCGTTGGCGAATCGGAGAGGTGGTCACATCTTTGCCAAACAGCGACACCGTGCCTTCCGTGGGCACTAATACCCCGGAGATGGTGTTGAACAGGGTGGTCTTGCCGGCCCCGTTGGGACCGATCACCCCGATGATTTCACCTTTGGTGACTTCCAGATTGACTTCACTCAGGATCCTTGCACCTCCAATTTGGAGGCCGAGTTGTTCGACGGACAATACGGGCGAGACTTCAGACATCGTGGGCACCTACTCCACTACTGGAGGAGCAACTTGCTCCCCATCGACCGTGTTGACCAGTTCAGGAACGAAGCCATCACCGTCGGCCACGAGCTTGACCTGGTACATCTCTTGGATGAGTGCGTGGTCTTCGGCACGGACGGTCGTCGTACCTTTCGGACCTTCGAAGGTGAAGCCTTCAAGAGCCTCTTTCGCGGCTTCCACATCGCCTTGGCCCTTGGAGACTGCTTCAGCGATCATTTGTGCTGCAACGAAACCATCCGGAGTGAAGAGGTCGGCAGTTTTACCTTCAGCCTCCAGGTACTCCAGCATCGCGTCGTTGACCTCGTTATCGGGGGCGCCAGCAAAATAGTGGTTCAAGAAGCTAATTTCTTCGGATGCTTCACCAAACGCCCCATAGGTTGCTTCATCACCCAAACCGGTCACCACCGGAACATCTTCAAAGACCCCTTGCTGGGATAACGACTGCCACATGCTGCCCGAAGTTGCTCCGGCCCATGCCACGAAGACCAGATCCGGAGAAGCGTCTAATACCTGTTGGGAGAAGGCAGTAAATTCTGTGGCATCTTCGGGAACCAAAACGCTGTCAACATTGGCACCTTCGGCACCCAGAATCTGTTCGACGGCGGCAACGTTGCCTTCACCAAACGCGTTCTGTTGGGCGTAGACGACGACATTGCTGTCTTCGAGGGTATCGAGGAAGGTACCGGCTGTGGCCACGTCCTGCTGGCTCTGTCGGCCGGAACGGAACGTGTAATCGTTGACACCGGTCACCGCGTCGGTGGCGGCCGGACCGGAGATGTAAAGGATTTTATTCTGCTCAGCCTGTTCGGCCAGCTGGGTGGATATCCCGGAGACTGCTGTTCCGGCAATGATATTGACCCCGGCACCGATGTGTTCCTTGGCGAGTTGGACCGCTGTATCTGGGTCGCCCTTATCGTCGCCGTAGATCAGGTTAATCTCAATGCCATCAATGGTGTTGGTTCCGTCTGTGACGTAGTCCAGGCCCGCTTCCAGGCCGTCAATATATTGTGCACCGTACCCAGCCAGTGGGCCGGTGGTTGAAGTAATGATTGCGACATCAACGGATTCAACCGCTGCTTCGCCGCCCTCTGAGTCGCTCTCGGCCCCAGCATCGGTGGGCGCGCACGCGGCAAGCACCAACGCCGAGGCAGCCGTGACCCCAAGCCATATCTTGTGTGAGTTTTTCATCGGATTCCTTTTCGCCAGTGAACAAACCTGAGAGGTGATTCAGGTTACAGCTACTGTGACATAGATCTCGTCACTCGTCAATAAGTTCCACTGAAGTTTTTGCAAATGTACGCATCAATTGCTGCAGCCAGACCCCCGCTGGGCAGCATGGTGAGGCGAACCCTCACACGTGGGAATCAGATACCTCAGCAATGCACCGGTATCCCCGGTTCATTGGCCACGTAGGCACCGCACAGGGTCAGGGTCGTCTGGGAAAGAAGCCGACCATCAGGTCATGCGAAGGTTGAGTAGCAGATACTTCGGCTCGACGTTGTGCTCACCGTTGGCGTGAGCACAACGCTCGAGCACAGCAGGAAAGAAGAACTTTTCAGGGGAAACAAAAAACGACATGCATTAGATTCAATGCATGTCGCCTACTGTGACCCCAACGGGATTCGAACCCGTGCTACCGCCGTGAGAGGGCGGCGTACTAGGCCGCTATACGATGGGGCCTCGCTACCGAAAAGGCAGCAAGTAATTCCTCGTCAGAGAAATCGCTGGGGTACCAGGACTCGAACCTAGAATGACGGTACCAGAAACCGTTGTGTTGCCAATTACACCATACCCCATTGGCTTTGCCGCGCCTTGCGCAACGAGAGATAACTTTACCCTAATTTTTGTTGTTGTCAAAATGCAGGGACCGAATGTGCAGAACATCACTCAGGGAACCCAGTTTATACACGCGATCCGGATGTTCACGTGAATTATCGCGGTCAACAAGCACTGAAATCAGGCCCGCATCGCGTGCGCCAACACCATCATTGATGACGTCGTCGCCGATCATGAGCGTGGCTTCAGGATCTGAACCGAGTTGCCGGGCGCCCTCGAGAAACATCGACGCGTGCGGTTTGGGTTTCCCCGTGATATCGGTCCCGATCACCACATCGAAAGGCAGTCCAGCTTGTTCGAGCTTATAGGCCTGATAATCGGTCACGTTATTCGTGGCCGCCCCATAGGCGATACCCAACTGGTCAAGACGTTCCAACAGCGGTGGAACGTCGTCAAAGGGCTTCCAGTGCCGCGAGACAATGTCCTCATAGCCAAGGACCCATAACTCCTCATCGGGTTCTCCGTCGAGCTCCAGGATCTCCATGGCGTCGAGGACTCGCGCCAGGCGCTGTTCGCCGAAACTGATGTGCCCGTTGATGTAGGAGTTGTAGTAATCCTTTGGGTCGTGGACAAAGGCCGCTGCGGCCACCGCCATGGCCGGATGTGATGACACCCGGTCGCCGAACTGGGTGGTCAGCTGCTGCCGGAAGGCAACATGCTGAGCCCCAGCCAGGTTGACCAGGGTGTCATCGACATCGAATAAAACGGCTTGGACTAAGATTGTGCGGCCTTAAATTGGCTGATGCGTTCCAGGGCTTTCTCGCGGCCCAGAATGACCAGGGATTCAAACAGTGGTGGTGAGACTCGACGGCCGGAGACTGCGGTGCGCACCGGGCCGAAGGCGTGACGTGGTTTCAGTTCCAGTTCATCGATCAGCGCGGTACGAAGGGCGCCTTCAATGGATTCTAAATCCCAGGTTTCCAGATCAGCAAGCACATTCTCGGCTGCCGTGAGGACCTCCGCCAGGTTCTGTGGCATCCCCTTCATCGCACCTTGTTCCACTTCAACGGTGTCGGTGAACAAAAAGGCCAGCATGTCTGCGGCTTCTCCCAACAGGTGGACGCGTTCCTGGACTAAGGGTGCGCCCTGGGTGAGGATCTCGTATTGACGATCCGTGAGCTCTTCGCCAACCAGGTTGCGGTCTTGCAAATACGGGATGAGACGGTCGCGGAAGTCTTCGGCAGCCAATTTACGAATGTGCGTCCCGTTGATGGCGATGGCTTTTTTCTCATCGAAACGTGCCGGGTTGGCCAGCACGTTGTGAATATCAAAGTTGGCGACGAACTCATCCGGAGTGAAGATGTCTTCATCCGCGGACAGCGACCAGCCCAACAGGGCTAAATAGTTCAGCAGACCCTCGCGAATGAAGCCGTTCTCGCGGTGGTGGAAGAGACTGGATTGCGGATCTCGCTTGGACAGTTTCTTATTGCCCTCCCCCATCACATAGGGCAGGTGTCCAAATTCGGGCTGGTACTGGGCGACACCAATCGCGTACAGAGCACCATAGAGCGCGATCTGGCGTGGGGTCGAAGACAACAAGTCTTCACCGCGTAGCACATGGGTGATACCCATCAGCGCGTCGTCGACGGGGTTGACCAGCGTGTAGAGCGGGGAGCCATCGGCACGAACGACGACGAAGTCGGCAACCGATCCGGCACTGAAGTTGATTGGACCACGCACGATATCGTTGAAGGCGATGTCATGATCTGGCATGCGCAGTCGCCACACGGGTTTGCGGCCATCAGCTTCAAACGCTGCGATTTGTTCCTCGGTAAGGTGCCGGTCGTAGCCGTCATAGCCGAGTTTGACGTCGCGGCCAGCTGCCTTGTGGCGTGCTTCGGTTTCTTCAGCGGTGGTGTAGGACGGGTAGATGAACCCGCCGTCTTTGAGTTTCTGGATGACCTCTTGGTAGATCTCACCGCGTTGAGACTGACGGTAGGGCTCGTGCGGTCCGCCGACTTCAACGCCCTCGTCCCAATCGATACCCATCCAGTCCATGGCATCTAAGAGTTGTTGATAGGACTCTTCGGAGTCGCGTTTGGCGTCGGTGTCTTCGACGCGGAAGATCATTTTGCCGCCGGTGTGGCGGGCCCAGCCCCAGTTGAACAGGGCGGTTCGGATCAGTCCAACGTGCGGAGTACCGGTTGGTGAGGGTGCAAAGCGCACGCGCACCTCGGCGTCGGCTGGAACTGCTGGAATATCGTCAGGATTACGAAGCTCGCTCATGACTGCCAAGTCTAGCGCGACTCAATATGTCCCGGTGTCCTCGTGACTGTGTTTCAGGCGGTTAGCCAACTGTGGGGCGACGCACTGTGGTGGCCAGTGTCCCAATGCCTTCGATTTCACATTCCACGGTCTGGCCATCATAGATAGTGCCCACGCCAGCCGGGGTGCCCGTGAGGATCACGTCGCCCGGTAGCAGCGTGAATGCCTCGGAAATGTAGGACACGAGGGTGCGGACGTCAAAGACCATGTCTTCGGTGTTACCGTTTTGGCGTAACTCCCCATCGACCCAAGACCGGATCTGCACGGCATCCGGATCGAGTTCGGTTTCGATCCATGGCCCCAGTGGGCATGAGCCGTCAAAGCCTTTGGCCCGTGCCCATTGGTCTTCGGCGCGCTGGACGTCGCGAGCGGTCAGGTCATTGCCCACGGTATACCCAAAGATGACTTCATCCACCCGGTCTACCGGCACATCTTTGGCGATCCGCCCGATGACGACGGCCAATTCTGCCTCATAGGAGACTTCTTCGGTCCAATCGGGCAGCATGACGGGCTCATCTGGACCGACTACCGCCGTATTGGGTTTGAAGAATAATAGCGGTGAGGTGGGGACTTCGTTGCCGAGCTCTTCAGCGTGGGCTTGCCAGTTTCGTCCGACCCCAACCACTTTGGAACGCGGCAAAATCGGGGTGACTAACCGTACGTCGTCGAGTTTCAACGTCTCAGTGGTGGGCACGATCCCGGCATAGAGTGGATCATTCGCCAACACGGTGATCGTGTCGTCTTGCACGACGCCGTAGTGGAAATCGTCTCGATGGACAAAACGCGCAATGCGCATGGGTACTCCCCTGTCTTAGCGTGGATCGGCTTAGGCTAGGCGATGCATCCAGCCGTGAGTGTCTTCCTCCTGGCCGGTCTGAATACCAACCAGACGGTCGCGAAGGGCATTGGCGACCGGGAAGTCGGTAGATGGGGTGGTATGCACTTCCTCACGATCAGCGACCTGACCGATAGGAGTGATCACCGCAGCAGTGCCACAAGCAAAGACTTCCTGGATGTCACCTGAGGCAACGCCGTCTTTCCATTCATTGAAGGTAATACGACGCTCTTGAACCTCGAGGCCCTGGTCTTTGCCCAGTTGCAGGATCGAATCCCGCGTTATGCCTTCCAGGATGGTTCCGGTCAGTTTCGGCGTGATGAGCTGATGATCCTTGGTCACAAAGAACACGTTCATGCCGCCAAGCTCTTCGAGCGAATCGTCCGGGCTGCGATCCAGGAAAATGACCTGATCGTGGCCACGAGAGGAGCCTTGCAGCTGGGCGGCGAGTGAGGCGGCATAATTCCCGCCAAATTTCGCAGCTCCGGTGCCGCCTTCGCCGGCCCGTGCGAAGTCACGTGAGACCCAGATGCTGACGGGTTTGAGTTCCCCACCGAAGTAGTTGCCGGCAGGTGAAGCAATGACATGGAAGTTGAAATTACGTGCTGGTCGCACGCCGAGGAATGCTTCTGTGGCGATCATGAAGGGCCGCAGGTAAAGGGATTGTCCTTCACCATTAGGCACCCAGGCCCGGTCGCGAGCCATGAGCTCTTCGAGCGCTTTGACGAACATATCTTCCGGCAGCTGTGGCATAGCCATGCGGTGGGCCGATCGATTCATACGTGCCGCATTAGCGTAGGGTCGGAACGTCCAGATGGACCCGTCGTCGTGGCGGTAGGCTTTGAGGCCTTCGAAGATTTCCTGGGCGTAATGTAATACGGCGGCAGCAGGGCTCAGCGAGAGTGGGCCGAAGGGCTCGACTCGAGCATCCGACCAGTCCCCGACCATTTTAAGGTATTCGCCAGCTTCGAATGCGGCATTTTGGCCTTCGACGTCAGCGGTCCATTCAATGGTCACCATGTGATCGGTGAAGTACTGACCAAATCCTGGGTTGGCCAAGACTTCAGCGCGTTCGGCTTCGGCGAGTGGATTCGGATGAGCTTGGTACTGAAATTCCATGATTGACCTTTCTGCCGGCCCTGCCGGGCGAAAATTCTTCAAAAACTACCGGTATCGCATTTAGAGTGCCGCTGCGATGGCGTCGCCGATTTCTTGGGTCGTGCGAGAGGTGGTGTCCCTTGCTGCGAGGTCTTCCCATACTGCCTTATTAACCCGCAGTGCTGCATCTGCATAGCCTTCTTGCTCTAACAAGATGGCTGCCGAGAGGATTGCTGCGGTGGGGTCGGCTTTTTGTTGGCCTGCGATATCGGGGGCCGAGCCGTGGACCGGTTCATACATGGACGGTGCGGTGCCGTTAATATTCAGGTTGCCCGAGGCCGCTAAGCCGATGCCACCGGTAACCGCGGCGGCCAGGTCGGTGACGATATCGCCGAACATGTTATCGGTCAGGATGACATCGAAACGGCTGGGCTCGGTGGTCAAAAAGATCATTGCCGCATCCACGTGGAGGTAGTCGTGGGTGACGTCGGGGAATTCTTGGCCAACCTCGTTGACGATACGATTCCACAGATGACCGGCGTGGACTAACACGTTGTGCTTATGCAATAACGTGACGTGTTTGCGTTCGCGGTTCTGAGCGTATTCAAAGGCTGCCCGGACAACACGTTCGACACCATAGGCGGTATTCACAGAGGTCTCATTGGCGACTTCGTGCTGAGTACCGGTGCGCATGGAACCACCGTTACCAACGTAGAGACCCTCGGTGCCTTCACGGAATACCACGAAATCAATGTTGCCTGGATTGGCCAAGGGCGAGATTGCCCCGGGGTAGAGCACCGACGGGCGGAAATTCACGGCGTGGTCGAAAGCAAAACGCAGTTTGAGTAAGATCTCACGTTCTAATAACCCGGATGGAATCCGGGTATCGTTTGGCGCGGCCCCGACGGCACCGAATAAGATGGCTTGGTGCCCACGAATGGCGTCCAAAGTTGCATCGGGCAGCGTTTCACCGGTTGCTAGCCAGTGCTCCGCGCCCAGGCCGTATTCGGTGGTCTTGACGTTGTCGTCACCGATGGCTGCCTTGAGTACTTTAAGTGCCTCAGCGGTGACTTCTGGTCCGATGCCATCGCCGGGAATCAGGGCGAGATCTAATACGTTTTGGCTCAATGCTCCACCTTCTTAGTCTTCTTCTTCGTGGCGTGGGAATACCGGCGTGGGCTTGTCGATTGCTGTTCCAGGTGTCAGTTGCTCATCCCATGCGGCATAAGACCGCGGCCCCTCACCGGAGTCGTTGGTTTTGCCTGCATCCCCAGAGGCTTCGACGCCCAAGGCATCGAGCAGTCTCGTTGCGGATTCTGGCATGACAGCCTGGATGAGCAAGGCGATGCGACGGACGACTTCGAGCGTGACCCACAGCACGGTCTGCATGCGGGCTTCGTCGGTTTTCCGCAAGACCCAGGGCTCTTGTTCAGCAAAATAGCTATTCGTGTCGTCCAAAACTTTCCATGCGCCACCAAGCGCGCGATAGAAGTCTTGTTTTTCAAAATACGACCGCCAGGTGTCCAACAGTTGTGCGGCATCGGCCAGGATCTGTTGATCCTGGCCCGTGAGCTCACCGGGTTGTGGCACTTGCCCGGCACAGTTTTTGTAAACCATGGACAGGCTACGTTGCGCTAAGTTGCCCAGGTTATTGGACAAATCGGCATTCTTGCGCCGCACCACCCCGTCGTGGGAGTAGGAGCCGTCGGCGCCAAATGGGAATTCGCGCAGCAAGAAGAAGCGCACGGTGTCGAGGCCATAACGTTGCACCCAGTCTGCGGGGTGGACAACGTTACCCAACGACTTCGACATCTTTTCGCCCTCGTTGGTCAAAAAGCCGTGGATCATCACGCGGTGTGGCAACTCAATGCCAGCCGACATCAAAAACGCGGGCCAAAAGATGCAGTGGAACCGGGAGATGTCCTTGCCGATGACGTGCAAATCGGCGGGCCAATACCGTTTCAGTTCGTGACCGTCATCCGGGAATCCTGCCCCGGTGATGTAGTTCGTTAGGGCATCGACCCATACGTACATGACGTGCTGCTTATCGGTTTTCAACGCCGGGTCGGTGGCCTCTGGGACCGGGATGCCCCAGTCAAATGATGTCCGGGAGATCGACAGATCTTCCAGACCGCCCTCGACGAATCGGATAACCTCATTGGCCCGGGTTTGGGGCGCGATGAAATCCGGATTCTCTGCGTAGTGCGCTAAAAGTTTGTCCGCGTATTTAGACAGCCGGAAGAAATAGGATTCTTCTTCGGTCCAGGTGACCTCGGTACCGGTTTCTGTAGCAATCCGGACACCGTCATCATTAATGTGGGTCTCATCGTCAGCGAAGAAGCGTTCATCGCGTACCGAATACCATCCCGCATACGTGTCCAGGTAGATATCGCCGGCGGCTTCCATGCGTCGCCAGATTTCTTGGGCCGAAGCTTTATGATCCGCATCGGTCGTGCGAATAAACCGATCGTAGGAGATATCGAGGACGTCGTCATCCATCTTTTGGAACATGCCCGCATTCCGGGTGGCAAGTTCCATGGGAGTGATGCCTTCTTGATGCGCAGTTTGCTGCATCTTCTGACCGTGTTCATCGGTGCCGGTCAGGAAGCGAACATCATAACCGTCTAATCGTTTGAACCGTGCCATGACATCGGTGGCGATGTACTCATAGGCGTGGCCAATGTGGGGCTCGCCATTGGGGTAGGCGATGGCCGTGGTCAGGTAGTAGGTATTACTCACCGTCCGGTTTCCTCCAAATCAACCTCGGCGGTCTTGGCTGCGTGGATGGCTTCGCCGACTTGATCCATGAGTCCTGCCGGCAGCGCCGAGTCCAGCGTGAGAACGGCCAGGGCCTTGGCACCGTCGTGGCGTAGCGCGACGTCCATAGTGGCGATGTTGATATTGCGATCACCCAGCTGCATCCCCATGGTACCGATAACACCGGGGCGATCCTGGTACTCCAAGACCAGCATGTGATCGGCGATGGCCACTTCGAATTCATACGCGTTGATCCCGACAAGTTTCTCAACTTGTTTTGGCCCGGTCAACGTACCGGTGACGCTGAATTCTTGACCGTCAGCAGAGACCGCGCGCACGGTGATCGTGTTGCGGTAGTGCGGTGAATTCGTGGTGGTTGACAGGCGGGTTTCGATGCCGCGTCCTTCAGCCAATACGGGCGCATTAACGTAGGAAACGTGACCGGAGACCACGTCGGTGAACACACCCTTCAGGGCGGCAAGTTTCAGCGAGTCGACATTCTTTTCGGCGAGTTCGCCGGCCACTTCGACCTCGATTGCCGACACCGAGACGCCTTTCATCACGGCCGAGAGAATGCGACCAAGTTTTTCGGTCAGCGGGATGCCCGGGCGGACGTATGGGTCAATGACACCGCCGGCAACGTTGACCGCATCTGGAACCAGTTCACCGGCCAGTGCCAGGCGCACCGATTTTGCTACCGCGACACCTGCTTTTTCCTGAGCTTCTTCGGTGGAAGCACCCAGGTGGGGTGTGACGGTTGCGGAGTCATGTTTGAAAAATGGCAGGTCTTTGGCTGGTTCGTTGACGAACACGTCGATACCAGCACCGGCGATAAGCTGCTCATCAAGTGCACGACCCAGGGCGTCTTCGTCGATGAGGCCACCGCGCGCCACGTTGATCACGTAGGCGGTGTCTTTCATGATCTTGAATTGTTCATCTGAAATCATGCCCATGGTTTCAGGGGTGCGAGGCATGTGAATGGTAATGAAATCTGAGCTTTCAAGCAGTTCATCCAGGCTGACCAGGTGGGCACCCATTTTTTGGGCCCGAGCTGCGGTGACGTATGGGTCGTAGGCCAAAATCTTCATATCGAAGGCCTTCATGCGCTCAGCAACCAGCGAGCCGATGCGACCCAGGCCGATGACGCCCAGGGTCTTTTCATATAGCTCAATGCCTTTATATGCGGAGCGTTTCCATTCCCCTGCTTTGAGGGATTCATTGGCTGGAGCAATGTTGCGAGCGGCCGCAAGAATGTGGCCACAGGTCAGCTCGGCTGCGGAGATAATATTCGAAGTCGGCGCGTTGACGACCATGACACCGGCTTCGGTGGCTGCCTGTGTATCGACGTTGTCGAGTCCGACTCCGGCCCGTGCGATAACTTTGAGGTTCTTGGCCGCGGCAATTGCCTCGGCATCCATCTGGGTGGCTGAGCGCACCAACACGGCATCGGCGTCAGCAAGCGCCGGGAGCAACTGGTCACGGTCAGCACCATCGGTGTGGCGAATCTCGAACTCGGTCCCAAGAGCGTCCATGGTGGCCGGAGAGAGTTCTTCTGCGATAAGCACTACGGGTTTGGACACGAACGACACACTTTCAATAATAGGAAAACACTGTCGTGAGCACACATTGCTCACCGCCATCATCTTACGGCGTCTTGGCACAGGTTCTTGCACTAGGACATTCGGTGAAGCACTCCAGCGTGGAATCATCGACACGTCATGGAGGTGATGCTCCAAGCGTTCAGACACTTGCCGGCACGCTTGAACATCATGGGGTGCGGAAGGCACCGATGTCCTGGTTGAGGCCGGAAGATGCTGTGGACACCATCTCGTCCGAAGCATAGATGGCACCTGGGTTGAAAATGTTGTGCGGATCAAGCGCGTATTTTATTCGATGGTTCAGCTCCAGAGCGTCTTGCCCAATCGAATCCACCAACCACGGTTGCTTCAAACGCCCCACCCCGTGTTCACCGGTAATGGTGCCGCCCAGATCTACCGCAAGATCCATGACGTCCCCGTATGCAAGCTGCGCTCGGTGACGTTGCTCAGTGTCCTGTGGATCAAAGACCAACAACGGATGCGTGTTGCCGTCTCCCGCGTGAGCGATCACAGCGATGGGAACTTGTCGCTCAGATGCAATCTGGTCAATGCCCCGGACGAGGTCTCCAAGCCGTGGCAGAGGCACACCCACGTCCTCTAAGAGGATGCTGCCCTTTCGTTCCACCGCAGGAATGGCCATACGTCGAGCAGCAATAATTGCCTCAGCTTCCTCAGCATCAGAGGTGGCAAACACATCGGAGGCCTGGTGATCTAGACATAGGGTTTCGATGGTTTCGATCTCCTGTGCAGCCAGTTCGGCGGGTTCATCGGATTGGAAGATGAGCATAGCGGCGGCATCCCGCTCAAGCCCCATCCCGGTGACATCCTCGACGGCATTGATGGTGTACTGATCCATGAATTCCAGCATCGAGGGCCGCAGTGACGAGGTCACCGCAAGCACCGCGTTGGTGGCGTCGTCGAGCGTGGCGAAGGTCGCAACCAGCGTCGTGGGCGGTCGCTGAGCTGGGACTAAACGCAATGTAACCTCGGTGATAATGCCCAGTGTTCCTTCACTTCCAACAAATAATTGCGTGAGATTGAGCCCGGCGACATCCTTGAGTCTCGGCCCACCCAGTTGCACCAGGCGACCATCGGCCAAGACCACCTTCATACCCAGCACATAATCGGCCGTGACACCGTATTTCACACAGCACAAGCCGCCAGCATTGGTTGCGATATTGCCACCGATTGAACAAAATTCAAACGATGAGGGATCAGGCGGATACCACAGGCCGTGTTCCGCCGCGGCCGCTTTGACTTCGGCATTCAATGCACCGGGTTGCACAACGGCGGTACGAGTCACGGGATCAATGGTCATCGCACGCATTGCTTCAAGAGATAGAATGATGCATCCTTCAACGGCTGAGCTGCCTCCGGACAGACCGGACCCAGCACCGCGTGCCACCACAGGAATCCGATGCGTTGCTGCAAACCGGACGGTGGCTTGGATATCCTCAACACTGCGGGCCCGTACGACCGCCACGGGAATACCCGCCTCTGGGTCATTAGCACGATCCCAGCGATAGTTATCAATGGTCGCAGGGTTCGTCACCACCGCATCCGAACCCACTTTCAGTATGAGCTCTTCAAGCTGGTTCGTGCTCGCGATCGACTCCTGTGACAAGCTCTTCCCTTTCCACCTCACAACAATTTGGTGATCCACATCACCTTTGTGGATCGTAGCATGAGTAATTCGGTGAAGAAATATCACACTTCCGACAGGGCTTCAGCAGGGCCAGGCTGAAGTGATTTATTCCTCAGTTGCGTGGTGAGTTATGAGTAAAGAATGCGAGTAAAGAATACGTAAACACCACGGTTCACATGAGTGGACCATTGCATCAGGTTTCGCCCGGGAGCAATATGTAGACAATGAAGAGTACAGATTGAGTGCGCAAGGAGACATCATGCAAGCGACTGATATGTCCCAGGGGTTTACGATTATTCGATATATCGAAGCGACCCCGGAACAGGTATGGCACGCCTGGACTGAGCCCGAAGCCATCGCCCATTGGTGGCACCTGCCCCTCACCTCAACTCCGCGTGAAGAACTTGAGTTCGATGTGCGTCCGGGTGGCCACTACATCTATACCAGTCTGCACCATGAGACCGAACAACGCATGACCTCTGGTGGTGTGTACCAAGAAGTGCAGCCCTATGACCATCTGGTCTTTACCTGGGGCGCACCGGGTCTGGACCCCGACGCTCTGCCGCTTATTACGGTGCGCCTGGAAAGGGTCTCCGATGGCACGCATATGAGTTTGCAACTGCGAGGACTCCCGGGTGAGCCGGGCGATAAATCCTATTACGATACCTGGGATATTGCGGTGGCAAACCTCAAGGCATTTCTCAGCCCCGATCATGACGGCGCACATGATGACGACCTTGATGATGAATGATGCAATGAGACACCTGGGCCCCTAGACCGAACCTGCTGATAACCTGCTGGTGGTTCATTTATTTTCTAGGAGGATACGTTGGAACTCAGCATGGACAAAGGCCAGCAGTTTGTCGAGGATACTCAAAGTCCCGAGGGTGCTGCTGCGTGGAAACAACAGCTGGATGAATTCGCTCCGGGTGCATCTGACTGGGTCGTTGGTGCAGTATTTGGTGGCACCTATCAGCGCGAAGGTCTTCAACTGCGCGATCGCCAGATGCTCAACATGGCGGCCTTAGCAGCCATGGGCGGCACTGAACCGCAGCTGACCGGACATATCAAGACCGCGGTTGAGGTGGCTGGAATGTCGAAAGAAGAAGTCGCCGAATGCTTTGTGCACTTGATGCCATATATCGGGGTTCCGAAAACTCTGGCTGCGATGCGCTGCATGAAAGCCGCATTCGAAGACTAAGGCCAAAGACTTTACGATGTAGATTATTTCGGTGGGACTCTGCTTCGAGAGTCCCACCGGTTTTCTTTCCGGTCGTCTTCGGTGCCTAGATTCTGACTGGAAAGAATTGGATCGACAGCGGGTATTTCCAAGGCTGACGATCGTTGGCTTTGACTGCGGCAATAACGCAAAACACAATGTCGAGAATAATGAGCACCGGCCACATGACCCAACCGATGGCAACGACCATCAGCACAGAGGCAGCCAGCAGATACACCAGGTAACTAATCCCCCAGTTCAATGCGGCGCGGCCTTGTTGATTCAGAGTTTCGCTGCGCTCCCGGTAAATCAACCAAATAATGAGCGGGACCAGAAACCCTAGGAGCAGGTTGCCAATATGCATCAGAATGCCGAAGGTTTTTTCGTCACTGAGAGATAACGGTGGTTGTCCACCATAACCAGGAGCATACGGGCCAGACTGGTCATGACCCCAAGTCTGCTGCTGCGGATCGGGATAGGGCTGCATGTGCGGGGGCTCGGGTGGCGCCTCGTTGTCCAGTTCACGGATGAAGTCAGCAAGTTCTGCGTGGCAATTTGGATGCTGCAGAATAAGGTGCCGAAGATCAGGTCGCTGCAGCGCAATCTGGCGTAGATTTTCGGCATCAACATAGGGATTCTGTAGATCAGCAGGTGTTACCGTCGAAGGGTCCAGGTTACTCATGTCGTTCTCCATTACCTCTTCCCCTGCCGTGTGACGCATCAGATAGGCGTAACACCGGTACAGGGAGCTGTTTCTATCATATCCCTGCTGACCTGGAGGGTCACTGCTCGACGGCTAGACAAAATGCAGTGGCATTTTCGTGTGCTGTCGCCCTGTGACAACGCAAACGGCGGGATACCAGAAACTTCCGGTATCCCGCCGTCGTCGTTCTTCAGTAACGAGACTTAGCGAGCGGCAGTGCCTTCGGTGTAGTCGTCGTCGGTGTCCTGCAGCCAGGAGAACATTTTGCGCAATTCGCGACCAGTGGCCTCGATTGGGTGCTTTTCTTGTGCTTCGCGCATGGACTTGAATTCAGGTGCGCCGGCAGCCTGGTCATCCATGAAACGCTTGGCAAATGCGCCGTCCTGAATGTCTTTCAGAACTTCCTGCATATTTTCTTTGACACGGGCGTCGATGACACGTGGACCGGAGACGTAGTCACCGTATTCTGCGGTATCCGAAACGGACCAGCGCTGCTTGGCGATGCCACCTTCCACCATGAGGTCAACGATGAGTTTCAGTTCGTGCAGTACCTCGAAGTAGGCAACTTCTGGCTGGTAGCCGGCTTCGGTGAGGACTTCGAATCCTGCCTGGACCAGGTGGGATGCGCCACCGCACAGGACAGCCTGTTCACCAAACAGGTCGGTTTCGGTTTCTTCGGTGAAGGTGGTTTCGATGACACCTGCACGAGTACCGCCGACGCCCTTGGCGTAGGCCAGAGCGAGGTCTTTGGCTTTACCGGATGCGTCTTTTTCAACGGCGATCAGCGCTGGCACACCGCGGCCGGCTTCGAATTCACGACGAACAACGTGGCCTGGGCCTTTTGGTGCGACCATGGCGACGTCGACACCTTCTGGGGCGGTGATGTAGCCATAGCGGATGTTGAAACCGTGGGCGAAGAACAGGGCGTCGCCTTCTTGCAGGTGTGGTTCGATGGATTCTTTGAACACCTGCGCCTGGTGCTGGTCTGGGACCAGGATCATGATGACGTCAGCTTCTTTTGCTGCCTCGGCGACGGTGAGTACCTTCAGGCCTTCTGCTTCGGCTTTGGCCTTGGACTTGGAGCCTTCGGCCAGGCCGATGCGTACGTCGACACCGGAGTCACGCAGGGACAGCGAGTGGGCGTGGCCCTGGGAACCGTAACCGATGACGGCTACTTTGCGGTTCTGCAGCAGCGACAGGTCGGCGTCTTCGTCATAGTATTTTTTGGCCATGAGAGTCTAATTCTCCTTGGGGTGGGTGTGTTGTTGGGTTATTTGGTCAAAGCGCGGTCGGTCATCGATTTGCCGCCGCGGGCAACTGCGATGGTGCCGGAACGCACGAGTTCGCGAATGCCAAAGGGTTCGAGCACTTCCAGTAGGGCTTCCAGTTTCTGTGCGGAACCGGTGGCTTCTACTGTCACGGCGTCGGTGGATACATCGACGACGTTGGCGCGGAAGAGTTCTACAGCTTGGACTACCGATGCGCGGGTGGATGCATCGGAGCGAACCTTGACCAGGATGTGGTCGCGCTGGGAGGACTGTTCCGGATTCAGTTCAACGATTTTGATGACGTTGACAAGCTTGTTGAGTTGTTTGGTGACCTGTTCGAGGGCATCGCCTTGAGCTTCGACGACGACGGTCATACGTGATAGGCCTTCAACTTCGGAGGGCCCCACGGTCAGGGATTCGATGTTGAACGCGCGGCGGGCAAAGAGTCCCGCAACTCGGGTCAAAACACCGGGGACGTCTTGGACTAATACCGAAAGGGTGTGGCGTTGCATATCTTAGGCCTCCTCGTCCCATTCCGGGGTCATGTCCCGGGCTACTTGAATTTGATCATTCGAGACGCCGGCGGGCACCATCGGCCAGACCATGGAATCGGCCGACACCACGAAGTCGATCACGACGGGCCGGTCGTTAATTTCCATGGCTTGCTGGATGGCCGGAGCAATGTCTTCTTCTTTTTCCACCCGAATACCAACCGCACCATAAGCTTCGGCAAGTTTGACGAAGTCCGGGACTCGGATGGTATCGGCACCGGTGTTCAAATCAGTGTTGGAGTACCGGGAGTCGTAGAACAGTGTCTGCCACTGGCGCACCATGCCCAGTGAAGAGTTATTAATAACGGCGACCTTGATCGGGATGTTATTGATCGTACAGGTGGCCAATTCTTGGTTGGTCATCTGGAAACAACCGTCACCGTCAATGGCCCAGACCGCGCGATCCGGCGCACCGACTTGAGCACCCATAGCGGCCGGGACGGCAAAGCCCATCGTGCCCAATCCTGCAGAGTTCATCCACTGGTTAGGGCGGTTATATTCCACGAACTGTGCGCCCCACATTTGGTGCTGGCCAACCCCGGCGACATAGATTGCCTCGGGCCCGGCGATCTCAGAAAGTGTCTCGAGCACTTTTTGAGGTGCCATCAAGCCGTCGTCGGTCTTGGTGTAACCCAGCGGGTAGGTGTCACGTGTGCGATTGACAATCTCCCACCATTCGCTCAAATCGGGGGTGCCGAATTCGGCGAAACTTGTCCGCAGCTGATCCGAGAGTTCAGGCAGGATCGTCTTGACGTCACCCACGATTGGGACATCGGCCACGCGGTTTTTGGAGATTTCTGCTGGGTCAATATCGGCGTGAATGATTTTAGCCAATGGTGCAAATGATGCCAACTGTCCGGTGACGCGGTCATCGAATCGAGCACCCAGCGTGATCAGCAAGTCCGACATTTGCAGCGCCGAAACCGCCGCGACGGTGCCGTGCATGCCCGGCATACCCAGGTTTTGTGGGTCGTTGTCCGGGAAAATACCGCGCGCGTTCAGTGTGGTGACCACTGGGGCCCCGGTGAGCTTGGCGAGTTCGGCAAGTTCCTCAGCCGCTTGGGCGCGCATCGCGCCCCCGCCCACATACAGCACGGGGCGTTTGGCTTCTTGGATGAGTTTGGCGGCCTCGCGCACCTGACGGGAATGACCGCGGGTCACGGGGCGGTAACCTGGCAGATCCATCTCCGGTGGCCAGGAGAATTCCATTTCAGATTCCTGGGCGTCCTTGGTGATGTCGACTAGGACAGGTCCGGGACGACCGGTGTTGGCGATGTAAAACGCTTCGGCGAGAGCCTGTGGGATGTCTTGAGCACGACGCACCAAGAAGGAGTGCTTCGTGATGGGCATGGTGATGCCCACGATGTCGGCTTCTTGGAAAGCATCCGAGCCGATGAGTTTCGAGCCGACCTGCCCGGTGATAAACACCACGGCTTCGGAGTCCATGTTGGCATCAGCAATCGCGGTCACCAGGTTGGTTGCCCCGGGGCCGGAGGTGGCAATAGCCACACCGGTTTTGCCGGTGGCCAGGTAATACCCTTGGGCTGCGTGGCCGGCGCCTTGTTCGTGGCGCACCAGGATGTGGCGGATACGGGAGGTATCCATGAGGGGGTCATAGGTGGGCAGAATGGCTCCGCCGGGCAATCCGAAGACATCGGTGACGTCTAGTTCTTCAAGCGAGCGAACGATCGCTTGGGCCCCGGTCATTTTGGTGGGTGCTACGACCCTATTTGAACCTGGGACAGTTTGTGCGTCAGCGTCGTGTACAGATTTTTCCCGCTGCGGCGGGTGAGCTGGCATCACCGAAGGGGTGATATTTGATCCGGAACTCATTTCAGTGTGCCTCGATCAGTCGTAAGTTGTGCAGTTATTGCTGTCGACGTCGTTCACGTCGTAGGGTGACTCGCGGTTTTGCGATACCCATAAAAAAACCCCGGCGTCGGCGGGTTTGCCTGCTCGGGGTTCAGCGCATGGATGGCGTTGCCGCCGACTGAATCATTCAGTCTCCATGCGCTGCTAAATAACGACTACTAGGGTCTTCGACATGCCCTAATAATGATCGTTACGCCCGATATTGTCAAATCGAGCACCCCGAGCAGGTGGAATTTAGTTATCTACCTCTACGTTACAGTGTGCGCCCACGGCTGCGGACTGCACCAGCTGCGAGAACTTACCAAGCACCCCACCGGTGAACTTCGGTGGCACCGGCTGCCAGTTAGCTTTGCGCTGGGCCAGTTCGTCCTCCGAGACCTGCAGGTCGATGCTGCGGTTGGCAATATCCACGCGAATGGTGTCGCCATCTTCGACCAGGGCAATCGGCCCACCCACGGCAGCCTCCGGTGCAATGTGACCGATACACAAACCGGTGGTACCACCCGAAAATCGTCCGTCGGTGATCAGCAGCACATCCGAGCCCAATCCGGCACCCTTAATAGCACCGGTGATGGCTAGCATCTCGCGCATGCCTGGCCCACCCTTGGGTCCTTCATAGCGAATAACAACGACGTCGCCGGCTTTGAGCTCATTGGCTTCCAGAGCGTCCATGGCCTGCTGTTCACGTTCAAAAACCCGCGCGGTTCCTTCGAAGACCTCCGCATCGAAACCGGCAGATTTCACCACGGCACCTTCGGGAGCCATGGAACCGTGCAGAATGGTCAGCCCACCGGTCTTGTGGATGGGTTCTTCCAAGCTGCGCAATACTGAACCATCAAGTTTCTTTGGCTTGAGTTCCGCGAGGTTCTCGGCGACGGTTTTGCCGGTGACGGTCAGCGCATCGCCATGCAGGAGTCCTTCGTCCAGCAGTGCCTGCATCACCACGGGAACACCGCCGATACGGTCCAGGTCAGTCATGACGTATTGACCGAACGGTTTCATATCTGCAATGTGTGGGATCTTGTCGCCGATGCGGTTGAAGTCGTGCAGCGACAGTTCCACGCCGGCTTCATATGCAATCGCTAACAGGTGCAGCACAGTATTCGATGAGCCACCGAAAGCCATCATGACAGCGATCGCGTTTTCGAACGCCTCTTTGGTCAAGATGTCGCGAGCGGTAATACCTTTGGCCAACATGTTGACCACGGCTTCACCAGCCTTACGTGCATCATAGTCACGACGACGATCTGCCGATGGAGGGGCAGCCGCGCCTGGAATCGACATCCCCAATGCTTCGGCAACCGAGGCCATCGAGTTGGCGGTGTACATGCCACCACAAGCACCTTCACCAGGGCAGATCGCACGCTCAATAGTGTCGAGGTCTTCCAGTGACATCGTGCCGCGAGCGCAAGCGCCAACCGCTTCAAACGCATCGATCAGCGTCACTTGACGTTCCACACCGTCTGACAGGGTCGCATAACCCGGCATGATCGATCCGGCGTAAACAAAGACCGACGCCAGATCAAGACGAGCAGCGGCCATGAGCATGCCCGGCAATGACTTGTCACAGCCTGCCAATAACACCGATCCATCGAGGCGTTCTGCCATCATGACCGTTTCGACCGAGTCGGCAATAACCTCACGAGAAACCAGTGAGAAGTGCATGCCGTCGTGACCCATGGAAATACCATCGGAGACCGAAATGGTGCCGAATTGCAGGGGGTATCCCCCGGCAGCGTGTACCCCGGTCTTGGCTGCATCAGCTAAGCGATCCAGCGAGAGGTTACACGGGGTGATTTCATTCCACGAAGAGGCGATGCCAATCTGTGGCTTATCCCAGTCATCATCGCCCATGCCCACTGCCCGCAGCATGCCACGGGCTGGCGCACGTTCATATCCATCAGTTACATCGCGCGAACGCGGCTTCATGTCAATTTCGGGGTTCTTAGACGTCATAGGTCAAATCCTACTGATCTCGTGTCCTACAAAACTTCACGTGACCGATCGTGTCTGAGACAACAGGTTAAGACGAGCTTCGCGTGCTGAAAGTTGGCATCCGGTAAACTGGCCCTAGCGAGGCTGACCTTGGATTTTACCTAGCGGCAATTCTTTGATAAAGTCTTTCTTCGTTGCCCAGACGCAATGCGCTCCTCTAGCTCAATGGTAGAGCACCTGACTCTTAATCAGTAGGTTGCGGGTTCGAGTCCCGCGGGGAGCACATCCAAACGGCACCTGATAGCTCATCGCCATCACGTGCCGTTGTCGTTTAACTATTGCGCCTTCGCCTTGCTCCTACAGGGATGTTTGACCCGTGAGGTGGTCCCTCACATGCGGGTGAACATCACCTGACAGCCCTCATGCCTGGGTGGAGCAACCGTTCACCGTTCAGATGTCAATCGGCGTCTTTGTGCACCGTTCGAAGGTCTCACAGCAGGTGTAATTCGCTAGCTGTTTATTATCCTAGGGACTAATGTGGAAGATAACAGGTCATACTCACACGCTGTCGAAGAGGAATGATGCTATGAATATCGAAGCTCCAATCAAAGAATTATCGGTAGAAGAAACTCTGGAGTTTCTCGCGACCAAAGACTTCGGCAGGCTGGCGATCACCCTCGATGGTAAACCAGATATTTTCCCAATCAACTTTGCTGTGCATGCCAATAGTACAGACGACGTCGTCGCGTATATCCGAACCTCTCCGGGCAATAAGCTCTTCGCCACAGCAGCTGGTAGTTATCTTGCATTAGAAACTGATCACATCGAAGGGAATACGGCCACAAGCGCAGTGATCTACGGAACCGGGCGTCGAGTCGAACATCCCAACGAATTAAGACTGGTCGATTCTTTAGATCTTGAAGCCTGGGTAGCTATTCGCAAGCCCGAAGTGATTGCCATCGATATCGATCACATCTCGGGGCGACAGTTTGTCCTCGGCCCCAGTCCTGACATCACGATGACCGAAGCACCAGACTAACGCGCCCCTTCGGTTGCCCAATATCTGAATGGCTCAAATTCGTTATGCGAGACGAATTTGAGCCTATTTCTTATGCCTGATTTCGGATAACGTGAACCCCATCACCAGGGGGTTGGACTCATGACTGATACGCAGCATTCCCACGGCGTCGGATTTAGCGAAGCCGAGCTCAATGAGCCTCGGGTCACACCGGGGTGGCGAAAGATTGGGCCTGGTATCGTCGCGGCCGCAACCGGTGTAGGTGCCGCTGACCTCGTTGCCACGCTCACCGCCGGTTCCCGTTATGGGTACATGCTGGTGTGGGCCATCGTCCTCGGGGTCCTCATGAAAATATTGCTGGTCGAAGGTGTGGGCCGCTATTACCTGTCCACCGGGAAAACCATCTTCCAGGGTTGGCGGACCCTAGGGCCGTGGACGAGCTGGTATTTCGGACCATATATTCTCATCTGGGGCATTGTGTACGGGGCGACCGCCATGAGCTCCACAGCCCTACCACTCGCGGCGTTATTTCCGGGCATCGACCTCAAAGTCTTTGCCATCGCTGCAGGGTTACTTGGACTCGCCCTGGTCTGGTTGGACCGCTACCAACTCATTGAGACCCTCATGATGATCTTGATCGGCATCATGTTTTTCACCGTGCTGCTCTCAGCATTTTTGACAGTGCCAAATCTTGGCGAGATACTCACCGGCCTGATTCCCCGCCTCCCCACCGAAGAAGGTGGGATGTTCTATGTACTGGCTATGGCCGGAGGCGTCGGCGGCACCATCACCCTTGCTGCCTATGGATACTGGCTGCGCGAAAAAGGCTGGAATAAGCCCAAATGGTTGCGGGTCATGCGCGTCGATAATGCGACCGCATATATCCTCACCGGAATTTTTGTCTTTGCCACGATGATCATGGGCGTCGAACTGCTCCACTCAGCCGGGCTTGCGATCTCTGCTGGTGATCAGGGGTTGCTTGACATCTCGGAAGTGCTAGCCGACCGGTACGGTGAGGTCTGGTCCGTCGTCTTTTTGATCGGCTTCTTTGCGGCCTCGTTTTCTTCTCTGCTGGGAGTGTGGCACGGCGTATCGTTGATGTTCGCCGACTTCTGGACGAACTTTCGGCGGCCCGCAGATGAGTTGGATCAAGACGATGCTCCGACCCTGAAATCTAAGCCAGCACGGTTTTACATGCTGATGCTCACGATCCCCACCATGGCGTTGTTGTTCTTTGACCAACCAATCTTTTTGATCTTGCTCTATGGAACCCTGGGAGCCCTGTTTATGCCATTCTTGGCGGTCACGTTGTTGTTTTTGAATAATCAGAAGCGCTTTGTTCCAGAACAATTTCGCAATAAGTGGTTCCACAACGTCTTTTTAGCTATTACCGCCGGGGTCTTCGTGGCTATGGGGGCCAATGAACTCTACGAGGCGCTCAGCCCCCTCTGGAGTGGCGGCTAATCTCGATACCCCTTTCGGTGTGTTCTGGGCACTTGTCGAATGGAAAAGTGTTGAGCAATACGCACGTGTCCTTGAGCGATTTGTGGCGTGTAACGTCGCCTCACAATGCTTTGCGCCTCCCCTGCCTGTTCACCCGTGATGTCGCTTGAACGGTGGGGTCCGTACAATACTGTCTAGCCGTCCGATGATAGGAGCAATGCCATGCCGCGATCACTGGCCACCTACATTTCACTTCCCGGAACCACCGCGGAGGCCATGACCCACTGGCATGAGGTCTTCGGTGGCGAACTCAATATCATGCATTACGACGACGTCGACATAGGCGAAATGCCATTTGAAGTACCGGCCGAGGCGGTCGCGCATGCGACTTTAGACTTCCCGGGTGGCAGTATTGCGGGCTCGGACGTGGTCGACGAGAAGAGCTACCCGATACGGGATACGGCGTATTCGTTATTATTGACGACCCAAACCCCCGACGAGGCTCGGGAATATATCTCAAAGCTTCTGGCGGGTGGTGGCAGCGAAGGCTTGCCATTTGAACCAGCGCCATGGGGTGGTTGGTATGGGCAGGTCTTTGACCGCTATGGCGTCATGTGGTCCTTTTCCTGCGAGTAAGGCCCACAAACCACACTTACTGCATCACACCGAGTCATCTGGGAAGGCTTATGCGTCGTCGCGGGATTCTTCAGCCGTAGAAGTTTTCACTGCTTTCGCAGCAGCTTTCTGAGCTCGCTGCTGGCGCTTGAGATCTTTGAGCTGGGCTTCCCGTTCTGCACCCATGGCCTGAATTTGGCGCTGGGCTTTGTCCACCGGATCGGGCCCTTCGATCTCTTCGCGACCTGTCCAGACTTTGATAACGCTCCAGGCCACCGCAACTAACGGCACGGCTAAGACGGCGCCGATAATTCCGGCCAAGACCGTACCGGCGGTCAGAGCCATCAAAATAACTAAGGCATGGAGGTTGAGGGTTTGGGCCATGACGACCGGTTGCAAGAAGTTACCTTCAAGCTGATTCACTAAGACCACCGCGGCCAAGACGATCAGGGCCACCACCGGACCATTTGCTACCAGGGCGACTAACGTGGCTAAAATGCCGGCCACCGTGGCACCGACCAGCGGAATGAAAGCGCCCAGAAAGACCACCACGCCCAGTGGAATGGCCAACGGCACCTGCAAAATAAGCAAGGCGATCGTAATACCAATGGCATCAACTGCCGCAACAATCGCCGTGCCTCGAATATATCCACCAAATGTGTGCATTGCTCGGTCACCCGAAGCAATGGATTGGGCTCGGAAGTGTTCTGGAGCCCAGGAGATAAAGAAGGCCCAGATCCGATCGCCGTCTTTGAGCAAGAAGAACAAGATCACCAAGAGCAGCACCAGGCTGGTGATGAACGTTCCCGCAGCACTGATAGTGGTCACCGCCCCGGTACCAAATTCGGCCGAGGTCAAAAAGCCAGTGACGGTATCGACCATCGAATCTATTTGGTCTTGGTCGACGACAAAGGCGAGATCACCTAGGAATTGCTCTCCCCAGACACGCAACTGATTGAATCCCTGCACCGCTTGATCCACCAGGGTGGACCACTCGTTGATCACCGAGAACACCAAGGCTGTCCCAATGCCGCCTAATACCAGCAGGGATCCTAGAAATACGGTCCATGCAGCTAATAAGTTCGACATCACCCGTCGACAGAGTCGCACAAGCGGCCACAGGGCACACGTGAGAATCACCGCAATCAGCGCAGGAATGACCACCACAGTCAGATTCAACAGCGCAATGACTACCAGCCCAACGAGGGTGCCAACAATCAAGAGCTGTAACGAGCGAACCCCCACGCGACCAAGCGTGTCAGTCCATAGTTGTGAGACGGTAAAAAACGGTCGCTTTTCACTCGACTCATTGAGTTCATCAAGAGTACTGGCCACTTGCTGCCTCCAAGCTCGAACAGGCAATCCTGGTCTCAGGATACCGCTGTTATAAAAGCTACCGGAAGACCGCTATGTCGACACCAGACACGCCACAAGACAAAAATACACCGGTATGTATTTGGTGACACTTGATGAAATATTTGGCTGGCTATATTTGAAAGTTCGTCGAGACGAACATATGATCATGCTCAACACATCTTGACCAACGGCCCACGTCATGTTCCGTCGAGAGGTGCGAAAAGAAAACAGCGCTACTTACAATCGGGAGATATAGACCTCGACGTGGCGTTGCTGCCTGATCCGATTTGAAAGGCCTGCCTGTGCCCGCTGATGTATTGACGATTGACAATCTGCATGTGTCATATCGTGGTGTTCAAGCCGTTCAAGGGCTCACCCTGTCGATTCCGGCTGCCACCATGACGTGCATCGTCGGCCCCAATGGTTCAGGTAAATCCACCACACTCAAGGCAGCGCTGGGCCTGGTGGAACGAACGGCCGGACTGATTCGATTCTTTGACCGTCCCGTGGATAAGGTTCGTCACCGTATCGCCTACGTGCCACAGCGATCGACCACGGACTGGGACTTTCCCATTAATGTTTTCGATACCGTCCTGATTGGCACGTACCCGCATTTGCGGGTACTACAACGCCCCGGGTCGGTGCAGCGTGAAGTTGCCCGTCGCGCCCTGCTGCGGGTGCATATGGAAGACTTCGCGCACCGACAGATCGCTGAGTTGTCCGGTGGACAACAACAGCGTGTGTTCATTGCCCGTGCACTGGCTCAACAGGCCGACATTCTATTGTTGGATGAACCTCTCATGGGTATCGACGCCGCCAGTGAGCGCAACATCATCGAGATCCTGCGCGAGCTCGTCGACGCGGGCAAAACCGTTGTGATGGTGCATCACGACTTATCCAACATTGAAAATTATTTTGATCACATGATTTTGATCAATCAACAGGTCATCGCCCAAGGAGCCGTGCCCGATGTCTTGACCGCTGAACACCTCACCGCAACCTTCGGTGCCAACCTCTTGGGAATTGGGGAATAACGCCGTGGAATTTTTTGTCGACCTCATCAACTACCCGCACCTCGCCCGAGCAGCGATCACAGCGGTGGTTATTGGCATCGTCTCGGGTGTCGTGGGCTCCCTGATTATCTTGCGTGGACTCTCGCTCATGGGGGACGCGATTTCCCACGCCGTGATGCCCGGAATTGCGGTGTCTTTTTTCTTTGGCGCCAATCTCTTTACTGGCGCGTTGGTATCCGGTCTCCTGGCAGCTGCTGGCATCGGATTTATCAATTCAAATTCTCGACTAAAACGCGATACTTCGATCGGGATTGTCTTCACCGCATTTCTCGCCGCTGGTGTCATCCTGCTGGCCCAAACCGAGTCGTCAGTATCATTGCAGTCAATTTTATTCGGTGATGTGCTCGCCACCAGCCCGTTACAAATGTGGCAATCCATTGTCATCGCTGTGGTTATCACTGTGTTGGTTGCATTGTTCTATAAGCAACTTCAGATCACCACGATGGATGCGCAGTTAGCCACGGCCTACGGCTTTCCGACCAAGCTGATCAATTATGCCGTGCTCATCGCACTTGCGGTGGTCACGGTTTCTGCGGTACAAACCGTTGGGGTCATTCTCGTCGTTGCGATGTTAGTGACCCCGGCAGCGACAGCCTTCCTCCTGTCGAAAAAGTTCTCGACCATGATGATTCTGGCAGCGCTGTTTGGCATGTTTGCTTCCATGATCGGCATGTATCTCAGCTACAGCATTGAAGTCCAGTCAGGACCCGCGATCGTCCTGGTGGCATTTTGTATGTTTCTCTTAGCTTTTCTCTTCAGCCCTTCCCAGGGCTTTGTGTGGGCTCAAGTCCACAAACTCCGCGATCGTCGTCGCGTCCAACAATCTCCCGTTACGAAAGAGGGCTCCCCGTTATGAATTCCACCTGGAAAGTGGCCATTGTAGCTGCCAGCACGCTGACGCTCGCCGGGTGTAGTGAAGGCAATGATTCGCCAGAGGCTGCCGACTCGGGCACCGTGCAAGCGGTTTCGACGTTTTCGATTTTGACTGACATTGTCGAAGAAATCGGTGGTGAGCACGTGGAAGTGTATAACCTGGTACCGGTGGGCCAAGATCCGCATGAATACGAATCCACCCCTTCTGATACGAAAGCCCTGTCGGATGCCGACATATTTTTTATCAATGGCTTGAATCTGGAAGGCGGAGACCAAGGGTGGGCAGCTCGTATGGCATCCTCCGTGGGTATGGCGGACGACCGACTCGTCGAAACAACCCAGGGTGTTGAGCCACTGTATTTGACCGAAGGCGTGGAAGACTCGGTGAATCCGCACGCGTTTTTGGATCCGAACGTCGGCGTCATCATGGCAGAAAATATCGCCGAGACCCTCGCAGAAGTTGATCCCGAACATGCTGAGACCTATCAGGGCAATGCCGAAGCATACATCGAAGAACTCACCGCTTTAGATGCACAGTATCAACAGGAGATCGGCGATCTGGAAGAAGAACGCCGTGTGTTGGTAACCTCTGAGCGTGCTTTTCAATATGTTGCCCACCGTTATGACCTGCTGGAAGGTTATATCTGGTCTGTGGACACCGACGATATTGGCACCCCGGACCAAATCATCTCCGCGATTGATTTCGTCAAAGAGCACCAACCTCCAGCCTTGTTTTTGGAATCAAATGTGGCCAGCACTCCGATGGAGACCGTCGCCGCAGATACCGGGGTGGAAATCTATGCCACCGTGTTTTCCGATGAGCTCGCTGCCGACGGTGAGCCCGGAGATAGCTATCTGGGGTTGCTGCAAGAAAATCTCACCAGAATCTCTGAAGGCCTCCAGCAGTAGACTCACCTTCTAGCAATAGGCTAAACATGGTCTTGCAACGGAAAGGAAATACTTCATGACCGCAAACCAGCTCGCAGTGGGCGACACCGCTCCTGCATTCTCGCTTCCTGACGCCAAGGGAAACACCGTCTCGTTGGCGGATTATGCCGGCGAGAAAGTCATCATCTACTTTTACCCCAAGGCAATGACCCCGGGGTGCACCACGCAGGCTTGTGATTTCCGAGATCGCATGGAGCGTTTTACCGCTGATGGTTACACGGTGCTTGGCATCTCACCAGATCCGGTGAGTAGCCTGGATAAATTTACCGCTGAAGAGGGCTTGAACTTCCCGGTACTGTCGGATGAAGATCACGCGGTTGCCGAAGCGTATGGGGCTTGGGGAGAGAAAAAGAACTACGGTCGCATCTACGAAGGCCTCATTCGTTCGACCATCGTGGTTGATGAAGACGGCAAAGTAGAGCTCGCGCAGTACAACGTCCGAGCGAAGGGTCACGTCGACAAATTGCGTCGCGACCTTGGCCTAGCAACAGCCTAGGGGGCCAATTAGGTAATTTGTTGTGAATGGGCTAAGCTTATTCCTCGGTCCATCACAACAGATTAGCGGGCGTGGCGGAATTGGTAGACGCGCTGGATTTAGGTTCCAGTGTCTTCGAGACGTAAGGGTTCAAGTCCCTTCGCCCGCACTAAATGCATGTCTTGGGATATCGTTTATCCGCTGTCGCAAGACATCACCTTTTGACGCAGCTCCGATGGTCGGAGGCTTCAGTGCGCATGACCTATCACAGAGCGCGACTCGCGGATTCGCTGGGTAGTCGTCACGATTCTGCAGTACTGGTTTTTGTTTTTGCAATTAACGTCTCCAAACGATGATCAATCGCTCGTTGCACGGCCAATAACGCTGCGGCCACCATGAGGAGCACATTGAGCCATATATAGTCGGGATGCTCATTCACAATACTTGTAACTGTCGCACCTACCATTACCCCGATAAGCAGCAGCGCGCCGAGTCTGCGAGTCTTAGGCACGAACAGCATCAGCGAAGCGACCAATTCCGTTATGGCTACCACGTAGGCGAACCATAAGGGCCAGCCAAATTCAGCAAAAGGCGCGAGTGCCACGGGATCCCCCAAAAGTTTCTTCATCGCCTCATAAATAAACTCGGCTGCAACCGATATGATGAGCAAAATCCAGAATATTCTCAGAAGCTGCTGTGAGGTACTTCGTGACCTGCTGTGAGATGCTGAAGCCATTGTTTCTCTCCTAAAGGAGCGTTCCAGGGTCATGACATCTTTGCCAAAAGATATGAGCAGTAACCCCAAAGCAACCGCGACGGTGACAACGGCAACTGCAGTAGTTGTGACTGGGGCGAGCGCAATCACGAGTGCAATACTCTGAAAGCCTCCGACGATTCGTCGAAAGTTGCTAAATACAAGCTTGGCTTGCAGTGCGGGACGCCACAAGCCTGCTGTGACGAACAAATACCGCATCGCACCGATGAGAAGAACCCATGGACCTATCACGAATGCTGCCGCGATACTGAGTATGATCAGGAGCGCTGCGTCTGTTTCCATATCTAGTCGTCCACCGTAGTCGTTTGCCGTTCCTGTTCGGCGCGCAACCCATCCGTCGACTGCATCAAGCAACATCGCAGGAACCGCAAACAGTACAAGTGGCCATGCTTGGGCAGGCATGGCACCGCCCCACACGAGCACCGCTAGAGTTGCGCATCCTCCAATGAGAATTCCGCGCCACAGAGTAATACGGTCTGCAAGAGTTAAGAACCGGGGTGTCCGGCGGAGCACGCTGATCGACATACCCACAGGTACCACGAGTCCACTTACGAGTGCAGTAAAGCTCAACCAAGAGGCTTGAGACCAGGGGTTTGGGACCAGCATGGTACTCAGTAGCACCCCAAGGCCCAGAGCCACGACAAGAACTACAACAAGGTCAGACGCCACCCGCTGCGGCCGATACAGCGTGCTGAGTTCCACGTGCGCTCCCGTCTGGCTTTGAAGTGATGAGGCGCGAAAGTTATACCCAGATAGTACGCCGAATACTGTGGCGTTTCCTTGTCACGTCCGTTTCTGGTCACGTCAGACAAGGTTGCGCTGGGTGCGCGTGCCTCAAGGACTGTTGGAAATGCGCGGTCAGCCCTTTTTTACCGGACGTTGAGTCGCTATAGACCGATGTGGTCGTCGTGTGCAGGTGGTCTGGGTTGGCTTAGTCCTGTTGGTGTTTGTTGAACACAATCCTTAGCAGCAAGATGCCTGCACCTGGGAGCACCGAAACAAGGGAAAGTACGCCATAACTAAGTGCCACCGTCACACCGACTTCAACAGAAAATCCGAATAATGGAAACACGAGCGCTGCTGTCCCCTCACATGGTCCCCACCACCCCCAACTTCAGGGAATCGAGATGCTCGCAAGCATCACTGAGCTCAACGCGACGAACTCAAACGTTGCCACACTTTGCACGAAACTGCGCGTCAGCTCTTTGGACACGCTTAACGCTGCAACGACAAAGAGTCCAATAAAGATGACCCATCCTGCGCTTGTGAGAGCGAAAACCACCCAGCGGTCGCATGGTCGGATACGGCGCAACGCTGGCCCGACGAGGACGGCAATCACCAGCGCACTGGTGATGGTGATCAGGCAGAGCCAAGGCAACCGAGAAAAAGCGCGATTACTGCAGCCACCAGAGTCACCATGGTTCCCGTGAATCGTTCACTCACCACCGATCCGACGCTGCCTCGCCAGGTTCCTTCCGGTTCTATACGCTGCTCAACAGCACGGATCGTGTCCCAGACTAAGCCTCCGGGAAGCATTGAATTAAGGAACGCTACCTGCCAGCATTTTGCGATGGCTTCGGATTTTCCGTGGTCTATCTTGAAACGCCGTGACACCAGCCTCCATCGTTGGGCTTGAACCAGGATTGCCAGAGTCCCAATACTCAGTGCGGCTACTAGTGAAATTGGAGACAGTGACTGAAATGCAGCCACAAATGGTGCGGTCCCGATGGAGTAGATCAACCAGCTCATAATGCCAAGCGGCACAAAGATCTGGACAGTGCTCAACACATTTCGTCGACGATTCATAACGGTGGCAGTGCAAGAATATCCACGTGATCTACCTGCACTGAAAGCAAGCCTTTTCGCAGTTGTGCGAGTCGTGCGGTGAGCCAGCTTGGTGCTCGGTCTGCCAAATTAGGTTGCTGTTCAACCGCCGCAGCCACTCGTTCTGTGAGGTATCGTTCGATCAGTTCACCAGTTTCTTGGTGGGTCATATCTTGGTGTTGCGCTCGTGTACTGAGCAGCCATGGGGTTGCGGCGGTCGACACACGAAACCCTGCCTGTAGGAGCTGCTGCTCAAGATATCCTGCGGCTCGCGGCCCTGCAAGACCCGACCGCAATTGATGACAGTTAAAGGCTTCCGAAATATCGTCGTCGTCGGGGCGTGCCTGTGGTGTGAGATGCACCTTTCCGGTGACGTTGAGGCTAAATAAGGCTGCAACCTGGGCTTCACTTAAAAGCTTTGCCAGTCGGTCAAGCTGGCGAAATGACAAGACATCCAGTACTGCTGACGCGGTGACTAGTCCGGCCGTCTTCACCTCAGGGCCGCTGAGGTCGTTAATGCTGCGCACCTGGGTGTCTACGCTCACAATCTGCGCTACTGGGTCGACCGCGGGCACAAGCTGCAGCAGGTCTTCGTCACGGTCGATGAGCGTCCATACTTGTGGTAGTCGAAGTCGGGGGGCCAGCCAAGCCATATTTGCCCCGCTCCCGGCGCCCAGATCAAAAACGCGCACCACGGGTCCTCTTGCTGGATCGCGTTGTACTTGGCGCCCTCGAACACCGACTGTGGAAACAGGATCAGACTTACATCTTGTCATCAAGTGGTCATTTAACGTTGTAAGGAGCGGGGTGGTTGCTTCGCGAGCGAGACTGTCGGCGATTCGACGGAGGGTTAGCCAGTCGCTGGTTGCCCGCTGGATCAGTTGCTCCATAAATGTCACCCCGCCACAAATTCAGTTGGGGCCATATTGTGGAAACGACGTGGCCCATAGTCCAGGCTTCCAATCGCGCCGCAATAGTATTCACCAGTCCCCAACCGCGTGTTGACCTTGTGAATCTCAACCTGTGATGAGCAGTACATGCGCATATCGGTCACAATACCAGGCAGTGTCACTGCGTTTCGTGCGGTCCAAGACCATCATGTATGTTTTGTGGAGCACATGGTGATTTCGTGCAACGTCGTCGTGGAGATTTCACACTAGCCCAAAGCCTGGTTACGATATAGGCACCGAGCAACGTATCGGGGTGTCCAGTTTCAACAGCCGCGGAAGGGTTTCAATGCATCTTTCCCGACGAACCGTGCTGACTGGACTGGTCTCCTTGGGAATCGCTCCGCTGCTCCGTGAAACCGCGCCCACGCAAGCCACGCCCAGCCCCGCGGAAACGCTATCGCCAAACTCCGGGGCCCAGGTGTTCCGAATCGGTGTCCCGGCCAAAGCGTTAACCACCGATCCTGCCGTGACAAACGACGTGGAAACCCACCGGTTAGCCCGCCAGGTTTACCAAACGCTCATCGGGGTCGATGAGGAGACCGGCGAAACGATCCCACAACTCGCCCAGGAGTGGACGCTGTCTGAAGATGGCCGCGAACTCGTCCTAGAACTTGCCTCGGGGGTCATATTCCACGACGGCACCGAGCTGTCCGCCGATGTCGTCGTCGAAAATTTCCAACGCTGGGGCAACGCCGATGCACTGTTAGGCTCCCAACTGACGAATTTGGGACGCCTGCCATTCTCCGTGGTGTTTGGCGGATTTTTATCCGAGGATGCATGCCTGTTGGACTCGGTTGAATCAACCGAGGAACTGCAAGTCACCGTCACCCTGCGCCAGCCGGTCACCAATCTCATCTCGGCACTGACCCACCCGGCATTTAGCATTACCTCTCCCACCTCCTGGGCCGATTTTGATAAGGCACTCGGCAACGGCTTGCCACTCTTACCGCTGGCCGGATCGGGTCCCTACCGCTGGGGTGCCACCGACGGCGCCACGATCCAATTGACCGCCGTTGATGCTGACCACGACGTCGAAGTCCTCTCGGTACCGAATCTGCATGAGCGGCTCTACGGATTATCCACGGAACAACTCGATGTCTTTGATGCGGTCTCGCCCATGGTGTTGCGCGAGCTGGTCCAATCCGGCTACCAAGTCCTATTGCGCGATCCGCTGGCCGTGTTGTATTTGGGCATCAATCAGGCGCACCCGGTCTTGGCCAATCTTCACGTACGCCAGGCGGTCGCGCACGCGTTATATCGCACCGAGATGGTGGATACCCTGCATCTGGAGGGTTCTTACGTAGCCCACCAATTCAACCCACCATCCTTATTAGAACGCACCGACGACGTCGTCACCTATAACGCCGATGTGTCACGCGCGGCAGATCTCTTAGCCGTGTCTGGCTATGACGGCGAGCCCATCGAATTCTGGTATCCCACGGGCGCTGAACGTGTGTATATGACCCAACCGCAAAAACTTTTTGCCCACCTCTCGGGACGCCTGACGGCCGCCGGATTCAATATTGTGGCCAAACCAATCCCCTGGAATGACGGCACCTACATGTCGTCGGTTCTGGGCCAAACCACGGGCCGTGGCCTTCACCTCTTTGGGCGCAATTTCTTTGTGCGCGACGCCTTTTATGTGCTGGCCGATTTATTTGAATACCCCAATAAAGAATTTGGTTGGACCAACCCGGCTGTGACCGAGGCCTTGGCAGCAGCACGCACCGAAGAGGACCCCGAGGTTCGCATCGAATTGTTACAACGCGTCGAAACGGCCATCAGCTTAGATATCCCCGCGGTGCCGTTGACCTTCCCCATCACCGCATTGGCCTCAGGTCACAGCGTCGAGTTTTATCCCATCTCACCGGTGCTGGATGAGCAGTTTGCTCGCGTGCGGCTGACAAACTAAAGAATTCCATTTTGACAATGTCGCAGTAGTAGAGTGGCATGGTTACTAGTGTTCAGTTGAACAGATCAATGAGGATCAGGAGTTACAACGTGCCGCAGTCAGGATCATCCCCCGAAGTTGATGTTGTGTTGATCGGGGGTGGGATCATGTCGGCAACCTTGGGCACCATGCTCAAGGAATTAGAACCGAACTGGTCCATCGCACTGTACGAAAACCTGCACCAAGCAGGCCAGGAATCCTCCGATCCCTGGAATAACGCCGGAACCGGCCACGCCGCCCTGTGTGAACTCAACTACGCTCCCGCCCAGCCTGATGGTTCGGTAGACGTCACCAAAGCACTCAATATCAATGAGCAGTACCAGGTTTCCTTGCAATACTGGTCACACCTGGTCAACAACGGCACCCTGTCTGATCCCAACAGCTTTATTAACTCGCTGCCACACATGTCATTTGTGTGGGGCGATGATCACGCGAAGTACCTACAAACCCGGTATGAGGCAATGTCGCCCAATCCGTTATTTGCTGACATGCAGCACACCGAGGACCACGATCAGATCGCAGCGTGGGCTCCCCTCCTCATCGACGGCCGTGCTGACGATCAGCGCGTGGCTGCATCTCGCTTTGAACACGGCACCGATGTGGATTTCGGTGCGCTGACTCGCCAGCTCATTGCTCAACTCTCTAGTAACGGCGCCGACATTCATTACGGTCATAAAGTCACCGGGTTAGAACGTGACACTGACGGACGCTGGAGTGTGGGTGTTAAAGACCGTCTCAACGGTCGCAAATTCACGACCCGCGCCCGCTTTGTATTCATTGGCGCCGGTGGTGGCGCCCTGGAGCTGTTACAGTCTTCAGGCATTCCCGAAGCCAAGGGCTTTGGTGGATTCCCAATCTCCGGTCAGTTCTTGCGTGCAACCAACCCAGAGGTCATTGACCAGCACCACGCTAAGGTCTACGGTCAGGCCGCTGTCGGTGCGCCCCCCATGTCCGTCCCGCACTTGGACACCCGCTTTGTTGATGGCAGACGCTCCCTGATGTTTGGTCCCTACGCCGGATTTTCCACGAACTTTTTGAAAACCGGGTCATTCTTTGACCTACCAAAGTCGATTCGTCCACATAACTTGGGCACCATGCTCAACGTGGCTAAGGACAACTTTGATCTGGTTGGGTACCTCGTCTCGGAGGTCACCAAGACCCACACGAAAAAGGTCGACACGTTACGCGAATTCTACCCTCAAGCCGTCGACAGCGAATGGGAACTGATTACCGCCGGCCAACGCGTCCAGGTCATGAAGAAGGATCCTGTCAAAGGTGGGGTGCTGCAGTTTGGCACCGAGCTCGTCTCGGGCGCTCAAGGCTCAATCGCAGCACTGCTGGGGGCCTCCCCTGGTGCTTCAACTGCCGCACCGATCATGGTGGAATTGTTGCGCCGCAGCTTCCCGGATCGCTTCACCGGATGGGAAACCAAACTCAGCGACATGATCCCCTCATTGGGGCAGCGCCTCAACGACAATCCCACCTTGTTAGCCGAGGTCAAAAAAGAAACGCATAAGACCCTGCAACTCGGCTAACGCTGAGTCTTTTGATCCCAGGCTCCGCGAGCTCACCTCGTGGGGTCTGGGATTTTTCATGTGCGAAACACCTCCGGGATTGACTCCTGTGGAAAAACGACGGCGAAATCGCGATATCCACATTTCAGCGCTGATCTCAGCGAGTCGACGTGCTCGTGGGCCATGATGGTGGCATACCAGGAGGTGTTCCCCAATGTCTGCAATGTCGTCATCAGCGTTCCCTGACACCGGGGTGGATTGGGATCGCCTGACCACCGACAACGTCCATACGGTGATACGAACCGCCGTCACGGTCCTTGAGGAGCGAGAAGAGACCGCTCCCACCGATGGCGTATTGCAACGCTCAGTTCAACTTGAAGAAACTCTTCGCGCCGTTACACCTCTGCAGCATCGGTATGCGGGGTTGCTCAAAGACGCGTTCGACAACACCAAGCTCCGCGATACGGTCAACCTTTCTACCGGGAAGACGGCGTTTCGAGACGCGACAGATTTTTTGGCCAAGACCCATGGGATACGCGCCAATGAAGCTTCTTCTCGCCTACGATTAGCCGCGTCACTGACGCCTGCACGACCGACCGACACTGAGCGGACGACGGCGATCGGGGTCACACGGCTACCCTTATTGGCCGCCCTGCAGGGGCGCGTCAATCCAAGTAAGTTTGCTTCGGCGCTCTCCATGCTCGACGAGGTCGAGAAGCATGCCGAAGCAGCGGGAAAAGATGCCACATTTCGGGAAAAGCTTCGACGCGTTATTCAGCAAGATCTGGTCCAGAAGATTGAACAGACCACCCCTGAAGAATTTAGCCGCTACGTCTCTCAGCGCAAGAAGGACCTCCTATCGTCGATGGATCCGCCGGATGGCAAATTCAGTCAACGCCACACCGAATCGATGTACGATATTCGGCGCACAGGACCAGTGCGAGGCAATAAGCAGGCTATCGGATACGAAATGGTGGTTGACCCCGAATGCGATGAGATCATCCAAACCTATCTCATGGCGCGCACCAACCCGCGTGGTAAAGATACCGAAGACCAGGAGTTTGAAACACGCAGCCGTGGTCATCGGAAAATGGTTGCTCTTCGTGATGCGTTGAAGTTCGTGACGGCAAACCTCGACAAGACCGGGTTCCGTGGGGCTAGCGGTGCACACACCCAAATGCTGGTTATGATCGATTACCCAACCCTGCTAGATGGTCTGCGGCGAGAACTTGAACATCACCTACCAGACGCGACCTCGGCACGTCGTGACAGGCTGCTTGCGCGGTTGGCTGAGACCTGTACCAACCCTGATACAGGCCAACACCGTCTAGATGCAGTCAATACGCGAAGCGGGAACGATCCTCCACCGAAAACCACCAAGATTGACGAGATCGTGGATGATGACAACCTCGATCGACTGCAGCCCAGAATTGCCCAGGGCGTGTATAACCCGGCGATTCCACCAGAGGTCTTATTGCGACTGCACTGTGATGTTGGGGTCACCCCAGTCACCCTGACCGGAAAGCGACAAGTGCTCTCCGTGGGCACATCAACGCGTCAATTTCCAGAACATATGCGACGCGCGATTCAAGCGCGTGACCGTGGCTGCGCGGTGCCCGGTTGTCACACACCGGCATCGCTGTGCGAGATTCACCATTATCGCTACTGGTCTGTCGGTGGCGCCACAAGCACTGATAATGGCGTGATGTTGTGCAGTCACCACCATGCGGCGGTGCACGCTTCCGCGCTCAAGATTCTTCGCCAGGACGGTGAGTTTCGATTCGTATTACACTCGCTGATTGATCAAACCCAACAACCCCGCGTCAATTACTTCTTCCAGGCTTAAATAGGACCTTATGACGAGTTGCGGCCCCAGGGTTCCTGGGCTTCGACGATACTGTCTCTAAAGAATTCGCGTACTTTGCGCCAATCTACGGAAGTCTGTTCAAGGTGTTCAACCATCCGCGATATTTCAGCGTGCTGTTCTATACGGTGTTCGGCTTTTGCCCTAGCCTGCATGCGGCGGTGGACTTCTCGCTGCAGACGCTCTAACTGCACATCAGTTTCTGTCAGATGCTCCAACAGCTCCCGATCCGTCAATGCCTGTAATGCATTGTCTGGGATCTCGGGGGTGGTCATGCGTCCTCCTGTGATCGCTGGGCGTTTAGAACAATGCGCTGATACCGATGATGATACCTGGCAAGACGACGAACAGTCCGGCGAGCCAGGCGACTACATAGAGCTTATTTTGCGCTCCCAGATTGCCCAGCCAGGTCGCGCCAATTACAGGCAGGGGTCGCAGGAATGGCAGCGTAAAGATCACAAGTGCAGAGAAGACGTTATACAGCAGGTGAACTGCTGCTGCGGTCATGGCCGCTGTGGCGGCAGAACCGGAGAATCCGAAGGCAGCGATCATAGCCGTCATCGTCGTGCCGACATTGGCACCCACGGTGAAGGGGTAAAGCTGCCAGATCGAGAATTTCCCGGAGGCGGCCAGTGGTACCGCAAGGGAGGTCGTGGTGGTTGAGGATTGCACCATAACGGTGATGAGCAGACCAGAGAAGATACCGGAGAGCGGTCCGCGTCCGATGGCTTTGTGAAACATTTTTTCAACGTTGCCAACGAGGAGCACCTTGAGCATGCTCGAAATGAACTTGATAACTAATAGGATACCTGCCACGCCAAGAACGATCATCGCAATGCCGGCCCACATGGAAGGCATGATCGCCAGTAGCGTGCTCTCTACCAGATCTGCACCTGGGTCTGTAACGGCCGTGACAGCGTTGCCGAGAGCGGTGAAGATCGAGGCAACGATGCCGCCGTCTGACCCCATGGTTGCGCCAGCAAACCAGGTGCTGACACGATTGAGGATTCCGAAAGTCCATTCCAGCGGGAAGAAGATGGCCACGGACAAGATGTTGTACATGTCGTGTACCGAGGCGGCGGTGAAGGCCCGTCGGAATTGCTCTCGATCTCCGGCGGCACCCAGCGACACGAGGGTGGAGGTCATCGTCGTGCCAACATTGGCACCCAACAGGATAGGGATAGCAGTGGTTAGCGGTAGACCACCTGCAACGAGACCCACCACGATCGAGGTTGTCGTGGAGGATGACTGCGTCAACACGGTGGCCAGAATACCGATGACGAGCCCAATGACAGGGTTTTGCGCGAAAGCAAAGATTTCTTCGGCTCGACCGCCGGTCGCAGCCCCAAAGCCGGAGCCAATGACGCTGACCGCAGTAATCAGGACGTAAACGGCGAGAACAACAGATAACCATTCAACGATGTTCCGAGCTCTGCCGGTCAGTGGTAGGCGGTCCATGAGACCTGGACGCTTGACGGGGGTGTTGTCTTCCTCAACGTGAGGCGCGTCGTGCATCGGAGCGTTGATCGTCTTGCGCTCCGTGGAGTTATCTAGGCTCATACCCGAGATATTCCCTTCGTAACGGGTGATGTCGCGCCCAGTGAAACACCAGAAGATGAACTGAAGGTTAACCCAGGAACAATGCCAGGTTCAATTTTGGCCTCGAGTCTTCAGAATATGGCACATTCACCTGGCAGATCTAGTCAAAGCGCCTAGTCAGAGCTTTTTTTGAGGGATTGATCACACTCTGCCGCGACTGCTGAAATCATCCCAAAAGTGAACAAAAAGGTTCAGCAACCCGGTTCGAAATTCTTACAGTAACGCTTGAACGCCATCATGGGGGTGAAGCATGTCACAATAACGAGTGATTGTCTCCCAGAAAGTTGCTTATTCGACGCCAGAGGACCACGATCTGTTCACCAAGGATTAAGAAAATGCACACCGACCGGAACGCTTCGTGGTGGCGTTCCTAGGCCAGATCTGGCCCGACGATGTGCACGGTGGAGCCGCTCGGAGTTTTCTGGACCTGAATGCGGTGTGGGATCTGTTGTTTCATGGATTCCACGTGTGAGACCAATCCGATGAGTCGGCCGTCGTCTTGCAGAGCCGCCAGCACGCCCATCACTTCTTCAAGCGTTTGGGCATCAAGTGAGCCAAAGCCCTCATCGATAAAGAGCGTGTCCATAGCGACTCCCCCTGCTTGGGCCTGGACGGCGTCGGCCAGGCCCAATGCCAGCGCTAAAGATGCCATGAAGGTTTCACCCCCGGACAGAGTGGATGGGGTCCGGGTGGTGTCGTTGAGATGATCGACCACTTCGAGATTCAACCCGGACAGACCTCGACCGCCCTGTCCCACGGAGTGCTGAAGTTCGTAACGCCCTCCGGTCATCCCGGTGAGTCGTTCTGAGGCGTTGGCCGCAACCTGTTCTAACCAGCCTGCCAACACGAAGGAACGCAATGGCATACTGACGGCGTTCTCTCCGCGCCCGGCGACCACATCACTGAGGCCCGCAAGTTCCTCATAGACCTGCAATTGCTCGGCTGAACGGGCACTGAGCTCGTTCAATAGCTCTTGTTGGCCACGACACTGGTGGTGGGTGGCTTGGATGCTGCCATGTTCACGGTGTGCTTCAGACAGCGCCTGTTCAGCAAGTTGTTGCGCTTGGTGGGCGGCCTCGAGCGCTGCTGGGGTGGGTGCGTCAACGTCGTCGGCTAGTAATTTCAGTCCCGCGACGACGGCAGTCTGGCCGGCTTTTTCGGCTAGACGATCACCTTCGGTGGTCCACTGACGGATCAACGTTTCGTATTCGGTTTGTGTTTCGTCATCCAACAGGTGTTCACGAGCCTCGGCAGCATGGGCAAAAGCAGCATGATCTTCGGTCGCGGAGGCCTCGAGGGCTTCGTTGACGCGCTGCTGTGCCGTCGTGAGGCTCGCCGCGGCGGCGGTGACGGTATCCCCCGCTCTTACGATCTGGCCGACCAATCGGTGTGCCGGTTCAATGGCAGCACGAAATGCGGCAACACTGTCAAATGCACCCAGCGCGTCGGCGAGTTCGCGTTCGAGTCGCGTCATGTCGGCGTGTTGTGATTCGATGTGTGTGGTGATCTCGGTGAGTTCGCGTTCGGCTGTGGATTGTTCTTGGCGGAGTTGCTCGATCTGAGCCTCGTGAGCCTTAATGCGCGCCCGAAGCTCAATCAGCTCGCTCACATCGCGTTGCGCTTGGGTAGCTGACTGGTTCGCGTTGGCGACTGCAGTGTCAGCCTCGGCGAGGCTGAGCCCGCCCGCTTGGGCTTGGAGTTCTTGTAGCTCACGCAGTGTGGTTTGATATGTCTCGTCGGCGGCGTTTGCCGTGCGGCGCGCCTGGGTCGCGAGTTCTTCGGCTTGTTGAACCGCGTCGTTGGAGATCTCTGCCAGGTCGTGTGCTTCGGCAGGTTGGGGGTGGGTGGTTGAACCGCAGACTTCGCACGGTTTTCCCGGTTCAAGTTTTTCTGCCAGGAATCCTGCGGCGGCGTCAATGCGGCGACGCAGCAGGTCTTGAGCGTGTTCCAGTGCTGCTTCGGCTTTAACCATAGCGTCGTCGCGGGTGACCTTGGCGGCATCGGCGTCGGCTTGTGCACTTTGTGCATTCCGCGCGGCGATCTGCTTGGCTTTGGCCTGGTCAAGGTCACGGGTCGCGGATTCGAGGGTGTTCTCCACCCCGGCCAGCGCTTCGACCCGCTGACGATCCGTCGTCAGCTGGTCACAGACCTTATCGAATTGACTTTGCAACTGCCCGATACGCTCAGTCAGGTCCTGTTGCTTGGTGGTCCGGGCAGCGAGTTGTTGCTGGCCGGTCTGGATCGCGGTGTGGGTTTTCTCGTGTTGGGCGAGTTGTTCAAGCCCCCGGATCGCAGCGGCTTCCACCGTCTTCCAGCCGTCGATGAGGGGCTGGGCGTCGGTGGCATCGACCGTGAAGATCTCCTGGCCTGCGGCCCACTCCACGATGATGGCGTCCTCTTGGGCGATGTCGCAGTATTGCTGCAGTCTGTCGATGGCGTCGGTGAGTTCCGCCTGCGCGATGTGGCAGTGTTGGTGTGCTGCCACGACGGCCTGAGCACGGGCATGATGTTGGAGTTCAAGTTTGGCTTGACGTACGGCGGGCGCTTGATGCTCGTGGGCCGTGCGACGACGCCGGTAGGCTTCGGCTTCGCGAAGCTGTTCTTCTTGCTGCTGCAAGCGGTTGAATTCATCGCGCGTAGTGTTCAGTGTGTGCTGTGCCTGCTCGACTCGACGCAGCGCGTCGGCTTCGGATTGGGTCATCAGTCCCTCGACGTGTGCGACAAGTTCGCCATCATCAAGGGTGTCCAGATCGGTGACTTTCGGGTCAGCTGCTTCTGTGGATGGGCTCAATGCCTGGACGATTTCGATGATGCTTGCGCGCAGAGCTTGTCGTCGTTCGGTATCAGCTTGGACAGTGCCGCGCAGTTTCTTAGCCTCGGCAGCCAGGTAGTCGCCGATTTCTTCGAAGCGATGGGTATCAAATAATTGGCGCAGAATAGCTTCACGGTCGGTGCTCGAGGCTTTGAGAAAGCGCGCGAATTCCCCCTGTGGTAACAGGACGACCGAGGTGAATTGTTCGCGACTCAGGCCTATGACGCCGCGTAGGATCTGCTGGGCCTCATCAACACGAGTGGTGAGTTGACGATGCTCACCGGCCACGACCTCAACCAGGGACATTGAAGCCTGGCGGGTGACGACGTCGGAGGGGTCTTTGGCACCGCGACGCGGGGCGAAGTGTTGCAGGGTTCGGTCGATCAGAAATCGACGAGTCCCAAATGTCACGTCGAGCTGGATGGTCGGCGGCAGGCCGGGCTCGGCGAGGGTCGAATGCAGTTCCGTGTTCTTGCGTTCGTCATCGGCCTTGCCGTAGAGCGCGAACGTGATGATATCCAAGATGGTGGATTTGCCGGCACCGGTGGGTCCATCGAGCAAAAAGAGCCCGACGTCGTCTAACTGGGTGAAGTCCAGGTGTTGTTCGGTCGCATACGGGCCGATGGCTTGGAAGGCGAGTCCATGGATGCGCATTACTTCACGTCCTGTTCTTTGACGCGGTTGACGTGGTTCAAAGCGTCGGTGAGCCAACGACGCTCATTTTCAGACGCGGGACGATTGCGGACATGGTCGACAAAATCTAAGACGAGGTCCATATCGGATTTCGCTTCGGCAATGCGATCGGAATACGTTGTTTGGGCTTCAACACCGCCGGTGGGGGCCAGGATGAAATTCAGCATGCCCGGGAAACGTTCTTTCAGACGACGGAAAGCGTTTGGTGGGCGTTTCGGGTCGGTCACGGTGATTTGACACCAAGCGTCCTCGGCCCACGCGTAATCCTGCGATGTCAATAACGGCGTGATGTCATCTTTGAGCACGGCCAGGTGTTTGAGCTGTGGGATATCGATGGGTTCAACCACGACCTTGCCCTGGGTGATGTCGAGCAGCCACATGCCTTTGGTGTGGTTGGCCTCAGAAAAGGAATAGGCAATGGGTGAGCCAGAATACCGCACGGTGGGCGACATGATTTGGCGCCCGTGCAAATGCCCGAGCGCGACGTAGTCCATGCCGGCAAAAATATCGGCAGGTACCTGCCCCAGGGTGCCCACTTCACCCTCACCAATATTGCGCTCGGATTCCGAGCCCGATGCCCCGGCGGCAAAGAGGTGTGCCATCAAAATATGTGTGGCGTCTTGCAGATCACGGGCGGTCATTTCCTCGCGTACCAACTCCATGACATAACGCATAACGGCGGTGTGATTGGCCTCGACACCAAAAGCGGCGGCGTGATAACGCGGTTCCAGATACGGCACCGTCCAAATACATACCGGCCCGGCGTCGTCGGTAGTCAACACGATGGGCTCGGTGATGGACGCAGGATTCGTGCGGATGTAGACATAGCGCATCATCCGGGACATAAATCCCAACCGGATGGCGGAGTCGTGGTTGCCCGAGGTCACGACGACAGTTGCTCCGGCGGCATGCATATCCACCAGCGCCTGGTCGAACATGGCCACCGCATCGACGGGTGGAAGGGCACGGTCGTAGACGTCCCCGGAAATCAGTACCAGATCAATATTGCGTTCGGTAATGGTCGAGACCATGAAATCGATAGCGTGCTGCTGGGCCTCGGCCATGCCCACGTTATGAAATGAGCGGCCCAGGTGCCAGTCCGAGGTATGGAGGATTCGCATGCCATTCAGTCTAAGCAACCGGGTAGGACACGATAAGGTAGTTACCATGGATAACTATTCTTCGCGCGTTGCGGGATTATGGTCCGGAGGCGCTGCCGCTGAAGCCGCTGCGATTGATCCGGAGCACACCGAAATTTCCACCGGCACCCAATTGAGCCTCTACGTGGCCGATGGACTGCTGGAAGTGCTCGAGTGGGCTGCACAGGGCCAAGCCGCTGACCCGCCCGCGGCGATTTGGTTAGCCTTGCTGCGCTGGTATAAGAATCGCTATGGCGACTTTCCGGATGGTGTGCCAGCCGCCCCGGATCGCTGGATTGATCATTATTCGGTGGCCGCCGGCGACGTCGACGATGCGACCAAGTCTGGGCTAGAAGAACCCGAGATGGGCCTGGTGCGGAAACCCCACGGTGTGGATGCGCCCGGGGCGGATGCCTTAATGCGCGCAGCACCGCTGGGTATGCTGCCGCAAATGGACACCGACTGGGTCACGAATATGTCGCGCCAGGTCGCAGTGCTCACTCACGCCGAGTGGGTCCCCGCTGCGGCCTACAGCTTATTAATCCATCACGTACTGACTGGGAAGAGTTTCCTGGCAGCCGTGACTGAAGTGCTGGAGTGGCTAGATGCCACCGACGATGGCGAGGCCCTGGCCACGCAGCTGCAAAGCGGACTCAATCACGGCATCGAAGCCCCCACCACGCCAGCCCAGGTGCTAACGGCGGGTGTCGTTGCGGTGGCTGACACCCTAGAACAACCCGTGGCCCCCGAACAGCTCTACGCATCAGCCGTGACCCAAGCGGTTCATGCGGGCGGCCATACCCGGGCCACCGCGCTGATTACCGGTCAGCTCGCCGGTGCACTGTTGGGCAACACGGCCACCGGGACACCCTCGCGGTTGAAGCATTACCCGATGGTCGAAGATGCGATCGACCGCTGGATCAAACTCACCACGTAATCTGCAAGGAAGTCATGATGCGTCGCAACGCCTGGGAAGAGATCGTGGCCGCTAGGGCACCTACGCCCGGGGACGACGCCGTCCAGGCTGCGATGCGACGTCGTCGTCGGCAGGATTTTCTACCCAAGGACCAACGAAAATTTGCCGGCTATAACCGGCCCTTACCCATTGGGTTCGGCCAGACCAACTCCCAACCCAGTACGGTGGCGGATATGTTGTGGCTCCTGGATGTCCACCCGGGGCATCGTGTGCTGGATGTGGGCGCTGGATCGGGGTGGACGACGGCCATTCTGGGCGATCTGGTGACCGAAACTGGCAGCGTGCTCGGGCTAGAAATCATTCCCGAACTCGCAGAATCTGCGCGGGCTGCTCTGCAGAAACAACACCTTGGGTGGTGTCGTATTGCAACCGCCACGCACGGTCGACTCGGTGCACCCGCCCAGGCACCCTTTGATCGTATCCTGGTCTCAGCAGAAGCCCCCGGGCTGCCGCATGAGCTGGTTGAACAACTCACCGACGATGGGATCATGGTCATTACGGTTGCCGGATATATGCTACGCGTACGGCGTCGAGGCGAAGATCCCCGGGACGCGGAGATTACCCAGCACGGCCCCTACCGTTTCGTAGAGCTCATCACTTAATCCCATACTGCGCAGGTCGCCTGGCCAGCAACATTCGGTTTATTCCAGTCCGGTGACGGGCACGAATTCATACCCCAAGTCCTTGATGCCCTCGACGACTTCAACCAAATGGTTCATGTCCAAAAATGGGTGGAAATAGAAGCTGGCCGTGGATTCGGTCACCACAAGATTCGCCTCGGCTCGCGAGATGAGTTCCTTAGGTGGCCGGGCCGGGTGGTGATTTTGGGCCTTTTCGGTCGGGTTTTGCAGGTTCTCCGGGTAGACCGTGGTGCCGTAGATGTCGTGGACCGTGTACGGAAAGATCTGGCCGTAGGAATTTTCCGGGGTAAATTCGCCACCCGAGAGCATCCCGGCGTAGTACTCGACTTGCTCGTAGCGCGCATCGTATTCCTGCGCCATGGCAATGTAGGCATTCACTGAGGCCGTATAGTGTGGGGTTTCAAAAATCTTGGGCTTACCCAATCCGGCGTCCAACATGATCTGTCGGCCATGAATCAGCCGTTCACGGTGGGATTCGGTATCATCCTGCGGGACGGGGTGTTTTTTGCGAACCCAGGAATTATTCTGACATTCCTCCCACTCGTGGGGCGGGAGTTCGTTTGGAGAGCACCCGTAGCCATAAAACTCGTAGTCATCCCCGGTACGCCCACTGTAGGGGTTATCTGCGGCCCCGTACTGGTGCGTCGTGCCGTGTTGAATGAGTGTGCCCCCTTTGGATTGCATGTATTTCAGCGCTTCCACAACCTCGGGAGCATCCAACAGGCTCAGCCCATACCAGTCGTCACCGTCGGGCGTGCGGTCGATCATGATCGGGATGACCGCGACCTGGAATGGCACATTTTCGGAGTGTAAGTAATCGGCGATCGCTCGGAGCTGTTCAGGGCTCGATTCAGCGTTGACGTCTTCCAAGCGCACCGCGGCGCGCTGGCTCTTCTTGGTGTCAGGGGCTAACAAATCGTAATACAGGTCCGCATAAATCAAATAGAGCTCATTGCGATCGATGTAGTGGAACGGCAGTTCGATCAAGTGGGTGATGTTGCCCGAGCGTAAGACCCATGGGTGGTGCTGGCCGCCTTTGCTGTTGGCTCCGATCGCGACGACCTCGACCAGCGACTCATCGGTCACCACCGGTACTTCGATGATGCCCGCAGATTCTTTGCCACTAAAGCGTTCCAAGGTGGCATCGTTATACGACAGCTGGTCAATGGTCTTACTTTCCACGGTTTCCGAGCGCGTCGGATCCCACCCGTAGTTGGCCGCGAATGTGGCTTCAGTACCTGGTGGAGCCAGCGCTTCGATGTTTTCACCGATCCACAAAATATCGGTATCCCCGTTCAGCACATCGTCGACCAGCGCCTCTGGTACGTCACTTTGATAGTCGGTGCCCACGTAGACGGCGCCATCATAGTCTTCGAGGTCACCGGCCTTATATTGGTCCAGCGTCTTGATTTCGACCATCCCGAAGTGCGTGGCCAGGTTGCCGGCAACGATGGCATACATTTCGGCGCGTTCGGCGGCCGTTGCCTCATCGTCGTAGAGCACAAGTGTCTCGGTCCCATCGGCTTTGCCGTAGGTGTGTGCAAAAGTGACATTTTCTGCGGACGAGGCACCGGAAAGATCGGTGTTGGCGTATTGCTTCACGAGTGCGGAGTTTTCGTGTGGCACGATGCCGTCATCGGTAACCATCATGAGACCGGTGAGGCTAGCCGCTGGTACGCCAACCAGGACCGCGCCGTAGACGATGCGAGCAAAAACTGAGAGTTTGTAGGTTTGAGCCATGGTGATGTGTGAGACTTTCGTGGTGTGAGTACGGTTTACTTCGAGCGCGCACAGTCGGGTAGGTCGAAGTCGGAAAAATGAACTCGGGCGTCTTCGGTGTAGACGGCAATGGAGCCTGCTCGGTACGGTGTTTCGTCATCGACAACCACTGCGAGTTCTCGCCCATCTGCGGTCACGGTCATCGCCCCGTCGTCCTGGGTCACGGCCACGCGATAGTCCTTGCCGATGGGAAATTTCGGGTTGTCTCCGCTGGCCAAGAACCGCTGATTGCCCGGATAGTTAGGGTCTTGCTTGGAGATCTCCCAGCCATTGGGTTTCAATGCGACAGCATAGAAGTGGGTGTCGGATTGAAAATTCCACAGCACCCAGCCCACTTCCCAAGTATTTGGGGTCCCTTGACGCACCTGTGATTCGGTATGGACTGTGATCGCAAAGGTGGCGTCGCGACATTTGCCAACGGTGTGCACTAATCCCCCGTGCGTGATGTCATGATCGGCAGCGGCCTTGGGTTCCAGCGTGATGCGTTTGGTGTCACTGGTGACTTCACCGTAGCCGGTGTAGCGTACGGTCCAGTCGCCGTGGGTCTCGCCTTGAAACCATGCTCGTTCGGTAGCAAATCCCATTGACCACACCAATCCTGTAACGATCACTGCAATCCCTGCCAGGCTCAACAGCAACCATCCTGGTTTCGGTGAGCGATGGGGATTAGGCAGGGTGGGCTCGTCCCGAGAGGAGTCCGGCATCGGTGGTGTCCTTTGGTGGTTCTTTCATTCGCTCAGTCTTCGCCCATCCAGTGCGACGCATCAGCATGCGGAATGCCGCCCGCCAGCCGGCCAGGTACCACAGTGTGGCGTAAAGCGCGAAGAGATGGAAGACTCCCACGGCACGCAGCCAGCTGAGTCCGTGATGGCGTTCTTCTTGCCAGTAGATCGTGCCAAAGAGCATGACCGGTCCAAAGGCAATCGCATAGGATGACAGCCACCATGGTGAAAAGGTGAGTCCACCGGTGACGAGTAATGCCCCCAGATCAAGGATCCACAGCCCAAAGGCGACCGTGAATAACGACGCGACTAACAACAGGTAAGGACTGGTGATGTGATATCCCAGATCCAATCTTCGGGTCCCACTGAGTTTGGACAGCACCCAGGGCATTAATTCCCATGATTGCAGGTGACCTTGGAACCAGCGGGTGCGTTGTTTCACCCAGCGTTTGATATCGACGAGTCCCTGCTGATGAACCGAAGTTTCCGAGCAGAACTCGGTGCGCCATCCTGCCAACATGAGTCGAATACCTAAGTCCAGGTCTTCGGCCAGTGATTTCGTCCAGGGAGCAGGCCCCAGCGAGTTCAGGGCAGTAAAACGCACGAATTGTCCGTTGCCGCCCAACCCCACTGAGCCCAAATGTCTGCGACCTCGTTGGAATACTTGGGTGTAGAGGACAAATTCGATGTCTTGCATTCGGGCCAGCATGTTCACGTGGCGGTTATTAATGCGTACCCCGATTTGGACGCCGCCCATCTCTGGGTCATTGAAACTTGGTAAGACCATATCTAGAACGTGCGGTTCTAATCGACCATCGGCATCGACGACGACGATGATGGCATGGGCCGCATTAAAGTCGTCCCCTAAGGCACCGTTGCGAATGTGGTTGACTGCAGCGTTGAGGGCTTCGCCCTTGCCCTGACGGGCGTTGGGCGGGACACGTCGCAGCAGTCTTACGCGAGGATCTGGATTTGCTTCGACAATATCTGCGGTGAGGTCATCCGAGCCGTCGTCGATGACCAAAATATGGATTTTGTCATGATCCAGTGCAGTCAGGCGATCTAAACTCGCTCCGATCACTTCCGCTTCATTGAGACACGGAATGAGAAAGACGACGTCGCGGTCTTTGGGGTCGATGGCCAGCGGTGAGTCGATCGTGGTGGGATCGGTTCTGCGTTCGAAGCGTGACAGCACAAACAACATCAGGCCGTAGCAGACCGAGCCGAGAATTAAGGCCAAAGCGATGATCAGCACTAAATCGATATTTTGGGTGCCCAGGTGGATCATGCCGAAGTCTCCCCTTGTGAGGTGACAGCCGTTGCCATGACTTCAGTTGACTGGGATGTGGACGTTGTCTGGCCAGAGCCTGCAACCTGGGGTGGGACTTTTTTACCCGGCGTCAGCATGCCCACGTAGCGCGGTACCAGGCCAAAAAGGTTTGCGCCAACGATGAGGACAACATAGCCAAGAAACAACCCCACGCCGATGGTCAGCAATACCCGACTTGTGTCTTGTAAAACTGCGACACCTGGAAGTGACAATGTAGCTAGCGACATGGTGATACTCACAGGAGATCACCGCCATGTTTGCCAACGGATTTCAGACCATTTTTGAGCAGCACAGTGTGCGGCTTATCTGCCGAGTGTAGGAAATTCGACATAGCGATTTTAGGCACCTACCTGAGTGAGTGGATGAGTTCATGACGCTGCCAACTGGCAGTGCCACGACTTTTTCTAGGCGCGACTCGAAACTTCGTCGAACGGTCTCTCATGGGTGAGTAACAAGTTGCGAGCCGTCCTGACGTACACATCTTTGTGTCCGGACGAGACCGACATTTAACAGACTAAGTGAGGCTTGCAACAAATCTGTGACGAGCGCCATGTTTCAACCCCTACATCACCCCCATTACCGAAACCCCAAGTCGGAAGAACGTTGCAATATCACCCGTTCAGGCAGTTCAACTACCTCCGAGGGCATCGAAGCTACTTTCAAGTAACCATAGCCTTCCTCGTCGTGGCATTGGCGAGTTATACTGACATTTGTCTTTACATTACTTACGGGGAACTCGCAGGAATATTGTCTTGATTTTCCAGGCGAATGTCCGGTCTTAGTTCAGCTCTGTCTCATCGGCTTGGTTTCGCCGATACTGCCTCGCAAGGACCTCGCATACGACGTACGGCGCGGAGGAAGAGCGTCCCTTTGAGGCTCGTTGTTGAACAGCGAGACGAGGATAGTCTTCCGAAAACACGGCAGGACTGTTGAACGAACCGTGTGAGCGCTTCAAAAGGTGCGATCAGACACCAGAGCGCTGCGCTGTTTCAGCGCGATTCGGCTGCGCCGAAGTTTTGTCTCAGCGCTTCAGGCATGGCTGGGGCACGGACGGTCGGTAGCGTCCCGATGCAGGTCGATAGAACAAGGTGTCGCAGCTAGTGGTTAGCGGCCTCCGGCTGCTCCCCCGCCACCACCGCCACCAACGGCGCCTGCACCCGTAGAGCCAGCTGTAGGGCTTGCAGTCGAGGCCGCGGAACTAACTGAAGACAGCATCGCGCCCAGCGCCGCTTCAGCGCTGCTGTGATGATCACTAAAGAGCAGCGGATACCAGTACGGGGCTGGCCAATTGTAATGCACGTAGGTATTGGCCATCACTTTGGTCCAATCTTTTTGCAGCCCGAATTGCACCGCATAGGGCAAAATCCGGTCATATAGGTGGATCACGGAGTCGCTGTCATCCGTCTGATGACGTGGAGCCTGAGTGAAGCTCTGCAGCATGTGGAGCCGCTGTAAGTCGGTGGCTTGCATCAGGTCTTGCATCCGTTGAAGCTGTTGTCGGATGCCTGCTCCTTGCGGAGTCAACACTCGATGCTTGGTCACGCAGATGATGCTGAGGATGAGACATCCCGTACCGAGGAGCAGGCAGATGGCGGTCATGGTCATATTGTCTCGGGTGGCTCCCAGCACCAGAAGTATCACGACTGGCACGAGCAAGACCAGCGCGACACATCCCGCGATGACGGCACCTCGATGACGTCGGTGCTGCAGATACCCTCGGTCAATTACCGCTTTCTTGCCCTCTTTAATGAGACTCTCGGTTGCTTGAATAAAGGGTTTGGAGTTTTTCGGAAAATCGAAGGTTGCACCGGGAGTCAGTTCCGGAAACATCCCGGTGAGCAACCCGCGTTCCAATGGCTCGGTCACCGACGCTGGGTCCAGCAGGCGCAACACGGGTTTTACTTCATCTTGCTTGAGCCAACGGGAGGATGTTTGGGTTTCTTCGACCCGGATCACACCCCGAACCGCTAGATCGAGAATGGTCGCGACAACCGGATCGTGACTCTTGCCGAGAATTTCTCCGGCGAGTACCGGGTTGACCTGTTCTGGAATGCCATAGCGGATAGTGGCTTGACTGGTGTCCTGCCGATGACTGCGCACCATCCTCCAGATGGCCAGGACTCCACCGAGCGCGATAAGAGTCGCTGCGACAACCAACAATAAAGGCACCACATCCAACAGGAAGTTTTCGTGCCGTTCCGGTGGCTGCGTGACGGTCCCCGGCTGCAGGCCGATCGCCACGGTCACACCGTGACCACCTTGCAATGAGATGTCAGTCAGCTCAAAGACCGCCTGCTCACCATCGGTGTGTGCGAGTTCACAAGACTGGGAATCTTCCGGTGTGCCAACATAGCAAGCAACGGATCCTGTCAATGCTGACGTGAGCTTTTCATCAAAGCGAAGTTGTGCGGTGACCACGTCAATATGCTGGGCTCGATCTGAGGGGATCACATCCCAATAGAACTCATCGATCTGATCGGTTGCATGAATGACGTCAGCGATGGTGTAGGTGATGACGTAGACCTGAGATCCGTGAACAAAATGCTCGTCTCCGATGAGAATACTTCGAAAACCGTCTTCATCGTCAACTTCAAACGGGACGGGCTGGCCATCCTGATTCGTGACCGAAATATCTTCTGGTGCGGCAGGGGCCGATTGATACCGAGTGGGCAGCGACCTAATGATGCCGCGATTTTGATCAAACTCCGGAAATTGCGCGTGCAGCTGTTCAGTGACTTCCGCCTTCGCACGTCCTTGGGCATCACGACTGATGTCATAGGTGAGCTCCCACCGGGAGTAATGGAAATTCTCAACGTCAGGATCCGAGTCATCTGCGAGCGCCCCGGGCACCAGCCCAAGGCTGAACACCAAGACGCTCAGAACAACAAACATCATCTGCTTGCCGGCAAGGGACCATGTCATGGCGCCAGTCTATACCACCGGGAGCCTGCACAAACAGCGAGCGGAAGCCACTGGAGCCAGTGCTGCCAGGACCTTTAGGACGATACGAGCAGAGCCAAAAAGTCTCTTGACCCGGTCTCAGCACCGGCGTACCGTACGAAATACCAGGTTGTTCGTACTCCGGCTCGCATGTTCTGATGCCTCGCGAGCCCGAATGTTGACTTCGGCCGTCTTCCACACCGGTAGGTGTGTTGACTGGGTGCCAAGGACTGTGACTGACTGGTCTACGGCGACCATGAAATCATGTGCTGACATCATGTCAGAACGATTCCAGGAGGATCAGTCATGGCGATTACTTCAATGGATATTGATCGCGACACACTCACCAGCACCATCGTCGCGGAGTTTCCGGTGCCGCGGTCTCGCCTATGGGATGCTTACGTTGATCCGCGCCACCTTGAGCGGTTCTGGGGTCCGCCATCCTGGCCGGCCACCTTCTATCGACACGATGTTCGTCCTGGCGGACGCTCAGAATACTTCATGACGGGTCCAGAAGGTGAACGGGCCGGTGGTTACTGGGAATTTCTGACCGTCGAACATCTGGAGTCCTTCGAGGTCCTCGATGGGTTTACTCACGACGACGGTTCCACCAATCAAGAGATGCCAACCGTGCGCATGCGCTTTGACTTCCAAGACCGTGGCGGTGACTGTCGGCTGATCATCACCACAACCTTTGACAGCGCCCAAGAGCTCGACCAGCTCATCGCCATGGGCATGCAAGAGGGCACAAGCCAAGCCATGGGCCAGATCGATGACGTCGTCACTGATGGGGCAGCCTTCGAAGCACCGCGCACCACGCAATTGCGGTTAGTGGGTGATACCCAGGCGCGGATCACCCGGCTATTTGACATGAATATTGATGATCTGTGGCGCGCCCACCACGATCCGGGTGTCATGCGACAGTGGTTATTAGGCCCTGATGGCTGGGTGTTGACCGTGTGCGAGATCGGTCAGCGCCCGGGCGACTCGTATCGCTATGAATGGGAAGTTGAAACTGGGGAACATCCCGGTTTCGGGTTTACCGGCACACTGCTTGAATCTGATGCCCCGTACCGGGAGGTGACCACGGAACAACTCATTGGGGTGGAAGGTCCCGGGACAACCAACGAGATGCAATTGGTCGAGGTCTCGAATGGAACCCTACTCACGATCGTCGTGACGTACCCGAATACTGAGCTGCGTCAGGAGGTACTGGAGACCGGGATGGTCGATGGCATGGAAGCCAGCTATGCCCGTCTCGAACAGCTCTTCCACGAGGCCGCCGCCTAACCTCTTTCGAAGACTAGACGGCGGTGGCGTGCGGCCAGTTTTCGTTGAGCATATGCAGAAATTCGGGTTCGGTGACTAGGACAATGTCTTGACCTTGCGCCCGACGTGCGACGACGTCGCGCATTTTGCGCTGTTGCAACCGGGGGTGCTGTGCCACGTCGGTGAGTTCTTCAGCACGGATGCCATCGCCAATCACCACCATCGTGGTGGTCGCCCCGATGCGCGACTGCGTGTGTGCGCCGTGAGCGGCCGCCTTATCCTTGGCCTCCTGGCGTGGGATGCCCAACAGCCCGGTGAAGACCACCCGGTGCCCGTAGAGAGGGTGTCGAGGATCAGCGTCCGGGTTTGCTGGCGGGTTGGTTCCTTCATTGGGCCAGCGGATCAGATCTGGTAACTGCTCGGCGGCCACGGTGCCATTCTTGGCGTCAAATATGCCGGGCATGGTCATCGCGTGTCGGGTGGGTTTGGATAAGTTTTCCCCCACGCCACGCGGTTCTAAGACCCGGCGGTGCATCCCACTGGCGCTGAGTAAGGCATCAAAGGATTGCGCTTCGTGTCGTTTGGCGGCATCCACGACGATTGCTGCGGCAGCTTTGGCGTCTTCTAACGCGTTGTGGTGGTTGGTGAGCACATATCCTGCTTCAGCGGCGGCTGAGGGCAATGCGTGGGAAGCCAGCTGGTAGGTCTTGCGCGATAAGGTCAAGGTGCAGGCGAATTCCAGGCGTGGGATGGGCTTGTGAGAAACTTCTAGGCCGGCTTCGATGACGCCGATGTCAAAACCCGCATTATGTGCCACCACCACGTCGTCGTCGATGAATTCATACAGCTTGGCGAAGTGGTCTGCAAAACCCGGGGCGGTGGCGACATCCTTGGGTGTGATGCCATGGATGGCCATGTTACGCGGGTCGAATCGGTCGAATCCGACGGGCGGTTGCAGCAGCGTATAGTGGGTTTCGACCAGGTGGCCGTCGCGGAATTTAGCCGCGCCGATGGCACAGGCCGATCCGCGAAACCCGTTGGCGGTTTCGAAATCGATCGCGGTGAAATTCACTGGCCCAGCACACCTGCCAGGTGCGGTGCAAGCTGACGGAAGGCTTGGCCCCTGTGGGACATGGCGTTTTTCGTTTCTGGATCCAGCTCAGCACAGGTTTTGCCCAACTGTGGGATTTCCAAGATGGGGTCATACCCAAAACCATTGGTGCCGCGGGGTGCAAACGTGAGATCGCCGGCCAGTTTGCCGAACTCGACGTGGCGGGTCTCGCCGTCCGGGGTCGCCAGGGCGGCCGCACAGACGAAGGCGGCACCGCGGTGCGGGGCAGCGATATCCGATAGCTGCGCCAGTAGCAGGTCCATATTGGCTTGGTCATCACCGTGGGTTCCGGACCATCGGGCCGAGAAAATACCGGGTGCACCGTGCATGACGTCGACGGCCAATCCGGAATCGTCGGCGACGGCGATCAGCCCGGTCGCTTGAGCGGTCAGGGTAGCTTTTTTCAGGGCATTTGCCTCAAACGTCACGCCGTCCTCGACGACGTCGGGTGCATCCACGGTTGCGGCGTCCACGATTTGCTCGGAGTGCAGTGCTGGGATGGCATCGGTCAAAATGGCACGCAGTTCTCGAAGCTTGCCGGCATTATTGGAGGCCAGCACGATTAAAGGTTCCACGGGCACCTACTTTTGCGCGGCGAGTTGTTCGGCACGATGTTCTGCGGCATCAGCCAGAGCAACCTGTTGAATCTGTGTCAGTTGAGTTGTTGCGGCCAGCGCGAGGTCTAGCATCGCATCGAGTTGGGCACGGTTGAACGGTTGTTCTTCGGCGGTGCCTTGGATTTCGATGAACTCGCCCTCGCCGGTGGTCACAACGTTCATATCGGTTTCGGCGCGGACGTCTTCTTCATACGGGAGGTCAACCACGGCCACGTCATCGACCATGCCCACCGATACGGCGGCCACCGAACCGGTCAGCGGTTTGGCCGTGGAGCGGATGATGCGTTGTTCACGTGCCCACTCCACGGCGAGTGCCAGGGCGACATACGCCCCGGTAATCGCGGCGGTGCGAGTGCCCCCATCGGCCTGAATAACGTCGCAATCGATCACGATGGTGTTCTCGCCTAAGGCTTTGGTATCGACGACGGCGCGAAGCGCTCGGCCGATGAGCCGCGAAATTTCCTGGGTGCGGCCAGAGACTTTACCCCGCACAGATTCACGTGCGGTACGCTCACCGGTCGCCCGCGGTAGCATGGCGTATTCTGCCGTGACCCACCCGCGATTTTTGCCCTTGAGCCACCGCGGCACGCCCTCAGTGAATGAGGCGGTGCACAACACTTTGGTGTCGCCAAAACTCACAATGGCGGAGCCTTCGGCATGGGCGGACCAACCGGTTTCGATCGTAACGGGCCGCATCTGGGATGCGGTGCGGTGATCGGCGCGAATAGACAACAGGGGCTCCTTCTATACGGTATAGGTCACACCGGATACGGCCACGGCCAGCTGTCCGGCAAAAGTTTCACGGGCCTCTTGTGAGGCTACGAGTGGGTCGTTCCACACAGGAATGTGGGTTAGCAGCAGGCGACCGACGTTGGCTTCGGTGGCCATCCGTCCGGCACGTTTACCGGTCAGGTGGACGCCGTCAATCGCATCGTCGCGGCCTTCGTGGAAGGCTGCCTCACACAAGAACAGGTCGGCATCTCGTGCGGCTTCGACTAATCCCGGCGCGGTGTCGGTATCACCCGAATAGGTCAACACCGACGTGTGGACCTCACCATCGGGTCCGGTTTCGGCGGCCTCAACGCGCAGCGCATAGGCCTCATCAATGGGATGACGCACGGGATACGGTGTGATTTTAAACGGCCCCACCTCAATCGGGGAGCGCACCTGCCAGTCGATAAAATCAAAATCGGGTCGCATCCCGGGATCCGGGTCCAGCCCGTAGGCGATGGCAATACGATCAGCGGTATCAGCGGGCCCGTAGACGGGGATTCGACCGACGTCCCAGCCGTTGGGGTTCCAGCGCACCACGATGTGCAGACCGCATAGGTCCATGAAGTGGTCAGGGTGCAGGTGAGACAACATGATCGCGTCGATATCTTCCAACGCGACGTAGCGTTGCAGCGTGCCGAGAGCGCCGTTGCCTATATCTAAAATGATGCGCCAGGTTTTGGGATTGCCCTCATCGTCGATCCCCTGCGCGGAGACCAGGTAACACGAGGCGGGTGATCCCGGGCCGGGAAATGAGCCTGATGCGCCAATAATGGTGAGCTGCATGTCCTCGATTCCTTTGCTAGTGGGCCGCAGAACCCGACGTGGGTGCGCTAATTACCGACAGTGTACCGGTCGGAAATTGCTCAGCGACCGTACGAATCTGCGTTACGCCACCCACTTCAGGACCCAAGAAGCGCTGCGCCAACTGGGCGAAACTGCCCGGATCGCCGGTGGACATGAACTTGTGTCGGGTGTTGGGGTGCGGATTCTCAGCGCGAGCGCCGGCCGGGTTTTCCAATCCGTGGCGGACCAGTTCGCGATAGACCGCTCGCGCCGTCGACTCCGAGGACGTGACTAAGTTCACGTTCTCCCCCATGACATAGCTAATGACGCCGGCCAACAGTGGATAATGGGTGCACCCCAGAATCAGCGTGTCGACCTCGGCGGCCTTGAACGGTGCCAAATACTGTTCAGCCACCGAAATCAGCTCAGCTCCGGTGGTGATCCCGCGTTCGACAAATTCGACGAAGCGTGGCGCCGAGGATGACGTAATGTCCAGGTGTGGGGCGGCAGCAAAGGTATCTTCATAGGCCCGCGAGGAAATGGTCGCTTCGGTACCGATGACGCCGACCTTGCCGTTTTGGGTGGAAATAACAGCTCGCTGCACGGCGGGTTGAATGACCTCAACGACCGGGATGCCATAGGCCGCGGTGTAGCGTTCTCGCGCATCCCGCAGCACAGCCGCCGTCGCAGAATTACACGCGATCACCAATAATTTGACCCCGGCGTCGACTAATTCATCCATAATCGTCAGGGCCAGTCGGCGCACCTGGGCGATCGGTTTGGGACCATAAGGACTATTGGCGGTATCACCGACGTAGACAATGTCTTCATCGGGCAGTTGATCAATGATGGCACGCGCTACGGTCAGCCCGCCGACGCCCGAATCGAAAATGCCGATCGGCGCTTGTGGGTTGGGCTTGGTCACGATAGATCTCCGATCAATGCCTGCATGAGTGTTTCTTGTAGCCAGGACACAAAGTTGTATAACAACGCCATATAGGTTTCGACGTCGGTGGCCTGCTCCACCGAGCCGATCTTGTGAACCCGTTCGGCATCCTGTTCGGTGTCAATGTTCAATCGGGAAGACAACACCAGACGGACTTGATTCAGCGCCCGAGAAAAGGACTCGGCCTCACTGCGGGTGAGCATCAGCGACCCGGATTGCAATAACGCATAGGCACGCTGCAAGTCAGCAATCTTGTGCTGACGAATATCATCCTGAGCCAATTGGCGAAACTGCTCGGACCCGGTCTCGGCATCCTCGCCAGACCGCGCATCGGGTAATAACCGCTGTACCGCAGGGTCGGTGAGATCGATGTGGACAACGTCGTCGGTGATCGTGCCCACCAGATCCCAAAATGCCGCATCGGTTTCTGTGGCCTGGGGCTGTGGGACCTGTGGCAAGTCCACGTGGTGTTCTGCAGACCGAAAACGATCAAAAAACCTGGGTCGGTCGTCGTCGAGCTGATCATCTGCGGGGCTGACCCCACCCAGCAGTGTCAACACATCAGAAAATAGCGAGCGCAGGATTTGTCGCTCAGGCTTTTCAAGGTAGGCGGAGTACCCGCGCAGAGTGGATTTAAACGCTAGTGCCATAAGTGAGTGTGCCGTTTCCTTACTGATTCTGCTCGTAGGTCGCCCACAGACCAAACTCGTGCATCGCTGCAACGTGGCGTTCGGCTTCTTCCTTCGTCCCGTTGGCGACCACCGCTTTGCCTTCGTGATGGACCTGCAACATAAGTTTGTGGGCAACCGCATCGGAGAACCCAAAATAGGTGCGGAAGACGTAGGTGACATAGCTCATCAAATTGACGGGGTCATTCCAGACTATGACTTTCCACGGCTCGGCCACCGAAGTGGTTTCCTCGACGGCAATATCTGGGTCGACATCAACTGCACACGTAATGGACATGCCCCATATTCTAGGCAACAACTTGGACATCGGTGTGCCAATTCGTTACCGGTTCGTTACGGGCAAGGCCAAAATGTGTTCTGACGGCGCCGAAAGAGCTAGTGTTGGAGTCGTGAGTAACACCCTACGTGGCAACAGCCCCACTTCGTTTTTCACCGACCACTACGAATTGACCATGGTGGACGCGGCCCGCAAAGCCGGGACCGCAAACCGTCGTTCGGTCTTCGAGTTATTTTCTCGACGTCTGCCAACAGGCCGAAGATACGGTGTCAGCGCAGGTCAAGGACGCTTCCTCGAGGGGTTAGCGAATTTTCGTTTCGACGACGAACACTTGGGCTTCCTCTCGGATCATCACGTCGTATCCGAAGACACGTTGAACTGGTTGGCGGAATATCGCTTCACCGGCAATATTTATGCCTATGCCGAAGGTGAACCCTACTTTCCCCACTCCCCGATCATGCAGGTTGAGGCCACGTTCCAAGAGGCCGTCATCCTGGAAACGTATCTATTATCGGTGCATAACTATGACACCGCGGTGGCCTCGGCGGCGTCTCGGATGACGATGGCCGCCGGTGGGCGTCCCTGTATCGAAATGGGGTCGCGACGCGCGCATGAAGAGGCTGCGGCCGCTGCCGCTCGCGCCGCAGCGATTGCCGGTTTCGCTTCGACCTCCAACCTGACCGCCGGCCTACGCTATGGCATCCCAACTGCCGGCACCGCGGCCCACTCATTTACCCTGTTGCACGACGATGAAAAGGCCGCTTTCCAGGCTCAGGTCGCGGTCATGGGTAACCAGACCACGCTGTTGGTCGATACGTACAACATTGAACGCGGCATCCGAAACGCCGTGGACGTGGCCGGGCCCGAGCTGGCCTATGTGCGGATCGATTCGGGCGACCTGCTAGAAGAGGCCCATCATGCCCGGCGATTGCTCGATGAACTGGGCAATACCAACACCGGCATCGTCGTCACCTCTGACCTCGACGAATACGCCATTGCCGGCTTGCGTTCCGCACCCGTGGATTCCTACGGCGTGGGCACCCAACTGGTCACCGGCTCGGGGGCCCCGACGGCATCTTTGGTGTATAAACTCACCACGCGCGAAGACCAGCACGGCAACTGGGTCGATGTGCAAAAACAGGCCGAGGGCAAATCATCTCGGGGTGGTCGCAAATACGCTGCGCGACGCATGGATCAGGGGGTCGCAACCGCTGAGGTCGTGATCGCAGGCCAAGAGCCCGACTGGGATGCCAATCACCGGCCACTGTTAGTACAAATGGTGAACAACGGTGACATCGATACGAAATACACCGGGGCCAGCGCTGTTGAGTTGGCCGCAGCACAGCACCAGGAGGCGTTAACAGCACTGCCTCGTGACGCTCGTCGCTTACAAGACGGCGAACCCGCCATTCCTACGGTATATGCACTACACTAGGCTTCCCGGTGACTTCTACCGGAAGAAACACTCCGATACAAAGGATGAAACCCCATGCACGCTCTGATCATCGTGGATGTCCAGAAGGACTTTTGCGAAGGCGGTTCCCTCGCGGTTGAAGGCGGGGCAGATACCGCTGCTTTGATCACGGAATATATCAACCAGTGCGGCGAGAAATACCACGTCATTGCGGCGACGCGTGACTGGCATATCGATCCGGGCCCGCACTTTGCTTCCGAACCGGACTTCGAAAGCACCTGGCCCATTCACTGTGTTGCCGGCACCCCGGGTGCGGAATTGCACGTAAACCTCGACTCCGAGTCGATCGACGCTGAGTTCCTCAAGGGCCAGTATAACGACGGGTATTCAGGTTTTGACGGCGTTTTGGGCGAACCCGATATGATTCGCAATAAAGACGGCGTCGCCGGCCCCTACGGGGCTACCGCAGCAGCCGCAGCCGCGACCGATAGTCATTCCACCACCATGGACGATTGGTTACGCGAACACGGTGTGGAGCTCATTACCGTCGTGGGCATTGCCACGGACCACTGCGTTCGGGCCACCGCGCTAGACGCTTCGGATGCAGGCTATGAAGTCCGGGTGCTGACCAATCTGACCGCAGGAGTCTCCGAAGACACCACCGAGGCCGCGCTGGCCGAAATGGAAGACGCCGGGGTCATGTTGTCCGAGTGGCCCGGGGCCGACGCCTTCGCACATTAGACTTTCACCGACCACACGCCGGTGGACCAGATGGTCCGCCGGCTATTTGTCGTCACAATGGCGCTGCACGCTGGAGAGCACCACACGTGAAGGGTATGACGGCTTTATTTACGACCCACGAACCAGCCTTGTAAGACTTCTAAGCGATGTTCGATTTGTTCCTTGGTCGCTTGCGCTACGGCCGGGCCACCGGAGATTTCGCGAAGCTTATTGTGAATCACACCGTGTGGCGTGCCGGTACGCGCGGACCAGGCAGCAACCGAAGAAGCTAACTTCTTACGAAGTTCTTTCATCTGACGGTGATCCACCACCGTGGCCGGTTCCTGCGATTGGTGGCGTGGTTGCCGACGCAATTGCGCGGCTTGTCGTTGTTTGAGAAGTGTCGATACTTGATCGGCATCCAGTAAACCCGGAATGCCAAGAAAATCGAGTTCTTCTGCAGAACCGATCGCTCCCCCAGTGCCGAATTCGCCACCATCAAAAAGTACCTTATCGAACAGAGCTTGGGACTCGAGCGCTTGGAATTTCGCGCCGGTCAGCGATGAGGAGGCTGAGTCTTCTTCATTCGCTGCTCGCAGTAAATCCTCTTCGGGGGCATCTTCGAGATCTTCAACTGACACCCCGGTGTCGAGTTCTAAGGCGTGATCTCGTTCTTCTTCCATCTCGTTGGCTAATTCCATGAGCTTTGGCACAGACGGCAGGAAGACCGAGGCCGTTTCGCCGCGCTTGCGTGAACGGACGAAGCGACCGACTGCCTGAGCAAAGAACATCGGCGTGGAGGTCGAGGTCGCGTACACGCCCACACACAGCCGGGGCACGTCCACGCCTTCCGAAACCATTCGGACAGCAACCATCCAGCGCTGTGTTCCCTCCGAGAAGGCTTCAATTTTCGACGACGCGGTCGGATCATCCGAAAGCACGGTCACGACTTTTTCGCCGGTAAGTTTTTCTAAGATCTCCGCATAGGCTCGAGCGTCTTCATGGTCGGTGGCGATCACCAAGCCCCCAGCATCGGGGACGTTGCGTCGCACTTCCGTCAAACGCAGGTCGGCTGCTTTCAGCACCGCAGGGATCCATTCGCCTTTGGGATTCAATGCGGTACGCCACGCACTGGCTGTGATATCTTTTGTCGCGGCCTCGCCGAGTTGGGCTTCCATGACCTCCCCGGTTGAGGTCTGCCATCGCATCTGCCCCGAATACGCCATGAAGATGACGGGCCGCACCACGTGGTCACGTAGTGCTGGGCCATAGCCGTACGTGTAGTCTGCTCGAGAGCGCAACACTCCTGTGCCATCATCGACGTAATCGACGAACGGGATTTGCGCGTCATCAGAGCGAAACGGGGTACCTGTCAGCGACAGGCGTCGGGTGGCGGGTTCAAAAGCCTCGCGAATCGCTTCACCCCATGACAGGGCATCGCCACCGTGGTGGATTTCGTCCAAAATGACCAGGGTCTTGGCGGCTTCGGTGCGGTTACGGTGCAAGATCGGTTTTGAAGCTACTTGGGCATAGGTTAAGGCCACACCCATGTATTCAGAGCCATGCCGACCATCCGAGTTTTTGAAATTCGGATCGATGGCCAAGCCAATACGGGCTGCAGAGTCTGCCCACTGGCTTTTAAGGTGTTCGGTGGGTGCCACCACGGTGATTCTTGAGATCACGCCGGATTCGTGCAACATTTTTGCAACACGCAACGCGAAGGTGGTTTTACCTGCACCCGGTGTTGCGACGGTCATGAAGTCTTTGCGCGGTTTCGCAAAATACAGTTCAAGAGCTTCTTGCTGCCATTGCCGTAGTTTCGGTGCGGTCCCCCACGCGGCGCGCTCTGGAAGAGCGGGTGGAAGATCTTCTCCGATCTGAAACAGCGCCTCACTCATGAGTGATTACACAGCCTCCTTCATGGCCAATGTTCGTATTGAAGACAAATAAATATTGACCACCAAACGATGGTGGCCAATATTTATAACGTATTGAATTTACTTCTTACGACCGAATCCGAAGAAGCCACGGCCTTTGCCGGAATCTTCGGAATTATCCCCTGATTCTAGGCCGTCCCAGATTTCCTGGCAGGCGGGACACATGGGGAAACGCTCAGGATCACGTGATGGTACCCACACTTTGCCACACAGCGCCACCACGGGTGTGCCGTTGATGATAGCTTCGGTGAGTTTATCTTTTTGCACGAAGTGCTTGAACCGTTCGTGGTCTCCGGGTTCTGTCGCATGGAGTTGCTCTTCACGCTCAAGCACACCGGTTGCGCCGCCGTTGATGTCTTCGTGCGGATCGTAATCAGTGGACGAAGCGTACACAGAGTTCATCGGATTCATGCCTTCCATTGTAGACGGATCAGCGAACAATAAGCGCCCGCGACAGGCTGTGTACTTAGTATAACGCTGTAACCTTGACAATCGACTGGTAGGTCTCTGGGAGTGCTCGTTCATACCATTTCGCACCGATTTTTACACCGGCCCACAGCATCCCGGCACCGTAGAGCACGCCGACCATCAGGGTGATAATACCCCACGCCGGGCTGTCTAACACGAACGCAACGATAGCGGGAATCAGCACCGGCAACGCAAGCAGAAACTGTATTGCCATGCCCCCGGTTTGGACCAACATGATACGTCCCATGCCGCCTTCGGGTTGTGCCATCAGACTGGTTCCGGGTGGTGGTACCGGGTAGATATACCGGGCAGAGATCACCGCTGACAGCGCCGTGCCAGCTAACAGTACACCGATCGATAATCCAAGCCAGGTGGCTAGTTCATGCCAGGAATCGGTGGCATACACCATGGCAACTGTCAGCAAGACGACCAGGGGTAACGCCCAGGTCAACAATGCAAAGACTCGTCCGAGACGATCATCAATACCGCGCACTCCGGTGGTCACGTGAAGCGAGAAACCCGTCGAGTCATAGGACAAGTCTGCCGAGATGGAAAATGCCAGCAGATAAGCAATAAGCGCGGGCAGAATCTTTGTGAAAAACTCAAACTGCGAGGTCTGTAAAATCGTGGTTTCTAAAATGCCAAATACCACAAACACTGCGACCATGATCAGGCTGGCGGCATACCGTGGGTCTTTGAGCCAGTACAGCAGCGACCGCGCCCAGATGGCTTGCATGGGCGTGTTGGCGCGTCCCAGCAAGCCCACGCCGGCGTGTTCGCGCTGGCGCTCCTTGGTGGTGCCGGCAGCTTCAGTGGCTCGGTCAACAATTGCATGATAAGCCCACAGGGCCAAGCCCACATATACCAGCATCACGACAAGGTGGATACCGGCCAGACCCCATTGGCCTTGTGCGACGAACCACGGCAGCGCCAAAAAGCCTGCCGGGCTAAACGCTAGCCACGAGGCAAGCTGTGGCAACGTCTCCCAAAACTCCTGGATCGTTTCAATGGCGCCAAAAAAGAGAAACCCGGTGAGCATCATTGGGATCAACACGATCAATTGCAGCGCATCACGGACGGCGCGACGCGAGATGACGTTGTTCAATACGCCCATCATGACCTGCATGATGGCGACACACAGCACGGTCCCGATGATCGCAGCCGCGATGCCGGCAAGGATCGCCACCGGATGCCAACCCCATACGATAGCCGAGGCCAACAGCAACACCATTGTGCCAAGACCCGACGGGGCGAGGACACCGCTGAGAATCGAACCCATCACAAAGGATCGCGTCGGGATACCGAAGGTCAAAAAGTTTTTTGGATCGGTAAATGGATTCGCCGAAGACAAGACAATCGGTCCAACGATCCAAATGATCAACGCCACGGCACCGCAGATGACCAACAGTGCCCCGCGTTCGGCAAGCGTTACCTCCTCGGTCGGAGAAAAGGCCGCGACAAATGCCAGCACGTAGGCCATAGCGATGAAATATAAGAAACCAAGGGCGGAGAAGATCGCACCGATCATGGTGCCAACGGAACGTCGAAACCCGTTCCACATCAACCGATAGCGCAGCCGGATTAGGTGCGAAACCATGACAGGCCCTCCCCTGATTGATCACTGGATACCATGCCCACAAAGCGATCTTCCAGTGAAACACCGTTGGTGACCTCTGCCATTGGCCCCGATGCCAATACTTCACCTTTATCGATCACAGCGACGTGATCGCAGGTGCGTTCGACAAGGTCCATGACGTGTGAAGAAATCATCACAGTGCCACCTGAGGCAACGTAGTCGTTTAAGATGGCGCGGATGCGTGCTGACGACACTGGGTCTACCGCTTCGAAGGGTTCGTCCAGAATGAGGACCTGTGGCGAGTGAATCATGGCCGCGGCCAGAGAGATTTTTTTGGTCATACCCGCCGAGTAGTCGGCGACCATTTTATTGGAGGATTCTTCTAAGTCCATGACGCGCAGTAGGTCTGGGACACGCTCAGCCACCACATCGGCATCCATACCGCGTAATAAGCCTGAATAGGTAATCAGTTGAGTTCCGGTGAGTCGAGGAAACACGATGGCCCCATCGACCAGGACCCCAAGAACGGATTTGGCCTCCTGCGGGGACTCCCACATATTGATGCCGTGAACCCATACTTGTCCGTGATCCGGGCGTAACAGACCCGTCATCATCGACATCGTCGTGGTCTTACCGGCGCCATTGGGCCCCACAAAACCATAAAACGAACCAGCGGGGATGGTCAGGTTGATCCCGTTGACTGCGATCTTGTCGCCAAATTGTTTACCGAGCGACCGGATGACGACCGCGTGGTCGGGGTCAGGTAGGGAAGATTTTTCTAACATGTCTCAAGTGTAAAAACTTCGGTAGAAAAACTTATCCCCCGCCCGGTTGAACTTCGTCTCGGACGGGGGATGGAACCTGCATGCGCTTGGCATTAGAACAGCGCGGCTGCCAGTTTCCGGCGGGATAAAGCAACTCGTTCGTCTTGATCTCCGACGACGGTGTAGAGCTCAAGTAGGTGTACGCGTGCGGCCTCTTTATCGTCCCCAGTACTGCGGGCAATGAATTTAACCAACCGGTCAAAAGCGTCCTGGACGTGACCGCCCAGCAGGTCGAGGTCTGCGACCGCGGTCTGGGCTGCGACATCATTGGGATGATCTGCAGCATTGGCACGAACTTGCTGGACATCCATATCGCGGGTGCGCTGCATCAGCGCCACCCGGGCTTTGCCGCGGATTGCTTCTTCATCTTGCGGGTTTTCTGCCAGGGCTTTGTCGTAGGCAGCAATAGCCTCATCGTAATTTTCGGCTTGGAGTGCCGCTTCGGCTTCTTGGTGCAGCGGTGGTAGGACCGCCTCCCCTTCGGAGTCCGTGGCTTCCACCAGTGGTGGCACCGTGCCGGCCATGCCTGACTGGACTGCTGAGGCGTTGATTTCGTCGAGCAGTTGTTCAAGTTGTTCGGCGGCGACGGGCGCGTTGAACAGTGGCAGGGCTTGTTGTCCCATGAGGGCCACGACCATTGGGCCGGCGGGTACCCCGAACATCTGCAGGAGCTGGGGATGCTTTTCAACGTCGATCCGCCCCATGACCATACGGCCAGCGCGGGCATCGATCGCGGGTTGCAAGACCGCATCGATCTGATCCGATGCGGGGTTGGAAGGAGCCGCCAGGTGAATAATTAACGGCACAGTCGCAGCGTGTTGGAGCAGACTTTGCAGGGACTGCTGGTCTACGTCTTGCAGTACCCAGGATCGTTGCGTCCCATCGGGTGTGCTGGCCGATTGGCCGGAGAGCTGGGTGAGGTCGATGGCGTCGCGGGAGTGCGACGGCGTGGAATCAGGCTGTTGAGTCATAATCCTCTTCTTGTCAGATTCGGCTCGTGGTCATCATCACTAGTCTAGTGGTCTGGTCATTCAACGGTAGATAAGACAGTCTCATACCCGGCCAGCGAAACTTCGCCGTCTTGTGGAATGAGCAAAGCAAACTGTTCGCGGTATCGAATTCGGACCTGACTCTCCGTGGATGACGAGGCAAAATCACCGACTTGTTGTACCAGCGGGGTCAAATCAACCGTGGCACCCTCTTCTTGTGGGCTCAAGGATTCCAGTGAGTTCATGGTGCCAAAGACGAGCGATGACCCATTGGGTAAACGCACCGCGGTAACCGAGTCGTCAAAAACCGTACGAGTCACGGAAGCATCGACATCATTGTCACCGTGGGTTTCTTCGAGATTCGCCTGGTGGTCATGAATCATATCGATCCAGTCGTTGTCGGCGATTTGCTCGGCAGCATCGGATTCGGGGTTCGTGAGGTAGTCGGTGAAGGCTTCCACGGCCGCATCCGGTGACATCACGAGATCCGTCGAGACATCATTGGCCATGTTTTCCACGTTGTGATCCGTTAGGTTGCCGGTGGGAAGTTCGGCTCCGGGCGCCAGGGGTGCGTTTTGGATCAGTTGATATTGAGAACGTGCGTCCTGTTGGCGCAGCACCAGCAATTGCATGTCAGCACCCTCGGCATTACTGGTCACTGCATAGATGGTGCGCGGAAACGCTTCGTCGCGGTCCATCCAGGTGGCCAGGATTTCTTCGGAGGCCACGGCAGTCCGGCGCGGGTAATCGTCTTCGATGGTGGTATTGCGGTAAGAATCTTGTCTCGAACGCAGCGCGTGTCCGCCGACTCGGCCGGAAAGTTTCTCAGCATCCAGCGCCTCATCACCTGCGTCGGTAGCTTGCGTGACGGCCTCAAGGATTCGTTCAAATTGTGCGTCGACGACCACGGGGAAGGTTTCGGGTTCCTCCGGGTCGACTTCTTCTTCGAGTTGTTCTTGGTCGACTTGTTCTGGAATATCCTCGTCTGGGGATTGGGTATCGGCGTGCGCCGGACCAACGCCGAGGCCGATAGCCAACCCCAGTGCAGACAGTCCCGTCACGGCGCGACGCAGAAAACCATTATCCTGCTCGTCGTCATGACGATCCGGGTCTTCGATGGGTGGCAAGTCTTCGGTGTGATCCTCGGGTGTCGACTCTCCGGACCCACCCGACGGGTCTTGACGGTCTTCATCCGGTGGCGTTTCATCATCGTCGTCTGCGGTTGTATCGTGTGGCTCACGCGAGTCCTGGCGAACCGCGAGTTGATCTTCATCTGCGAGTTGATCACTGTCGGTAATGGGCAGTCCTGCTACTACCTCGGTGGCTTGCTCGGTGTCCGGCTCAGCAACGGGTTCGCCCGCTTGGATCTGTTCTACCGCCAAGGTCTCAGTCTTCGGCTCGCTTCCGGCCATGACATCAGCGGCGGTCAGGCCGGTGTAATCCCCACGAACGACCGCGCGTCGACCCGAGGTACGCTTGGCGCGACGACGGAATTCGATGAACCGCCAGATCAAGAGAGCAATACCGAGCAGTATCAACGCTATGCCGGCGATCATCAGCGGAACGATCAACGGTGAGTTGGGTTCTACATTGACCCAGGAGACGCTGAACTCTGTCGGTGCTGGTGCGGTACCATCGGCAGCAACTAACAAAGCCCATTCTCCGGCATCGGTTCGCGCCCATCGTTGGGTGACCTCATCAGTGACTTCCTGGGTGGCTAACCACAGGTCTGAGTTGACCGGATTGGGGACTTCGGACTCGCCGTCAACATAGCTGATATTGACGGTGGGGTCCTCGCCTCGAGGGACGTCAGTGGTGACCCCATCGATACGGTGGTGTGCCGCATCGCCAACCCACGCTTCAATGTCACGCAACTGGCCATACATCAGACTGAAGTCTCCGTCAGCGCGAATCGTATACTCAATGGCCTCGTCCGGGTCGATATCCACCCCGTCGGTAATGATCGTCAGCGGCGCGTCTTGGGTCGTGTCGGTGGTCGCGTTAAACACGGCCGGGGGCGCCCAGATGGTTTGTAATCCAACGGATACTAAGATCGCGACGACGCCCAAAATCATGGCGCCGATACCGCCCAGAGTTTTCAAAAGCTGCCACCTTTTACATTCGATTGCACTGCTTTGGCGCACCGGGACGATGCCACCTGGCTAGGTTTCCATCATAGTAGCAATCCCGTGGTCACCGCGCCGTTCGGGTCTGCCCCGCTCGCGTTCGCGTGCCGTAATGTGGTAGCTGTGGCGGATAAATCTCAAGGAAGCAACAGGCTTGCCGGTTACTTCCAGCAGTTCAAGCAACGCGTGACTGGTGCACGCAACCAGTTGGCCGATACTCGCGCTCGGCAACAATTTCGGGTGCCTGAACCCGATGAGTATCCTGCCACGCCCATCACCAAAGCCGAGGACTTCACTCCGATTCCTCCCCGAACTGCAGCCACCGAGCTGATATCTCGCCCCATCAGGACCGGGTTTCTCCTCACAGTGGGGGTTGGGCTAGCGCTGGCACTGTATGTGTTGGTGTCATCGAATGTTCAGTTATTAGTGTGGATTCTGGCTGCATTTTTTATCACGTTGGGTTTAGATCCAATCGTCACGAAAATTCAGTCATGGGGCGCACCTCGCGGAGTGGGGGTGGCGGCCGCGGTGCTGATCCTGATGGGGATCGTGACGGTCTTTATTTCGATGCTGATCCCCGTGATCGTGGAACAGACCACCGAATTTGTCCAAATATTGCCAACGGTGGTCTCGGATTTTATTGCCTCGGATTTCTTCCGCTCGATCGACGAAGAATTTGATGTTGCCACGGTCATCACCACCGAGGTCAATAAGTTCGTCTCAGACACCACGAATATCACTGCGTTATTGGGTGGGATCTTGGGATTTGGTACCGCCGTGTTCAACGTTGGCTTCTCGATGCTGATCGTCATCGTGCTGACCCTATATTTCCTGGCCTCCCTGCCCACCATCAAAAAATGGCTCTACCGCTTAGCACCTCGTTCACGACGTGAGCGACTGGAATACCTATCGGAAAAAATTTCCGGATCCGTCGGGCATTACATTGTTGGCCAAACCATGGTGGCCACCCTCAATGGAATCGTGGCATTTATTGCCGTGTCCATCGCTGGGCTCCAATACGCCGCACTGCTGGCCATTTTTGCCGGTTTTATGGCGTTCATTCCCTTGGTCGGTGCCGTCACCGGGGGCATCATCATCACCCTGTTAGCGTTGTTTGCCGGCTGGCAGTCCGCCCTGATCTTTGCCATTATTTATTTTATTTACCTGCAGATCGAGGCCTATTTCATCTCCCCGCGCATCATGCAACGAGCCGTCGCGATTCCCGGCGCCCTAGCCGTCATTGGGGTCATTGCGGGCGGTTCATTACTGGGTGTTTTAGGGGCTCTAATGGCCATCCCGGTCGTCGCGGGAATCCTCGTGTTGGTACGTGAAGTCTACGTCCCGTATCAGGACGTGCGTTAATACCGTAAATCTTGGCGCCGATTATTCCAGCAAGCCGTATGCCAATGACGTCGGAGCTGGCCGGCGTCTTCATCCCCCATGAGCCAATCCGATCGCCACGTCACCACATGGGGTTGGCCCTGCGGAATGGGGCGGAGGCAGCCGGGGCAGGTATATATTTTGACGGCCCGCCATGCCGGAACGTGCCGGACGTGCCATCCCCCATCAAAGGACTGCTCATGGGTGTAATTGCTATCCAGGATGGCTCGATTCAATTCACCAACAGGACGTGATCTTCTGCCGCGTTTTGAATGTTGTTCACTACGGCGCTTCTTTTTGCGAGCCATGCACCCCATTGTCACATACTCGCCGAGGTACCCGGCTGCACTATGAATCAAGAATTACCCAGTAGACTGATGCCCGTTATGCGACTTGTCATTGCTGAATGTTCTGTTACTTATGCCGGCAGGCTCAATGCCTATCTTCCTCCGGCGAAACGATTAATCATGGTCAAGGCCGACGGTGCTGTATTAGTGCACTCTGATGGAGGCTCATATAAGCCACTGAACTGGATGACTCCCCCGGCAAAATTGCTCGTGTCGGAACCTTCAGACACAGAACGTGACGAAGGCATCGAGACCATCTGGACAGTGCAGTCGCAAAAGACGGATGACCGCTTAATTATCAGTATTTACTGCATTAAACACGATTCCAGCCACGACCTTGGCATCGACCCGGGACTCGTCAAAGATGGCGTGGAGGCTGATCTGCAGCGCTTACTCGCCGAACAAATCCACTTACTGGGCGCCGGGTATACACTGATTCGTCGCGAATATATGACGGCGATCGGCCCGGTCGATATCCTGGCCAAAAATGGTAGCGGTGAGACGGTGGCAGTGGAATTGAAACGTCGTGGCGACATCGACGGCGTTGAGCAGCTGTCACGGTATGTCGAACTACTCAACCGTGATCCGCTGTTGGCACCCGTGCACGGTATTTTTGCGGCCCAACAGATTAAACCTCAGGCTCGTGTCCTAGCGGAAGATCGCGGGTTTAGTACCGTGACGCTGGACTACGATGCCATGCGGGGCGTCGACGATGCCGATTCACGCCTCTTCTAGTTGCACCAATACCTTCACTGACCGCCATATCCACGGGATAGCTGGTGTCGACTTCGCAACCTCGGGTGAGGGTGCGATTCGCGCTGCGGTAGAACTGCTCGCCAGCCGACGCACCACCGGGCTCATTGCCTCGCTTCCAGCGCTGAGGCTTGAGACCTTAGAACCGGCCTTGGACCGGTTGGCAGGGTTGCATGCAGCAGGCGTCATCGCGGGAGTGCATCTCGAGGGGCCATTTCTTGCTCCGGAGTTCGCGGGGGCGCATCCCCTCGAAGCGCTGCTGTCGCCATCCTCCTCTGTTGGCAGGCACTTATTGGAAGCCATCCTGCAACGCCAAACCGACAAACGGTTCATCACGATGATGACCCTGGCCCCCGAACTGCCGGGATTTGCTGACACCGTGGCACTGTTTGTCAACGCTGGCATCGAGCCCGCACTGGGTCACACCGCAGCATCCTATAGTGAAATGCGGCGCGGTATTGAACTGGTCTTTGACCAGACGGCTCGGCCTGTAGTCATCACGCACTGCTACAATGCGATGCGCGGCTTTCATCACCGTGATCCCGGCCCGCTGTTGGCCGTGATCGAGGCAGTAGAACGCGGCGAGGTGCTCGTAGAATTCATTGCTGATGGTCGTCACGTGGACCTCGAGGTGTTGCGCTGGTGGTTTCAGCGATGGCCAAGGGCCATCAGATTGGTCTCCGATGCCTCAGCGGCAACCCTGCCGGGCGACGGTCCACCCTTGGTCCACGGCGCTCCCCGACTTGGTCATATCAGTCTGGCTTACTCGGACAAACATGGCCCGCGACTCGCGGATGAGACCACCTTGGCATCGGGTGGCAAGGATTTATTAGCCATTCATGATGATCTGGTCAGTGCTGGTTTTCAGCATGACGACGTGTGTGCGGCGATGCGCCGGTAAAGCTACTCAGTTACAAGCACCACGAGAGCCGTTAAACCAATCGATCGACAGGGCCATCCACGTACCCTGTCGATCGATTGTGATATGCAATTAGAAATAGCGACGACGCTGTCGTCGTTGTGGAGCTTCACGCCAATGGCCAATACCGATCGCGGGACCGGATTCGTACCAGGTCGTCAGTTCAGACACGTGCGCGTGTGCTGCGCTGAGCTTCAATTGCTCACCGGTTTCAGTGTCGTCGAGCTGCACCCAGGAACGGATGCGCGTTCGACGCGGAAACCGTGCGACGTCCAATGCGTGTCGAGGCATACTGGCAAGCGGGCGAGGCCATATCGAGTACACGGCGAAAATTTCCACCGAGTACTCGTTATATGACACCACCACGGGCTTGCCGGGCTTCTCGTCATCGCGTTTGCTGACCAGTCGCGCTTTGAACGAACCGGGAGTTCGTAGCAGCGTAAATAATCGCCATGCGATCATCAAGACCGTTACGAACGCTAGAACCGCGATACCGAACAGCGTCCAGGCCAGCCACGACGGCATCTTAGGCTGACAGCTCCGCTTGGGTGGCGGCGATGGTCACCCGGTTCGAATCTACCGAGAAGAAACCACCGTTGGCTTGAGCCACCACGGCTTGACCATCGGCGGCTTCCACCACGACTTCGCCGTCTCCGAGGACCGCTAGCAGCGGGGTGTGACCGGGAAGGATCCCGATCTCACCATCGATGGTGCGTGCGGACACTGAGCGGGCCTGCCCGGACCACACGAAGTGGTCCTCGGCAACAATTTCGACGTCCAGTAAAGTATCGGCCATGGGTTAGCCTTCTTTCTGGATTCGTGCCCATTCGCGCTCAACATCGTCCAGGCCACCAACGTTGTAGAAGGCCTGTTCTGCAATGTGGTCAAGGTCGCCGTCGGCGATGGCCTTGAAGCCTTCGATGGTGTCCTTGATTGGAACGGTCGAGCCTTCGACACCGGTGAACTGCTTGGCAGTGTAGGTGTTCTGCGACAGGAACTGTTCGATCTTGCGTGCACGGCCTACAACGACGCGGTCTTCTTCAGACAGTTCGTCAACACCGAGAATGGCAATGATGTCTTGGAGTTCTTTGTTCTTCTGCAGGATCTGCTTGACGCGGGTTGCGACATCGTAGTGTTCCTGACCAACATA
>DATBUL010000056.1:0-51005 GCA_036516115.1 Enteractinococcus sp. | reverse complement strand
GTGGGCTAGGGTTACGGTGGTGATAGCGTGGGGGAAACGCCCGGTCCCATTCCGAACCCGGAAGCTAAGACCCACAGCGCCGATGGTACTGCACCCGGGAGGGTGTGGGAGAGTAGGACACCGCCGGACAACCATTCACAGGATGTCCCCGCCGAGTCGGCGGGGACATTCTTCTTTAACGACCATTACCGGGCATATCAAACCGCTGCACTTAACGAATACTGAATATTTCTTCGAGTTTGGAATTATGTTTCAGGTCTGTCCCCGTCGTCCTTTAGAATATGTTCATGGTTGAAATCCAAAATGCACATTGGACCCAGATGCGTCACGAGACGGCCTATAATATTGCGCGACTGCGTAACCGCGTATACGTTATGGAGCAGGGCGTAACGACTGTGGAGGAACTTGACGGCCGTGACCTCGAACCCACGACGCAGATCTGGTGGATTCAGGTGGAAGGCGTCCCGGTTTCCACGCTGCGTGTATTGCGGGAAGATCCACATACGTTATCAATCGGGCGGGTTGCTACCGACAAGCCTTTCCGTGGACATGGCTTAGCAAGTGCCCTGATCAGAGCAGTAATGGCGTATTACCCTGATCAGAGACTCACCATGCACGCTCAGACGCATTTGCAAGACTGGTACCGTACGTTTGGCCTTGAAACCATTGACGAGCCGTTTTACGAGGCGGGCATAGAACACGTAATGATGGTTCGGGAGCCTATGCTCCAGTCCGACAGTGAATTGCGGGACGGTATTCATCCTGATAATTGGCCGACTCTCAACGAGGATGCCCCCTCCGAGGTCGACCATGGCACGCCTGACCCTGGCACCCCTCAGTACTTTGAGGATCTGCAACGTCGTTACCGCATGCGTAGAAGCCGCAAATCATAATCAGGCTCAGGGATACTGCGGACCGTTACGAACTTGGGGTAAAACACTTAGTTCCAAAGACATAGATTCTCTAGTATCTTGTCGACACCTTTCCATCTTTGGGAGTAATTCCTCAGCCTCAGAAGTCTGTACAGTGGAATTGAGGTTGCGTTCGTGGTGCCTGTGATACGCTTCCCAGAATTCTTTCTTACGGCATCCTGCACTGAGAACTCAGATTCTGAGTCATTCGGTAACCAAGGAAGGATTCAGAGCTGGATAACCGTATTGAACTCCTCCATCTCAATGAATCGGACATGATGGCAGCCGGTGTCACAGATATCGCGCGTTGTACTGAGACAGCGAAAGAGTCGCTATTTCTGCTCGCAGGTGATGACACTATATGATGGCCTGTGATCGAGGTGACTCGCATGGTTCCATGATTTTCTTCCCTATGGAACTAAAGCATGAAGGAATGCCCAAAGATGATATTGACCGTCGCTTTATGGCCTTGCCGGCCTATCTTGGTGATTGATTCCGAGCCAATGGTGTGAAGCTGTACGGAGCAAATATTGAAAACCGTAAGAATGATATGCTCCGGTCAATCCACGTCTTTATCCTCAACGACACTCACGTTGGAACACCACGGGCAATTATGTTCGATAATCTGGCTTCTGTCTACAGCACTGTCTCTGTCTGGAACATTGGTACGAAAACCTGGCAGTGGAGAATGTAGAGATAGTCGGTATCATCGGTCCAGGTGTCACATCAGATGATGAAGTTATCATCTATTCAGTCGGCGGGATGCTCCTAGAAGACGTAACTCGGGCATTCGGCATTTATCCTTATGCCAAGGCCCACAATATCGGCACATCGTTAAATCTTTGGGAAGCACCCGCTGCCTACTAGGCCCGCTGGTCCAAGCTCAAGATGCGAAACGCTCCCCGAAAGTTGATAATGCAAGTTCAGTTCAACTTTTGGGGAGTGTCTTAGTTATTCGGGTATATCAGTATCATGCGGCGATACCAATTGCTGTAGCTCTTGTGCTGTTGCAGCTACATTAAATAACGAACTCCCAGGCTCAATTACACGACCGAGCGCCAGTGATGGCGCCACCACTGGATCGAAACCCAAAGCTGCTACGAGTTGAGCGACATACTGCGCAGCATGTTGGTCATCCGAGGCAACCAGAGCGCCGCGCCGCTGATCAGACCGAGGTGCGTCCATGGCCCAGTGTGAAATATGATTTAGTGCTTTCACAACGCGTGCGTTTGGAAAGCGCTGGGCGATGATTTCCGATGAACTTAAATTGGCTAACAGACCAGACGTGAACCAATCGGGGAGGGGCTCCTCATCCCATCTATTCGTCGCATCTACGAGAATTCGTGAGCCAATCCAGTTGGGATCGACATCATCAAGGTCTTGCTGAGGGATCGCCAAGATAATGATTTCGGCATCACAAGCAATGTCCTTGGCGTGGACGCCATGGGCCACTGGGGCATACTGCATCAGGTGATAGCGCATCTGTGAAGGCGTACGGGTCGAGGCGATTTGCACGTCAATACCATGGCGAGCGGCCGCTCGGGCTATCGCGGTACCAGCGCGCCCTGCTCCAAGAACGCCGATGTAATGATCAAACGATGACATTTCGCTGAGCACCTAAGCCTTCGATGCGTGTTTCGACGATGTCCCCAGATTTTAGCCAAGGACGACGACCATTTTCATCGCGCATCGCCAGGGCAACCCCGCCGGGTGTACCGGTCAAAATGATATCGCCGGGCAGTAAGGTAATGATCCTTGAAATGTACTCAATGAGTTCGTCAACTTTGAAGACCAAGTCGTCGACTGAATCGTCTTGACGAACCTCACCGTTCACTAATGTGGTGAGTCGAGCTTGCTCGTTGAATTCATCCGGAGTAACCAACCACGGGCCTACCGGAGTGGTTGCTTCAAAGATCTTGCCCTGAGTCCATTCATCTGTACGCCCCTGCATCCCACGTAATGAAAAATCGTTGCTGATGGCATATCCCGCAATATAATTCTTGGCGTTGGTCGCTGGAATATTCTTACCAGGAGCGCTGATGATGACAGCCAATTCTCCTTCGTAATCGAGCCGGTGATCCAACACTGGAATCTCTATATCACTATTCGGGCCGGTGAGCGTCTGGCCATATTTTGCAAAGACCGTGGGGTATTCAGGCAGTTTGAGTCCTGTCTCTAAGATGTGGTTCCGGTAGTTGAGGCCGATGCAGAACACTTTCGAGGGATACGGGATCAGCGTGTCATACGTGAAATCCGAAACATCAATGACCTTGCCCGGATCATGCTGAGCGGCGTCAAGAGTTTCGTGAACAAGGTCCTGGCGTTTATTTAGAGGCATGGTGAGGTACGCGCCAACGTCTGTGACGCCTTCAAGAATCACCGCCTGCGTTGCATATTCAACGCCTGAATCATCGGTCGCGGTTTCAGTAATTGCAGCGGCAAAAGTGGCTCCAGGTTCATCCACACGGTGGTCAGGAATTCGGAACGTAGCTAATTTCATAATTCTAAGTTCATCACACTCCGCGTCATCAAGGTACGCTTTGACTTCTCAGAGCGGACAAATAACTTCGCAGTAAGTCAAAACTTGTGTAAAGAGCAGCTATTGCGCAGCGAATCATAGACAATAGAAGTATGTTTGAGCCCCTGAACCTCCAAATCCCGCAACTTGCCATTGGCTTGGGTTTTGTCTTCGCCGTTGCAGGTGCCGCAATCCTTGCTCACGCCACCTGGCGACGACGTCGGCTGCAGGCCTGGCAAGCTGGAGAATCAGGGCGTTTTGAAGGCACCGACTCACGAGGTGAACGCCCGGATGCGCCCAAAGATGTCCGCATAGAGACGATCGCCGGTTTCGTGGCTGTACTCTTTGGCGCGGTTGGCATCATTTATGGCATGGTAAGCCAGGAACAGCAAATGAATATCGTGGAGTCTAATACGGTCGCCAAATACCCCCAGGTGCAGGAAGTCGAACCAATTGAATGGCGCGGTAATCTGTTAGAGGCGGAAGTGACCACCACAGAGGGTGACCGGATACCGGTGAGAATTCTTTTTGATCCAGACACCGGGGAACCCACAGTTCAGGGAGATCACCCTGAACTAGAAAACCAGGAATAACCGAGTCAGGAAACATTCAGTTAGAAAACGTATACTCTGACCGGTTCAAAATTAAAATACTTTCTACGCTAGGTAAGGATAATGGCCAATAACAAGTCAGCCCGGAGTTCGCGAGACACCGTACGGCAGGCCCATGCTAACCAGTTAGCAGCAGAGAAGCGCCGGTCGCGCATTATCACCTGGACTATTGTCGGTGTGATTGCAGCAGTAGCCGCCATCATCATCGTCGTGACCATGATGAATGCGTCTCGTTCGATACCAGATGCCGGTCCATCGCCAACGTCTGGTACCGCTTCCGGTGGGCTGCTCTTGGAAGACGGCTCACCAGCCGAAGGTGACAGCCCTGCAGAAGTAGACGCCACGACCGTTGCAGAACCGGATCCAGATACCGCTGGTCAAATGCCGACCGAGGTGCCAGGTACCGATCAAGCTGACATCATTATTTATGCTGACGCTAACTGTGTGTACTGCGCACAATTCGAAACTCAGAACGCGGCAGCTCTCAATGAATTAGTCGCTGACGGGCACTCCCTGGAATACCGCATGGTCAATTACTTGGACAACCCTGGTACCGAGAACTATTCTTCACGTGCAGCGAATGCAATGGCATGCGTTGCTGAAGAATCCCCAGAACACGCTATGGACTTCATTCACGAAGTCTTCACCAGCTATAACACCCACGAAGGTGCTGGGCTATCGAACGATGAGTTGATCAGTTTAGCCTCAGACGTTGGTGCAGATATTAACGGTTGTATCTCCGATAATACCTACCGTCCGTTCGTGAATTTCACGACAGCGAAAGCTGTGGAAGCAGGCATTGCTGGGACCCCATCGGTCTGGGTCAATGGCGTGCAATATGAAAACACTGCCAACGGTGAACCCTTCGAATCTTGGGCGCAAGACCAACTTGAGAACTAATCTTCGTTACCATTTCGGTCAGGTTTTTGTTTCCTGATCGTTTGAGCTAGACTATCCAAGGTCGCTTTGATCGCGGCTAGGCTAGCACGCCTCCTTAGCTCAGCTGGCCAGAGCACCTGTCTTGTAAACAGGGGGTCATCGGTTCGAATCCGATAGGGGGCTCTACCACCCCGGAATTTCTCAGTGAAATTCCGGGGTTTTGTATTTGGTCCTGCCCAGGGCATGCGAATGGGGGCTGTCTTGCACGGTAGCTCCCGTACTTTATCTATCACTTGAATCGTGGTAAAACTGTCTCAAAGGTGGCCCCATGATGAGCCACGATGTTCGGGGTTTGCCATGGTCAGGTATACGCACTGACAGCTCTTTGCGGCCGTCAAAAATCACCCACAAGGTACCGACTGACCCTACTGATTCACTTCTGACTAGTGTAGGCTGGCGCGTACACTATGGCGCTCATCACTCTCACGATTTAAACTTGCGTGTTATACGCGTCGTTTAGATCGACCTTGAAGGGACTCAAAAAGATGACAGAACTTCTCAATATTCTGGACCAAGTAAGCAGCTTTGTCTGGGGACCATTCTTACTGATTCCCCTTTTGCTTGGCGCTGGTCTATATCTGACCATCCGTCTCGGTGGTCTGCAATTTCACAAACTCATCCCAGCACTCAATTTGGGTTTAATCAAACGAAAAGATCCTGGATCAAAAGGTGACATCTCTCAGTACCAGGCATTAACCACCGCATTGGCAGCTACGATCGGAACGGGAAACATCGTTGGTGTTGCTACAGCCATTGGTATCGGAGGACCGGGTGCACTGTTCTGGATGTGGGTCACTGGCTTAGTCGGCATGGCTTCGAAGTATTCCGAAGCGTATCTTGGGGTCCGATTTCGAGGCACGGACACGGCCGGTGAAAAGTCTGGCGGCCCACAGTACTACTTAGAACGCGGGATCAAGGGGCCTCTCGGCAAGATTCTAGGATTGTCATTTGCTATATTTGCGGTGATCGCATGCTTTGGTATCGGAAATATGACACAGGCCAATGCGATAGCCTCCAACGTGGAGAGCAGCTGGAGCATCCCCATATGGGTTACCGGATTAATTCTGACGGTTCTCACCCTCGTGGTTCTGGTAGGTGGCATCAAATCTATTGGTCGTGTGACGGCAGCGTTGGTACCATTTATGGTGGTCTTCTACGTTGTCGGAGCGATCTTTATCTTGGCTGTTAACTTTAATGCGTTGCCAGCTGCCCTTGCCACGATTTTCACGGAAGCATTCACCGGATCATCTGCCACCGGTGGTTTCGTTGGCTCCGCACTGATCGTTGTGATTCAATACGGGGTCGCGCGCGGTATGTTCTCTAATGAATCGGGTCTTGGTTCTGCTGCCATTGCCGCTGCAGCAGCTCAGACTAGCCACCCTGTACGTCAGGGGCTCGTATCGATGACGCAAACCTTTATCGACACAATTATTGTCGTCAGCTTCACCGGACTGGTCATCATCACAACGGGAACTTGGAGTCAAACTGACCCTGCCACAGGAGAACAGCTCCCTGCCTCACTCATGACCGGCGAAGCCTTCAGTCATGGTCTGCCGGGTGAATGGGGACACTGGGTGGTCACGATTGGTCTCGTACTTTTCGCATTCTCTACCATTCTCGCGTGGTCCTATTACGGTGAGCGCAATATCGAGCGACTCTTTGGTCGTGGACTGGTGATGCCATTCCGAGTGCTCTTCTCCCTGGTGGTTTTCGTTGGCGCGACAGCTGAGTTAGAAGTCGTGTGGCTCTTCTCAGATATCTTCAATGGTCTGATGGCCTTGCCGAACCTCATAGGGCTCCTCGTGCTGTCAGGTCTGGTTGCACGAGAGACCAAGTACTACCTGCAACAGGATCCAAAACTGGAAGCTACAGCCGATGAAATTGAAGCGTTCATGGAGCATCGTCCCGGTTGGGAAGAATGGAAGGCCGGCGACATCGTCGGTTCTTCCCAGGACTATGCGGCGTATCAAAAACTGCCAAAATCTGAGTGATAGACGCCTCATCATGCTGGGCATGTGATTCCGGTCTCGAGACCAGCCCCTCGTTCTTCGCAGCGACAGAACGAGGGGCTGGTTTATGCCAGCAGGTGGTGCCAGGTTTGAAAACTGCTTGAGCATGCACTTCTGGACAATTGCTTGCTCAGGTGTGGAAGGTCCGTGACCTAGTTCGTGTGTCTCGACTGTCAGCGTCCACGGTAGCCTAGAATGCACCCAGAACCGTTTGACGCAAGATTGGACGGATGCATCGAGTCAGGAGGGCACCATGGAATCTTTGCAACAGCCCCAACAGGCAGTAGCGCCCATTCAATCCGTTGATCGCGCAATCCAAATACTACAATTGCTCACGGATGCCCCGGAGATGACAACTTCGGATATTGCCAGGCGCCTGGGCGTGCATCGATCTACAGCATCTCGAATTCTTGCCACGCTGGAAAGTCGCGACGTGGTCGAACAAGTCGCAGAACGTGGCGCGTACCGACTCGGTCTGGGCATCCTTCGGATGGCATATCCTGTATCAACACGATTCGATCTTGCACGCGATGGTCAAGCCGTCTGTGACGCGCTAACTGAAGCCACCCAAGAAACGAGCAATATCGCTATCCTCGACCAGGGTCACGCCGTGACGATAACACAGACTAGTGGCCAACAAATGGTCGGGGTAGCAGGGCAATATGTAGGGCAACGAGTACCATTGCATGCCACTTCCACTGGAAAGCTCCTGCTGGCTCACGCGCCCGATGAAGTCTGGCATCAACTGATTTCACGACCATTGCAGCGATATACACCGGCAACACAGCTCGATGTCGACGAACTTGCGGATGAGTTGGCAACGATTCGCCAGCAAGGCTGGTCTTGTGCCATAGGGGAGTGGGAAGAGGGTATCAACGCGCTCGCTGTGCCGGTTTGGGACGCCACACAACACCTCGTAGCAGCAGTATCGGTGACGGCCCCGGACTTTCGCATGCCAGAATCTCGATTCGAAAAATATCTTACTCACGTCCGTGATGCCGCGAGAAATTTCGAAAACCGTCTTGGATTTTCTCGGGTCAGCCCCAGCCTGTAACGCGTACCATCGAGGACTGTCGCGAAGCACAACAACCCCCTTTACGTGTGACTCTAATCACACTAGTATGATGCGTAGTGCTGCATAGTGCGAACCGTGTAGCACATTATGCAACAGTGAGGGTGGGTTTCACACTCTGGCTCACCCTTTTTCCTTTGGGGAGGACCAAATGACCGCAAATATCCCTTCCGTTAACCAAGCAGATCGTAACGTTCCCATAAACCTGCGCCAGTCCGGACCAACGCCGGTTGAGATGCTCATTGACACGAGAGTCCGAAAATCTCCGTATTGGCATTTGTCCATGGAGGCAGGATGCTGGCGTGCCTCGATTTATAATCGTATGTATCATCCGCGAGGCTATGTCCGTCCCGAGGACGGCGGCATGATGGTGGAATACGATGCGTTAGTCAATCACGTCACCTTGTGGAATGTCGCTGTTGAGCGTCAAATTCAGGTCAAGGGACCAGAAGCCGAGGCTTTTGTAAACTTCGTCATTACCCGCGACGCCACCAAGATTCCCGTCATGCGGGCCCGCTACGTCATCCTCTGCAATGAACGAGGCGGTATCTTGAATGATCCGGTGCTGTTGCGGGTAGCAGAAGATGAGTTCTGGTTCTCAATTTCAGACTCTGATCTCGAGCTATGGCTTCAAGGCGTCAACGTTGGTGGGCGCTTCGACGTTGAAATTCAAGAAATCGATGTGGCACCCGTTCAAATCCAAGGCCCGAAGTCGGTTGGACTCATGGTGGATCTTTTTGGCCAAGAAGTTGCCGAGCTACCGCCATATGGTCTCATGGCTGCCGATGTTTCGGGACATGAGGTGATCATTTCGCAAACTGGTTTCTCGGGTGAAAAAGGCTATGAGATCTATCTCTACGACGCTTCGCAGCACGCCGAGATTCTATGGAACGCAATTCTGGAAGCCGGCGAAAAACATCAGCTCTCCGTCGTTGCTCCAGCCCATCACCGTCGCATTGCGGCTGGGATTCTATCGTGGGGACAAGATATGGATCAGGAGGTGTTGCCATTTCAGGTCAATCTTGGGTACCAGGTTCCTCGCCAGAAAACCGTTGACTACATCGGTAAAGCAGCACTCGAAGCAGCTCGAGCTCAAATCGAAGCAGGGAATTATCCCTACACTCACCAACTGGTTGGCATGATTATGGGTGGTTCGCCTATCGATGACTACGCTCCAGATTTCTGGCTGATCTCCACCAGGTCCGATAGCGAGCCGGTCGGATACGTCACCTCACCGTGGTATTCCCCTGAAATTGGTCAGAATATCGCGATGGGGTACGTGCCCGTGGAGTCTTCCGAGATTGGTACTGAAATTTGGGTTCATCTTCCTGAACACTATGCTGACGTTCCCGGTAGTCCAGTTGCGGCAGAAGTAGTAGAAATGCCGTTCCGGGAATCCGTGAATCCAAACCAACGCGAAATCTTACGCAGTAAAGGGATGGATGCCGCCATCTGATCGCGTCGAAGCACAGTTCGTAGACGAGACTCCGCATGCCCGATGCGGAGTCTCGTTGTGTCACCCAAAGACACACCGTCGTGTGACCAACCCCGGATGAGTGCAAGATGGCTGACTAGCTTGTCCTTGAATTACTCAACGGTATGACATTTGCACGTTGTCGTGTCACGTGGTGGCCTGAAGGGCCTTGTAAAATCTGATCGATAAACTCCGATATCCAGGCTGGTAAGGGCTCCCAGCCGGTGAAATACTTCTCTCGATTCGAAACCTTTTCGGCGTGGTTGTATGTACTGCGGAGTGCTTGGGCGATTTCTTTTTCACGTGCCGAGGGAAACAGCTTTGCTCGCAACTCCCCATTGGTAATGGTTCGTTCAATAATGGGTAGCGTACGCCAATGCTTGAACGCTGACGATGCCGCATAAGCACCACCGCCACCGTGTTCTCGTGCAGAGGCGTTGACGAGCCAGACGTAGAGAAAATCGAACTGACACAGCGAGTTTAATAACGTATCCGTTGTCCGGGTCTTGTTATTGTGCAACCCAAAATCATGCAGCACATCGGGTCGAACCAGAGGATAGCTCCGAGCCCAGGACAGACCTTCTGAAATCATCGCGCCATTTTCGTCGGCGTCATCCTCTGCAGCATCCGGTGACCGCGAGACGAACGGATACTGATCATGTGCCGAAGCCTCGATCTGTCCATAACGAATCCACGAACTATAGCGTGGGTGAGCCGGCGTGCGTTGAAATGGCCGAAGCACGAGTTCGGGAATCAATTCCCAGCAGCCCAAACGCACCGCAGCCGCCCCAAAAAGATACGCGGCCACGATCGTGGCTGCAACGGCGCTGGGGGATTTTGCAATCGAAGTGAACGCATCATACATCGTGCCGATGGTTTTGAGTGCGAGGTCGTGATCATCCGCTAACATCGCTTCGCAGCCAACACCGACCAGGCGCACCAACGGTCGGACCTTATCATCAGCCAATACGATCTCTTCGCGAGTATTTTGTAAGAAGATCTTCAATTCGGCCCGGTTGCCCTGGCGTATATTGGCACGAATCGCGCTCGAGACGGTCTCGTCGGTTAGGAATGGTTCTAGCGGTACATTCACTTTGCCACCGCCACCGATCGCAGCGGCGAGTTTTGACATCAAAGAATTCACATCACTCGTGGCAGTCTCTTTGAGCTGGTGTTCGTATTTGGCTAGCACCGATGGCCAATCCCGGTAGCGTACGGGTACGTTGCCGGCTCCATCGCGGATGAAGATCTCGCCTGGGCGAAACACCGTCTTGGTCTTCATTCGGCCCTTGCCATTGGGCGAATTATATTGGCCAACGCGCATCATGGGTACTGGTAGCCCGGAGCGAGTCGAAAAGACGGCGATGACCACGACGTCGCTGCCGTTGACCCGATGGATCTGGGAGACGACCTCAATATCAGCTTCAATGTATTTTCCGATTTTATCGCGCAGCGTCGCGCCGTCGAACATTTGCGGATTCTTGATGCGCCACGGGGTCGCTGGCAGGGTGCCTTCATCGGTAATACCGACAAGAATATAACCACCGGGCGGCCGGTTCGCCATCGCTACCGCATCTTTGACGAAATCGAGTTCGTGTTTGCGGTCGCGCAGATCAAGTTCGACTTTGAACTCAAGTTGGGTTTGTTCGCCGAGTCGTAGCAGTTCCTGAAGTTTTTCTTCGTCCGTTCTGCCGTCCCATACCACTGCCATAGGTGATCCCATTCGTGTGTATTCTCCGGGCCCCTCCGAGCGATCCATTGGCAGGACCGAACAACCTCGGTGTAGCCCTGTCACTACGCTAGCGCAGAACCGCGCCAAAACGACAGGGGCTGGGATGATTTTTCGAACTCTTCGTACACGCGATACTTCGCGGTTGGTTCGTGTTCACATTTCCTTGAACCGCGATGTCCATCGTGGTTGGTCGACGGTTGAAATCACTCCGTCAAACGTGTCATAACACCAGTGTCGAGGTGTCTTAGCGGGCTAAGATTGCGGATTAGTGATCCTCGCCGGATTCACCAGCCCACCTCGGCCGTGGTGATACCGTGAGCAATGCATCGAAGGAACCGTTATGACACAGCATCATCACAACACTGAATACACGCCTGACGAAAATTGGGCTAGCCCAGCGGGGTACTCTGCTGATCATGCGCAGCAATGGCAGGGCCAAGCGAGTCACTATTACGATTCGGCTCAGCACTATTACGACCCGAATAATCCAAATGCCTGGCATCAAGCAACGCAATACCCCAACGGTAGGCCAGCCAAGAAGTCGGTGTGGACGCAGTGGTGGTTCATCACGATTGTCATCGTGATGGCCCTTGGCGTCGCGGCGATCGTCCTTGTATTGACGAACGGTGAACAGGCCAACGACGCCGTCGCCCCGCCATCGAATCCCGAAACGGCGCCACTTGTACCCGAGGAAATCGAGGTGTCGGAAGATACGCGGGTGCAACGCTCAGACGATGGACAATTCGTCCTCGCTGATGCAGGTACTGACCAAGATGCGTTAGCAGCGGCACAAGAACGCCTTGATGCTGGCTATTCGTATTACGGGCCAACCGATCTGATTGACATGCTGCGCTATGAGGGTTACCAAAACGACGCTATTGAGTACGCCTTAAACCACCTGACGGTCGATTGGAACGAGCAAGCAGTCGGCGTCGCCCAACGGATGGCAGATAATGAATACGGTGGCTACTCAGCCAAAGAGATGCAAGAGTCGCTGCTGCGCTCCGGGTTCATCACAGACGAGGTGCAACACGCACTGGAAAGTATTGACGTTGACTTCAACGAACAAGCCCTGCAGGCGCTGGAATCTTACCGCGAGGTTCTCGATGACTACACGGACGCTGAGTTGCGTGTGTACCTAGAACGCACGGGTTTCCAGGACTCAGAAATTGACTACGCCCTGGACAATATAGACTAGTCACAGCCTAGGTTTTTCCTAGCCAATTCCCGGTTTGGTGCACTGTCAAAAGTGTGGGATTCTAATACTGTATTTGTGCGTTGGGATCCATGGCTCAGCTGTGCCATAGCAAGCCAGGATCCAGTGGTCCCGGGAGGTAAATACCCCGGGACTTTTTCATGGAGGGAGGGCGACTGTGACCAGCGAGCAACGCGGTGTGTCAGAAACTGAAGAGCAGGTGGAACCACAACCCGGTTCAGAGTCAGCAGATCATCCCCACAACCCTCAGGAGCCACCCGCCGAGGTCTCGATGATGCCCGTCATCAGGCCGGCAGTGACACTGCCGAACCCTGACGTCGACGCGCGCCAGATGGCCCCGCAGGTCACGGAACCTGAAACGGTACCTGAGGATCCTGTGCCAACCTCCGTGCTCGCTGCAGGTGATGAGCCCGAAACCGTTGCTCCGCTACGGGAACCGCCCAAGCCGGAACAAGAAGTTGCCTACGTCCAGGAGAAGACGGCCCCGGACACCCGAAAATTTCCGGCACTCACCACCTGGCGTCAAGCTTTCCAAGGCTTGACGGAGCGGACCAAAGAGAAAACCTCCGCGCAAGACGCCGAACGCGCAAGTTTTGCGGAAGAATACGGCACCTATACCGAATCCCTGCCGACCCAAGCCTTGCGCTTGGTGGATCGGCTCCAGGACTCTCCATATCAACTGACCGGGGCGCGATATAAAGCCGTTGCCGAAGCCAAGGAAGCCCACAACACGATGCTGTTGGCGCTGAAACTTGGTGAAACGATGTTCCGGTTTGGCGCAGGTGCGCTAGAAGTCGAAACCTCGATCATCGTGGTGACCCAGGCTTATGGTGTTTTCGACGCGGAAGTCGACATCACCAACCAGTCCATCTCACTGAATTTCGCGCCCGTGGGAGAACCTCCCGCGACGTATCAACGCGTTGTCCGTAGCTGGGAATCCGATTATGCAGGGTTGGCTGATCTCCACCAGCTGGTGACTGAAATTGCCGCCGGAGTCGTAGAGCGGGACGACGCTCACGCACGCTTGGCGGCGATTCGACAACGGAAAAAAACCTTCCCAACGTGGGTGTCATTTGTTGCCAATGGTCTTTGGGCCTCGCTGTTTGTGGTGTTCATCGGAGGTTCCTGGTTTTCCGCGTTGCTCACCCTGGGGGCTTCAACGCTGACCATGGCCACCGTGTACCTCATTGGCAAATGGCGGGCACCCGATGTCTTTGCCACCATGGCCGGGGGCGTCATGGCCACGCTGATTGCCTTTGGCCTGTACTGGACGGATGTGTTTCGTGATCCGGCTCTGATGATTGCCGCCTCGTTGATTCTCTTAGTGCCATCCTTGCGGATCGTCTCGGCGATCCAAGACGGGATCAACGGCTTTCCGGTCACCTCGGCCGGACGCATGGTCGCCTCGCTGTTAACATACGTGGGGCTCGTGGCAGGTATTGCGATCGGTATCGTCGTCGTCAGTATGCTGGGTGCACCCGAAATCGATATTACCGCGATGCCTTCTCGGCAATATCCGCCCTGGTTGATTACCATCCTGGTGGGGGTTGCTGCGATGGGCATGTCGGTCGCGGAACAAACCCGCATGCAACTGATCCTGCCCACCGGGGTGGTCTCGGCTGTGGGATACCTCGTGTATCTGGGTGCGGTGGAAATTGGCCTTGGACCCAGTATCGCTCCGGCTGTGGCCGCCGTCGTCGTGGGTTTCTGCGGCCGTATTGCTGCCCTGAGCCTGGGGGCACCTCAGCTTGTGGTCGCCGTGCCGGCCAGCATTTTCCTGCTCCCCGGGCTGATGATTTTCCGGGCGATGTATGAAATCGGCACCAACGTCGACATGATGTCGGGTGGGGTCATGGTACTGCTGCAGGCATCGGTGATCATCATGGCCATGGCAACGGGACTGGTACTGGGCGACTCCCTTGCCCGTCCATTGACCTCTGGGCTGAAATCCAATGAACGACGCCGTTCAGGTCAGCGTTAGCCACGGTGTGGTGTTAGAACAGTTCGGCTTGAGCGGGTTGTTCAAGTGAGCGCGCCGACCAATCGATGGGTTCTAGGCCATGGGCCATAAGAAAATCATTGGCCTTCGAAAATGGTTTTGAACCAAAGAACCCACGTCGTGCCGACAACGGTGACGGATGGGCCGAAGTGATGACCAAGGTGTCGTCGTGACGAAATCGGGGTGCAAGCGTCTTTGCCTGTCCACCCCACAGCATGACCACCAGGGGCATGCCCCGCGACGCCAGACCATCAATGACCGCGTCGGTGATATCCTCCCACCCTAGATTCCGATGCGACCCAGCGTCCAGGGCGGTCACCGTCAAAACGCGGTTGAGTAACAGCACGCCTTGGGCCTCCCATCCCGACAGATCCCCGCTTTCGGCTGGGGCGATACCTAAATCGTCTTCGAGCTCTCTATAGATATTGATAAGCGAGCGGGCCAGCGGGCGCACGTGCGGGTGCATCGCAAAACTCAGGCCGACCGCGTGACCCGGGGTGGGATACGGGTCTTGCCCCACGATGACCACTTTGACCTGGTCAAGCGGCATGCTGAACACTCGCAACACATTTTTGGGTGCCGGTTCGATATGTTCGCCGTTGTCCCGCCGCGATGCGATGTGCTCCATGAGTCGCTGCAGCTGTTCGGCGACGGGTTCCAACACGGGAAACCAAGAGCGATGGATTTCGGGCCAAGCAGAAAAGGTCATGTGGTTAGCCTAACGAATGCGATGATATGGAGTAGCTTAGACTGGTGACGAAGAACGGATCGGAGAGGGGATGCATGGCTGGGTTGAGCGACATCGACCAGCAAATGTTGGAGTTTGAAAAACGCTCCTGGCATTATGCGGGTGCAAAAGATCGGGATATTTCCGATACTTTTGGCATGACACCGACCAGGTATTATCAAAGACTGGCGCGGCTCATCACCACCGAACAGGCCTATGCCTACGACCCGATGTTGGTCGAGCGCCTGTTGAATTCTCGTTCCACCACGCACCGTGCAGAAGGTATGGCATCTTGAAGCAGGACGTTGAGACTCAGTATCCTCGTGACCGGTTTGACGACGTCGAACCGTATACCACCCAGCAGGGTGCACACCGTAAAGAATTTTCGGCGCCAAAAGGTGTTGGACAACTCAACGCCATCATTTTAGCTGGGGGAGCCGCTCTGGCTATTGGCGTCGGGGCATATCTGTGGTTAGCGCCCAGCGATCCGTTGAATATTTCGTCCCCGGAGCCCACCGAAACTGCCGCGGCTCCAGTCGAAGAAGAATCGGCTGAGCCTGAACCGACTGAAGAACCCGAAGAAGTTGTTGAACCAGAGCCGGTAGAGGATCCCGTCGAACAGGACGAAGAAGAGCCTGAACCCTCACCCACCCCGGAACCCACGGAAGAAGAAACCGAAGAACCTGAAGAGTCGGTCGATTACACGCTCCCGATTTCTGTTTATAACGCCTCGAATGTCCAGGGCTATGCGGCATCGGTTGCCCAGAACCTGGGCGGCGCAGGGTTTAACGTTCCTGTGGCAGATAACTGGACCGGTAACATCCCGTCGCAAACCACCGTGTATTTCTCCTCGAACGAAGCCACCGCCTTAGCGGTAGCCGATGAAGTGGGCGCTATCGCCGTCTATGAACCCTCGGTTGACGGTGTACTGGTTGTCTTAACGGCAAACTAACATTTCGATCATTACTTGCACTCGAGTGCTTCGAGTGCTAAAAATAGATTTAGCACTCTCCGGGTGTGACTGCCAAAGCGCATCCGGAAGGATTACCTCACCATCAGCTGAAACCCTGTGCACCGCCACCCGGTTAGGTGTGAGGGTTTGCCGTCGCGGGCACTGTGGTGCGGTGTGGAACACCTAATCGTCCCGAAAGGACCGTGCAATACATGGCTAAGACCATTGCATTTGACGAAGAAGCTCGCCGCGGCCTCGAAACGGGTCTGAACACCCTGGCTGAGGCAGTCAAGGTTACCTTGGGCCCCCGCGGTCGCAACGTCGTACTTGAAAAGCAGTGGGGCGCTCCCACCATCACCAACGATGGTGTGTCGATCGCAAAAGAGATCGAACTCGAAGACCCCTATGAAAAAATTGGTGCAGAACTCGTCAAAGAAGTTGCTAAGCGCACTGACGACGTCGCAGGTGACGGCACCACCACCGCAACCGTATTGGCTCAGGCTCTGGTTTCTGAAGGCCTGCGCAACGTTGCAGCAGGTGCTGACCCAATCGCCCTGCGTCGCGGCATCGACAAAGCCGTTGCAGCAGTCACCGAGGCCCTGCAGGAGCAGGCTCGTGAAGTCGAAACCAAAGAACAGATCGCAAATACCGCATCCATCTCAGCCGGTGACGACGAAATCGGTCGTCTGATCGCTGAAGCCTTGGACAAGGTCGGTAAAGAAGGCGTTGTGACTGTTGAAGAGTCCAACACCTTTGGCCTGGATCTGGAACTGACCGAAGGTATGCGCTTCGACAAGGGCTACATCTCCGGCTACTTCGCCACCGACGGCGAACGTCAGGAAGCAGTCCTGGAAGATCCATACATCCTGATCGTCAACTCCAAGATCTCGAATGCTCGTGACATGGTTGGCATCCTGGAAAAGGTCATGCAGTCTGGCAAACCACTGCTGATCATCGCCGAAGATGTCGAAGGCGAAGCCCTGGCAACCCTGGTTGTTAACAAGATCCGTGGCACCTTCAAGTCAGCTGCCGTCAAAGCCCCAGGCTTTGGTGACCGTCGCAAGGCTATGCTCAACGACATCGCGATCCTGACCGGTGGCCAGGTCATTTCCGAAGAAGTTGGCCTGACCCTAGAAAACGCTACGATCGACATGCTGGGCACCGCTCGCAAGGTGGTCGTCACCAAAGACGAAACCACCATCGTTGAAGGTGCCGGCGACTCCGATCAGATCGCCGGTCGCGTCAACCAGATCCGTAGCGAAATCGAAACCACCGACTCCGACTACGATCGTGAAAAACTGCAGGAACGTCTGGCCAAACTGGCCGGTGGCGTTGCAGTCATTCGCGCCGGTGCCGCCACCGAAGTCGAACTCAAAGAACGCAAAGCTCGCATCGAAGACGCCATCCGCAACGCGAAAGCCGCTGTGGAAGAAGGCATCGTCGCTGGCGGTGGCGTTGCTTTGATCGAAGCAGCACAGAAAGCCTTTGCGGATCTGAAGCTGGAAGATGACGAAGCCACCGGTGCACGCATCGTACAGTTCGGTGTAGAAGCACCACTGAAGCAGATTGCAGAAAACGCCGGTCTAGAACCAGGCGTGGTTGTTGACAAGGTCAAGAACTTGCCAGCAGAAAACGGCCTCAACGCCGCGACCGGCGAATACATCAACCTGCTCGAAGCCGGCATCAACGATCCCGTCAAGGTGACCCGCTCCGCACTGGAAAACGCCGCTTCAATCGCTGGTCTGTTCCTGACCACCGAAGCTGTCATTGCTGATAAACCAGAACCAGTCGATCCAGCTGCAGCAGCCGCGGGCATGGATGGTATGGGCGGCATGGGCGGCATGATGTAAGTCTGCTGACGCCAGCAACACCCGAAGACTCACAGTCTTCTTGGTACCCCGGTCGATCGGCCGGGGTACCGGTGTTTTAAATGCCGTCTTTTGAAGGCTTGCATTTGGTGGATAGAATATCGCTGTAGGTCAGAAAGGACATTTTCTTGGGCAAACTTCTCCGCGCCGCACGCAACCTTGGCATGACAGCAGGCGCCATTGGTGCTGCCGGTGTGTGGTATCGCAAACGAGCAGAGCGACACTTATCATTGCGATCACAAACTGTCCTGATCACCGGTGCGGGTTCTGGGCTCGGACGTTTACTGGCCATTGGTGCCGCACAACGCAATGCAGCCCACGTCGTGGTCTGGGATATTAATCCGCAAACCGCCCGCGACGTCGTTGACGAAGTGCTGGGATACGGGGTGGATGCCTCATACGACGTCGTTGACCTAGCGGATGATCAATCAGTTGATGCTGCAGGGCAAGCCGTTCGTGACCGCATCGGTGGCATAGATTTTCTGATCAATAACGCCGGTGTCGTTACCGGCAAAACATTCCTGGATCAGACTCATGATGACGTCCAGCGCACGTTTCAGATCAATACCCTCGCGTTGTATCGGGTGACACGGCAATTTCTGCCCAATATGATTACCAATAACTTCGGTTCGGTCACTGTGATTGCCTCGGCGGCCTCGCTCACCGGGGTGGCACGTCAGACGGACTACGCGGCCTCGAAATGGGCCGCCCACGGGTTCACCGAATCGTTACGGGCTGAGACGCGACATCAAGGTCACAACATCCACACACTATCGGTACATCCGTTCTACGTGGCAACCGGCATGTTCAACGGTGCTAGCTCGCCAAATATACTGCTACCCATCCTTGAACCTGCAGCAGTCGTGCACAAGATCTTTCGGGCACTGGAGGCAGGGAAACGCCAGCTTATTCTCCCTTCGACGGCTGCGGCTGCCAAATGGCTCAACATCCTCCCGGTAGCGGTAGCAGATCAGCTCCGCGATGTGCTGGGCATCAACTTGACCATGGACCATTTCATCGGACGACAGGTTCCGAGCGCCGACTAATTTTGGGACTTGCTTCGCCGCGGGTACAGCTCTGCCATGAGATTTCGTCGTGCAGACCGCTCCCACCGACGTCTAGCCGTGTCCGTGTTGAAAATTGGGTTGCGTGCTAACATGCCGCGAAGAAACTTTTCGCGACCACGCTCGAAAGTCTCGTCACTAACTTTGATGAAATCTTTCCGAATGCCATCACGATATCGCTGATAGGCTCCCGAATTACGGGATAAGACTTCAAGGTCAGCATCGCAGAGCACTTTGCCGCCGTAGTCGTCATCGTGGGGATCATGCGTGAAGGTCAGCCGAATGAGCCGGGCGGTCTCTAAGATTTCTGGACCAGGTACACCCAGCTCGGGTAGCACCCGTTCGGCGAGTCTGGCTGAATCTTCTTCGTCCTGGCCCGGCGGGAGAATTGGATCCGCGCGGTAGACGGCATCATGGAACCAGCCCGCAAGTTTCACGGCCCGGGGGAAGGGGCCCATCGGTTCGCCCTGACGTTCGAGGTAATCGATTGTTTTGAGCACTGACATCAAATGGGTCAGGCCGTGATAATGCCGGTGGTTTTCGCTCCAACGCTCTAACAGTGCGTCACAGATCGGGACACGATCCAACTCGGAGGTATTAGGAAAGAGCCGGTCGAAACGTTGGTGCAGGATCTTTTCCAGCTTGGAGGCGCGCTCCGCAGCAGTAATACGCAGACCGGATTTGACCAGACGACGAACCAGCTCGGACCCAGAGACCTCCTCAGCACCAGCAGCGACCAGCGTCTCATACTGACTCACCGGCACATCATAATGATCCCCATCGAAAGCATTTGGTGAGATCCCATTGGCACGAGCAAAAGCGTGCAGTTCTTCAAGTGACTCATCTGAGACGAGATGAGAAAACACGGTGCCATGCGCCGGCCACCGTGCGGGATCGATCAATATGGCCATGCACCTAGCCTACCCACCAAACCTTTCGTCCGGTGTCAAGCCGAGCCCACCGGACGAAAGGTGGGGAGGATACAGTTATCCTCGGAACATCGCGGCGTTTGCTTGTTCGGTGGCTTCGTACTGTTGCCCGGCGTGCTGCATTGCTTCCCGGATGGAACGCAGGGATTCCTCAACGCGCTGTTGGGTAGTTCTCCACTCAGTGACCACGGTTTGGAAGTTGGCAGCTGCTTGCCCAACCCAGGATTCTTGGAGCTGGCGTAAGGCCGCATCCATGGTGTTCACTTCGGACTGGATACGATCGGCGGTGGATTGCACGTTACTCGCTTTGGCAAAAAGTTCTTGAACATCAATCTGAATACGAGCCATCACGGTTCTCCTGAAATAGACGAATGCATCACGGGTTTGTCATGCGGTATCGCCAGCCTAGAAAAACAAGGTTTCGAGACTGTGGTCGCCGACTCTAATTGTGGATAACTATCGATCTACCTGGTTGTCTGTGGAATCCTCATCGTCATCTTCCCAATCGTCGTCATCGTGCGCTACCGGATGATATGGCAGCCGCACCACCATGGTGGCGCCACCACCCGGGGTGTGTTCGTGTCGAACGGTTCCGTCATGTTGGCCCACGATGCCCGCGACGATGGCAAGGCCAAGCCCACTGCCGCCGGTATCTCGATCTCGAGAAGTGTCGGCGCGGTAGAAACGTTGAAAAATCTTTTCGGCATCGTCTTCGGAAATGCCGGGGCCGTGATCGCAGATCTTGATGACCGAATGGGGTTGTGTCCCATTGACTGAGGGTTCGGTGCCGACCGCAATTTCGATATCAGTGTCCTGAGGTGTGTAGCGCAAGACATTGGCCATCAGATTTGAAATGACCTGACGTAACCTATTGGCATCTCCCAGGGTCGGTGCCGACTGCGGTGGGGAATCCGGGGTTAGACCGGTCAGCGTGATATGTCGTTCCGGTGCAGTGGCACGCGTGTCGAGCACAAGGTCGGAGGCCAACTGCATCAGGTCGATTGGATCGGTCTCCATGGTGCGTTGCTCATCAAGGCGAGCAAGCGTGAGAAGATCCTCGACCAGCTGGGTCATCCGTTTTGCTTCGGATTCGATTCTGCCCATCGCGGTAGCGACGTCGTCATCGGAGGCGAGCGCGCCGTGGCGATACAGCTCAGAGAAACCACGGATGGTGACCAACGGGGTGCGCAATTCGTGGGAGGCGTCTTGGACAAATCGGCGCATGCGTTCTTCCGATTCCTCATTGGCCCGAAACGCAATTTCAATATGGGCCAGCATGGCGTTGAGGGAACGAGACAGACGCCCGACTTCAGTATCGGGTGCCCCACTCGGGACACGTTTTGACAGGTCGCCTGCGGCAATCCCCGCCGCGGTGCGCTCGACACGATTCAGGGGTCGAAACGCCGTGGTGACCAGACCGTAGGCGATCATGGTCACCACCAGGGTCGCCAAGAAACCGATCGTAATCACCAAGGTCGTGACACGTTCCACGGAGCGTTCCACCGGATCAAGCGGTAGGGCAATGGCCACGGTGCCACTATCGGATTCGAGCCGATAAATTTGGACTCGCCATTGGTTCTGCGGCATCGCCAACCCGGGGACGTTAAATGCAGTTGACCCCTGAGCAGCCGCTTGGCGTGCGGTGAGAGGTTGGATGTCTGGTACATCCGATCCCTCGGCCCGGATACGGGATACTAATTCGCCGTCGTTATCCCACGATTCCCCATAAAACCTGACAATAGTTTGTTGAAAACTGCCGGTATCATAGGGGCTGGCCGAACCCACCGATGTCAAGAACATTGAAACGTTATGACGGTTGGTGAAGATGTCTTCATCGATCTGGCGGATGAGTTCCTGCCGGTATAACGACGCCGTTAAAATAGCGGTCAGGGCCACCGTCAAGGCCATGAGCAACCCAGTGATTAATGTCAACTGGGTGCGCAACGACGTAGCCTGCCATCGGCGGGCTATCCATTGCAACGGTTGCGGTCTGGCCATCTAGCGTTTGTCGAGCGTCCTGAGCAGGTATCCCACGCCTCGCTTGGTTTGGATCATCTTCGGGCGATCCTCGACGTCAATCTTGCGTCGCAAATACGAAATGTAGGATTCCACGATCGAAGCGTCGCCGTTGAAATCATATTCCCAGACGTGATCCAAGATTTGGGCTTTCGATAACACGCGGTTGGGGTTCATCATCAAATACCGCAGCAGTTTGAACTCGGTGGGGGACAGGTCAATGATTTCGCCACCGCGCCGGACTTCGTGCGCGTCGTCGTCGAGTTCTAGGTCGTCGACGATTAATACCGCATCGTCGTCTTCAGCAGGAGCGGTACGACGGAGCACCGCGCGAATCCGGGCTACAACTTCGTCGAGGCTAAACGGTTTGGTGACATAATCGTCCCCGCCAACCGTCAGACCGGTGACTTTATCTTCTGTTTCATCCCGCGCGGTCAAAAACACCACCGGAAAGAATCGACCGGAAGCGCGCAGTTTGCGCGTCACGGTGAACCCATCCATATCAGGCAGCATGACGTCGAGGACCGCGAGATCAGGGTTATGGGTTTCTGCGGCTTCGAGTGCTTCTCGACCATTGGCGGCGGCGACCACATCGAATCCGGCGAACCGTAAGGAGGTCGACAACAGTTCTCGGATGTTGGGTTCGTCGTCGACGACGAGGAGTTTTGCTTCAAAATTTTGCGACGTCATGCGTCCATTCTAAAAAAACTAACCTGGGAGCTTGCTGGATGTTAGCTGAGTGAAGCGCTAACTGTGTTGGCGTTTGCGACGCACGAACACCTTGCCCACCAGTGCTACGAGCATGAAAATGAACCCGGTGGGAAAAGCCAGCAGTGCCAACCAGAAGAGCCACGTGGCCGGAGTGACCCCGGCAAAGTAGTACACCAGCACGCCAATAAGAGCCAGGAATGACGCAATTACAATGCCAACGCCAAGCCATAATATTGCTGAGATCCAGGCCGGTGTTGCGTCAAGATTTTGAGATTTTGGGGTGGTCATGGCGATATTCTACGCTTGCAGCACAGGTCGGCACCCATTGCGAAGGTTGGCGGGCAACACGCGTTATACTGGCCTCCGATAGGCTTTGAGGGTTCCTGTAACCGCACCTGGAAGGGTTGTGTGACGGGAACCCTTTGTGAATGACGCACGTGACGAAGGAATAGAAGATCCATGCCAACCGGCAGAGTGAAATTTTACGACCATACCAAGGGCTTCGGTTTTATTACCACCGACGACGGCGATGATATCCATCTGCCCTCCTCGGCATTACCCTCCGGGGTCACCCAGCTGCGCCCTGGGACCCGAGTGGAATTTGGCATCGTCGATTCCCGACGCGGCCCGCAGGCGCTATCCGTTGAAGTCTTGGAAAAGTTGCCCTCGGTGGTTCGAGCCACCCGGCCGAAGGCTCAGGACATGGCCGGGATGATCGATGATTTGATCCGCATGTTGGATAATGCTTCGACCGGGCTGCGTCGAGGACGCTATCCGGCGCCCAAACAGGCCGAACAAATGGCCACCATCATGAGAAGGGTGGCTGATGCATTCGATGCCTAACGTCGACGAAGATATTTCATCTCCAACTGAGCCGGTGCAGCCAACCTTTGGGCCGCCACGGGCCACGAACCGCAAGCCACGCCTTGATTCCGTTTTGGTTGAAGCTGTCGAAACAGCTAAGGCTGCGCTGTTCGATTTTGCCGACGACGATGAAGTTGGCGAATACCTAGGGGCCACCGCCGATGATGAACGGGTCGTGACCCACCGTTTTGCGGCACAGGTCGCCGGGTACCGCGGTTGGGAGTTTTTTGTCACCCTGGCGCGTGCTCCACGTTCCAAAGTGGTCACCGTGTGTGAAAGTGGCATGCTGCCTGGTGACGATGCGTTGTTAGCCCCGGAGTGGGTGCCGTGGCGTGAACGAGCCTCGGAAGAAGAGCGCGTGCGCCTTGACGCGATTGCCGCTGGTGAAGACCCCGTCAAAGCGTTGGAAGCAGCCGGTTTCGGACCTGCAGGCACGGAAGATGACGATCAGCACACCGACGACAAAGCTCAGACTGCTCCGCGCGGCTCGAAGGCCAACGCAAAGCAGGCTCGTCGTGAGGCGAAACGTCGCAGGGCAAAACAGCAGGCGGCTCGGAAAAAACGACAACAATCGGCTAAGCGCTCACCACAGGACGACGACGTCAAAAAATAGTCCCCTTGCTCATCCCGCAAGTTGTTCATCCCGCAAGCTGCAGGTCATGACCGTGTAACCCATTGCTGGAGCGCTTCCAAAGCGGCATGAATGTTATCAACATCCACGTGTGTGGGGTCTTCGATGACGGTTGCTAACTCCTGTGCCGTGCGTAGGCTGCCGCAGTCTTCAGGTGGCGCAGCACCCCGCGCCGTCACCAAGCGGGCAACGGGCGCCTGCAGTGTTTCATCGAGCCTGACGTGACCATCCCACAGATCGGCGACTGCAGCATCGGGTTGGGCAGCTTCATATTCACACACAAACTGTTCGGCGCGATCATCGAAAGGCATATTGCCCAGTGCAAAGCGATGCAAATAGACATCGTCCCAGTCAAATGCTGCCTGAATGACGTCGTGAACAACATTCAATGTGATATCCGACCACACTTCCACACGGCGCCAAATGGGCGGTCGTGCTCGATGCAGATCGATACGGAGCTGAAAAAGATACCGTTGATCTAACTGGGGCTTACGGTGGCGCCGAGGCATGGGACGTGAAAAGTTCATGAACCGACGCTACCTGTTAACTGCCCGGATGCCCAGGCAAATGCTGCAGATTTGAGCGTGGGCCGTTGTGCTAATCCGCTTGGGTTAGCACAACGGCCCACGCAGTTTTCGAATGATACGTTAGAGACGGTCCACGATGTAATCGATGCAGGCGGTTAATGCAGAGATATCATCCGGATCGATAGCCGCAAAAGTAGCGATACGCAATTGGTTGCGGCCCAGCTTGCGGTACGGTTCGGTATCAACAATGCCATTAGCACGCAAAATCGTTGCAACCGTTGCGGCATCGACGCTGTCGTCGAAATCAATGGTCACAATGACTTGTGAACGGTCTTCGACACGAGTAACAAATGGGGTGGCGTAGCTTGAGGCCTCGGCCCAGTTATAGAGCCTGTCGGAAGAATCTTTCGTCCGAGCTGTTGCAAAGTCTAAGCCACCGTTGGAGTTCATCCATTTCAGCTGTTCATCCAGCATGATCAAAGTCGCCAGGGCTGGAGTGTTGTACGTCTGGTTCTTTGCTGAGTTATCGATGGCGGTTTTCAGGTTGAAGAAATCCGGAATCCAACGATCCGATGCTGCAATCTCATCGGCACGTTCGAGGGCCGCCGGTGAAAACAGGCCTAACCACAAGCCACCGTCAGAAGCGAAGTTTTTCTGGGGCGAGAAATAGTACACGTCTGATTGGCTGACATCAACTGGTAGACCACCAGCACCTGAAGTCGCATCAATTAAGACTAGGGCGTCGTCATTGGCTCCTTCGACCCGATGCACTGGTGCAGCAACACCGGTGGAGGTCTCATTATGAGGCCAGGCATAAACATCGACGGTATGTTCGGCGCGCGGTACCGGACGAGTCCCTGGATCGGCCTGCAGGATGACTGAGTCTTCCAAGAATGGCGCATTATTGGTGGCCTTTGCGAATTTTGAACCAAACTCGCCAAAGGATAGGTGCTGGGCTTTATTGCGCACCAAACCAAACGTGGCGATATCCCAAAAAGCCGTCGCTCCACCCAGACCTAAGACCACACGGTAGTCTTCCGGGGCGCTAAACAGCTCGGAGACGCCCTCTTGAACGGAGGCAACCAAGTTGCGAACCGGCGCCTGACGGTGCGAGGTACCCAGTAGGTTGGAACCTGCTGCGGCAACGGCCTGCGACAGGTGAGTGCTGACTTTGGATGGTCCAGCACCGAAGCGACCATCTGCGGGTTTCATGTTCTCAGGGATTTCGATGGCCGGTGTGGTCATGGGCTACTCCTTATATCAAGGTGGCGGAATACGCTTCCTATTGTGGACTTGGAAGAGTCTGACACATCAGAATAAGCCAACATGTGACATCGATTCGGACCAAAATGTGGTGAACGAGACTTGCATTATGAAAGCCTGTGGATAAATTCTGGCCGGGCTATAGCCACGAACGTATGATGATGGGTGATTACCAAATACCGAGATGCAGCGTTATTGAAGGAATGTGGCAGTGGCTGATCTGATTGACACAACGGAAATGTACTTACGGACCATCTATGAATTGATGGAAGAAGGTATTGCGCCGTTGCGAGCCCGAATTGCCGAACGTCTCGACCATTCCGGCCCCACCGTGTCACAGACTGTCGCTCGCATGGAACGCGATGGCCTATTACATGTCGCGCCGGATCGAAAACTTGAACTCACCGAAGAAGGACTGAACGCTGCAGCCACCGTGATGCGCAAGCACCGGTTAGCTGAGCGCTTACTCGCTGACATCATTGGGCTGGAGTGGCCCTACGTGCATGATGAAGCGTGCCGCTGGGAGCATGTCATGAGTGATCAGGTCGAAGCACGACTCATGGTTTTATTAGATTCGCCGTCGAAATCACCATTTGGCAACCAGATTCCTCTACTTGAAGAATTAGGCGGTCCCGCGACTGGTCTAGATCCGCAGCCTTATGAAGGCCAACCTCTCACCGTGGCGCTCGAGAACGCCGGAACTTTCGAGGTGAAAGTTCTCACAGAGGCGATACAGACTGATCCCGAATTGCTTCAACAATTTGCTGCGGCAGGGATTCAACCAGGCGCGACCTTATTAGCAGAACCTGCGGACGGATATGTCGCCGTTCGTACCGTAGAGCGCGGCCCTGAACTGCCAGGCCAAGTTGAAGATATCTCAGAGCTCGGCCTGGAAATTTCCGAAGATACCGCTGCACACGTCCGTGTGATCCGCGTCTCGTGATCAAACCGTAACTTTTGAGGGCCATTTGAGGCCAAATTTTCTGCAAAAATAACAAATCGACATAGAAAAATAACAGAATGTTATTTTCCGTTCTACCGCATGATAGTGCGGATGTAGCCGATAATTTCATAGACTCAGGCAACGAATTGTTATCTGAACGTGACATTCTGTTGTAGTTCTACTATGCTGGCTCTCGGTGTTGATGACAGAACGTGATCCAGCACCAGCCACCAGCTTGCTTTTCCACTCCGCGGCTGGGCGAGCGAAACACAGCAGTTGTAAAACATTGTTCGTGGCGGAGTGGGGCGAAAAGCCACTAAGCACATGAGAGAGGTAAACTAAGTGTCGAAGCGCATTTCAACTGCACGTCACCGTGCAACTCCTGAGAAGGGCGCCACGCTAGAAGCCGTGACCCAGGCCATCGGCCGCTCGGGTCGCCAGGCTGCTGCCATTGCAGCTGCCTCCGGAATGGTTCTCACCATCGCACCAGCAGCAAACGCTGCACCTGTGCAGACCGATCGTGAAACATCGACGCTGCCAGCCACAAACTTCAAACTGGAACGTACTTCCGGTAAAGCCGATGTCATCACTGCCGACTCGGTAAGCCTCGACCTTGGTCGCGCAGAACTGGCCTCAACTCCAGCTCCCGAACCAGTCGTAGAAGAAGATCTCGCTCCAGTCACTCGCGAAACTGTTGCCAACGACAGCTCCGCTGAAACCAGCAACTCGACCCAGACCCAGTCGGCAAACACTCAGGAAGCTCAAAGCGCTCCAGAGTCCACCGCATCCGGCTCCCTGGGCGCTGTAGTTTCCGCAGCATACTCCGGTATCGGAACCCCATATGTCTGGGGCGGTAAAGGCCCAGGCGGCTGGGACTGCTCCGGATTTACCGCATGGGCTTACGCTCAGGCCGGTATCAGCATTCCATCTTCCACTTCGGCAATCCTCGGTTCCGGTCAGTTCGTCCGCACCGCCAGCCCGAAACCCGGCGACCTGGTCTTCCAAAACGGCGGATCCCACGTCGGTATCTACGTCGGCAACGGCCAGATGGTCGGTGCTCAGAACCCCTCGGTCGGCACCATCCTGCACGACGTCAGCCGTAACCCACTGATGGGCTACTACACCTACGTCGGCTAGGTTTCTCATTACAACTGCACAACAAAGTCCCTCCTGATATCAGGAGGGACTTTGGTCTGTTTAACAGAAAGCAAAATCGTGACACACCACCTTCCGAAATGGGCATCTGAACTTCTAAGCGCACTTGAAATCGACCCCGTCGACGTCAATACTGACGGATTACATCAGATCGCTGACACTGTCAATGAGGATCCCGGTACCGATCAGCTGCTTGTTGGATTTATTGCCGGATACGCAGCCGGCCTTGCCCAAGGCAGCGGCATGGCCAAATTCGACACAGCGCACGCCGCCTCGGTGCGCTTCATGACAAAACACCTCATCAGGGAATAAAATCACCCAAATCGTGTTGACTGTTTGCGGAACCCTCAGAAGGAATAACACACGTGAGCATGCATCATGCGGGTTGGGCGGCCCTTGGTAAAATCCGCCGTAGCAAGGACCAAGAATCCCTCAAATCTGGGACAATTTCTCGGTCATGGTCATTCATCGCACGCTACCGGACACGACTGACCCTCTACCTTGTAGTTTCGGCGCTCGGTGCGGTGCTAACCGTGGTCTCTCCCATCCTGGCCGGGGATGTGGTCAACGCCATCGTTGATGGGTCAGAAGTTCGTGTCGTCATCAACCTTGCGCTATTAATCGCCGGAGTAGCACTCGTCGAGGCATTACTCAACGTCATTTCGCGATGGCAGTCTGCCTCCCTGGGCGAACGGACGATCTTTGACCTTCGCACCAAAGTGTTTGACCACGTTCAGAAAATGCCTGTCGCGTTCTTTACGCGAGCTCGAACCGGGGCGCTGGTCTCTCGACTGAATAACGACGTCATCGGGGCACAAACCGCGATTGCCAGGACCCTGCCGACCGTCGTGATGAATATCGTGACCCTCGGCGTGACGTTAGTGGTCATGTTGACCACCTCCTGGCAAATCACCGTGGCAGCACTGTTATTATTACCGATCTTCCTACTCCCGGCGCGCTCCATTGGGCATCGAATTGCCAACCAGACCCGTGAACGGGCCCAGCGCAACGCTGCGATGGGAGATCAAATGACCGAACGGTTCTCGGCACCGGGAGCCACGTTAGTGAAGCTATTTGGCGAACAGCGCTACGAGTCTGAAGTCTTTGCCGAACGGGCGGACAGTGTTCGGGACTCGGGGGTACGCATTAGCGTGTGGACCTCAGTATTTATGACGATGCTCACCCTGGTGTCGTCACTGGCGCTTGCGGCAGTTTATGGCATCGGCGGTTACCAGGCTCTCACTGGCGGTCTCAATGCTGGTGACGTTGTGACCATGGCGCTGCTGTTGACCCGTCTGTATGCTCCGTTGACCGGTCTGGCTACTGCCAGAGTTGAATTGATGAGCGCTCTGGTATCTTTTGAACGCATCTTTGAGGTCCTCGATCTCAAACCGATGATTCAAGATCCGCCGCAACCGAAAAAGATTCCCGACGGCGGTGTCGAGATTGCATTCCACAATGTGGATTTTCAATATCCTGCAGCATCTGAAGTCTCGCTAGCCAGCCTAGAAGAGGTCGCAGTCTTAGATAGCCGGGAATCGGAACAAGTCCTGCATGGCATAGATTTTACCGTCAAACCCGGTCAGACGGTTGCCCTCGTGGGTTCATCCGGGGCGGGAAAATCAACCATCGCAAACCTGGTGACGCGCCTGTACGACGTCACTGGAGGCTTCATCACCCTCAATGGGGTAGATCTACGCGATGCCGCAGCACAAAACATTCACGACCGAGTAGGGATGGTGACTCAAGATTCGCACCTGTTCCACACCTCGATTCGCGACAATCTCACGTTGGGACACCGCGACATTGACGACGAACACATCTGGCAAATCCTGGAACACGCTCGCCTAGCCGAAGTCGTTCGAGAGATGCCAGACGGCCTGGACACCGTGGTGGGGGAGCGCGGCTATCGGCTCTCGGGCGGGGAACGGCAACGCTTAGCGATTGCGCGCCTCCTGATTGCCGCACCAGAAGCCGTGATTTTGGATGAAGCCACAGCATCGTTGGACTCCACGAATGAGGCCGCCGTCCAACAGGCCTTAGACCAGGCACTCAAAGAGCGGACTGCTTTGGTGATAGCCCACCGGTTATCGACCGTCGTCAACGCCGATGAAATTTTGGTAATCGAAGATGGGCGCATCCACGAGCGCGGCACCCACGCTGAACTGCTGGCGAAAAATGGCCGGTATGCTGAGCTCTACACCACCCAGTTTCAACAAGACCCAGCCCGGCAAGAAGGTGAGCGCACGTGACCGAAAATCATGCTCAACGCACGTGGGATGACCGCTACCGAGAAGCCGAGCGCATGTGGTCCGGCAAGGTCAATGCTGCGCTGGCTGATATCGTCGGGACGTTGTCGCCGGGTACAGTGCTGGATTTAGGTTCTGGAGAAGGCGCCGACGTCGTGTGGTTAGCCGAACACGGCTGGCAAGCCACCGGAGTTGATATTTCGCCTGTAGCCGTCGCACGAGCTGAAGAAGCAGCCCGTGGCCGGGGGCTATCAGAGGACCAAGCTCGATTTGTGGTCGCTGACCTCACCCATTGGGTTCCCAAACACACATATGACCTGGTCGTCAGTTCGTTTTTACACTCGCACGGTGACTTTGACCGTGCCGGTATTCTGCGATCCCTCAAGCACTTTGTGTCCGACGGGGGACACTTGCTCATCATCTCTCACGCGACCTTCCCGCCGTGGGCGCAGACCCACCGAGATGGCGACGAACACGATCATCACCATGATGCGACGACACCAGCCTCCGAGCTGCAGCTCTTAGCGCTTGAACCATCGTCTTGGAGCGTGGAAGTCGCGCAGTTGCGCTCTCGCGAAGCGACCGGTCCCAACGGTCAGTCAGCGACGCTGCAAGATACCGTCGTGTTGCTTCGGAAAGCCACCGATGTCTGACACGGCTGCTGACGATGAGACGATGGCGCATCGTCATCGGATCGAAATCAAAACCTCCCCGACCATTACCTGACGGTAAGGATCGGGGAGGGTAACGAATTGCTACGGCGCGAGCCGTAGTCGGCGAAGTTATTCCGTGACGGGTTCGAGCGAGCCGTCAGCCTTGGTGATAAATGAGCGCAGGAACCATTGGAAAAGTTCCAAGCCACGAGTCACTTCGACCAAAACGTCTTCCGAAATCGGGTCGACCTTACCGGTCTCGGCGATTGCGGTGCGGAAATCTTTAATGACACCGGTGTACACATCATTGAGCGCGGAGATGTGTGCCAGACTCGATGCCCGGTTCAGCGGGTAGTCGTCCCAATCACGACCGGTCACAATAGCACCCGGGGTACCCTTGGGCGCGACACCCATCGTGGCGATACGTTCAGCCACGAGATCAGCCCAGCCTCGAACTTCGTCAACCTGGGGGTCCAACATTTCGTGCACGGAAATGAACTCGGGTCCCACGACATTCCAGTGCGCATGTTTGAGGGTCAGGTGCAAATCATTGAGCGCATGGAGACGGACCTGGAGAATCTCCGTCACGCGGTGTGCTTCTTCCATCTCAACGCCAGGGGCCGTAAACTCTGCATAATTTTCAGTCATGAAGAACCTTTCTCTTGCAGATTGAGCTTTGTGGTGCGTCGCAAAGCCGAATAAGGACGGGAAAGTGCCCTGATTCCTGATTACTACTCAATACGGTTTTCGAGGTCACCGCAAGGTATGTGAGGCTAACCTGAGTCGATATTCAGCAACTTTTAAGGTTTCGGTGACCTCTGCAGATACGTCGGGCACCTGGTGAAGGTGTTGAAAACGTGGTGCCCTCGACTGGATTCGAACCAGCGACCTTCCCTTTAGGAGAGGGATGCTCTATCCAACTGAGCTACGAGGGCATCGGCAGCTACCTGCCGGTGTGAGGTGGTACAACGAGCCAGATTACCAGCCATGGGGGTCAAAAGCGCCACTACGAAATATCTTTACCGATACGACCCACCAATTTCGCGTTCATCATCCAACGACGTGGCCAAACCGGTGCTATGGCGCCCCACAAATTTTAACACCAGAAGGACGATCATCCACACGACGATCAGCGTCATCAGCAACCATTGGGCCACGGTTAACGAGGAGGCTAAAACGACCTGTGCTTGGGTTATGTCGTGCAGTGCATGCTCCCGGGTGATAGCAGCCCAGATCTCAACTGCGGCATACGCCACTGCGACCACGACCGCGCTCCATTTCGCCCAAGTGGCTCGCAACGTCCACAGGGCCACAGCGATCAGACTTAAGCCCATCATGACGGGAAAAATCCTGCCGGCGGTGATGTGCACCCAGTTGTATTGGCCTAATGCGTCATCGTCCATGCGCTCGGCAAGCCGCTCAACCTCAACCACATCGAAACCAGCCAGTCGGTGATCCAGCATCGTCACACCCCCGGTCAACTGCTCCATCCCCTGCAGGGCCAGAATATGGTAATAAAATCCTATGAACACTGTGACGGCGAGAATGGCAAACACCAAGATGCCGGGACTGCCCTCTTGGTGACCGGCACGCTGAATGTCCTGTCTGGCTTGAGCCACCGTCATCCGCGGTCGAGCCGAACGAGTGGTGGCAGGCTGTTGTCTTGGCTCGTGATTCGCATAGTCTTTGGCACGGCGTTTTCTGGCCACTCATCCTCCGGGATATTGCAGAACACCCGCACGCTGCGGGCATTGGTATCGTGAAGTTGTTTCGTCATCATCTTAGTTGAGTCCCACATAGTGACCGAGGCAGCTCTCCACAGCCCGCGAACATGCCACAGGAAGACCGGTGGTTGGGGCTAGACTTATGCATCATGGCCCACCAGACTTCACTGCCCAGTTTTACGCCCGCTTTTCGTCTCGAATCCACCGTTGAGAACCCGCTGGTCGCGCCGACGGCGTCAGCAGAACAATTGGTGGTGGGACTCAATGACGCCCAAGCTGAAGCAGTCTTACACCGTGGTGGCCCCCTGTTAATCGTGGCCGGAGCCGGTTCGGGTAAGACCCGGGTTCTCACCCACCGGATTGGGCACCTCTTGGCCACCGGTGATGCCCGGCCACACGAGTTTCTAGCCATTACCTTCACGAATAAAGCAGCAGCAGAGATGCGCGAGCGCATTGGCGATCTGGTGGGACAAGCCGCCCAACGCATGTGGATCTCGACATTTCACTCCTCGTGTGTGCGCATCCTGCGCCGCGAAGCCCCACACATCGACCTCAAATCGAATTTCTCCATTTACGATGCAACCGACTCGCTGCGGTTAATCACCCAGATCGCCAAAGACTCCGACTTGGATCCACGACGGTTTGCGCCCCGGGCGATTCGCAATAAAATTTCCTCACTGAAAAACGAACTGGTCGATGCCGATGCGTTTAGCTCTACCGCCGCAGGGGATCCCTGGCATCAAGCGGTTGCCGAAGTCTATAAGGAATACGAATCCCGGTTACGCACCGCAAACGCCATGGACTTTGATGACCTCATCGCAAACGTCGTCCACATGTTTGACGCGTTTCCGGCAATCCTGGACAACTACCGACGTCGCTTCCGCTTTGTATTAGTCGACGAATACCAGGACACTAACCATGCCCAGTATCGCCTGGTCCGCCAGTTGACCGGTGCTCCCGGAGAACCACCGGGCGTAGAGACCGAAGGCGGGCAACTGACGGTTGTGGGTGACTCGGATCAGTCAATTTATGCTTTCCGTGGTGCGGACATTCGTAACATCGTGGATTTTGAACATGACTACCCGGATGCCACCGTGATCCGGTTGGAACAAAACTATCGTTCCACTCAAACCATTCTGGACGCGGCCAATGCGGTGATCGCGCAAAACCCGTCGCGAGAAATCAAACGCCTGTGGACGGCCGAGGGCAGCGGAGAAAAAATTGTCGGGTACGCTGCCGAGTCTGAGTCACGTGAGGCCCAATGGATCACCGACACCATCGATGACCTCATGGACAACCACAATTACCGTCCGGCCGATATGGCGATCTTCTATCGCACCAACGCACAATCCCGGTCTATCGAAGAGCGGCTCATAGCCTCGGGCATTCCGTATCGGGTTGTTGGGGGAACACGGTTTTATGACCGCAAAGAAATTAAAGACGCCCTGGCCTATCTCAGAGTCCTCGATAATCCCGACGACGACGTCAACCTGCGCAGGATCCTCAACGAACCGAAACGAGGCATCGGGGAACGCGCCGAGGGCACCGTCGCCGCGCACCAGATGCGCCAACAATCCACCTTCATGGCGGCCCTGCGTGACGCCGAAAACGCACCGGGGGGATTGGCTACCCGATCCCTCAATGCCGTCAACAAATTTATTCAGCTGATCGATGACCTCCAACAACTGGCCCAAACCGAGTCGGTGGCTACCATCTTGGAAGCCGTCTTGGAACAAACCGGCCTGCTGGAAGCACTACGCAATTCCAAAGATTTCCAAGACGAGTCACGGGCCGATAACCTCGGCGAACTCGTTGGTGTAGTCCGTGAATTCGACAAAGCCAACCCCGAAGGCACCCTGGGAGACTTCCTCGAACAAGTCGCGTTAGTAGCCGACGCCGACCAACTTCCAGATGTCACCGACGCCGATGGCCAAGCGCTCGCAGATCACATGGGAGAAGTGACCCTGATGACCCTGCACACCGCCAAGGGGCTCGAATTTCCGGTCGTCTTCCTGACCGGCATGGAGCACGGCGTTTTCCCCCACGCCCGGTCTATGGCCGATGAACAAGAACTCGCCGAAGAACGCCGTCTGGCCTATGTGGGCCTGACTCGGGCACGCGAACGACTCTTCGTTTCACGGGCCGAAGCACGCAGCATGTGGGGCCAACACCAATTTAACCCGGCAAGCCAATTTCTATCTGAAATTCCAGCTGAGCTCATAGAATGGGAACGCGAAGGCAAAGGCACACCAGCTCACGCCCACTTCGGAACTGGTGGTTTCGGCCAAGACACCGGCGTCCGCGGCTTTCGGTACCGCGATGCCCAACGCTTTAGCGGATCACACTGGGGCGCATCGCCGTCATCAAAAAATTATGGTCGCGCCGGAACTCAGGGCATCACCGAGGCCCAAGAACGCGCCCAAGTCACCAAACCGCAGCCCCGGACCAAAGTCAACCCGCAAAAAGAAGTCATTTCGGTTGCGCCAGGGGACACCGTGGAACATAAAACGTTTGGCACCGGCGTGGTGACAGCGGTTCAGGGCGCCGGCGATAAGGCCGTCGCCGTCGTGCAATTTCCGGAATCCGAAAAACGACTCCTGTTACGCTACGCACCGTTGAAAAAAGTGTGATCATCACCAACAAATGGTCATGGTTCTTCAACACGCTCGCCCGTGCACTAAGGTAATGCCTTAGGAGTTCTGAGGCTTATCGCCGGACTCGCAGATGCCCGGCTGCAATCTGTTCCGGTCATCTGATCCAATCGTTGTCGAGGTAAAAGGACTGCAAACCCGTGGACCTGTATGAGTACCAGGCACGCGATCTCTTCGAAGCACACGGGGTTCCCGTGCTGGCTGGGATCGTTGCCGAAACCCCGGAAGAAGCTAAAGCCGCCGCTGAAAAACTCGGTGGTGTCACCGTGGTCAAAGCCCAAGTCAAAGTTGGTGGCCGTGGTAAAGCCGGCGGTGTCAAAGTCGCCAAGAACGCCGACGAAGCATATGAATATGCCAAAGAAATCCTAGGCATGGACATCAAGGGTCACACCGTGCACCAGGTGATGATCGCTGAAGGCGCCGACATCAAAGAAGAGTACTACTTCTCGATCCTGCTGGATCGTGCCAACCGTTCCTACCTGGCCATGGCCTCGGTAGAAGGCGGTATGGACATCGAACAGCTCGCCGAAGAACGCCCAGAAGATCTGGCTCGTGTCGAGGTCTCACCAGCCACCGGTCTGAACCGCGAAGTGGCCGACAAAATTGTTGCCGAAGCAAAATTCGCAGAAGAACTGCGCGACCAGGTTGCCGAAGTTCTTGTGAAACTCGGCGACGTCTTCAAAAAAGAAGACGCCACATTGGTTGAAGTAAACCCACTGGTCTTGACCGGTGAAGGCAAACTCATCGCACTCGACGGCAAAGTGACCGTTGACGATAACGCTGACTTCCGCCAGCCAGGCCACGCTGACCTGGTTGACGAGCGCACCGAAAACCCACTGGAAGCCAAAGCCGAAGCCAAGGGCCTCAACTACGTCAAACTGGACGGCAACGTTGGCATCATCGGTAACGGCGCCGGTCTGGTCATGTCGACCCTCGACGTCGTTGCTTACGCTGGTGAAAACCACGGCAACGCTAGCCCCGCAAACTTCCTGGACATCGGCGGTGGCGCGGATGCCCAGATCATGGCCGACGGCCTCGATGTCATCCTGGGTGACCCAGATGTCAACTCCGTGTTCGTCAACGTATTTGGTGGTATCACCGCGTGCGATCAGGTCGCCAGCGGTATCGTACAGGCTCTGGAAATCCTTGGTGACTCAGCCTCGAAACCACTGGTCGTACGCCTGGACGGCAACAAGGTGGAAGAAGGCCGCGCTATTCTGGCCGAAGCCAACCACCCACTGGTCACGATCGCGGCCACCATGGACGAAGGCGCTGACAAAGCCGCCGAGTTGGCCAATAAATAAGGACGGGATAGTTAGCAAATGTCGATTTTCCTCAATAAAGATTCCAAGATCATCGTCCAGGGCATTACCGGCGGTGAAGGAACCAAACACACCGCACTGATGCTCAAAGCCGGCTCCAACATTGTCGGTGGTGTCAATGCTCGTCGCGCCGGTGAAACCGTAGAACACGTCGACGCCGATGGCAACGACGTCACCCTGAACGTCTACGGCACCGTCAAAGAAGCTATGGCAGAAACCGGTGCCAACGTCTCGGTCATGTTCGTGCCACCAAAATTCGCCAAAGACGCCGCGATGGAAGCCATCGAAGCTGAAATCGAATTGCTGGTCGTCATCACCGAAGGCATTCCTGTCCAGGACACCGCAGAGTTCTTTGCCGCATCCCAGGCCAACGTGGGTGCAGATGGCAAACCAAAGACCCGCATCATCGGTCCAAACTGCCCAGGTATTATCACCCCTGATGTTTCCCTGGCAGGTATTACCCCGGCAACCATTACCGGAACCGGCCCAATCGGCCTGGTCTCCAAGTCGGGTACCTTGACCTACCAGATGATGCACGAGCTGTCCGAGATTGGTATCTCCACCGCTATCGGTATCGGTGGCGACCCGATCATTGGCACGACCCACATCGATGCTCTGGAAGCATTCGAAAACGATCCCGAAACCAAAGCGATCATCATGATTGGTGAAATTGGTGGCGACGCCGAGGAACAGGCCGCAGCCTACATCAAGGACAACGTCACCAAACCGGTCGTCGGCTACATTGCTGGTTTCACCGCACCAGAAGGCAAGACCATGGGTCACGCCGGTGCGATCGTTTCCGGTTCTTCCGGTACCGCAGCAGCAAAGAAGGAAGCACTCGAAGCAGTAGGCGTTCAGGTTGGTCAAACCCCGACCGAAGCCGCTGAAAAGATGCGCAAGATTATCGAAACCCTCTAAGTCACTGGTTGACGAGACGTTTTCAAGACGTGGAGCCCAGGCCAAACGCCTGGGCTCCACGTTTTTTCTGGTCTCCTCTTATGACCACGACTCCCTCGCACCAGAGTGCTCAAGGTGATCGACTACACTCACAACAATGCACGCCGAAGAACTGCACAGTAATTAGCCGGCACTGATGACCTTTCTGACGGTCGCCTGCTGAGGTCGGTTTACTGCACCCGCCGAGTCGTTAGGGATCAATCACGCGACCGTATCACGCAGAATCAGCAGCCTTGAAAAGCTCACCGGACAGCACTTACTGCTGCGTACTCCCGCCGGGTGGGAATTAACCGCCGATGGTCGCATGGTCTTTATAATTGCCGAAGAAATCGAACGAACCCTCGGTAAACTCGTGGCCGATGACACCACAACCGCAGTGGCTGGCACCGTGCGCGTTGGTGCACCGGAGGCATTCACCAGCCACATCGCCGTCCCCGCACTAGCTCGGATCCAACAACATTATCCAGACCTCGACATCGAAATTTTCTCTTGAACGCAGCGCGTCCGACCCAACCGATCCGGGCGGGTAGTTCCTCAACGAATGTGTACGCACACCTCACGGCAACACTGGAGGGTGCCGGGATTGGGCTCTTGCCGGACTTCGTAGCGGATCAACACTCAGGATTCGTGAGCGTACTAGACCAACAATTCGCTCATTCTGCAACGTTTTGGGTGGTCCTCAGACACGAATCATTGCACAACCCAGCAGTGGCTACGATCTATCAAGGGCTGCAAGACTATGCAAGCGGTGATCCGTCGTCTTTCGGTGGAGGTTCCCACATTTTCTCACAATAGGCTGAGGCTAAATTCGGGAAGTAACCACGTTGGGCTTCAGACAGGCAAACTGTCTTCGATGGCGGCAATGACGTCCGGATCATCGGGCTGGGTGCTCGGCCGGAAACGGTAGATTTTTCCTGACGGCGCGAGCAGAAATTTCTCGAAGTTCCACTTGACTCTGCCGGCTTTCCCCGCAGCGTCTGGCGTCTTTTTGAGCTGGGTATAGAGCGGATGTTCGCGTCGACCATTGACCCGAATGGGGTTGAAGATCGGAAACGTCACGCCGTAGGTCATTGAGCAGAACTCTTTGATTGACTCATTAGATCCCAGTTCTTGGAAAAATTGATTACTGGGAAATCCAAGCACCTGCAAGCCGCGACCACCATAGCGTTGCTGAAGCTGCTCCAGCGTCTCATACTGCGGAGTCAGCCCACATCGCGAGGCGACATTGACAATCAACAAGGCCTTATCGGGGAACTCGGACAGAGACGTCTGTGTTCCCTCCATGGTTTGGATAGGAATATCTCGAAGGTTCATAGTCATCACAGCGCGACTCACCTCAACAGTATTCCCAGCTCAGCAAAAACCTCATCGACGCCGTGGTATCGCGAGGAGGCGCATAATCGGTTGCGGGTCGAGGAAGGCTAGATCTCGAAGAGCATACCTAACAGGTATGTCACCCCGGCGGCGCCCAGGCCAATGACCAATTGACGCAGTGCTCGTTTCAATGGTGAGGCCCCTGATAACAGGCCTACGATGCCTCCGGTGATGATGAGCGCAATCGAGACCAACGCCAGAGCCCACACCAGCGCTGTGAGACCTGTTGCGCCGAATAAGAATGGTAAGACTGGGATAATCGCACCGGAAGCAAAGAAGAAAAATGACGAAAATGCGACTTTCCAAGGGCTGCCAACAGCTTCGAATTCTTGGTGCTTAAGCTCTTCCTCGGGACCCTGGGAACCGTCGGGGCGAGCGGAAAACGAGGGGTTACAGTCACAGCTGAGGTAGCCGAGCCGTTCGAGTGCTCGATGGCTGGCATCCTCGGGGGTCATACCGCGGGCGCGGTAAACCAATTCCAATTCGTTCTGCTCGATGTCTAAATGCTTGGCGGCACGTAAGGTAACGTGCGTGGGGTGGGAGGCTTCTAGCAATTCGCGTTGTGATCGAACCGAGACGTATTCACCAGCGCCCATGCTCAGTGCTCCTGCGAGCAGTCCGGCGATCCCAGTGAACAGCACGACAGAAGGTGCCACACCGGTAGCGCCCACGCCCATGACCAGCGCCAGATTCGATACCAGACCATCGTTAGCACCGAATACTGCGGCACGGAAATTGCCGGCCATCATCTCACGGCCGCGCGCAGCCAAACCCCGAACGACTTCCTCGTGGATCGCCTCATCTGCGGTGATCTCGCGTGGAACCTCGGAATCGGTCTTATACGGGGTGTTGGATTCGGCACGCTGCATCAGGGCCAGCACAAAGACGGAACCGAAAATCCGTGCCAAGAACCGCAACAAGGCGCGGTGCAAACTTGGACGAGAACGAACCTGAGCGTGCGGACCGAGGAGATCTCGCCAGTGCTGTGCGTGACGGTCCTCGGCATCGGCCAGACCAAGCAGGATATCGCGTTCTGGTTTCTTACTTCGGCCGGCTAAGTCACGGTAAATCTGACCCTCGGCGATTTCGTCGGCCAGGTATCGACGCCAACGCCGAATTTGTGCTTTCGTCGCCGGTTGTCCGACCGTAACGTGTGGTTCCTTATTCGATCCTGACATCCTTTTTCCTTGCGTATTGTGTGACCAATACGGTCCTCGTCCACCCTACCTGGTTGGAGTTTGTCCTGGGTTACACTGTGGATCATGGAATCCAGCAAACAACAACCACCCACGACACGGCGCCGCGTTCCACGGGCCCTCAACGTTGGCGAAGATCCGGATCCTCGCTTCACGCTCGCTAATGAGCGTACATTTCTTGCCTGGATTCGGACATCACTTGCGCTCCTAGCTGGTGGTATCGCGGTCGAAGCCTTCACCCATGAAATTTTTGATGACACCGCCCGAAAAGTGTTAGGGACTCTGCTGTTGATCTTGGGAGGACTGCTCGCAGCGTCTGCTGCGGGACGGTGGTTACGCGTCGAAGCTGCTCTGCGCCAAAAACGCTCCCTGCCGATCCCCCTGTGGATACCGTTGATCGCGTTGATTTGCGCGGTTGCTGCGGTCACCGTGCTGGTCGCCATGTGGGTAACCAATGGCTTCTAATCGCGGTGTACCGAACGAGGCGAGCCACCAATCTGTCGGTCACCAAGACCCTGGGCTCCAACCAGAACGAACGGTCATGTCGTGGGGGCGGACGGGTTTAGCCACCTCGATTGTCGCGTTATTGCTGATCCGCTGGTATCCCTCAGTTGGGCCGGTGGTGTTCATTCCGGTGGGTATCGCCATTCTCGGTGCTGGACTGATCCAGATATCCCAACGACGGCGATATCAGGTGCAAGCCGCAGGCATCGCCAATGAGCAGGTGGCCAGTGATTTCTGGGCGGTGTTGTGGATGACGGTCATGGCTGTGCTGATTGCCACCACTGGCGTCGTCACTATCTGGTCGGCTTAGCGCGACAGTCGTGTCGGATCTGGATCCTCAGGTGGGGTAGACGTCGTCTGGGCGGGATCATACCTAAAGCTCCGATCATCGTCGCGTTCTGGCTGCCGCGCGAAAATAAAGTGCCGACCCGTGATGTTATCGATGCTTAGAGACACAAAGAAATCTTTGAACGTGGGCACCCATGGGGCCAGGCCCAACCCACGAACATAGGCAACATCTTCTTCCGGTACGGGCTGTACCGTGCCACGGACGACGACAGACCAGGCTTCATCCGGCAAAATACCATCGGTTTCAAAGGCCACCATGGAACGCGATTCGGCGGCTAAGAGTTTCGCACCGGGGGCGGTACGGAAATATAGTTTCTCGCCATCAAAAACGTAGTTGATCGGGAAGATCTCGACCTGCTCGGAGGACGGAAACGCTAACCGCCCGTGTCGCGTGTTGCGCAGCAATAGTTCGGCCTGCTGACGGCTCAGTTCAAGAACAGGCTGATCTTTTTCGTGTTCAAACATGTAGGCGCTCATATCTACATTGTGATACGTCAAACACTGCGGCGCCACCGTTGGACAGCAGTGCGTCACATTTGTCGGATCTGATCAAACACGTCGCGAATGCACTCGGACGACCGTCCGGGGGCAACCGCGAAATAATGCGGTGCAAGATGGTGAGGCTGGGAGGTTCCGGTCAGATAGGTGCCTCCCGCTTGGGTCACAATATATGAGGCGGCAGCGACGTCCCACGGTTTGGCATCAACCCCCAGCACGATATCTGCGATCCCGCGCGCCACCAAACATAACTCGAGCGCTCCAGACACGACCCGACGGACCGTGGCAAAGCGTTGTACGAGCTCCCCGAAGTATTCCGCCGCCTGGGGGGAGCGCTGGAGGATTTCGGCGGCAGGAAAGGACGTGACCAAATTATATTGGGCGCTGGTTGCGGGGGCCGGGCGGCTACTCAGGGGCTGGTCATTGAGATATGCCCCGGTCGCGTCGGCAGAATACTCATCACCTGAGACCGGATCGATCACGACGCCGGCGACGACCTGCTGGTCAATCACGGCCGCAATCGAGATACTAAACATCGGATAACCGTGGACAAAATTACTGGTCCCATCGATCGGGTCGATAATCCATTCGACCTGACCGGGACGGGTCACCGGTTCACGGCCCGTCTCTTCGCCCCAAAACACGGCATCGTCCACAGCCAGACGACGCTTCAGCCTGGCTTCGATACGGTGATCCCACTCCGAGACCAGGTCGTGTCGGTTGGTTTTCGTCGTCGCGACCACCTGAGCCGAATGGAATGCTGCGGCTAATGCGGTCGCGGCGGGACGGGCGGCTTCGAGCGCGGTACGGCGGAGTTTCGTCATGGCTACCACCATAAACCAGCGGGGTCGAAACGTATTAGACTATTTGGGTGATCAAGGAGTGGGAATAGCAAGCATATGGCGCGCCGTCGTAAAAATTATCGTTTTCCAACTATTCCGCGGCTGTCGAGCGCTGCGGGTAACGAGGCTTCCCCTCCAGAACAGCTTGCCACGCTGAGTTATTACAGTTTTCAGCGGCGCCGCCGCGATCGGGCCCGTCGTCGTGGCGATAAGCCCAGAATTTTATCCTTTACCGGGTACGGCTCACCTCGGTGGGTGCGGATCTTTTCGCGCGTCCTATTAGCCAAGCCCGAATGGAGCGAGGCCGAATATCTCGCACAAATTTTGCGCGACGGGGTCCGCGGCTGGCAAAACTTCGTATCCCCACCGATCGCCTATGCCAAGGTCGAAGTCGAAGTTGAGGGACAACGGTACCCGGTGCGAGCAGACCGCAACGGTGTCGTCGATGTCCGTATTCCATGTCAGTTGGCACCCGGGTGGGCCACCGTGACGCTGCACGTCGAGGGAGCGGAATCCAGTAGCCAAGATGTGCTGGTGATCGATGATCAGACCCGACACGCCGTGATCTGCGACGTCGATGACACCGTGTGGGTCACCGCCCTGCCCCGGCCACTCACGGCGGCCTGGAACTCATTTTTGACGGACGAACACGCCCGCCGACCGGTTGCGGGCATGTCGGTCATGCTGAATCGCTTGGCCGAACAAAACGACGGCACCCCGGTGTTCTATGTTTCCACCGGGCCTTGGAATGTGGCCCAAACGCTCACCAGGTTCATGACCCGGCATTTATTTCCGCTCGGTCCGATGCTGTTGACGTCGTGGGGTCCCACCGAAGATCGGTGGTTCCGTTCCGGGATGGCGCATAAGGTCAGCGCGCTGGCCAGATTGGCCGAAGACTTCCCACAATTATCCTGGTCGTTGATTGGCGACGATGGCCAGCACGATCCCGAGATTTATACGCATTTCGCGCACCATCACCCCGGGCGCGTCAATGCCATTGCGATCCGGCAGCTCTCAGCCACCGAAGCGCTTTTGGCTGGTGGGCGCGCGGAAGAAACCCAACGCGCCACTGATGGAGTGCCTTGGGCATATGGCCCGGATGGGGCAGCGTTATCGTTTCAATTAGAAAATTCGGGCGTGTTAGCCCCGCGCGTTGACGCCCCGTTGGCGTGGCCGCAATCGGTGACAGCCGAAGAACAAATCACCGTGGCAGAGCTGCGGGCCGACTACCCACTGTTTACCCAAGATAATCCGGAGACACAGGAGTGAGCATGACCGTCGTGGAAATCCCGTTGCGCTGGGGCGATATGGATGCCTACGGGCACATCAACAACGTCCAGATCGTCCGGTTGATGGAAGAAGCTCGCGTCTTGGTCTTTGGGGTACCTTCCGGGACCGGCCAACTGGATGCCACCAGCCCGAGTCCGCACATCAACCTGTTAGCGGGCGTCCAAAACGGTGTCATGACCCTGATCTCGGACCACACGGTGAAATATCGGCGCCAACTACCGTACCGCGGCACGCCGGTGCGCGTGGAAGTCGGGATCGAGAAAGTCAAAGGCGCCTCGGTCGAAATTTTTTATCGGTTCTATGACGACGACGTCGTGGCCGTCGAAGCCACCTCGACCATGGTATTCGTCAACGAGGCTACCGGCATGCCCGTCCGCTTGACACAAGAACAGCGCGCGGCCCTAGCAAACCGCTAGAACCGCGCGTGCGACTTGTGTTGTGCCGAACCCTCAGGAACCATCGAGGTCGCAGAAAAAGCCCAACAGGTGTTAGATAATGCCCTGGGAAATCATCGCGTCGGCGACCTTGAGGAAGCCGGCAATGTTCGCACCGATAACGTAGTCACCGGGGTGACCAAAATCCTCGGCGGTGGCGACGCACCGGTCGTGGATGTCTTCCATATTTTCTTCTAACCGGGCGTGCGTGTAGTCAAAACTCCAGGTATCGCGAGAGGCATTCTGTTGCATTTCCAGCGCCGAGGTCGCAACCCCACCGGCATTGGCTGCTTTCCCCGGACCAAATAGCACACCCGCCTCCCTAAACGTGCTGATGGCCTGCTGGGTTGAGGGCATATTGGCGCCCTCCGCGACGGCCTTGACGCCGTTTTTGACCAACGTTGCGGCGTCGTCGCCGTTGAGTTCATTTTGAGTGGCACACGGTAAGGCAACATCCACAGGAACATCCCAAATTGAGCCGTCCGACACAAAATGTGCCCGATCGCGACGTTGCGCATAATCCGTAATCCGACCGCGTTCTACCGATTTGATCTGGTGGAGCAGATCGATATCAATACCGTCCTCGTCGATCACATAACCGGAGGAATCGGATGCGGTGAGGACTTTGGCACCCAGAGTTTGGGCATAGTTGATGGCGTTGACTGCCACATTGCCCGACCCGGATACTGCCACGGTCGCTCCGTCCAGCGAGGTGCCGGTGGTCTTGAGCATCTGATTGGCAAACATCACGACCCCGTTCCCGGTCGCTTCGGGACGTACCAGAGAGCCGCCCCACGAAACCCCTTTGCCGGTAAACACGCCGGCTTCGAAGCGGTTGGTGATGCGTCGGTACTGACCAAACATGAACCCAATTTCGCGAGTACCCACCCCAATATCGCCTGCGGGGACGTCAGTATGTTCGCCAATGTGTCGGTACAGCTCGGTGATGAATGACTGACAGAAACGCATGATTTCGCCTTCGGAACGGCCCGAAGGGTTGAAATCGGCGCCACCTTTGCCACCGCCGATGGGCATCCCGGTCAACGCATTCTTGAAGACTTGTTCAAAGCCCAAAAATTTCATGATCCCCAGATATACGGAGGGGTGGAACCGGATGCCACCCTTATATGGGCCCAGTGCCGAGTTGAACTGCACACGGAAACCGCGATTAATTTTGACGACACCCTTGTCATCGACCCAGGGCACGCGGAAGGTGATCTGGCGTTCGGGTTCGACCATGCGCCGTAAGATCCCGTGTTCAACATATTCAGGATGGCGCTTCATGACAGGGCCGAGACTGTCAAAAACTTCATCAACAGCTTGGAAAAATTCGGTTTCCCCAGGGTTTCGGCGTAGGACTTCTTCTCTAATCTGGGCTAAACCGGCTTCCATATCGCAACCTTCCTCAAGCTTCTTTGTTGGCTGACTCGGGATCTGCGGTGAAATGACACGGCTGACACCCAGACAACCGTTGTCTTGTTTCGCAATAATCTTAGAGGAAAATTGCTATGAACTGTGAATCGTTGCGCAGTTTCTTCGACAACTGCATCACAACAACGTGCCGAGGTCGTGGCATTCCACCACGAGGGGTCAAACAAATGGCACGATAGGAGATCATGACCACCGCGACCCCAGAGCAGAAATCCTTCCCCATGCCCTTATGGTTACAGGGCATCGTGGAAGCGCTGACCGCTGCCTTTATCGGTGCGGCCATCATTGTGGTGCCCCTGGCCGTGATGTGGATTACCGGCGCCTTCGCCAGTATGCCATTGGGCGATGCGGGGGCTATCGGCGCTTACATGTGGCTGTCGAGTTTTGGCGTGCCGTTAGAGTTCGTCAATGTAGAAGACCAGCAACCGGTGGGGACGTGGTGGTTTATCCCGCTGGGACTCTTGATCGTGTGGCTGCTATTGGCTCGCCGGGTGGGGTCTCGATTGGCCAAAGCTTCGCAACTCAAAACACTCTGGCAACCTACCGTGGGCGCGATCGCAGCCTTTAGTTTCTTCGTATGGGGCACCAACACGCTCGTCAGCCTGGACGCCGTCGTCATCAACCCAACGCTTGCCATCCTGATTCCGGTGCTGGTTTTCATCCTGGGGTACACCTGGGGTGCACTCGGGTATTTCCGCATCCCGATTGCGGAATCGATCGGTGCACGTGTCGAGCGCTTATCAGATGCTGGAAGAAACTTTTGGCACTACCTATGGGCATTGCTGAGGGCGGCTACGATGGCGGTCGCCGGGGCCTGGGCTATCGCTTCGATTGTCGTCACCGTGCAAATCGGTAGGCATTGGGCCGAGGTGACCGATGTGTACCAGCGCTTGGATGCCGGAATCTTTGGTGGATTCGTTATCACCATATTGCAGATCCTGGTGCTGCCTAATGTCGCAGCTTGGACATTGAGTTATCTGTCCGGCGTCGGATTTCATATCGGAACACTCGAAGTTTCCCCGGCCGGTACCATCCTCGGGCCACAGCCGGCGTTACCTATTTTGTCAGCCATCCCCACCGAACAAAGTCTCCAAGAACACTGGTGGATCTTATTGTTCATATTCGTGGCAGGGATTCTGGCCGGGTGGTGGTTTTTTGGGATCGGTGAAAATCATTTGGAAGATTTTGTTGTCGCCAAAATTCCACATCATCCGACCGCGATCACCATTGGGGTGGTACTGACGGGTGCATCGATCGGTGTGGTTGCCGGAGTCTTGTGTTTTGGGATCATGTTGGTCTCGGGCGGCTCATGGGCGATCGGTGTGTTGACCACCGTTGGCGCGCCGGCACTGGCCAGCGCCGGACTCTTCGCGGCGCACATTGGTATTGGGGCAGCCATTGGTTACGCATTGGCGCCCCTGCGGCACGGAACCTATACGTGGTCAACTGACACGCAAAACTAGTCCCACAGACTGGTCATATAGGCCTGTTCGCATTTCAACTGAGCAGTGTCGGTCAAAGCTTCCGCTAAGCAGTCTTCATAGGTGGCGGTGGGCTCCCACAAGATGATTTGCGAGGTGGCGACCCCACCATAGAATATGGCGCCCAATAATCCCGCGGTGCCCGCCAACCACACCAGCATGGTGTGTTGGCCCTTCGACGCTAACCGGAAAATCCGGATCGCCAAGATCACGGCCGTCAGCGCAAATATCGGGGCCACGACTTTATACGGCAAAGGCAACGCCAGGCCCGCGTAAGTGGCCACGAGCGCGGCGACAAGCCATAAAATACCATCGGCTAATCGTCGCCGATTGGTGGAGTGTTCTGGCTGGCTCACAATACGTTGCCTTCCTGCTACGACTTACGGGGCACAATAGCCCAGTGTATCGATCAATTCCCTAGACTAGGACGTATGCGCCTGGTCGTTTTACTCTCCGGTTCCGGATCGAATTTTCAAACCATCATCGACGCCGTTGCCGCCGGTGATCTCAACGTTGACATAGTTGCGGCGGGCTCGGACGTGCCCGATGCTTATGGTCTGACCAGAGCGCGCGCCGCCGATATCGACACCTTTGTGGTGGACTACGCCGACTACGACTCCCGAGCCGCCTGGACGAACGCTCTGACGGAACAGGTCGCCACCTATCGGCCCGACATGGTGTTGTCTTCCGGGCTGATGCGCATCGTTGGCGAACAGTTCATCGAGCGGTTTGCCGGGCGTTTTATTAATACCCACCCGGCGTTACTACCGTCGTTTCCCGGTGCACACGCGGTGGCCGATGCCTTGGCTGCCGGCGTCGTCGTCACCGGTACCACGCTGCACATTGTTGATGCTGGCGTGGATACCGGGCCCATCCTGGATCAGCGGGCGGTTGAAATCGCTACCGACGACGATGAGGCGAGCCTGCATGAGAAAATCAAGGTTGCCGAACGTCAAATGCTCATAGAAAATTTGGCCATCCTGGCGGACGGGACCACTGCCGAACAACTCATCCGGCCCTATGCCAAACCGCGCTAGAATGGCGCGAGGAGAGTTCACCGGTCAACGGTGAGAAGAAAACTGCTTGAAGGAGCACCCTGTGACCACTCTGGATCAAATCCCGGTAAAGCGCGCCCTGGTATCGGTTTACGATAAGACCGGCCTGGCCGAACTGGCCCAAGGGCTGTCCCAGGCCGGGGTCGAAATTGTCTCGACCGGCTCGACCGCCGCGATGATCCAGGCAGCCGGCGTGCCCGTGACCGAAGTCGCGCAAGTGACCGGTTTCCCAGAGGTGCTTGGCGGACGCGTCAAAACCCTGCACCCCTTCATCCACTCGGGCATCCTGGCGGATAAGAACGTTGACGACCACATGACACAGCTGGCCGAGCACGATATCGCCCCGTTTGATCTGGTCGTGGTCAATCTGTACCCATTTGTTGAAACCGTCGCCTCGGGCGCGACCCAGCCAGAAGTCATTGAACAAATCGATATCGGTGGACCCACCATGGTCCGAGCCACCGCCAAAAACCACGGCTCGGTCGCGATTGTAACCAACCCCGAGGCCTACCACGAGATCTTAACCGCAGTGGCCAACGGCGGCTTTAGTCTCGCCCAGCGCCAGCGACTCGCGGTGGAAGCCTTCGCCCACACGGCCTCCTACGACACCGCGGTTGCCACCTGGATGGCCGAACAGTTTGACGACGCCGACCACCCCGCCTACGCCGGACACGCCCTCGAACTCAAAGAGACCTTGCGCTACGGCGAAAACCCACACCAGCCGGCCGCGCTGTACACCACCGCAACCACTCCGAAACCGGGTGTTGCCCAAGCGAGCCTGCTGCACGGCAAAGCCATGAGCTTCAATAACTATGTCGACGCCGATGCCGCGATTCGCGCCGCCTACACCTTCACCGATCCGGCCGTTGCCGTGATCAAGCACGCCAACCCATGTGGCCTGGCCGTGGCCTCCGCCGACGCCGCAGATGCGATTGCCGACGCGCACGCTAAAGCCCACGCCACGGACCCGGTCTCGGCTTTCGGTGGGGTCATTGCGGCCAACCGTCCGGTCTCGGCAGCTATGGCCCAACAGGTCAAAGATATCTTTACCGAAGTCGTCGTCGCACCAGGATTTACCCCGGAAGCTTTAGAGATTCTGACGGCCAAAAAGAATATTCGCCTGTTGCAATTACCCGATAACTTTGCCCTGGAAACCACCGAATTCAAACAAATTTCCGGTGGCATGCTCGTCCAGGATGCCGATATTTACCAGGCAGCCGGTGATAACCCAGAAAACTGGGAGCTCGTGGCCGGTGAACCCGCCGACGAGGACCTGATGCGCGATCTGGTCTTCGCTTGGGAAGCGGTGCGCGCACCGAAATCCAATGCGATCCTGCTGGCCGCCAATCAGGCCGCCGTCGGTATTGGCATGGGACAGGTCAACCGCCTGGACTCGTGCCGCTTGGCGATCGAACGGGCCAACACCCTGGGGGCCGCTTCGACCGGAGCCCAGGACGTTTCGACCCCGGGTGGTGCCGAAAACGTTACCGGCACCGACGCCCCAGACCGCGCGACCGGCTCCGTTGCCGCGTCGGATGCGTTCTTCCCATTTGCTGATGGTTTGCAGATCCTAATTGAGGCCGGTGTGCGCGCCGTCGTCCAACCCGGTGGTTCTATGCGCGACGATGAAGTCATCGAAGCCGCCAAGGCCGCCGGTATCACCATGTATCTGACCGGTGGAGCACGCCACTTCTACCACGGATAAGTCCACCCGCCCACTACCACAGGGGGAGTACGCATGTCAGATCCCAAGCCGCAGGAAGTCACGCTTGCCGAGCTGGAAGATGAGCTCTGGGATCTGCTGCGTGACAAAGAATATGCGGCCGCAGCAGACCTGTTGCGCGGCATGCGGGTTGCCTCGGTGGAACGCGTCCTAGACCGCACTCCGCCCGGGCTGATGCCGGTCGCGTTCCGACTGCTCGATAAAGATGTGGCCGTTGAAGTGTTTGGCAACATGGAGCCGTCGTTGCAGTCGGACCTGATCGATGGGCTCGCCGATGAGCACACGCGCGACTTATTCTCGCAACTGCAATCATCCACTCAGGCCAGGTTGCTCGATGAGGTTCCGGCCGAGGTTGCCCAACGCCTGTTGGCCAGCCTGGGGCAGACCGAACGCGATGCGGCCGCAAAAATTCTGGGTTACCCGGAAGACTCAGTGGGACGGCGCATGTCAGTTGTGCCCCAAGAATTGTCCCCCGACATGTCGGCGGCCACGGCCTTGAATATCATTCGCGACGTGACGGTTGCCGACTACGAGGTCGATAACCTGACCGTGTTACCCGTAGGTTCCACCAGCCACAAAGTGTTGGGCATGGTGCATTTGCCACGGCTGGTGCGTGCTGAACCCGATGAATTAGTCCGCGACATCATGGAGCCCACCGAAACCGTTTCGGTTCATGACGACGTCGAAGACGCCGCGCGAACCGTCGTCCACGACCGCGTCCAAGCGCTGCCCGTGGTGGACGATGCCGAGCGGCTCATCGGCATGCTCACCGTCGCCGACGCCCAGTTGGTGCTGGAAGAGGAAGAATCTGAAGACACCTTCCGCTCCGGCGGTGCCGAGCCCCTCGGTCAGCCGTACTTGTCGACGTCGGTCATGCAGTTAGTCAAATCCAGGCTGACGTGGCTGCTTGTCTTGGGTATCGGCGCGATTTTGACCGTCCAAGTCCTGGACTATTTCGAAGACACCTTGGCCGCGATGGTCGTGCTGACGCTCTTTGTTCCGTTGTTGACCGGAACCGGTGGCAACACGGGCAACCAGGCGGCCACGACCGTTACGCGGGCCATTGCCCTATCCCAAGTCACCACGCGAGATTTGCTGCGGGTCGTGGGACGTGAAGCGCTCGTTGGACTCACGTTGGGCGT
>DATBUL010000055.1:0-14229 GCA_036516115.1 Enteractinococcus sp. | reverse complement strand
CACACAAAGGGATAATATTTCTCGGCGCTGGCGAGCCCAAGGGGATGTCAAAACCGCCTGTCAGTCGCTAAGGTGGCCGTACTACGACCGATGCAAATATTGGTGAACAGCAGCTGACCTGCCATCTGTATAAAGAAAGAGGAACAGCGCATGTTTGGGTTATCGCGTGTCGTCAAACGCATTGAACAAGAAAAATCTCTCGACGAGCTCTCCGAACCCCTGTCGAAGGTGGTTTCCAAGGTAACCGACCCGGATGCGGTGAAGTACCTGTTGTCCGGATCGTGGCTTGGCCATCAACTGCATCCCATGCTCACCGACATTCCTATCGGTGCCTGGGCCATGGCCAGCGCACTGGATCTCACCGGTGGCAAGGCGATGCGCCCGGCGAGTCAACGACTTGTGGCGCTGGGGATTTTGTCCTCGATTCCAGCCTCTATTACCGGAGCATCGGATTGGTCGGAGTCCTATGGCAAAGAACAACGGGTCGGGCTTGCCCACGCTTTGGCCAATTCCTGGGGCACCGTGCTGCAGACGCTGTCCTGGGTTGCGCGCAAGAATGATCGCCATAAGCTTGGGGCTGGTTTATCGCTGATTGGGTTGAGCTTTACCGGAGCGGCCGGATATCTTGGTGGCCACCTGACGCTTGATATGGGCGTCGGGGTCAACCACACGGCATTCCAGCAACGCACCAAGAAGTGGACCGATGTGGCCGCCGAAGACGACGTGCAAGAAGGTGCATTGTTGCGGGTCATGGCCAATAAAACACCGGTGGTATTGACCCGTCATCAAGGTGAGCTGCGAGCGCTGTCTGCTACGTGCGCGCACGCGGGCGGCCCGTTGCATGAAGGCCATATCGAAGATGACTGCATTGTGTGTCCGTGGCATCACAGTAAATTCCGGGTCTCCGATGGTGTTCCCATGCGTGGGCCTGCGGGTGCAGCCCAACCGACGTGGGATGTCCGCGCCCAAGAGGGTCGGGTTTTGATCAAAGCGGCAGAATAGTTGGGGCACATTTTCTATACGATCGGGCATTCCAATCGTTGCCTTGAAGAATTCTTAGAATTGCTCCAAGAACACGAGCTCGAACACGTCGTGGATGTTCGCAAGTTGGCCGGGTCGAAGCGCTATCCGCATTTTAACGCCGACGCATTAGGCCAGGCGCTGGCTGACCAAGACATTGGATTGTCTCACAGTCCGGGCCTGACCGGGCGACGCAAGGTGAGCCGAGACGTTGCTTTTGAGATCAATGCTTGGTGGCAGAATCGGAGCTTTCATAATTACGCCGATCACGCGCTGTCGAAGGAATTTCATGAGGCCTTGGCCGGGCTAATCGAGCTGGGCAGTGAGCAGTCGACCGTCCTCATGTGTGCTGAGGCGGTGTGGTGGCGCTGTCACCGGCGCATTATTGCCGACTACCTGATCATCAATGACCACCGGGTGCAACACATTATGGGCCCCGGCCAGGTGATGCCCGCCGAACTCAGCGATGGCGCCGTAACACAAGATGATGGAGCCATTCACTACAGCGCAAATACCTAGAGTCGGTGGCCCCTTTTGCGCGTCGGCTCATTGGTTCCACGGTCGATCCGCAGGTTGACCTCGTCGAGCCTATTTAGCTGCGAGGTCAGCGTCACAGCGGATGATTAGAAATATCACCATTCCGCTATTAGCGACCCTGAATCTGAGGCGCAAGAAAAAAGCAACAGTTGAGTCACGATAATTTTTTGTGACGAGCTTGCGGTGGTCCTGTGATCAATTAGGCAAAATTTTCCAAAGGTTTCAGTTAACTATCCTCTTTTCCGTTCCAACCAAATTGTGACGCTTTCGAGAGCCACCGTGCCCCTATTCACGAAAATGACAGTTTTCTGATGAATTAGCTGATTTGCGCGACCGAAAAAAGAGGAGCAAAGTGGATTCGTTGCAATGAAAGGTGAAACACAGCTATGCGTCCACAAGTCACAAATAGCGCAGGCGGATCGTCTTCACAGCCGAGCCCCGGTGCGAAACACATCACGTCGAAAGAACGTCGTCGCGTCCTGACCGGAACCCTGGTGGGTACCGTCATCGAGTGGTACGACTTCTTCATTTACGCTCTCGCGGCAAACATCGTGTTTGCACAACTCTTCTTCGCCCCCGCGGGTGAGGAATATCAGCGCATTTTCTCGCTGGTCACCATTGGCTTGTCCTTCCTTTTCCGTCCCCTGGGCGCGGCCATTGCCGGTCGTCTCGGTGACCGTTTTGGACGCAAACCGCTATTAGTCATCACCTTGATCATGATGGGTATCGCCACCACAACGATGGGCTTACTGCCAACCTATGATCAGATTGGCCTGTGGGCACCATTCTTGCTCCTGGCACTGCGGATTCTGCAGGGTATCTCTGCAGGTGGCGAGTGGGGCGGCGCTGTTCTCATGGCCGTTGAATATGCACCCAAGGGTCGTCGTGGATTCTTCGGTGCGTTCCCCCAGATCGGTGTGCCAACGGGTATGCTGCTGGCCTCTGCTGTATTGGCGTTTATGAACTGGATTGCCCCCGGCCAGGCGTTCTACGACTGGGGCTGGCGTGTGCCATTCCTGTTGTCCATGGTGCTCGTCATTGTCGGATTATTCGTTCGCTCAGCGGTCGATGAATCGCCGGTATTCAATGAAATTGCGGAAATCAAGAACGTCGACAAAAAAGCCGGCGTCGCCAGTGTCAAGCCACCAAAACTTTTCCCCAAATTCGGCATTATCGTCATGTTCGGCATCCTGCTCATCGCCGGAAATGGCGCTTCCGGATACATGATCACCGGTGGCTACATCCAGGGTGTTGCATCCCGTCCCATCAGTGACGGCGGACTTGGCTACGATCAGGTCGGCGTCCAACTTGCAGTGCTGGTCGCCGCAGCCGTGTGGCTGGTCTCGACCCTGACCTCAGGCTGGCTCGCCGATAAGTACGGTCGTCGTCGCATCATGGGTCTGGGCTGGTTTGTTCAAGCCGCTGGCATCATCCCGCTGTTTGAACTCATCAAAAACTTTGGCGTGGCCGGCGTCCTGATCAGCACCTCGCTGCTGGCCATTGGTATTGGCATGACGTATGGCCCGCAAGCCGTGTGGTATGCGGAACTCTTCCCAGCCTCCGTGCGTTATTCGGGTGTTTCCATCTCTTACGCACTGGGCGCGATTCTGGGTGGAGCCTTCGCACCAACGATCGCCGAATTACTCATGACCGGGTTTGGTACCACGTGGGCGATTGTCATCTACCTGCTCGCCATGGCTGCGCTGGGTCTGCTCGGCACCGTGATGCTCAAAGAGACCCGTGACATCCGGATTGACTACCAGTTCGAAGCCAGTGGCGATTGGGATAAGTGGAATAACCGCGAACTGCCCCTCTCTGAGTGCATCGTCGTTGATGAACCACAACAGCCAACACCTGCTGCAGCAACGTTAAAGCAACCTGAACCCACCAAGCTCTAAGGTTCAGTCACCGTAAAAACGCCGGGGCTTCGTCATTCACGACGAAGCCCCGGCGTTTTTGCGCCAGTCTTGGCGCTTAGCTATCCGGCTGGCTTTTAATACTGCAGCCCAGTTTCGGGGTAGATCTGACCGACGGGCAGCTTCTTTTCGGCCTGGAAATCATCTTCTGCGCGTCCGTAGGCCCAGTAGGCCGATAGCGACATATCGGCGCGGTCCACCCCGCGCTCCTCATTGAGGTACACGCGCAAGACCTTCATGATTTCACGCTCTCCGTGCACGAAGACTTGCACGCGTCCCTCACGCCACGGTACGGCTTTAACCGCCTGCTCGATGACCGTCGATTCAGGGGTGAAGGGGCCCCCGCGGTGCAACCAGGTGACTTCAATGCCTTCGGGCGCACGGAGGTTCCATTCATCATCCTTCGTAGCGACCTCAATCAAGGCATGCCCCACGGCGTCGTCGGGCATGGCTGCTAAGGCGGCCCCAATTGCCGGGATCGCTGCCTCATCGCCGGCCAGCAGGTGCCAGTCGGCTGCAGGGTCCGGCTGGTATTTGCCGCCCGGGCTCGAGAATTGTAATAGATCCCCCACTTTGGCTTGAGCGGCCCAGGGACCGGCCAGCCCTTGATCGCCGTGGATCACAAAGTCCATCTTCAGGGTCTTGGCGTCATGATCCACCGAATGCACCGTATAGGTTCGGCGCAGCGGGAGCTCATCTTTGGGCAAGGTCTTACGCAATTCGTCCAAATCAAACGGTGGAGTCAACCCAGAAGCTGGGTTTTGAGGTAAGAGCAGTTTGACGTATTGGTCCACCGCGTCTGAGTCCTGGAAGAGATCAAAATCTTTTCCACCGAACGTCAAGCGTTTGAAAGTCGGTGACAGCTCTTCAACGTCGACGACTTCCATGACCATTTGGCGTGGGCGTGGACGGCGTGGACGCGTGCTCGCGGGACGAGCGGTCTGCTGAGACAAGAAAGCTCCTTGAATTAGAACATAGTGTTATTACCTAATATATTAGGCTAGCCTCAACTGGCAGGATTGTGAAGAGACGTCTCGGCGAGCACAATGTGCTCAACCGGCCCAGCTGGAAGAAAAAGTGCTGCATATATCACAGGAGCTATCGCGCTGGACCCTCGCGGGTTTACACTGGCAACACAACGGCACCCCGAGGTGAAGGAGTACTATGTCCGACATAACCCGGGACCAGATTACCCACCTGGCCCAACTGGCTCATTTGCATCTGAGCGAGGAAGAACTTGAACGGATGTCGGGGGAAATCGATAAGATCCTCGACTCGGTCGCCAAGGTGCAGCAGGTGGGAACCGACGACGTCATGCCAACCTCCCACCCAATTGCGCTGACCAATGTTTATCGTGACGACGTCGTCGGTAACGTACTGAGCCAAGATGAGGCACTCTCGGGCGCCCCCGAGTCCGAAGCCGGCCGGTTCAAGGTGCCAGCTATTTTGCACACGGAGGATCATTCATGACTCCCAACGAGATGATCCGACTCACCGCGCTAGAGATGGCCGAGCACTTACGTGCCGGCACGATTACTTCGGTGCAGTTGACGCGCGCGCATTTTGACCGCATCAAAGCCGTTGATGGCACAGCTGATGAGGGCATCCACGCGTTCTTACACCTCAATGAAGATGAAGCCCTATCGGTGGCCGCTGAAGTCGATGCTATCCGCGCCGGCGCCGAAGCCGAGGCGCTGCATCCGTTAGCCGGAGTGCCAATTGCAATTAAAGACAATATTGTCACGATCGGTCAGCCCACGACCGCCGCCTCCAAGATTTTAGAGGGGTGGATGCCACCCTATGACGCCAGCGTGATCCGCACGATCCGGGCCGCTAAATTGCCGATACTGGGCAAAACGAATATGGACGAATTCGCGATGGGTTCGACCACCGAGTACTCGGCCTACGGCGTGACACGCAACCCGTGGAATCTCGAGCGCGCCCCGGGTGGGTCCGGTGGTGGCTCGGCCGCCGCGGTGGGGGCCTTCATGGCACCGCTGGCCTTGGGCAGTGATACGGGCGGTTCGATTCGTGAGCCGGCCGCTTTCACCGGGACCGTAGGAGCCAAACCGACGTATGGTTCGGTCTCGCGATACGGGCTGATTGCCATGGCGTCGTCGTTGGATCAAATTGGCCCGGTGGCCCGCACGACGGCGGATGCTGCCGCACTGCATGAACTCATTGCTGGCCATGATCCGAAGGATTCCACGTCGCTGCACACTCAGTGGGACACCCTGCTGACTGCAACCCAGCAGGCGGATTTGACCGGGTTACGGATTGGCGTGCTCGATGAACTCCAGGGTCCAGGATTCGTGGATGGGATCTGGGAGAGTTTCCAACAGACCTTAGCCATCCTTCGCGAGGCCGGAGCGGAGATCACCACGGTCGAGTGCCCGCACATGCCATATGCCCTGCACGCCTATTATTTGATTGTGCCTTCGGAGGTGTCGTCGAATCTGGCCCGGTTTGATGGCGTGCGCTACGGCAAACGCGTGGTGCCGGAAGGCGGCGGAACAATCGCCGAGGTGATGGCCGCAACCCGTGCCGCTGGTTTCGGTGATGAAGCCAAGCGCCGTATCATTCTGGGCACGTATGCCCTCTCGGCCGGGTATGTTGACGCGTATTATGGCAGGGCCCAGCGGGTCCGCACGCTGGTCATCCAGGACTTACAAAAAGCCTTTGAGCAGGTTGACGTCATGATTTCCCCGACGACGCCGACGGTGGCCGTCAAATTGGGCCAGCAGTTAGAAAACCCGTTGAGCATGTACCTCAACGATGTGGTGACGATTCCAGCGAATCTTGCGGGCATCCCGGCGATTTCGATTCCGGGTGGGACCGCCGAACATGGGATGCCCACGGGCCTACACATTCAGGGGCCGGCGACCTCCGATGCGACCGTGTATCGGGTGGCCTCCGCGATCGAGGCGCTGTTGGTGGCCGAAACTGGTACACCATTTTATGACCGTGCACCCGAAGTGCCGCTGATTCAAGGAGCTCGCTGATGACCGCTACCTCTGCACTGTCCTTCACCGATGCCGTTGCCCAATATGATCCCGTATTGGGTTTTGAAATCCATGTGGAACTCAATACGGCTACGAAAATGTTTTCCGAAGCTCCCAACGCCTTTGGGAGCGAACCCAATACGAATGTGACCGAGGTTGACCTGGGCATGCCGGGGGTGTTGCCGGTGGTCAACCGGGTCGCTGTGGAGTCGGCCATCAAGCTCGGGTTGGCGCTGAATTGTACGATCGCGCCGCGTTCGGAGTTTGCTCGCAAGCATTATTTCTATCCGGATTTGGCCAAGAATTTTCAGACCTCTCAGTATGAGCAAGCCATCGCCCAGGACGGTTGGGTCGATGTAGAGCTCGAAGATGGCACCGTCTTTCGGGTCGATATTGAGCGGGCGCACTTGGAAGAAGACGCCGGCAAGCTGACCCACGTGGGACAGTCCGGACGGATCCATGCGGCCTCACACGCTCTGGTGGATTACAACCGCGCCGGGGTGCCGTTGATTGAAATTGTGTCCAAACCGATTGTCGGTGCCGGCGAACGGGCCCCCGAATTGGCTCGGGCGTATGTGCAAACGATTCGCGATATTGTGCGTGCCCTGGATATTTCGGATGCGCGCATGGAACGTGGCAATCTGCGCTGTGATGCCAACGTATCGCTCATGCCCAAGGCCACAACCCAGTTTGGCACGCGCACCGAGACGAAAAACGTCAACTCGCTGCGCGCCATTGGGCATGCGGTGGATTATGAGATTCGTCGACAAGCCGGAATATTATCGGCCGGGGATCACGTCGTGCAGCAAACGCGGCACTGGCAAGAAGAGACTCGCTCGACGACGCCGGGACGGATCAAATCGGATGCCGATGATTACCGTTATTTCCCTGAACCCGATCTGGTGCCCATTGAGGTCGATCGAGCGTGGCGTGACCGAATGGCGGCGCAGTTACCGGAGCTTCCCGCCGATCGTCGTCGTCGGTTAAAGGCTGAGTGGGGTCTGTCGGATGCCACTTTCCGAGATATTGTGCATGCCGATGCGCTTGATGTGATCGAAGAAACCATTGCCGCCGGGGCCTCTGCGGCTGCCGCGAGTAAATGGTGGATGGGTGAGATTGCCCGGTTGGCCAATGCCGCCGACGTTGAGGTGACGGCGTTGGGTATTACCCCGCAACATGTGGCCGAGTTGGAGACCCTGATCACGGCTGGCACAATTAATGACCGGTTGGCCCGTCAAGTGTTAGGGCACGTGGCCGATGGGGAGGGTAGCCCCGCAGAAGTAGTGGCCGCTCGAGCACTGGCTGTGGTGTCCGACGACGGCGCTCTGACCGTGGCCATTGATGCTGCGATCGCTTCGAATCCAGAGGTTGTGGCCAAGGTGCAGGCCGGCAAGACCCAGGCTATCGGGGCGCTCATTGGGCCGGTCATGCAGGCTACCGGTGGTAAGGCCGATGCCGGACGGGTGCGTCAGATCCTGGCGGAGAAACTCGGGCTTCACCCGAAGGACTGAAACAAACAGTAGCTTTTTGTGTTGAGGCTCTTGATGAGAAAATTCGATTGTATTTTCTCATCAAGAGCCCGTTTCCTTTTTAACGCACTGTGTTGTGCTGCGCTTGAGTTGTAGGACAAGTCACGCCGAGTATCCTTGGCTCACCTGGGAGCCGAGGATTCGAAGGGCTGATCAAACACAGACAACACTCGGGACGGATTCGTACACTGGCACCATGAAAATTTTTTCACCCGGTAAGACCGTAGCTGACCCGATGGCCACCTACCTGGCGGTGGACCGCAGCGCCCCGCGCCACGAATGCTGGGTGGCCGGCCACATGGTTGCAGGCTTAGACGGTACCGCGGCTATCGGCGGGAAGGTCGGGGCGTTGTCCACCGACGTCGACCAAGAGCTGTTTCGTCGGATGCGCCAGATCGCCGACGTCGTCTTAGTCGGTGCTGAGACCGTGCGCAAGGAAGGTTATGGCCTGGTGCGGTTATCCGACGAGGCTAAAGCCGTTCGTCAGGCGCTGGGTAAACCGCCCACTCCCCCGGTGGCAATTGTCAGTGGCAGTTTGGATTTGAATTGGAAGTTGAAACTGTTCCGCGAGGCCCCGGAGCATGCGCCCACAGTGATTATCACCGGTGAGTCCGCGGATCCGGAGGCTGTGGCTGAGGCCAAGCAGCACGCCGAAATTATCTTTGCCGGAACCGATCGTGTCGAACCCGACGTCGCGCTACAAGTCTTTGCGCAGCGGGGCTATCAGGTGGTGCTGTGTGAGGGTGGGCCTACCCTGCTGGGTGAATTTATTGCGGCCGATCGACTCGACGAACTGTTGTTATCGATTGCCCCGGTTATGGGTGGCGATAACTTACCGGTCGGGGTGACCCCGGACGGTGCCGGGATTACGCGGTTTGAACTGTGCCACGTGATGGGCCAAGACGACACCCTGTTTTTACGATACGAAGCCCTGCGAGACGAGGAACCCCGTCGTGACTAGTCCATTTGCGACCCTGATGAGCTCAGAAAATACCTCGTTGATCGTTGTGACCACGGCAGCCGAAAACGTGCGAGCGGGATGCTTGGTCAGTTACCACACGCAGGCCAGTATGAAACCGCAGCACTATAATATTTGGTTATCCAAGGCCAACCACACCTATAAGATTGGACTGCTCGCCGAGACCTTCGGGGTACACTTTCTCACCCAGGACGATCTGGGCTGGGCCGAGCACTTCGCAACCATGTCTGGACAGGACAGTGATAAATTTGCTGGTCTTGAGGTGGAAATGCGCCACGGAGTGCCCCTGCTGCGTGCACTACCGAATCGGATGATCGTTCAGGAAATCTCGATGCTCGACGACGGCGGGGATCACGTGTGCGTGACCGCACGGGTGATCGACGCCGAAACCTCCGGGCATTTCACTCCGCTGCGCCTGAGCGACATCGGGGATCTGTGCCCCGCCCATGACACTTCCGAGCGCATCATCCAGCCCTAGAGCGTCCGCCCACCGGCGACCGACACCGTCAGCACGACCCGCGTCACCCACTGACCGGCGACAGTGTTTAGACTGGGATCATGACCCCACGCGTTTCTTCTTTGTTGCATGCCACAGCCCTTGGCCTCACCGCTGGACTGGTTTTGGCCGGTTGTTCCTCCAACGAACCGCAAACCCCGAACCAGCAAAGCCAATCCGAGTTAGATATTCCCGATGCACCAGAGGAAACAGCACAAGAAACCACGCTGGCCGAGACCCTGGAAGCAGATTTTGACCTCACCAATGCGATGACCACGGCAGACCAGTGGCCGGATATTTTTGCAATGTCCTCGGCACTATCTGGCACCGAGGATCCGGATCTATGTCAACAGGCCGGCGCCGAACAATACGGTCTGCTCGTAGATGCCCAACCGGCGAGTGTGCGGGCCACGGTTGCAACAGATGCACTGTTGGATGAACAGGCCAGCGGGGAGACGGTGACCGTGTTCTATGCCAATGACAGTGCCACGACGGCGCAGCTGCATGAGGTGCATCAAAACACCGACACCGCGTGCGTTGCCGAATATGAGTCGGCCGTCCAACACGAGGTCTCTGAGGCTGAGGTGGCGGGTGAACCCGTTGAGGTGCATACCTGGCAGGTGGTCGCAACCGACCAGTTGACCGGACGGATGGTCGATGTCGTCTCAGATGATATTTTATTGCGCTACGCCGCCGCCTACCCGCCACAGGTCATTGCCGAAGACCTCGAAGACACCGCCGCTGAGGACTTTAACACCGCGGCCACCGAACGAGCCCTAGAAATCTTTGAGGTTGCTGCCACGCAATAACAGCCTGGTTTGCAACGGATTAGCTGTGGGGTTGACTCATCCGGCTTAAGATGGTGGTGTGACACAAACACACTATGTGCCCTCCGGTAGCGAGGTCGTTCAGTCCCTGCCGTGGAAATGGAATGTCCAAGGCCGCATTTTTATTATTGGCGGCCTGGGCTTCATGTTCGACGCCTGGGATGTCTCCCTCAACGGTATTCTCATCCCCTTGTTATCCGAGGAATGGAATCTATCTGCCGGACAGGCCGCCTGGATTGGCACCGCCAACCTGTTAGGTATGGCCTTGGGCGCATTCGTCTGGGCGACCATTGCCGACCGTATCGGTCGCAAAGCCGCATTCACCACGACCATCGCGGTCTTCGTCACGTTTACCATCGCCGGAGTTTTCGCCACCGACATTGTGATTTTTGCCCTGCTACGCTTTCTGGCCGGTTTCGGACTGGGTGGCGCCATCCCGGTCGATTATGCACTCGTGGGTGAGTTTACGCCACGCAAACACCGCGGCCGAGTCCTCACAGCCATGGATGCCTGGTGGCCGGTAGGGGCAGCCCTGGCAGGATTCGTCTCCGCCTGGTTTGTGGCCATGTGGGCCGACTGGCGACCACCACTGTTGGCCATGGTGCTCCCGGCGATCTTATTAATCTTCGTGCGTCTGTGGATTCCCGAATCCCCGATGTTTTTGATCCGCACCAACCAACACGACAAGGCCCGTGAGGTCATCGACGGGTTAGTCAAAGCCACCGGTGCCAAACCCGTGGCCTACAGGCTCGACACGATGGAAGACATTCCAAAAATGTCGGCCGGCGCCGTGGTAGACCAGTTGCGACGCGTATGGACCTTCTCGTGGCGGACGACCCTGGCCGTGTGGCTGCTGTTTTTGACGGTCATGTTCGTTTACTATGTCTCCCTGCAATGGCTGCCAACTTTCCTTATGGACGCCGGCTTTGCCCAAACCCAAGCATTTCTGACCACCGGTGGCATGGCCGCCATCGGCCTGGTGGGCGCTTTGATCGCTACCGTGTTAGTTGAGACCACTGGACGCAAACCCCTACTGGCCGCCTCGGCTGTCACCGGTTCCGTCCTATTGGTCATCGTTGCGGCGTTCCTAGATGTTCCGTCTGCGGTACTCCCGCTGGTGCTGATCTACGGGTTGGTCATCCAGATCGCCATCCCAGTGATGTACGCCTACGCCTCTGAGCTCTACCCCACGGATCTGCGTTCTTCGGGCTTCGGTTGGGCCTCGGCGGTCTCCCGGATCTCGGCCGGGATTGGCCCATTATTATTCGTCACCCACCTGGTGCCCAGCTTCGGACTGACGGGCGCGTTTGCTTTTGCCGCGGGCACTGTTGTGCTTGCCATTGTGGCAATGTTCTTGCTTGCCCCGGAGACCACGGGCAAAGATTTGCAGGATTAGCGGTTTTCGTGTTGGATAGCGGAGTGAATATTCGTCAAGCTCACTGACGAAGCCTGCACAACTTCTGGCAGGATTCATCGTGTTGAAGTACCCGCCACACCCGGTGGGTACCTTTTGTCATCTTTTCTACATGTGAAAGGTCAGTGCGGTCATGTCCCAACCCACGACGCAACCCGCCAGCCCGTTTCGCGTGATCGCTATCCTGTCGGTCGCCGCATTCGTGGTCATTCTCAACGAAACCATCATGTCGGTGGCGCTGCCCCGGCTGATGGTCGAGTTCAACATCACCGAAGCCACCGTCCAGTGGGTCACCACCGCGTTCATGCTCACCATGGCCGTGATCATCCCGACCACCGGCTGGATTCTCACCCGGTTCCGCATCCGCAGCGTCTACTTAGCGGCGATGGCGATCTTCACCATCGGTACCGTCGTGGCCGCACTCGCACCGGTCTTCCTGTTGCTCGTCGTCGGGCGTGTCATCCAGGCCATTGGCACGGCAATCATGATGCCATTACTCATGACGACCGTGCTGAATCTGGTGCCATTTGAAAAGCGCGGACGCGTCATGGGGATCGTGGGAATGGTCATCTCGGCTGCCCCAGCATTGGGCCCCACGGTGGGCGGCATTATTTTAGAACAGCTCGATTGGCGCTGGATGTTCTGGACCGTGTTACCGATCGCGGTACTGACCCTGATCATCGGTGGGGCGCTGATGCGCAACGTCACCGAGACCCGACCAATGAAGCTCGATACGCTCTCGGTCGTGCTCTCGGCGGTGGGCTTTTCTGGTCTGATCTATGGGTTGAGCTCGTTGGGCGAAGCCGCCCGCGGGGTGGCACTGTTCCCAGCGTGGATTCCGTTAGTCATCGGCGGCGCATCCCTGAGCGTCTTCGTGCTGCGCCAGCTGACCCTGGGGCACAACGCATTTCTCAACGTACGAGTCTTCGCCGTACCAACGTATGCTTTCGCGATCATCTTGACCATGATCTCGTCGATGGCAATGTTCGGGACCTTCATCGTGTTGCCCATTTATATTCAGCAGGTCTTAGGTTTTGATGCGCAGATCGCCGGGATGGTCATGCTGCCATCGGGCGTGTTGATGGGCGTGCTGGGGGTCTTTGTAGGACGCATGTTCGACGCCGTGGGTGCCCGCCCACTGTTGATCCCGGGGTCACTGATTGCTGCCACCGGTCTCTGGGGCATGGTCACCCTGCATGCCTCGAGTCCGCTGTGGTCGGTGATCCTGTGGAACATTCTCATGGCGGTAGGAATCGGCATGATGATGGGACCACTCATGACCTCGGCGTTGAGTGCGCTGCCGGGACGGTTATATCAGCACGGTTCGGCGATCTTTTCGACTCTGCAGCAAGTCGCTGCCGCCGGCGGAACGGCACTATACATCACGGTCATGTCGGTGGCCGCGGTGGTTGGTGCCGGTCAAGGCGAAGACGCGTTAACCGCCCAGATGACGGGCATGCACAACGCGTTAATCTGGGGCGCGGTCCTGATGCTGATCCCGGTGATCGGCACGATTTTCTTCCGCCCAAAACCCCACGTCGAACAACCGCAGCCCGAAACCGTCGCAGCGGACTAAGCATCGTCGGGGGTCTCGTCTCGGCCGTGTTTGCCACCGCTGCGACGTTCGGCGTCGGAGCGCTCGTCGTTGACGCGTCGGAGGTCGCGCATGCGCAGGCCGGTCACCCCAGGACGGCGTGGCCCGGTGGTTGCCGAGATCCGATAATCAATCGGGTCACTGTCGTGGCTGCGACCCCCGGAGACGTGCTGCTCGTCGTCGAGGTGATACACATCGCCGACGTGTTCAGAGAAGATCTTCATGCGACGTTCTAATTGCGCCTGGGTGGCCAGGGCGGAGTCGAGGCGTAGGCCGCGGTAGACGGCGAGCGCCATGAACACCATGATGATCGAAAACGGTAACGCGGTGGCCAGGGACGCGGCTTGGAGCCCTTCGAGTCCCCCGGCCAACAACAGGCCGATGGCGATGGCCCCTTCCAGCCCGGAGAACATCACACGTGACCAGGTCGGTGGGTTGGGGTGGCCGCCCGCGGTGAGCATGTTCATGACCAGGGAGCCAGAATCGGACGAGGTGATGAAAAATAGCACGACCAGCAGCACGCCGATGATGGAGAACACCGTGCCCAGGGGTAGGTCCTGCAGGACGGTAAACAGGGAGCCTTCCGGGGAGACTTCATTCTCAACGACCAGATCGGCCTCACCAAATAATTGTCGGTGAATACCGGATCCACCCAACACACCAAACCACAGCATGCCCACCAGGGTGGGGACTAACATGACGCCGATAATAAATTCGCGAATGGTTCTTCCGCGGGAGACTCGGGCGATGAAGATTCCCACAAATGGCGCCCAAGCGATCCACCAGCCCCAGTAGAATAACGTCCAGGTCGAGTACCACGAGCCGCCTTCAGGGCCTGCGTAGGCACCGATATCGAAGGACATTTCAAAGAAATTCGCCAACCACATGCCCAGCGACTCGATGAAGTTTTCGACC
>DATBUL010000054.1:0-2864 GCA_036516115.1 Enteractinococcus sp. | reverse complement strand
AACCACGTCGGGCCCTGCTGCGCTTGCGATCCGGGAGGACACGCACAACAGCTACCTATAATACTATGAACAGGCCAGTGTGGCCAAATCGATCCCGCTTGATCGCGCAGTCGCCGGCTTTACTGCTGGCCCGCGGTGTTGACCAGTGATCTTAGAAATCAGCGATCACAAGTTTCTTCATGTCCATCAGGTGCTCATAGGCACCAGGACGCTGCATGAGTTGATCCATGTCCTTCGGAACGATCTGCCAGGATACCCCGAAGCGATCTTTACACCAGCCGCCTTGCTCCGCTTCTGGCACGGCTGATAGTGCCGCCCAATACCGGTCAATCTCGTCTTGGTCTTCACACGAAACCAATAGCGACACAGCTTCAGTGAACGTGGAGTCTTGCTCCACTGCTGAGTCCATGGCGGCAAACCACCGACCATCGAGGGTGAAATCGCTAAACATCAAAGAGTCGACGGTCGCAGGTCCCGTCGGCTGTGGGTAGCGAACCTTTGTTCCAACAGCGGCGTTAGGAAATACGTTGGTCCAGCACTCAATGGCATTCTCCGCCTGGTTCTGGTGTGCTTGCCCGAAGAGAAAAGTCGGGATAATGAAGGGGCGCGGTTCACCTTCGGGATTGGTCAACATCAGTTGCCACGAAACACCGTAGCGGTCTTGGATCCAACCGTACCGCTCACTGAATTCAAAGTGATCTAATGGCATGAGCTCTCGACCGCCCGCCGAAAGCTGACCCCACAGCCCGTCCAGGTCAGCTTTGGCTGCTGCCACATCCTGATACCGCAGCGGATCGAAGTTCACCATAAACGAGATAGCCGGTGTCGGAGTGAACTGTTCACCAGCATTGATCGCCGTCATGCGATACCCGCGCAGACAAATATCTGCGACCAGTAACTGTCCGGCAAAATCGCGCTGAAAATCGGGTAGGCCGATCTTTGGGTAGGACACCGTGTGAAGGATTTCAGAACCTTCGCCAAAAGCCGCAGTATAGAATTCGATGGCTTCACCGGCGTTACCAGGAAACCAGATATTGGGAGTGATGCGGGGTAGGTCAGTCATGTGACTATTTTCCCCTACGCTAGGCTCCCGGAAGAGCTTCTCCTGGCGTCTTCTCTGAACCTCCTAGTCTGCTTGCACCGCGCTGCCTCGAGATGGTGAACAATGTGGCCCCGTTTGAACCCAGTAATGAAACGTGCGCCATACAGCGTGATAAACCGGTGGGCTAAAGTTAACACTGGTCGGCCTGTTGCGCCCCGGCCAGAAGGAAGCACTGTGGAACTCCGTCAACTCGAATATTTCATGGCAGTGGCAGAAGAGCTGCACTTTGGCCGTGCTGCTGCTCGCTTGCACATTTCTCAGCCACCATTGACCGTTCATATCAAACGGCTCGAGGAAGAGCTGGGCGTGACACTATTTGACCGGACCTCGCGGCGGGTCTCACTCACCGCCGAAGGCGCTCGCTTCCAGGATCTCATCCGACCAATCCTCCAAGATCTCGATGAGGCAGTTGAAGATATTCGAGAGATCAAAGCCGGGCGACGGGGCCGGGTGCGGGTCGGGTTCGTCTCCTCGGCGAGCTATGAACTCATTCCCACCAGTGTGCGTGATGTCCGACTTCAGCATCCAGGCATCCAATTAGATTTGCAGCCGATGGCCACCGGGGAACAGGTCGAAGCACTGTTAGAAAACCGATTAGATATCGGCATCATGCGCGATGCGCCGCTACAATCGGGGTTGCAATTTACGACGTTATTGACTGAACAGATGGTGGCTGTGCTGCCATCTAATCACGGACTGGCGACGAAAAAAGAAGTCTCCCCTGAAGAGCTCATCAAAATTCCACTGGTGTTGTTTCCCTATCAGTCGATGCCTGGTTACGTCACCAATATCATGGAGATTTTCCATCACCTCGGTCACCCGCCGCGGGTTGTTCAGCGCGCGGTCAACCAGGAAAATGTGATGGGGCTCGTGGCTGCCGGTGTGGGGGCCTCGATCTTGCCCGCATCGTTTTCGTCGTTCTCGTTTCCGGGCGTGGTGACCCTGCCGATTACTTCACGACCGACGACTCGACTCGAACTGGTGACGGATCAGCAAGAAGTCACTGCTAATACTGCAGCTGTGGCGGCCGTCATCTCTGAAGGAGCCGCACGGATTAGTCGGAAGACGGGTTCGAACTAAACTCGTTTGGCACGCGTCTGTTCAGCTCGGGACGCGACCTGTTCGTCGTCTGGATATTCGACTTGATCCAGGATGAGGCCGTGTGCTGGCGCGATTACCAAGTGAGAGTCGCGGACGGGCTGGGCCAGCCTCTCGCGTAACCAGCCGGGTTGCCGACGGCCATCCCCCACTTGCAGTAGCGCTCCCACTAATGCCCGAACCATATGATGACAAAACGCGTCTGCGCTAAGACGTATCGTGATCAGTGAATCGTCGGTTTCGACCGAGAAGTTATGCAACGTGCGGATGGTTGTAGCCCCCGGTCTTGGCTTACAAAAGGAACCAAAGTCGTAAAGCCCTTCCAATCCGGCTACTTCGGCGGCCATCGTCTCCACCATCAGGGGTTTGCGATGGTGGTAGGTGAAGTGTCGGGTCAGTGGGTCAGGGTCGCTGGTGATCCGATACCGGTAGCTGCGCGACAGAGGTGAGAACCGGGCATCAAAACCAGGTGGCGCAAGCCGGGCCGCCAGGATACGGATGGCACCGTTCTCGCGTCCTAGGGCTCCGTTGAGTTTTGTCACCAACGCGTCTTCTGGTGGCCGTGGTGGGTTATGGCCGGAAAGTCTCTCCCACAGCTGTGGGGCAATATCGAAGTGGATCACTTGTCGAGCTGCGTGCACACCGGCATCGGTCCGTCCCGCGA
>DATBUL010000053.1:0-129268 GCA_036516115.1 Enteractinococcus sp. | reverse complement strand
TCTTCGAAGAAGCGACGAGACCAGAATGCGCGGAACCGCTCCAGAGGGCTGATTTTGCCCTTCTTGTTGGGTTGTGGTTCTGCTGGTTTTGGCGACTCGAATGCGACCAGTTCGTACAGACGGTAGTCATCGACTAGCTCGTGACGCTCAAGAATGGCGCCCTCAGGGCTGTACTCGATAACTCCAGTTTCACGTCCGTGTAATGCGATCTCACGGTCTTTACGCTGCAGAGCAAGGCAGATTCGTTTCGTGACAATGAAACCGATGATCGGTCCTAAGATCAGTAGGAACCGCAGTACGTACGCAACGTCGTTGAGTGACATTGAGAAGAACACAGCCATGAGGTCAGACGAAGCTGCAGCCCACATGACACAGTAGAAGATCACGATGGCTACACCAAAAGCGGTCCGCCCAGGTGCGTTGCGTGGTCGATCGAGGATGTGGTGTTCACGGTTGTCTTTCGTGATACCGCGTTCTAGCCATGGCCAGAGGAACATACCCACAACGAGAAGTCCCATTGGAATCAGTGGGATGAGCACACCCATCGGCAGGGCATTCCAACCCCATGGCATTGGTATATGCCAGAGGAATGAGAAGTCGCCGAGCATACCTGGCATCAAACGGAGAATGCCGTCACCGAAACCGATGTACCAGTCAGGCTGGGTACCAGCTGAGACCGGTGAGGGGTCATATGGACCGTAGTTCCAGACCGCGTTGATCTGGAAGAAGCCCGATATCAGCGCGATAACACCGGTAACGATGAAGAAGAACCCACCGGCTTTTGCAGCGTAGACGGGACCTACAGGATACCCCACCACGTTTGTCTGCTTGCGGCCCGGTCCAGGGTATTGAGTGTGCTTATGCACCACGACCATGAACAGGTGTATCGCGATCATAAGAATGATCAGCGCTGGGATGACCATGATGTGCAGCGAGTATAGGCGTGGGATGATGTCAGTGCCGGGGAATTCTCCACCGAAGAAGAAGAACGAGAGATACGTTCCAACCACAGGCATAGCTAGCATCATGCCATCGACAATGCGCAGACCGTTTCCGGAAAGAACGTCGTCTGGCAGCGAGTACCCGGTGAACCCAGCCAGAAGAGCCAAGATCCACAGGACGACGCCGACAACCCAGTTGAGTTCACGTGGGCGACGGAAGGCACCGGTGAAGAACACGCGCAACATGTGCACAGAAACAGCGGCTACGAAGAGAAGCGCAGACCAGTGGTGTACCTGACGCATGAACAAGCCACCGCGGATCTCGAAGGAGATATCCAAAGTCGATGCATATGCTGCGGACATTTCAACGCCGTACAGCGGCTTGTATGCACCTTCGTACACAACGTGTGCCATGGACGGGTCGAAGAAAAACGTCAAGAAGGTACCTGACAGCACCAACACGATGAAGGAGTAGAGTGCTACTTCACCGAAAAGGAACGTCCAGTGGTCCGGAAAGAGTTTCCGTCCGAATTCCTTGACGATCTTCGAAGCGCCCATGCGGGTGTCAACGAAATTCGCGATCTTCCCGGTGCGCGTAGACGGTTGGTAATCTTGCATGACCGACATTATGCACGCTCCTCAGCTGGTCGTGGGTCGCGTTCCCAGTAGGCAGGACCGACTGGCTCGAGGAAGTCACTCTGGGCAACCAGGTAGCCTTCATCGTCGACAGTGATGGGCAGCTGCGGAAGTGGGTGCGAAGCAGGACCGAAGACGACCTTCATTTCCTGTGTCAGGTCATAAGTGGACTGGTGGCAAGGGCACAGCAGGTGGTGCGTGTGCTGTTCATACAGCGCAATCGGGCAACCGACGTGGGTGCAAATCTTCGAATACGCCACGATGCCGTCGACGTGCCAGTCTTCGCGCTCCGGGCTGATATTCATGTCTTCAGGATTGAGACGCATCAGCAGCACGACGGCTTTAGCCTTCTGGTTCAGCTTGTCTTCTTCAAGATCGAGCAGGCCGTCTGGAACCACGTGAATGGCAGATCCAATCGTGACGTCAGCTGCCTTGATTGGAGTGCCGGTGACGTCGCGAACTAGACGCGTACCGGTGTCCCACATCGTATGACGCAGACGCTCAACTCCGAAGTTCTGAGCTGGGTCGTCTGACTGGTTACCAGTGTCATCTAGGTCGCGGAAAATGGCGATTGCTGGCAGTGGTGCAATCGCGAGTGCGCCGATGAGGGTGTTGCGCAGAAGTGGACGACGCTTGATCTGTGACTCATCAATGACATCATTAATGATGCCCACAGCATCGGAGCGGTCTTCTTCATTGGCAACGGATTCACGTTCTTCAACCCATTCATGGTCGGGCATGAGTGCACGACCCCACTGAACGACACCAACGCCTATGCCTAGCATGGCAAAAGCAGTTCCCAAACCGAGCAGTGTATTCTGCAGCCGGATGAGATCCATATTGGTTTCATCTTGGGGTAGCTGTCCGACTCCGAAGTAGCCGACAAAGAAAAGCAGCGTACCGATGATGGACAGGATGAATAGGAAAGAAACCTGGCGTTCTGCGCGCTTTGCGGCACGTGGATCTTCATCCGTAGTACGTGGCCGGTGAGGTGGCAATCCCGGGTTTTCAATTGCGAATTTACCCGAATCGTCTCCAGCGCGCTCTACGGTGCCCGGTGTACCGGGATCTCCGTGGCGTTGCTCGCCCATAGATCTGATTCCTTTACTCGAGTGATGTTGGTGATGTTTCTAAATCGACGATAATCGATAGCTTATTAGTTAGTCCGCGTGGTCATCCACACCATGAAACCGATCAAGACCCCGAGACCGGCCGTCCAGATGAACAGACCTTCAGCGACAGGACCAATCGAACCGAGGTTCTCGCCACCAGGGTGACCTTGGGTTTCGAATTCTTTCAGGTACGCAATGACGTCGCGCTTATCTTCAGGTGTCAGGTTGGTGTCAGAGAAGACAGGCATGTTCTGTGGACCAGTGACCATTGCCTCGTAGATGTGCTGTTCAGAAACGCCATGCAGAGTAGGTGCGTACTTACCGCGAGTCAGAGCACCACCTTCAGCAGAGGCTGCGTGACACATAGCGCAGTTGACACGGAATAGGTCGCCACCGCGGGCAAGGTTGACGTCAGCGTGGTCGGTGTCCAGGTATTCGTCTTCTGGGATGGAAGGCCCAGTGCCCAGGGAGTGGACGTAGGCGGCCATTTGCATGGTCTGCTCTTCGTTGAACTGCACTGGTTTCTGAGCCCCTTGAGGACCGCTCATCTGCAGTGGCATACGGCCAGTGCCGACCTGGAAGTCAACGGACGCAGCGCCAACACCGATCAGCGATGGGCCGGCTGGACCGCCGGTCGCGCCGATACCGTGACAGGATGCGCAGTTGGCGTTGAAGAGGGCTTCGCCGTCTGCGATGTTGTCTGCGCTGGTGTAGTCGGCCTGTGAGTACGCTGAGGCAGAGTTGATATTGGAGGCCAGCGAGTAGAGCCCCCCGGTCAGCAGCAGACCCAGCAACAGCAGGGCCACTCCGACCATGGGGTGGCGGCGGTTCTGTGAGAGTGCCTTCACTTTATGGATTCCTTACGTTTTGTATAACCGGATGAGGTGTGACAAGTCCGTTCCGGTTACCTCGGGTGCGATGAATGTCGAGCCGGCGGACCGAACAGGTCACTGAATGACGTAGATGATGAACCAGAGGGCGACCCATACTACGTCGACGAAGTGCCAGTAGTACGAGACGACAATGGCAATCGTGGATTCATGGTTTCCAAAGCGCTTAGCTAAGTAGGCGCGACCAATTACAAACAGGAACGCGATGAGCCCGCCAAGAACGTGCAGCGCGTGGAAGCCTGTGGTGATGTAGAACGCTGAACCGTATGCGTGAGAGGCAACGGATACCCCGTGAGATACAAGGACGGCGTACTCATACGACTGCACGGACAAGAAGATGGAGCCAAGGATGAATGAAACGATAAACCATTCCACCACACCCCAATCTTTGAGCTTGTTGCTCGTGCGTCGTGGACGTAGTTGGACAGCTGCCTTAACACCCCACTGAGCGGTGAATGAACTGATCACCAAGATGACGGTGTTAATGGTCGCTAAAACCGGATCCAAAAGCGCGGTATTTTCCTCCCACAAGGTGGGGGAGGTGGACCGCAGCGTGAAGTACATAGCGAATAGGCCACCGAAAAACATAACTTCTGATGACAGCCAAACCATGGTGCCAACGGCAGCCAGGTTTGGCCGACTTGGGAAGCCGGTGGGATTATGCGAAAGAGTCTGAGTTGATGTTGTCACCCTTTCATTATGGCCCGAAATTATCCAAGATTCACAATGAGACTTACCGACTGCGTGTCATTTTGTTGTGAGGGTTCTAACGTTGTGGCCCGCAATCCCGCATAATTCCCAGGTAATACGCAGTTTTCATTGTCGTTAAGATCAGGATGCTGGCACTTCTACAGGGCGTGGAAATTGGTGAATTGTTAAGCACTCCAGCGGATATTCATCCCTGTTTTGAGCATCAATTTCCCGCCTTGAAAAGTCAAGAACTCTGGGGGACTGAAATTGAGTAATAGGATGGCTCACGTAAGTCACATCGTTTAGTTTTGAGGACGCAGTTCATGAATTGGCCCACCGTATTGTCTGCACTTTCGCATCAACAGCATTTGACGCAAGAGCAGGCTGCTTGGGCGATGCAAGAAATGATGTCTGGCGTAGCTACCGATGCTCAAATCGGTGGTTTCCTCATGGCCCTGTCCACCAAGGGGGAGACCGTTGAAGAACTCTTGGGTCTTGCTGATGCAATGCTTGATGAAGCGGTCTCCGTCGACTTGCCGTCGGACGTTTTAGACATCGTCGGTACCGGGGGAGACCGTCTGGGTACGGTCAACTTGTCGACGATGTCGTCACTGGTAGCTGTTGGAGCTGGTGCCAAAATCGTGAAACACGGCAACCGTGGATCTTCATCGACAGCGGGGGCCGCCGATGTTATTGAAGCTTTGGGTGTCGACCTAAACCTTACGCAGTCTCGCGCCAAGCAGTCCTTGGAAGAAGCTGGCATCACATTTTTGTTTGCTCAGGAGTATCACCCCTCAATGCGCTACGTCGCACCCGCGCGAAAACAGCTGGGTGTGCCCACGGTATTTAACTACCTGGGGCCTCTATCGAACCCGGCTCGAGTACAAGCCCAGGCCCTTGGGTGTGCCTCAGAAGTTATGGCCCCCTTATTAGCTGGTGTGCTCGCTGACAGGGGAGTGCGTGGGCTTGTGTTCCGCGGGACAGATGGTCGCGATAAGATTACAACCTCAGGACCGACGACAATGTTTGAAGTGCGTCGGGGGAAGGTTGAGCAGTTTGAATTGCATCCCGAAGATTTTGGTATCGAGCTGACGTCTGTCGAGGCTTTAGCTGGTCGTGATGGCGTCTATAACGCCCAGATTGTTCGAAATATGCTAGCAGGTCAACACGGTCCAGTGCGCGATGCTGTATTGCTGAACACAGCTGCCGGTCTGACAGCTTATGATAAAGATGCTTCCGGGCACCTTTTTGATCGCATGCGCGTGAATATGGAACGCGCTGAGGAATCTATCGATTCCGGTGCTGCCCAGCGGGTTCTTGATAACTGGGTGAAAGTTTCTCGTCCCGGGCTCGCCCAGGAATGACCCTTTGCTGAAGTAAAAAATCCTGCAGTCTTACTGCAGGATTTTTTTATGTGAATCTGAGCGGTTTATTCAAAACCCAGGGCGAAACCTTCTTCCAGATCACTACGTGAGTAGGCGCGGAATGCTAGGTGTGTCTCAGTTGCTTGTACGCCCGATATCTTCGACAAGCGGTCGGAAATGACATCTTCAAGTTGCTCAAACTCACGAACACGCACCATAGCTATGAGGTCCCACGCACCAGTGACTGAATATACTTGCGTAATGCCTTCTTTATCCGCAAGTTCTTGAGCGATTTCTGGTATGCGGTTGGTGTCGGTTTTAATCATGACGAAAGCGGTGACCATAGTTCTCCTTGTGGTTGTACTTGTATTTTAGGCGTTTTGGTTTCTACGAGCGACGAGTGTCGAAATGCCGCGTCGACCTAACAGGAAGAGGGCCAAGACTCCTGCGGATACCAGAATGAATGGTAAGGCCGAGGTGTCATTGAATATCGCAGCTCGCAAGATGGGCCCAACCACCACGGTAGAGATCCAGAGGACGACACCGATTGGGAAAACATTATGAATGAGCTTCGTCGGCTTGATGGTCATAGCCAGCAGGAGATAGGGGAGTAGAAATGGGATGGCCACTCGCGCGATGCTTGCTACCTCGAGACTCCCGCTGTGGGAGGCGATGCCAAAGACTGCGAATATCACGATAAGCAGCGAATCGATCACCAGCAAGAAGGCTACTATCGGTTTCGGGGCGTGAAGTGGTTCTGGTGTCATAATTTCAGTGTAATTGAGGAGACCGACCTCCCGTGCCACTGGGTGTAATACACACCACTGCTAGCTTGACCTGCGTTGGACGCACAAGCAAATAGGGTTGTCTGTATGCTCTGTTTGACACTGACCTTGGCCAAGAATATTTCTGACTCACAAGCCAGCGACATCGTCGGGCAATTAGTGGAGTCGCTGAATTGGCACCCGGAAACGACTGGGGGAGAAGGGGTTGGATTTAAGGCAATTAATGGCAGACAAGTGCAGGGCCAGCTTGGGTCAGCCGATGAAACAGTGGGGTTCATTCTATCCGCGGCACGCTCGGCGACTTGGGGCGTTCACCTCGCAGTCATATCGAACGCTCACTCTCAGCGTGCACAAAACACCGCAGCGAATCACAACCTTTTGGAACTGGCCGCGTCAGTTGGAAAACAAGCACTACGCGCACCGGGGGGAGTGAAAGTGGTTCGATCGAACGGTCAAAAGTTCGTGGATTCAACGGTCGCGCCTGAGCTCGGACCTGTCGAGGCTGCTTTACAATTACTGTGCTCAATTGAACGGCGTCGCTCTGACGAAGGTCAGGCTGCCGGCCTGATGATTAATGCTGGTAAGTCACAGAGTCAGGCGGCACGCACCCTAGGTGTCTCTCAACAAGCAGTCTCGGCGCGTCTGCAAGCAGGGTACTGGTATGAGTCGCGGAAAGTGGCCTACTGGCTAGCCGTACAGCTCGATCACATTCTGGCTAGCGAATAGATCGAGACATCTGCTAGGAACTACGCGGAACTGAAGCGTGCTCAGTTTGAAAGGTAGTGGAAGTGGTCATCCACTCCGCTTCGTAGTTGGTCGATAGCAACCTCGACCAGCCTTAGTGTCAGAACGTAGTCGATTCTGATATTCGGTGCGTGGACGCTATGGGGCAACAATCTCTTGAACTTGTGGAGTGGTGTAGTCCCTTCGCTTCACAAGGCCGGTAGAGACGACAGGTCAGTGACTGCTACCCGAAAAAAGGTGAAAGCCGTATCCCTTAGTGGGATCGCGGAACCACCCCGGGCGAGATCGCGCCCGAAAGGATTTCGCCACTCGCTACCTCAAATATTTGGTGGACCGCATTTCTTCCACAACTTTTTGCGCTGCCTAGCTGCTATTCACAGGCGCTGACGTCGTCTAGCGGCAAGGATTAGCGCAGAAGCCAGTAGCGAGGGAGTGATACAAGAAGACCAGAAAATAGAACAACTTTACATAATGTAGATTATCGGCGTTTCTGGGACTTTCCCGGAAACCTTACTATCTTACTATTCAGAGATAATCGATTCTGAGTCAGTTTGCGGTTTGGGTGTTGGTGTCAGTTCAAATAATGTGGCTGAGGCGTCTTCCCATCGGCCCACGAGTCGTCGCAGCTCACCACCGTCTTCATCAAGCGTATCTAAGACGTGGTGCACAGACACCGTGCCCCATTCTTCCGGCAGTTCACCACGAATATAAATACTGATGTCAGAATCTTCAGATCCTAGGTACTGACCGTCTTCGTTGTAGAAATGATATTCCGCTTGCTGAATTTCTCCGGCAAGTGCCTGATTCAGCATGTGAATGCCCACGGGGTCAGCCATAGCATCGTATGCCCAACGTTCTCCAAGTACTGAGTGCTGCATTTTCGTGATTAAATAATCATCTGCGCCATCAATTGGCGCGGCACGATACGTTATCGGTAGGTGGAGAATCCGGTCTTCGCGTCGAACGATAAAACCTTCGAAACCGACTTCACCGCTCGTGTCATCAAACCGATAGGTTCCGATGAGTTCTGGTTCGCCGTCGCCGCCCCAGAATTGTTTATCCAACCAGGCAGTGACAAATTCCTTTTTCGATGGGGTCAGCTCAGCTGTGTAAATTGTGGCCATATACGTAGTCTACGCGCTGGCTACTAAAAACTCAGCTTATCGAAGCTTTGCCGCTCCCCCGGAGATAGTTTCCACTTCACCGATGTCAACTCGGCAATTCTCAAGTTTGTGTTGTGACGTTTAGCGACAACTCAGGGACAAACACAGTATCCTGAACTCATGAACGCACATTTGGGAGGCCATGATGATTGAGTGGATCCTTGAGAACTTTTGGTCTTTCTGGCTCATCATGATGCTCTTATTGATCAGTGTGCAGGTCATGACCGGCGAGTTGACCTTTCTCCTGATCGCGGTCGGTGCACTCACTGCAGTCGTGGCGGATGTACTGGGTGCACCGCTTTACGCTCAAATCATTATTTTCGCGGTGGTTTCTATCGCGTCTCTTATATGGTTGAGAAGTTTCGATACGAAACGTCGACGCAATGACTCTGGCCCCTCGCCGTGGAGCGTGAATCGATATGTGGGTCGCGTGGGCGAGGTTACTGAAGAAGTCACTTCCAGTGCCGGGATGGTTCGTATTGGCACCGAAATCTGGTCTGCCCGCACCTACGGGCCAGGCCCAATCCCCGCAGAGACCCCGGTGGTCATTCAGCAAATTGAAGGCGCCATCGTGTGGGTTGCTCCGAGACCAGAAGGCGCCGAAGCATAAGCACCGTTGAATTCTCATCTTTGAGATGCTTTTGTAGTGTCAGATCAGTAACGCAAATCCAACAACCATTCAGGAATAGCAGTGGATATTTTTCTCATCATTCTTTTCGTCGTCTTAGCCATTTTTGTGGTGACGATATTGGCGAAGTCCTTCCGCATTGTTCCTCAGGGACATTGTGGCATCATTCAGCGATTGGGTAAGTATCGTCGTACTCAAATGGCGGGTCTGACGATGATGGTGCCGTTTATTGATGAAATGTTGCCTCTGATCGACATGCGTGAACAAGTGGTGTCATTTCCGCCCCAACCAGTCATCACCGAAGACAACCTCGTGGTCTCTATTGACACGGTCGTCTTCTTTCAAATTACTGATCCCACAGCGGCAACCTATGGTATTGCCAACTACATTGCCGCAGTGGAAAATCTCACGACGACGACCCTGCGTAACGTCGTGGGCGGCATGAACTTGGAAGAAGCCCTCACATCGCGTGATGCTATCAATACCCAACTCCGTGGCGTCTTAGATGAGGCAACCTCCAAATGGGGCCTGCGCGTCTCACGAGTCGAACTTAAGGCCATTGATCCACCGCGTACTATTCAGGATTCAATGGAAAAGCAGATGCGTGCTGAACGTGACCGTCGAGCCGCGATTCTCACGGCTGAAGGTCAAAAGCAGTCGGAAATCCTCACGGCTGAAGGTCAACGGCAAGCTGCCATTTTGGAAGCTGAAGGTGATGCTCAGGCAGCCATCCTGCGGGCTAATGCGGAAGCCGAAGCCATTGTGACCGTATTCGATGCTATCCACGAAGGTCGCCCAAATGCAGATTTGCTGGCCTATCAGTACTTGCAGGTACTCCCCCAAATCGCGGATTCGGAATCTTCGAAACTTTGGATCATTCCATCAGAGGTCACTGATGCCCTGAATCGTTTTAGCTCGACTACCGGTCTGAAACTGGATCCTTCAGATCATGATGATGACAATTCGCAGTCGCCTACTCCCCCACCGACCCCACGACGTCGGACCAAGCGTGCTACGACTGCGGCTGAAATCGCGGATCGAGCTCCCAAAGCTCCTAAGCTCGAGGACACCTCATTAGAAGAGGCACTAGCAGAACCAGAGATCGAAGAAGAGACCTTTACCGATCAGCCCGGACCTCGTCCCGATGGGGAACAAAAGTAGCCAGCCCTGCGTTACACATTTCGAGACATTTTTCGTTAGACTGTCTTGTCTGCAGAATTTTTGTTGGAGGAATCTCTGAATGTCTGATCGTTCACTGCGCGGTATGCGCCTCGGTGCCCAGTCCATGGAAACCGAAGCAGGTGTAGAACCTGCGCCACGTCAGCAAATCGAATATCGCTCAGAAGACGGCGAATCGATTGTCGTTACTTTTGCGGCGGAAGCCGATGTACCTGACACCTGGACCACGAAGTCTGGAAAGGAAGCTCTGCGTGTCGACGGGAAGGCTCCAGAGCTCGAGGACGAGAAACCTCAGCGCACGCACTGGGACATGCTGCTGGAACGTCGAAGCATCGAAGAACTCGAAGAAACTCTCGAAATGCAGCTCAAAAAGCTTCGCGCACGTCGAGGCGAGGACGTCGACGCCTAGCACTGCTTTATTGCTGTAAAGAAAGGCTCCGGAAACACAATGTTTCCGGAGCCTTTCGTTATGCAAAGTTTTCTACCGTCCGAAACGATCCTTAAGTTTTGCTACACGAGCGGCGAGTCCCCACTTGGTCACGTTGACAAGTGCTTCAGTGATGATGTTGCCAGACATCTTCGATTCGCCAAACTCGCGTTCGGTAAACGTGATGGGTACTTCGACAATGCGTTTACCTAACAGCGCGGTCCTAAACGTCATATCGACCTGAAAACCGTAGCCTTTGGACTGCACAGCATCCAGATCCATCTCCGCCAATGTGGTGGCTCGGTAGGCACGGAAACCGGCGGTAATATCGGTCAAACGCAGACCGAGCAGCAGCTGGGGGTAGAGTGAACCGCCGATGGACAGGAGCTTGCGGTACCACGGCCAGTTGACCATCTTTCCACCTGGAACTCGACGGGATCCGATGACGAGATCTGCTTCATCAACGGCTTGTAGTAGGCGTGGTAGCTGTTCGGGTTGATGAGAACCATCAGCGTCCATCTCGACCAGTACATCGTAGTCGTGTTGTAAGCCCCAGCGGAAGCCAGCAATATAAGCGCCACCGAGCCCATCTTTAACCTGTCGATGAAGTACAAAAACCTGATCGTCTTTGGCAGCTTGGGCATCTGCCCAGACGCCGGTGCCGTCTGGGGAATTATCATCCACTACGAGCACATCTGTTTCAGGTACTGCCGTCCGGAGACGTTCGAGAGTGCCTGGAAGCGACTCAGCTTCATTATAAGTGGGGATAATGGTCAGTACGCGCACTAGTTGTCCTTTGTTTATCCTTGGTTCACCAGCTGTTGGGCCGGATCAACCTTTGATTATAGTCAGGCATCCGGGGGAAACGATAATAATTGGCCGTCTCGGATAATAGCGCCGAGGACCGGTGCGTTCTCGGCTGAGGACAGGATGGGCAACAGGGCCGTTCCGGCACGTTTATCGGTAGACCAATGTGCTGCTTTTTCATCGGGTGCCTGCACGCCGAGTTGCTCGGCACGCCAGATGTTCAAATCCGCTGGAGAACCTACTGCGATCTGTCCGGCACCCATCCGTGCCTGCGCAATACGACTTGGCAGCACCCGTATGCCATCACGGGCAACCGTGTTGAACGCAGCTCGGGTTGAGACTCGTTGAGTGGGGTCCGGGTGCTCAATGAGCGCAGTCAATAACTCCCACATGGAGCCCGCCCACGCCCCTGAACCGATGGCTACGTGTACTCCCCCGGTGATCAGTTTGGCAATCGGTGCACGAAACACCGGAGTATCCCCCGAGGGCTCAGGAACGACGGTGACCGACAGGTGCCTTTCGACAAGGGACTCTACTTGTTCATCGGTGATCTCATGGTTGAGAAGAATACGGTGCCGACAGCGCATGAGGGCTGCATTCGGTTGTTGCACCATCACCGTGAAGATGTCATCGAGGTCGTGGGGACCACGTGATTCTATGAGGAGCTGTGTTGGAGGTTTGAGCTGTTCTAGGACCGTGTTGAGTTGGTCGAGCTCCTCGACGGCCACAAAAATGCCATCGGCTTGCTCAGATGAGACAGCAAGGGGCGCATAGTACACCCCTGACTCCGTGGGCATGGTGGTGCTGAGGCTGGCCCGCGCATCGTGTGACCGGAGCGGTACCGTCGAAAATCCGTCGACGAACGCCGGGGTAACCAGCATGCCGTAGAGATCGTGAGTCGTGACCGGGCCATGCGAAGTGGCAGCGACCATCTGTTGTGCGGTGTCATCAGCGCCAAGCCATGCGATAACACTGTTGTCGATATGCAGTGCATTGGCATAGGGCTCGGATGTGGAGTGAATATAACCATTTACTAACAGCAGAGAGTGTGTCACTGATTGAGATCCAGTTCTTCTATGGAGTTGTACTCGTCGTGGGGCTCGTCCGGTAGCCGAATAGCGGAGGAGTATGCCACGATCCCCCGGTTAACCAGGTCTTTGGCTCGCCGGCACCGCCGAGCTAGATCCGGGTGCGTATCATCGAGGCTGGCGAGCTGATCGAGGAGGTCCATGACCTGTCGCGCCCAGCGGATGAAATCACCTGCAGCCATATCCGCGCCGGTTAACGAAGCGAGCAATTCTTGTCCACGCACCCAACGTACGATTGGCCAGACGAGGCCAGGGTGTGGCTGAGCGGTGACAGTCAGGTCTGCTTGTCGTTCGGCCGCTTGGAGCGTAAACCAGAGCTCATCGACAGCATCCAATGCCACTTGGAGCGTGTCCGTGGGCATGGCGGGTTGGAATATCTGATCCTCAGCGGGCGCCTCAAAAACTAACAGAGCAGCTAAACCGGCAAGGTCTTCTGGCGACATGTCGTCCATCAGGCCGGATTGCAGCAGCATAGATACCAAAAGGTCACGGTCGCCGTAGATGCGTCGGAGGCTCTGGCCCGGCTCTGTTACGTGATCGTATTCGACGTAACCGAAATCGGAAAGTAAGTTAATGATGCGATCGAACGTGCGGGCAATCGTATTGGTGCGCCCCTGGATCTTTGCAATATTTCGGTCGGCGTCGGCCCGAAGCTTCTGCCAACGATTCGCCCACGTTTGGTGATTTTCACGATCCGGGCACCCATGACACGGATGAGCATGGAGCTGAGACCGAAGTTCTTCCACCCGGGAGAGGTCATGATCATCTTTATACCGGAAGCCGACGGGTACTTTGCCTTCAGAAATCGGCGGGTGTTGCTGGCGGATAGCGCCGTGCATCCAACCGGCAATATTTTTGCGATGTTTAGGCGACTTGGTCAGTAATTTCCGGGGTAGCTCAACACCTGCGAACGGCACAATCGGTTCATCTAATTCATCGGTGGAAATTCTTCGCAATTGACCCTTGGTGGTGACCAGACCGACTCGCGGATTCGTCGGGTTGCCAGCGGCTGAGACTACCACACAGGTTCCCAGGTAGCGGTTGCCTTGGACATCAATGATGTCGCCAACGCTGAGGTTATTCAGCGATTCCATTATGGCGCGGCGTTCAACACGTTGACGGGATCGGGACGCCGCTTTTTCTGCCTTGGACAGTTCGTGACGCAGTCGAGCATACTCGGTGAAATCCCCCAGGTGACACTGCATGGATTCCTCGTAGCCCGCCAGGGAACGTTCTTGGCGCTGGACCTCTTGGGCGAGCCCCACAACGGAACGATCGGCCTGGAATTGAGCGAAGGATGACTCCAAAATATTGCGTGCTCGTTCACGACCAAATCGAGCTAAGAGGTTCACCGACATATTGTAGGTAGGTTTGAATGAGGAGTTTAACGGATACGTACGGCGCGCGGCCAGCCCGGCGACTGCACCTGGGTCAAGACCCGGCTGCCACATCACCACGGCATGTCCTTCGACGTCGATGCCTCGTCGGCCGGCTCGCCCCGTCAGCTGTGTGTACTCCCCCGGTGTGATGTCCTTATGCGATTCGCCGTCGAATTTCACGAGCTTTTCTATGACAACGGTTCGGGCGGGCATATTGATACCAAGTGCGAGCGTTTCGGTCGCGAAAACCACCTTGATGAGCCCCGCAGCAAAGAGTTCTTCCACGATCTCTTTAAATAAGGGCAATAATCCGGCATGGTGAGCCGCAAAGCCACGACGAAGTCCATCTCGGAATCCCCAGAATCCCAGCGCGTCGCGGTCTTGTTCTGCCAAGACACTGGCTGCCCGATCCACGGTTTCTAGAATCTGATTCTTTTCGGTGCCTGTTGTAAGGTCTAGTCCTGCGTGGAGACATTGCTCCACGGCAGCATCGCACCCATTGCGCGAGAAAATGAAGGTAATGCAGGGCAGTAAGCCCTCCCGGGCCAGCATGCGCACCATTTGCGGGCGCGAGATGCGCAGATCCTTCCGGGACGACCGCGATTGTTCAAAAGATCCACGACGGTCTCCCTGACGGCGCTCTGACTGCCGTTGGCCACCGCGTGTTCGCTGTCGATTTCGACTGCGACTGCCGGGACGGCCCCAATCACTGGGTTGAACATCTCGGCGAGCACGATCAGCTAATTGCACCAGCTCGGGATTGACCTGTGTGCTGGGGGTTTTCTCTCCGGTGAGCGAGAAAAGATCATAGAGTTCTTTGCCGACCATCACGTGCTGCCACAGTGGGACCGGACGATGTTCGGAGACGACCACGGAAGTTGACCCGCGCACCGTATCCAACCATGCACCGAATTCCTCGGCGTTGGACACGGTTGCGGACAGCGCCACAAGTTGCACCGACTCTGGCAGGTGAATAATGACTTCTTCCCAGACCGCCCCGCGGAAACGGTCGGCGAGATAATGCACCTCATCCATGACCACGTAGCCTAAGTTTGCTAGCGCAGTTGAGTCAGCGTAGAGCATGTTACGGAGGACCTCAGTCGTCATGACCACGATTTGTGCATCAGGATTCCGGGACGTGTCACCGGTGAGAAGCCCCACTTTTTCTTGTCCGTAGGCAGTCACTAGATCGGTATATTTTTGGTTGCTTAGCGCTTTAATCGGGGTTGTGTAAAACGCTTTCTTGCCCTGGGAAAAGGCCAGATGAATAGCAAATTCAGCAACGACGGTCTTTCCGGCACCAGTGGGTGCTGCCACCAGCACGGCATGACCCTCTTCGAGTTGTTGAGCTGCCTCGATCTGAAAAGGGTCCATGGGAAATTTCAGACCAGAAGAGAATTTCCCGAGCTCAGTCTTTGAAAATTCAGCTCGCTTTCGTGAAGCTGCATAGCGCTCCGACGGAGTAAGTTCGTGGTACTGATCTGATGAATCGGGGCACATAGCGCCTAATTTTAGTCGTCGTGACCCAAATCAGACAGAGGCTGTGCCCCGCGCTGAATCTCAGCTTCACCAGGGGTCCCCTCTTTGGCTTCGCGCTTTGCCCGCCGTCTGTCATTTAAGAGGGCAATTCCTAGGGCTAAAGCAAATAGCACGGTTAAGGGAGCGCCAAGATAGAACATCGTCATAATGTCGGATCCGGGGGCGCCCATAGCGGCGATGACTGCGATCAGAAATACCGAAATGCGCCAGTGTTTGAGCATCGTTCTGCCAGAAAGGATCCCTGCCATATTCAGACCGACGAGCACGACGGGGATGACTAACGCGATGCCGAATGCCAAAAGTAACCGAGTCACGAATGGAATATATACGGTGGCGAGCACCCGATGGGCAGTGCCGTCTGGGGTGAGTGATGTGAAAAATGCCATGGCTTGGGGCAACGCAAACCAGCCCAGAGCGATCCCGCCGATAAATAAGGGAACTGCCGCGCCGATGAACCCTAAGGCGTAACTGCGCTCTTGTTTTTTGAGGCCGGGCACGATGAAGGCCCAGACTTGATACAACCAAAATGGTGAAGACAGGATTAGCCCAATGAATAAGGCGACCTGGAGCATGATGTCGAAGGGTTGGGCCACTGAAGAAAAGATCACTTCAACAGGGGCTTCTTCAGTCGACAACCGCGTGATGGGTTCGGTCAGAATCGTAAAGGCTGGCTGGTAGACGATGAACCCGATGATGGTGCCAAGCACAATGGCGATGGCGGCTTTAAAGAAACGATTGCGCAGCTCTCGCAGATGCTCGCGCAACGACATCTGTCCGTCAGGCGTTCTCGGTGGCTTTTTGCCACGTCGTTTTTTCGAAGATGCCTGACGTTTGTCAGTGGAGGTCATAGACGCTGTCAGATACTAGTTCGAGGGGTGACCCTCGGAGCGTTCCTTGGCAGTGGTTTCGCCGTTAGAAATCACCGTGCCTTCAACCGCTTCGACGTCGGGGGTTTCAGAGGAATTCTGTGATTTGCTGTCTTTGCCGTCGTGCTTCATTTCTTTGACTTCGGACTTCAAAATGCGCATTGATTGCCCAAGATTTCGGGCCATCTTTGGTAGCTTATTCGCGCCGAAGAGCAAGAATGCCAGCAGGATTAACACCAGGAGGATAACTGGGTTCCTAAAGATCTGCATGGTCTACCTTTCTGTACAGTTGGCTCTATTCTACAGTCGCTAGAACAGTTCGCGAGTTGATTCAGTTGTGGTCGATGATGCCTGATCAGTCATCTGCCACACGGTCTGGCGTACCTCTTGGGGAGTGACGACAATAATTTGTCCTGGGTGGAGTGTCAGCAGTTCCAAAAGTGGCGTGACGGAACGAAAAGCAAGTTCTGCAAACATGGAGCCATCATCGGCTACGGAAGTCGCAAGTGGATGGTAGGCACGCAGCACATCACGTTGGCGGTGAGTGGCATGGACCACCACGGTGACAGCATCCTCAGTGACGTCCGGGGCAATACCCTGACCTTCGAGCTCTTCACGGACTGGCACAAAATGCTGACTGGTCGTCGTTGCTGCACCGATGCGGTCGATGCGGAAGGTGCGGAGCTCCATGGTGTTGCGACACCACGCTCGAACATAGGCATGGCCAGCTGAATACATCAGCTGCAATGGTTCAATTGCGCGACTACTAATGGCCCCTGAGGACTCAGAATAATAACTCATCTTGACGACCAGATGTTGGCGTGCCGCTCGATGCAAGATCTCAGCTATGTCGTCATCGTCGCCAAGACTCAGATCGGGATGTACGATTGCGTCGTGAGGACCCACCTGAGGCGCCACAGTGTCGATTGCATCGCGAAGTTTCTGTTCAAGAGACTGTGCCGCCTCCTGCTGAGCGACAGAAATGCCAGGAATCGTCCGGACAGCGCTCAGCCCCGAAATCAGTCCGATCGCTTCGGGCGCAGACAGTTGCCAGGGTTGGGCTAATAATTCAGCATTGTTGATCTCGATGGGATCAGCGTGCGGGTCGACTTCGAATTGACCACCGGCGAAGTCCGTTTCCGGCATCCCCCAGAACTGCATGGCCGTCAAATCCTCGGTCAGCGTGGCATCGCTGATTCGAAAGCGTTGCCGAATGGTGGCACGTGACAAGGACCCACCATGTTGATTGACAACGGCTACAATTCCTAGACGTCGCGCGATCACTTCTCGGTCACTCGCCCGTCGGCGTGGTCGGGTAACTTTTATCAGTTGCGGCACGGTCAGCGGTGATGTTCCGTGGTGGGCATCGCGCACCATGGCGAGAATATCGGAGGTCAGTTCTGCGAGTTCTTGACTGCGTTCATGGTCGACTTGAGCGTTTGTGGTCAGAGCAGCAATACTTGCCGCTGTTCTTAGTGGGTCACGATAGGTTATCCGTAGCAGCTCCCACCCCTCGTGTTGGTCGACTATCTGAGCACGGATACGCAGACCGGACGCGGTGCCATGAACAAGCCAGATGTAGCCATCCGCAGGAGGTTGTTGGGTGTATAACCGCTCTCGAACCTCATTGATATCGAAGTCCGCGGGGCGCATGGAACCTTGTTGTTGATCCTCAACAGCGTCAGTGGCTAAGGAGCTGATCGTCTTGGACTCAATTCGTGACAGCTTGAATAGTCGCTCGCCACCCCGGTCGAAATCCCACCCAATCAGATACCACTGTTGGTGGGCCATCAACACTGCCCACGGCCGGACCTTTCGCATGCTAATCTCATCCCGGCCAACGGTACGATACCGGAATTTAACTGGAGCCTGTTCGCGCGCTGCTGCAACGAGATCCGTTAACAGTGCCCGACCGGTGGCCAGCTGTGCGCCAACCACCGGGGGCGACGCGGGCTGCTGTGCGGTCATACGGGCCAGGGCTGCGTGAATGGCGTCTTCAATCGGGGTTCGCAACCACAACGCTCGCGCTTGGTGTAGCGCGAGAATTTCCTCGTCGCTGAGGGCCATGTCCGGAAGATAGAGCCGATCACGATCGATGAGATACACATCGTCTGCGCTGGGCTGGGGCCGCCACTGGATGGGCACTCCAATCGCAGTTAACGCTTCCTTATCGCGTGAAAACTGACGTTCTCGAGCGGTTTCAGAAGAATTGATGTGATCGTAGAGATAGCTGAAGATCTCAGGTTTGGTACGCCCAATCGCTCCGGCTTCTAACAGAAGCCAGAGCAGCGAAACAACACGTTCCGCGGATCGGGACACCGTTAGCGGACCTCCACCAGGTCTACCACGAAGATTAAGGTCTCATTCGGGCCAATATCGTTGCCGGCACCGGCTTCACCGTAGGCAAGGTGAGGTGGAATTTCGAGTCGACGACGTCCGCCGACTTTCATACCTAATAAACCTTGGTCCCAGCCTTCGATGACTTGTCCTACCCCGACCGTGAAGTCGAGTGGTTGACCACGATTCCATGAAGCATCAAATTCAGCACCGGTGGACCAAGCAACGCCAACATAATGGCAGGCAATGGGAGTGCCTGGGATGACAACTTTGCCAGTGCCTTCAATAATATCTTCGATCACTAATTCAGTCGGTGGGGTCTCGCCTGGGAAATCGATTTCTGGGCGTGGACGATCAAGTTCGCGTTTGCCAAATGACATGGCGTCTCCTAATGGTGGATTGTGCGTTGAGTGATTTATTCTTCGGCGGTCATCGGATCGGCAGAGTGCAGGATATCGATCACAAATACGAGTGTTTCATCGGCTAATTCGTGTTCGGATCCACCGTACCCAAGTTCTGGCGGTACCGACATGAGAACCTGCGATCCAACCTTTTGACCTGCTAAACCTTCTTGCCAGCCGACAATGAGGCTCTGAAGATCAAAAGTGATGGGAGCCCCGGAATTATCGGGTCCCCAGGAGGAGTCAAATTCTTCACCGTTGGACCACGACACCCCGCGGTAGTGAATCGTGACGCTGGAATCGGATTGCACCTGGCGTCCTTGTCCTTGTTTCAGAACATCTACCACGAGGTCCTCGGGGGCTTGACCGGAGGGCTTCTCTACACTGGGGGCCTGAGTTTCCTCATCCAACGTCACGCTTGGCAGGGTGTCGTTGAGTTCAGCCTGTGCAACGGTCTCACCGTTGGCGTGAGAGGGCAGGACTTCCACGATAGAGGCAATATTCAAGATTGCTGGAGCGCCGTCGTAGAGACCATTTTCGGGCTGATAAATAGCCACATCAGAGCCCACGGGAGCACCTAGAAATGCCTCATAGGTCTGCGGGTTGCCGGCTTGTAAGTCACGCATCTGTAACGCCATGCCACCGAGATCAAAGTCGTGGCCGAGGACTTCTTCATTTTCGATATCAATGTTGGCACTGTGAACTTCGACGAGAGCATCTTCGGTCAGTGGCTCACCATCGCCTTCAGCGATAACCCAGGCTACCGGTTGGTCACTGGTGAGTTCACCATCAATGCTGACCTCTTCGGTACCTTCTGAAATGTCGTAACTAATCTCCACATCCGGGATCGCCGCGGACTGTTCGGTGCCTTGGGTATCGGCGTCATTATTCGAGCCGCAAGCGGTCAATGCCAGGGCTGCGCTGAGCACAAGGCCCGTGACGGTGGCAAGCCGTATCCGGCGAGGTTGAGGTGACATGTAGTTCCTTGTCGATAGGTGTTGAACCGTTGCTATTGTAGTGCGGTCAACCAAACATTAGTGGCCAGCTGAGGCGACTTTAGCAAACAGCTCATCCACCACTGAAATATCGGTTTCAAACGGGTCACGAACATACAGGGTATGCATGGGATGATAATTAAGCTTCATATGCATCCAATCCATCGAATAGTCCATACCCATCGCTCGTGCGGTTTCGATAAACCGATGGCGTAATAATGCTCGCGTTGTCGAGGGTGGATTATCGTGGGCCGCCTGGACTTGCGCCTCGGTGAGCACTCTGGCGGCCGCTCCCCTGGCTTCTAGGAGATTGAACAGCCCGCGGTGCGGATGGATGTCGTGATAGGACATATCTAACTGCACTAATCGGGCAGCATCCCAGTCCAAATTATTTTTCTGTGCATATGCGGTCATGAACTTTAGCTTGATCGCCCAATCGATTTCCGTGTCGATTGCTGAAAAGTTCTGAACAGCGATAGCCTGGAGAGTTCTCGACCAGAGATCCATGACTTGCGCCACATGCTCATGGTGTGGACCGTTGCGGGTTAGGAACTCTTGGGCCTGCGTGAAATAGAATTCTTGAATCTCCAGAGCAGTCATGGTTCGACCATCGGCCAATTCCAATGGCGTATTACCTGTCAGATCATGCGAGGCTTGGCGGATAGCGCGCACTGGATGCGCCAATTGTAAGTTGGGCAATGGTTTGCCCGATTCGATGATCCGCAAGAGCAGGTCGGTGGTCCCAAAGCGCACCAGTTGGGTCGTTTCGGACATATTCGAATCGCCCACGATAACGTGTAACCGACGATATTTCGTCGAATCGGAGTGTGGTTCGTCTCGGGTATTAATCATCGGGCGAGCACGGGTCGAGGACGACGAGATCGCTTCGTGCATGTAGTCAGCACGCTGAGAGAAAGCAAAATGCGGTCCACCCTGAACTGGAAACTGCCCAGCCAGGGGTAACGCCGCAGGATCTTTAATAACCACCCCGTTGCCGGCAATGAGTTGACGGGTAACCAAGAATGGTAGCAGCGCTTCGGTCAGTCGACGGTACTGGGTGGTGCGTTCAATCATGTAGTTTTCGTGACTACCATATGAGTTACCCAAGGAATCAGCGTTATTGCGATACAGATAGACGTCGCCGTCAAAGCCGTCTTCTAGCATGGCCTGCTGGGCCCGGGTCACCAGCATATGCATGATGGAATCCCCGGCGGCATCGGATGCCAGAAGTTCTTCGAGGCGGGTTGTCTCGGCGGTGGCATATTCAGGATGCGACCCCACGTCGAGGTACAGACGCGAACCGTTGGGGATAAACACATTGGAGGAATTGCCCCAAGCCACAACCGGTTTGAACATGTACCGGGCCACTTCGTCGGGGGCTAAAGGCCGTTTCGTGGGGTGGACGGTGTGTACCCCATATTCAGTTTCTACCCCGATAATTCTGGTGTCCACGCGTGCTCCTAGAAGTCCTGTGGATCGAGACGTCGGAAGGCTCGATGGGAACCGCGCAGAGTCTGCGGGTCGCGATCTAGGATGGCAAGTTCCACGTGGGAATCGGTTGTACCCAACTGTCGACGAATAATCGACACGGTGTCTTCGACGGCACGAGTTGCGGGGGTCAGAGCCCTTTCGAGTTCTTCCTGGAGCTCGGGCGCGTTGCCACCTAAGACCAGCAGACCGCGGTGTTCTAGCAGTGTTCCATCAAAGGTGATTTGATACAGCCGGTCCTCGTCGGGAGCTACACCGACTTCTGCAACGCCAATTTCGACTTCAAAAGGTTTGGCCCCGGATAAAAACAGTTCACCTAATGTTCGAGCATACATATTGGCCAAACCTCGAGCGGTCACATCGGAGCGCTCATAGGCATAGCCGCGGGTATCGGTATATCGGATACCCGCTTGTCGTAAAGCTTCGAACTCGTTGTAGCGACCGACCGCACCCCAGGAGATGCGGTCATAGATTTCTGACAGTTTAAAGAGGGATTGGGAGGCGTTATGTGTCAAGGACACGATGCCCTCGGTGGTTGATGCGAAGACGACCGGTTGACCACGTCGAATACCGGCCCGAGCAAAGTCGGCCCGGTCTTCCATGTGTTGTTGAGGTGAAACATAGAGAGGTGGCTGCATTTACTGATTCCCTTCAAGACCGGTGACCAGTTCAGCAATGACGCTGTCAGCAATCTTGCTCACACCGTCACCGGTCACCACATATACCACCGGGTAGAGCCCCTTGAGCGGATCCGGGCCGGCCGTTCCAGCGTCGGCATCGGCAGCATCGATAAGTGCCTGCAAGCTGGCTTCAATCGCCTGGTGACTCGTAGCATCCGGAGACCACAGCCGTTTGAGTGTCGTCAGGGCATACGGAGAACCCGATCCGATAGATTGCCAGTTGCGTTCTTCGAAGCGGCCACCGGTCACGTCGTAGGAAAAGATTTTGGCGTCTTGGGTCCCCGGGGTGACACCGGCAAATAATGGCACCGCAGAAATTCCTTGCATTGCGTGTCCGAGGTGACCACGCACCAGGGCAGCTAATCGGTTGGCCTTACCAAGCAGGCTCAGCTGCGTGCCTTCTAATTTTTCGTAGTGTTCCAATTCGACGGCGAACAACCGGGCCATGTCGATGGCTATTCCAGCAACCCCAGCCACACCAATGAGCGAGTGTGAGTCTGCCGCAAAGACTTTTTCCATATGTGAGGAAGCGATCCGATTGCCAATTGTGGCGCGGCGGTCACCGGCCATGACGACACCGTCGGCAAATTTCAACGCGGTGATGGTCGTGGCCTCCATGAGATCTGGACGCTGATCAATGTGGCGCGGCATGAGCTCTGGGTGTTGCTGTTGTAGGTGAGCCACGAAGGAGGCTTCCATCCCGAGGGGCTCGTTCGACGAAAACATGGTTGAGGTGTGGTTCTTTCTTCAGGGTGTTGACGGTGACCCGTTACTGGCCACCTTTTTGGATAAATCCTTGAACGAATTCTTCTGCATTTACCTCTAGGACGTCATCGATCTCATCAAGTAGTGAGTCAAGATCCGAGGTTTGGGCTGCAGCGGAACCTGGTGCCGGGGTACCTTCGGGTAGCGGGTCGGGAATGTGCGGGTCATCTTCTCGTCGCTGTGATGCTTGACGACGTTGTTCTTGTGCCATGTTCAACTCCTTCCAACTGCCGGACTATTGTCGTCCGGTGACTCTATATGGTTTTAACAGCTCCTGGAGCGCGGCTATTTCTTCGTGATTCGCCGGAGTATCTTCCAGGGTCAGCTGTGGTTGTCCTTCGGACAGCAGATGATTGCTATCATGACGAGCGCCAGCTAACGGCTCCAAAAGGGAATAGCGGTGGATCGGGCCGGCCCGGAATGGTCTGAGCAGGATCGATTCCCAGGATACTCCGGCCAGGTGTGCTCCAAAGCGATCAATCAATCGACCGCGTGTCCAGGCCCGAGTGCTCGACGGCGGCAGGTGCATCGCCTGGCGAATCTGGTCTTCGGTCACGAGGGTGCGTAGTGCACCGCGTGCTACCAGGGTGTAGTAGAGGCCTTTGTCTGGGCGTAGATCAGCCCATTGGAGATCGAGCATCGCTAACTTGGCATGACCCCAGCTCAGTCCGTGACGCTGTCGCATGCCATTGAGGAGTTGGTATTTGGCGACCCAATCGAGCCGGTCTGCTAACTTCGCTGGATCCTGCTCTAAAAGATCTAGCACTTCAGCCCAGGCGGCAACAACGTCACGACTTTGTGCATCGTCGATTTCATAGCGGTTCAGATAATCTTCCGCGGCCTGTTGGTAGAGACGTTGAATTTCGATGGCTGTCAGCCATCCTCGCCCGTTGACCAAGACCTGGGTTTGTAACGTTGGGTCGTGCGAAATCTCTTGGAGCGCTTCTACGGGTTCAGCTATTTCCACCAACGGCATTTCGCCCAATTCGATCATCGATAAGACCAGGGAGGTCATGCCTACTCGAAGCCACGTGGAATACTGCGACAGATTGGCATCTCCGATAATGACGTGTAATCGGCGATACGTATCGGGGTGGGCGTGTGGTTCGTCGCGCGTATTGACGATCGGACGGCGAATCGTGGTTTCCAATCCGACTTCTTCTTCAAAAAAGTCAGCGCGTTGTGAGATTTGGAAACCGGGCCGCTGATTGAGGTTGCCGATACCAACCCGACCAGCACCGGTGATGATTTGTCGCGTCGTGAAGAACCCCAAAAGGTGTTGCGCTAATTCATCGAAGTCTAGGTCTCGGGCCACCAAATAGTTCTCGTGTGCCCCATAGGACACGGATTTGGAATCGGTATTGTTTTTATACAGCAGAATTCGAGCTGCCCCGTCTTGGCTTGCGATGTGGTCGGCAGCTTCTTGTGCGATCCGGTCTCCTGCTTGGTCCCACAGCACGGCGTCGAGGGGATTGGTCGTTTCCGGAGAGGAATATTCCGGATGAGCATGATCGACGTAGAATCGAGCCCCATTGGGCAAGATGAGGTTCACTAACATGTGCACTTCTTGCCCGTCCGGAGTCACCAGGGCCTGATCGGTTAATTGTGTTGGATGAGCCACGGAACGTGGCATTTGCCACCCGCGTGCATCTGCTAGCGGTGACTCTTCGTTATAGTCCCACTCTGTGGACGCAACATTGACGCCGTCCTGGGCGAGTTTATGCCCATAGGCGTTAATAAGTTCTAATGACATCACCGAATGGGATGCCTCAGGATGCGCGGGGGCGTGAATACCGAACTCGGTTTCAAGCCCGACCACACGGTGGACCCCATAGCCCACGGTAGAACGATCGGCTGGGAATTTGGCGGCAAGGGCGGCAGGAATCAACGACGGTAATGTCATCGAGTTATCCTTGGTCATGCTGTAGAACACGCAGCGATGCTGCTTGGGCTCCTCGATGACCAGCCAAGCGCAACCATTGTTGTGGGGCTGAGGTATCCGGAAGATCCAGCTGCTGCGATTTTTCTTCCCGGATCGCGCGCAACAGGTGTTTGGTACGTAACCCTTTGGATGCGTTACGGTCGGATGCTGTGGCACTGAGATAGTCTTTGATTGCCAATCGCTTGGCGCGATCTACGATATTGGCGATTGTTGCACCCGAGACGAAATCGGCGAAATATAATACTTCGGTGCTGCCATCGAGATAGGTGACTTCAACGAATTGATTTGCCGTGTTCCGGGCATATAATGTCTCGACGGATTCTTCAATCATGTGCTCGATGGCCGCCGAGACTTCGCCGTGCGTCAGAATTTCGTCGGGATGTACTGGTACATCGGTGCGCAAATAGATTTGGAAGATTTCGCGCGCGCCCTGGGCATCGGGTCGTTCGACTCGAATTTTCACGTCGAGTCGTCCGGGACGCAGAATGGCGGGGTCGATCATATCTTCGCGGTTTGATGCGCCGATGACGATCACGTTTTGGAGGGATTCAACGCCGTCGATTTCAGCAAGGAGTTGCGGGACAATCGTCGTTTCAACATCCGAAGAAGTCCCGGTGCCGCGGGTGCGGAACAAGGATTCCATTTCGTCGAAGAAAATAACGACGGGATACCCATCGGAGGCCTTCTCGCGCGCCCGGGAAAAGATGGTCCGGATGTGGCGTTCGGTCTCTCCCACGTATTTATTAAGGAGTTCAGGTCCTTTGATATTCAGGAAATACGAGTGATCGACACCATCGGCACGCTCGGCTAAAGACTGCGCGACCGCCTTGGCGATGAGCGTCTTGCCGGTGCCGGGTGGACCGTACAACAATATGCCCTTGGGAGGTTTCAGGTGGTGCTCCTGGAAGAGCTCCGGGTGGAGAAATGGCAGTTCTACCGAGTCTCGGATTTGTTCTATTTGTTCTCCGAGGCCACCGATGTCATCGAAGGTCGCGTCGGGGACTTCTTCTAACATGACATCTTGGACGTCCGAGATATCTAAGACCTGGGTGGCATAGCCAGAACGATAGTCCACTAAAACGGCGTCGCCGATCCGGATGCGTTGTGCTTTCAGCTCCCCTGCTCGTTTGACGACATACTCATCATCACTGCGTCCCACGATGACTAATCGAGCATCATCCAGCACTTCTTTGACGCGGCCGGTCTCACCGGTTGGATTGGTACCCAGTACGGCCACAATGGACAATCCCTCATCGAGTAGGACGTCACTTCCTGGTGTCACGGCCTCGGCGCTTAACAACGGGGAGATGTGGGTGCGCATTTTCCGCCCTGAATACAAGATGTCGGCGCTTGGTCGAGCCACAGCTGGGAGTTCAACATCGGGGTTGTGCTCGCGGCCTTCATGAACTTCCAGCACCGTGCCGAAACTAAACGGTGGCTGGGCGTTATCAGCGATGGAATCTTTGAGCGTGGTGATTTCTTCACGCGTGAGATTCAAGATATCGACCATTCGCCGATTATTTCGGGCCGCAGCATCGAGATCGGCACGCAGCTGGCGGTTATTTTCTACGAGCGTGGCAAGTCGACGTCGCGTCGCATCGAATTTTTGTCGCAAATCATGGTGGACCTGGGCAGAGACGGGTTCCCGGGGAGTTTCAATCGGCGTGTTGTCGGCCAAGCTACCACTACCTCCAAATACATTGCGCTCACGTATCTTTACAGTCTACGTGGCTTCTTCAATGGTGTGACGACTTTATGCCTGTTGCTCATCGTCTGTGGGCGAATTTTCCTGTGCAAGTGCGGATTCCTGCGCTTCCACGGTTCGTTGGGCTTGCGCCTTTGATTGACGAACAGCCTTCTTTGCGCGCTTGATCGTGGGTTCTCGCTGTCCGTGTTGCTCAGGACGCCATTGCGAGGAGTCTTCGGGTGTCCAGATGTCCATATCTTCTTGTTTGAATGTCTTAATGCGACGTCGAAGCTCAAGGCCCTCTTGCCCAAGGGCCAGGCGACGGGCCATGATCAAAAACCCGGTATGACCCACCATCCGATGTTGAGGTCGCACTGCCAATCCGTCAAGGTGCCAGCCACGCACCATGGTTTCCGAGGCTTCTGCCGCGGTGAAGCGGCCATCCTCACGGATCGCTTCGTGAATGCGGGAGAGCTGGGTGGCGGTGGCGACATAGTTGAGCCACACTCCCCCGGGCGCTAAGAGCGTGGCCACCGTATCCACTGCCTCCCACGGTGCCAACATGTCAAATACCACTCGGTCAATGCTGCCGGGCTCGTGTTCTGCTAAGGCTTCATCCTGCACGTCTCCCAGCGTGATACTAAATGCCGGATGTCGTTGACCGAAAAATGTGGTCACGTTCGCTTCGGCAATTTCAGCGAAATCTGCGCGGCGCTCGTAGGAAAACACTTTGCCGTGGTCTCCTACGGCACGTAATAAGGCGATCGATAGGCCACCGGAACCGACCCCGGCCTCGAGGACGTGGGCACCTGGAAATATATCGGCCATATGAATAATCTGCCCGGTGTCCTTGGGATAAATGACCGTGGCACCGCGAGGCATCGACAACACGTAATCCGAAAGCAAAGGACGCAGCACCTGGTACTCGAAACCGTGAGTGTTTTCGATGACCACTCCTTCGGGGCCACCGATAATGTCGTCATGATGCAACACTCCGTGCTGCGTATGGAATTCCTCGCCGGGAATCAAGGTGATGGTGTGGAGTTTGCCGCGTTCATCGGTTAACTGGACGCGCTCACTCGCGCGTAATGGGCCACGACGGGTGTGGGCACCAATCGGTGTGTGGTTGTCACCCATGGAGGTCATACAACAGTCCTTTCAGAAACTGAATTAGGCGTAGAGTCTTCCGGCAAGCGTATCCGGATTGATGATGCCAATGATGCGGTGAGGTGTCGCGGTGGTATCGGCTACTGCGATAATGCCACTGGGGTGTTCCATTAGGGTGTGGAACAATGCTTCGACGGTGTCGGTAACCTCGACCTGCGCCGCTGAGGTTACCGCGCGAGAGACCGTATGGACGGGCAAATGCCAAGCGGAACGAGGCACCGTGCTCAACGCTGCGAGGTCGATCAATCCCACCAGTTTCTCGTGGCCAGTTGTTGGCTCGATCTCTAAAACCGCAATGGGAAGTTGCTGATATTCAAATCCAGGACGAGTTGCGGTCATAAGCGGTACGAGTCGCTCGATGCTGGTATCGGACAAAATCGTCTGGACGGGCGTCATCAGGTCAATGATGCGCATTTGCTCGGCAACCAACTGCATCCTGGCTGTCTGAATGGCAGCAGAAGCTGCTTGCCAGAGCATCGTGGCGATCATGATGACGATAAGTACGCCGAAAATTGACAGCTCACCGGTTTGGCTCAGCGGTATCAAAATCCCACCCGCGACCACCAACACGACGATGATGCGTCCGGACCAGCCAGCTGCTCGCATGCCACGTGCGCGTGAACGAGTGGCTGCCCATACCGCGGATTCCACCACTCGCCCACCATCCAACGGCAATCCGGGCAGGAGGTTGAACATTCCGATCAGCACATTGGTCCACACCGTGACACTTAACAACACCAAGGTTGTCGCACTCGGCGCGACAACCAATCGCAGCAATAGCCATGCCGCACCGGCGATTAGTAAGTTCGACAGCGGACCGACGACGGCGACCACAAGCGATCGCAGTGGCGTTTGTGGTCTCCCGTGACTTGAGTGCTGAAACGTGGTCGCGCCACCCCAGAAGTTGAGGGTGATCTCATTGACTTGCCACCGAAAGCTCAGAGCCGCGAGTGCGTGTGCGAGTTCGTGTATTAAGACCGTTCCGAACATGATCAGCACGAAAAATACCGAGACCGCCCAGGTCCACTCGGTGCTGGCCTCCGGTAGCGACAGCGCGAAGGTGGGGCGGAAGATCACCACAATCAGTGCTGCAAAAAACCACCACGACCAACTAATATAAATTGGCACGCCAGCAATCGAGGCGATTTTGAAGCCCTTCTTGGAAAGCATAGCCAACGGTCCCGTTCTTGCAGTCATGAATACGATGCTGCGTTAAACTCTGCCACACTTTGAAGACCACCCCGCCCAAGTCGCTACAGTGAAATCGCTTTGCGCCGACGGCGTGATAAATACTGCCAAGCAATTGAGCTCGAGCAGTGTTACCGGATAGTTCTGTTGGCTAAGCTGGTATAAAGAATCTGCGAAAACTTTGAATGGATTATATGTCTGAATTTTCTGGTACCGACCAGAGCTTCTTGGGCTGGTTGACTCAGCACACCGCCGCCCTCGCCGGGCGTACGGCACGTCCCGCGCGTATCCTGGTGGCCGCATTTGAAGGGTGGTCCGATGCAGGTGATGCTGCCACTGATACCGTTGAAGAAATCGCGCGTCAGTGTAATGCTGATCTACTCACCGAGCTCAACCAAGATGAATACTACGACTACCAGGTCACCCGGCCCGTCGTAACGCGCAACCCTGACGGATCGGGCCACGTTGATTGGCCGCGCACCCGAGTCTTTCATGCTCTTGCCGGTCAGACGCATCCAGATCAGCCAGAACTGTATCTAGTGTTAGGAACCGAGCCCAGCCTGCGCTGGCGATATTTCGTCAAAGAAATCCTGGACGCTGCAGAACAATGGGACATTGACGCCATTGTGGTCACCGGGGCACTTCTCGCGGATGTTCCTCATTCCCGCCCGCTGACACCGACCAAATCGAGTGCTTCACAAACTCTGCGGGATGCTATGGAAGGCTACATCAAACCCACCTATGAAGGTCCGACGGGAATCACCGGGGTCCTGACCGACGAGGCTGCGAATCGTGGCTGGCCTACGATTGCGATGTGGGTGACCGTTCCGCACTACGTGGCGCAGTCCCCCTCCCCCAAGGCACAGTTGGCGTTGACGAAAGAACTTGAAGACTTGTTAGACCTGCGACTGCAGTTACAGTCATTGTCCGATGACGCTGCCGCATGGGAACGTGGGGTTGATGAGCTCGCGGCCGAAGATCCAGATGTTGCCGCCTATATCCAACAATTGGAAGAAGCCCGCGACACGGAACAACTTCCAGAAGCTTCGGGCGAGCAAATTGCCAAAGAATTTGAACGGTATCTGAAACGCCGAGATGAAGACGGTGGCGGTTCCGCCACGCAGGGTGGCGGAACCCGCTAACTGGATCAGTACAGCTTGATGCCTAAGAGCGCATCAAGCACTACTGCGATATTGATCGACGGTAGGTTGCTGTCTCGGGCAATACCACGTGCCATACTGTCCTGAGCCCACCGATCGACCGAGTCCAGGGCTCGGGGTGCATCAAGGTCATCGGCAAGCGCAGCAAAAATGTCTTGCAACAATTGCTCGGCGTCGCCGGTTTGTTCACACGCCAGAGCTTGGCGCCACATTTCGACGCGCTGAGTGGCCTGACCCAGCTTTTCGTGGGTATAAGACCAATCAGTGCGATAGTGATGGGATAACAGCAGGGCGCGAATTGCCATGGGTGATTCGATGCGAGACACGAGGTTCGAAACCAACTCAAGGTTTCCCAGTGACTTGGACATTTTCACGCCATCTAGTCCCACCATGCCTGAGTGCACAAAATACTCGGCCATCGGTTGGCCAGTGACTGCTGTGGTGTGAGCAGCCGAAAACTCATGGTGCGGGAAGCGCAAGTCGGAGCCCCCACCCTGTACGGTAAAGGGCGCCGGCAGGGTGTGATAGGCAATTGCCGAGCACTCGACGTGCCAGCCTGGACGCCCATCGCCTAACACGTCGTCATGCCAGTAGGGTTCACCCTCTCGACGCGCTGACCAGATCAGCGGGTCAAGCGGATTGCGTTTGCCTGGGCGTTGTGGGTCCCCGCCTCGTTCAGGGAAGAACTCGGTCATTTCTTGTTGACTGTGTGCACCCACGGAGCCCAGACGCCAGTCGGTGTGTTGCTCGGCTGCTTCAATTGAGAAATAGATATCGCCGTCCGGATTGCGGGCATCCCCGGGCACGGTATAGGCCACTCCGGCGTCGAGCATCTCTCGGACCATGGTGCGGACCCAATCGACCGTCTCAGAAACGCTGAGATAATGCGAGGGTGCTAGCACATTGAGATGCTGCATATCGGAACGAAAGAGATTGGTCTGGTCTTCACTGAGTTCTTGGTAGTCAATGCCCATTTCATTGGCTCGTTCAAATAATGGGTCGTCGACATCCGTGACATTTTGGGTGTACGTCACCCGATAGCCGGCTGCGAGCCAGTAGCGGTACAGCAGATCGAACGTGACATACGTGTTGGCGTGGCCCAAGTGGGTCGCGTCGTATGGGGTAATGCCGCACACATACATCGTGGCGTGGTTATCGGTGACCGTGACCCGTTGTTTTTGCTGGGTTGCGGTATCAAACAGTTGCAAGTGGTCTTGCTGTGCGGGCAGGGCAACCGGAAACGGTGTGATCCAAGATTTCATGAAAACTCTCAAGTTCCTTACGAATGACTGATCCGAGGGGCTACAACAACGATGGGTCGAGTTAGGCGTGAATGACTCCTAGTCCCAACAAAACATAAAGGGCCGCGCCCAATGCAATGCGATACCACACGAAAATTTTGAAAGAGTTATTTGAGATGAATCGCATGAGCCATGCGATCACTGCGTAACCCACCAAGAAGGCAACGAGCGTGGCAACCATCGTTTCACCCATACCGTAGGGCGCTGCTGGATCTGGGTTCGCAATCGATTGGCCGAGCTTATAAAACCCGGAAGCAAAGACGGCAGGTACCGCTAAGAGGAACGCGTATCTTGCGGCGGCTTCACGGGTGTACCCCAAGGCCAGACCCATGGTAATGGTTCCTCCAGAACGGGACACGCCTGGGATGAGCGCCAAAGCCTGTGCGAAACCATACAGGACACCATCACGCCATGACAGTTGCGTGAGCGGTTTGATCTGCTTGCCCCAGGTATCAGCCATCGCAAGCAGCACACCGAACACGATCAGCATGGTAGCGACAATCCACAATGATCGAAACGTCGTGTCGATGCGCTCTTCGAAGAGTAATCCCAATACTCCGATGGGAATGGACCCGACAATAATTAACCAGCCCATCCGAACAGCCGGATCGGAGTGCGGAACTTTCCCCGCAAGCGCCTTAAACCACTGAGCGATGATGTGAGTGATATCACGCCAGAAGTACAGTAGAACCGCGAGTTCGGTGCCAATTTGGGTGATCGCTGTAAAGGCCGCTCCGGGATCTGCTGCGCCGGGCAAGAACTCTCCGACGACACGTAAGTGCGCCGACGAAGAAATCGGCAAGAATTCGGTTAAGCCTTGGACCAGTCCAAGGATGATAGCTTCAATCCAGTTCACCTGGTCAACCCTACGACACTCGGCCGCAAATTTTTCGAAGCTACGCCGCTTGGGAACTCTTAGTCGTCAGACTCATCCACGCCGTCGATCTCAATTTCATCGAAATCATCGTCTTCATCATCGAAAGCCTCGAAGTCATCGTCATCAGCGTCGTCATCGTCGTCTTCGAAAATATCGAGGGGCGTGACTTCGGCGGTGGCATCATAGAGCGCATCTTCATAGGCTTCAAAGGCATCGGCCAACGCATAATAGGCGTGTTCTAGGGCAGGGTCATCATCGCCTCGCTTATTAGTTGCGGCAGCGAGATGTTCTTGGAGTGCTGAAATTAGGGCCTCAAGCGAAACGCGTGGATCGGTGCTCATGGACTCTAGGCTATCTTGGTTTGTCCCAGGTGACTACACTTTGCCCATTTGTGTGCTTGGCCGCGTGCGAAACAGTTGTCGTGATACATTCCGATTTCTGGGCAAGCTGACTACAGTAGGTGTAATTCCAGCGACAGCCGGTCCGTGAGACCATAAAGGAGTGTCACCGAGTGCCAGATACACCGATCATCAGCAGTGTTGAGTCTCTAACCCGTCGACATACTTGGGAGTATCTGGTGATTACGGTTGCGCCCGATGAATCCCTCGCTCAGGCTCGCCAGCGGCTTGTCGAACACGCCGAATACGGCCATTGGGAACTGCAGCGCACACTGCTGTATCGGGGTGGGACTCGACGCTTTTGGTTACGTCGCAAAGCGATCAAGGTCGAGTCCACCCTCGTAACGATCTAAGAACTAATTTTCTAGGGGCCCTAGACCAAAAGTCGCAAAGGTCGTGTGGGCCGACTCGTCGTCCGAGGGGTGATACACCCCGGCCATGACATCACGATACAGTCGTGAGATTTCCTGGGTGCGATGGAACCCAGCTCCTCCAGCCGCTTCGAAGGCATAATCCACCTGGGCTTTCGCCACGCGTACGGCTGCGATCTTATTTGCCACAAGCCGGGTAAACCATTCATCAGCGTAATCCGTGCGAGCCATGATGGCTTCTGCTAAACCGGTCAGCTGCTGATCCTGGGTCATTTGGCGCAGAATCGCTTCACCATGTTTATAGCGCAGGATCGGATCCTGTGACAGTGCGGTGCCGTGGACTTTGGATCGTCGAGTGTGCAATTTTTCTGCGGCGATTTCCACCGCTCGATCCCCGATGCCGGCGTAAACGGCCGCGATAAGTGTCAAAAATGAAGCGAATATCGCAAACGTCAATAAATCCTGATTAGGTCCGGTTGGGATCCTTCGAATAACCCGACTGGGAGGGGCCACCGCACCGTTGAGCTGGGTGACGTGGGACTGGGTGGCGCGCATGCCTAACATGTCCCAGCGGGAATCATCAGTCTCGGTCTTGCCTGCTGCGCGATCTAAGATCGCATAGATGAGTTCGGAGCCGTCCGGGCTCTTGCCGAAGACTCCTAGACGAGTCCAAACCGGTGACAGCGTGGTGAAGATTTTGGTTCCGGTGAATTGAACCGAGCCATCTGAAAGCTCTTCGGCCACAGTATCCGAGTCAAATAGCACAGCATCATTGCCGGCCTCCGAGATCCCAAACGCATAGATTTCACCAGCGGCCGCATCTTTGAGAATGAAATCCAGGTCGTGACTACCGTGCGCCTGAAAAATGGTGGCGACTGCGGACCAGATCAGGTGCATATTGACCGCCAGTGCAGTTGCTGGTGACGCACCGGCTAGTACTTTCTGGGCATCGACCAGCGTCGCAAAATCCCAGCCTAAACCCCCGTCTTCGACGGCGCTCAGGGCTGCCAGATAGCCGGTACCTTTGAGGATTTCCAAATCGTGATGTGGAAATTCGTTGCGTTCATCGTAACCGGCGGCGCGTTCTCGGATACCTGTGAGGACTTCATCGCTAAGGACGGCGTCGATACGATCTTGGTGTTTTGAATATGGCAAAGCCATGGTGTCCTTTCACAAGACGCTAGTGCTGTGGTTCTAAAATCCGAAGGAGAGCACGCACTCCAAAATCTAAGGAATCAACCGGCATCCGCTCATCGATTCCATGGAAAAGCTCTGGGAAAGCGAGATCTTCGGGCAGCTGCAGTGGAATAAAGCCATAACCGGCAATTCCCAGGCGCGATAAGGCGTTATTATCCGTGCCACCCGACATCATGAACGGCAAGACGACGGCGTCAGGGTCTTCGGCGGCAATGGCAGCAATCATGGACTCTACCAATGGCCCAGAAAAAGGCGCTTCAATGGCGTGTCGTGCATGTTCGTACTCCACCTCAACCTGATTGCCAGCCAGTTGCTGAATTGTGGCGAGTAGCTCATCGTCTTGCCCCGGAAGTGGCCGAGCATCAACCGTGGCTTGGGCTTTCCCGGGAATGACATTATGTTTATAGCCCGAGGTCAAGCCCGTAGGGTTTGAGGAATTGCTCAGCGTGGAGCCGACAAAGGCAACAGCGGAACCAATGGCTTCAAGCTGTGGTTCGGGATTTGTTTCGTCAAATGCAACGCCCATGAGACCTGCCACGTCTTCCATGAGTTGTCGAGTCGTGGCGGTGTAGTGCAAGGGCCAGACATGATGCCCTATGGCCGTAATAGCTTCTGCCATTTTGGTCACGGCGTTGTCAGCGTGTCGTGAAGAACCGTGACCCGGGGTACCCTTCGCTGTGAGGTTCAGCCAGGCAATACCCTTTTCAGCGGTCTGGAGAAAATATGCACGCTTACCAGCTACCGTGGCGCTGAATCCACCAACTTCAGAGATGGCTTCGGATGCTCCTTCGAATAACTCTGGACGGTGAGTCACTAGCCAGTCTGATCCGTAGACTCCCCCGGCCTCCTCGTCACCAAAAAATGCCAGGATAATATCGCGTCTCGGTTGTTGTCCTGTCGCATAGAGGTGTTCCAGGGCGGTGAGCATAATGGCGTCCATGCCTTTCATATCTGCGGCACCGCGCCCATAAATGACATCGTCGATCACTTCCGCAGCAAAGGGATCCACCGACCACTCGCTCGCATCAGCGGGCACCACATCGAGATGCCCGTGCAGGATCAGTGCGGGAGCCTCGGGATCCCACCCCCGCATCCGCCCGACTACCGAAGCCCGTCCTGGCTCAGACTCCACGATTTCAGGATGCATCCCGATTGCATCCATCAACGCGGCGCAGTAGTCAGCGGCCTGCGGTTCACCACGGGAGTCATTCCCGCCGTAGTTAGTGGTGTCTATTTGAATCAGATCTCGAGTGATTTTGGTAACTCGATCGCGGAAAAATCCAGGCGAAATCGTGCCAGTGTCTGAAATGTGAGTCATACTGTCACCCTATCGGACCCCATAAGGTGCGACCATGGTGCACGAGCGATAAAAAGTGTGTTATGCTTATCGCTGTTGCCTTCTCCTTCACCGGAGAATTCACCACCAGCGCGGGTGGCGGAATTGGTAGACGCGCAGCGTTGAGGTCGCTGTGAGCTTTATCGCTCGTGGGGGTTCAAGTCCCCCTCCGCGCACAAGTTAGCAGATGGATCGGGACTGAGATTGACTCTCACCCCGATCCATTTGTTTAAACACTCGTTTCTGTGGGAGCGGAGAAACACATCGTGGACGAACGTCTGACCATCGTCATGATCTCTATGCACACCTCCCCGCTGGCTCAACCCGGCCAGGGTGACGCCGGTGGTATGAACGTCTATATTCGAAACCTCACGAACGCGCTGATTCGCGCCGGTCATCAAGTGCTGTGTTTTACTCGAAAAACTTCTGCCGCAGACGTCCCCGTGATATTGGATGACCAGACCAATTCCAAGCTCATTCCCGTGGTGGCAGGGCGTCTCACGCTTCCCAAAGAAGCTCTCGTGGAATTAACAACACAGTTTGCGCAAGCGTTGCTGCCGATTATTCGCGAAGAAGCTCACGCCCGAGTGGTCATTCACTCGCATTACTGGTTGTCCGGGGTCGTCGCGCTTGAGGTGAGCGACTCTCTGAATTGCCCGGTGGTGCACACGATGCACACGCTTGGTGCAGCAAAGAACGCTTCGGCTCCAGGGACCGAACCCGGATACCGGCTCGAACGAGAAGCTCGAATCGCGCTAAATGCCGACGCGCTCACGGCAAATACGATCGTAGAAAAACAAGAATTGCTACATCATACTGGTGTTTCCACTACGAAAGTCACGGTGGTTCATCCCGGGGTCGACCATGAGGTTTTTCGTCCCGATGCAGACAGCTTATGGCCTGGGCGCAGCACACTACCGGGACCTCGAATCCTATTTGCGGGGCGCTTTCAGCACTTTAAAGGACCACACGTATTGATTGATGCCCTGGCAAGCCTTCGAAATCGTGGATGGACCACTTTACCCGTGGTGCACTTTACCGGCGCCAGTTCTGGGAGTGCCCATTATGATTTACGTGCCAGAGCACACTTAGTGGGTGTGGCCCAGTATTGCTCATTTTCGGATCCTGTGACACCTTTAGAGTTGGCCTCGATCATGCGAGCCGCTGACGCCGTAACCATGCCGTCGGTTGCCGAAACATTCGGTCTTGTTGCCCTCGAGGCTCAGGCATGTGGCACCCCGGTCATCGCTCATCGTGCTGGCGGATTGGCGACAGCGGTAATTGACCAACACACCGGGCTGCTTATCGATTCTCTGAACCCGTCAGACTGGGCTGACGCGATGGGCTCATTAATCAAGCAACCTGAACTTTGGAGAGCCCGTGGTTTCGCCGGAGTGGAGCACGCGGCCAAGTTCTCTTGGACGGCTATGGCACAGCAGATGACACAAATTTACCGCAGGACGTTTTCTCGGGGCTAATGTCGACGACCGGCCTCAGAGCAGGAGGCCGGTCGCTAGGGCTTTGACTTTAAAATTGCCGGATCTCTGCCAGAAAATGCAACTTCTCATTCCGAGCATTCCAGCCCGTTATCATCCACCGGTCTCCTTGATGGTGGTAATTGACCGACACTTCAGAAGGTAGTCGCATTGGAGAAGCAAATTCAATTGCCCAGGTATAAGGGGCTAATGTCTCACGGCCTGCGAGCATCTTACCTGCCGCGTACATCCCGTGGGCAATCATTCCCGGCATTCCTAATGCTTTTGCGGTGACGTTGGACAGGTGAATCGGATTGCGATCTCCCGAGATTGCGCCGTAACGCCGTCCAATATCTTTGGGTAGTTGCCACTGCCCGGTTATGACAGGCGGCGTAAATGGTGTGCGCTCTGGACGCGGAGGCTTGTGGGCTCCAGGGATGATGACCGACTTTGATAAATACACTGCCATGGATTGCCACAGCAACTTGTCGGTTGTCGCATCAAAGACTTGCACCCAAATTTCGACGCTGGTGCCCGCATGGTGCGGTGCCATGTTCTGTGCCCAGGTCGAGATACGAACGGGTTGATCTATCGGCACATCCGACATGTGCCAGACCTTGTGTTGCAAGTGGACCATGCCGAGCAGTGGCAGAGGAAAACGCTGTTCAGCCATCATCGCCGTCGATAAAGCAAACGCCGTGATGTGTACCGTAAGCGAGGGTGCAGAGTTTTGCCCGACCACCCCAGATGAGCCCATGAGAGCATTGTATTCATCCACAAGTATGCGCGAAATCACGGCTGTAGTTTCCCAGCGAGTGCCCGGCAGGCTGGAAGCCACCGACTGCTTAGCACGCCATAGACTCACGGCCACTTTGCCGTATGACGATGTGAGCGAAGGGATTTCGCCGATCGGGATCGTCCGTAGGGTTTCCGGTCGCGGAGTGGAATCCGCGATGTTGAGTTCCACCATTATTTGCCTACCATCGATTGTCCACAGACTCGCAGTGTTGTGCCATTGACACCGGCCGCAGCATCTGAAGTCAAAAAGGCGATGGCCTCGGCGACGTCTACAGGTCGGCCACCTTGTTGCAGTGAGTTCATTCGACGAGCGACCTCCCGAGTAGCGGTCGGCATCGCATCGGTCATGGCGGTTTCAATGAAACCAGGAGCGACCGCGTTGATGGAACCACCGGTGGTTGCTAACCGTTGCGCGAGGGCCTCAGTCATCCCAATGATGCCGGCTTTGGCTGCTGCATAATTCGTTTGACCGCGGTTACCGGCGATTCCCGATGTCGAAGCCAACGAGGTGATCCGCAAGTTCTTGGCAACGACCCCTTGTCCGAGCGCCGCGAGGAAGTGCTCATTGATTCGCAGCGGTGCGCTGATATTGACAGCAATGAGGGAATCCCAACGCGCCTCATCCATATTCGCCAGCAGTTTATCTCGAGTGATGCCAGCATTATGGACAATGCCGTCAAGCCGTCCGAACCGTTCAGTGGCGAGCTGCAACAGTACCTGTCCTGCGTTTTCTTGGGTAATGTCCAATTGCACAGCGATACCACCGACACGGTTCATGACCTGGCTCAGAGTCTCGCCGGCAGCGGGCATATCGACGCCAATGACGGTTGCCCCGTCACGTGACAGCGTCTCACTGATGGCCTCACCGATACCCCGGGCAGCACCGGTGACGACGATGATCTTATCGGCCAAGGGGGTGTCCCAGTCTTCAGGGATGACCCCTGCGGTCGACGAGATCCTCAGAAATTGTCCTGCAACATATGCTGAACGGCCCGATAACAGGAATCGAAGAGATGCTTGTGCAGCAGGTGCGGCCATGGTGACGTCGTCACCCAGGACAATACCGTTCGTCGTGGAACCAGCACGCATTTCTTTTGCCAGTGACCGTGTGAATCCTTCGATGCCGTGACGGGCAGCTGAAGTTTGAGGATCAGCAGGTGTTTTCGACTGTGGATCACGGAAGATGGTAATGACTCTGCCGTTAGGATCCAGTCCACGCAATGTGGAGCCGAGCTGTAGTACCCGCTCTGAGAGCTCTTCTGGGTGGTTCACATCGTCAAGCGCCACAATGATTGCAGCAAACCGTTGTTTCAAGCCCGGATCTCGACGCACGTCATACTCTTCTGCCCACAAATGCTCCGCAACGGTGTCCCCCGCCTCAGTATTGCCGATCACCAGAATCGGCCCGGCAACCAGGCGATCCCCTTTGGTATGACGACGTAGTGGGATGGGTCGTGGTAGGCCAATAGTTTTCGCAATGTGTTTCCCAAGGGGCCGATTAACAAACCTGGTGTAACCGTCTGTGTGTGACATCAAGCGCACCTGTCCTTTCAATGAGCTTCGAGTTCTTCACTTAGCGTCCGCGCATCAACGCAACAGCGCCTTGACCACCGGCAGCGCACACGGAAATTAACCCGAGTGAGCCCTCCCCTTTTTCGTGCAGCATCTTGGCGAGTGACGCAACGATTCGAGGCCCAGTTGCAGCAAAAGGATGCCCTGCTGCTAGGGAAGAACCCTTCACGTTAAGCTTGGACCGATCGATATCCCCCAGGACAGTGTCTCGACCCAGGACCTGCTGGTTGTACTCTTCATCTGCAAGCGCCTTCATGGTCGCCAGCACTGTTCCTGCAAACGCCTCATGAATTTCAAAGAAATCAATATCTTCAAGGCCAAGGCCATGGCGATCAAGGATGCGTGGAATTGCATATGTTGGGGCCATGAGCAGACCATCCTTGCCATTGACGAAATCAACGGCAGCTACCTCAAAGTCCACAAATTCAGCGAGAATTGGCAGATGATGCTCTGCCGCCCATTGTTCAGAGGACAGCAGTGCTGCAGCCGCTCCGTCAGTCATCGGCGTCGAATTTCCTGCCGTCATGGTGGCTTCTTCCCCGAATTGTTTGCCAAAGGCAATTCGGAGCTTGGCGAGGGCTTCCATCGTGGAGCCCGGGCGCATATTGTTATCCCGGTCAAGACCTCGGAACGGCGTGATGAGGTCATTGAAGAACCCTTCGTCATATGCCGCGGCCATGTTGTTATGGGAATGCATCGCGAGTTCGTCTTGTTCTTCACGCGTAATCCCCCAGTGGTGGGTGGTCAGCGCTTGGTGTTCACCCATGGAGAGTCCAGTGCGAACTTCACCAGCTTGCGGAGCGAGCGGCGCGAAATGTTTGGGGCGTAGTTTCATCGCGACTTTGATTTTGTCTTGAGTTGTGCGTGCGCGGTTGAGCTGCATGAAAAGCTCGCGTGCTTCGGCATTGAAGGCCAACGGCGCATCGGAAATGGTATCGACGCCGCCCCCAATCCCGGAGTCAATTTGCCCTAATCTGATCTTATTGGCTACTCCCCCAATCGTCTCAATCCCTGTAGCACAGGCAGTTTGCACATCGTGGGCCGGAGTATGAGCGTCCAACGACGTGCCCAGGACAGACTCGCGAGTGAGGTTGAAGTCCACAGAATGCTTCATCACCGCTCCAGCAACGACTTCACCTAGGGTTTCGCCTTGAATGCCGAAACGAGCCACCAAGCCTTCAAGCGCTGACGTCAGCATGTCCTGATTTGAGGCGCCCGCATAGGCCCCATGGGCGCGGGCAAATGGGATGCGGTTACCACCCAGGACGACGGCTGGACGAAGCGTGCCACCGGCAATTGCAGCTGAAGATGTAGAAGTCATGCAAATCTCTTTCCCAATGATTGAGGTTACGGGTCAGTGTGTTTACGGACACTCACCTTACCTGATACTCTCGGTATCGTGAAGATGTCTGCAACACCAATTCCGGACGGGCGCAATACACGCTGGGAAGCACACCGTCGTCAACGTCGAAATGATCTGATTCGGTCAGCACGTGCTGCTGTCCACATTATTGGACCTGATGTCTCAATGGAAGAAATAGCAACGCACGCCGGGACCTCGAAATCGGTGTTCTATCGCTATTTCAACGACAAACAAGGCCTCCAGCAGGCGGTCGCGCAAGCATCAATTGATTTTATGGAAGCGGAACTCAAAACAGCTGGCACTTCAGCGCCCAGCGCCCGTGACGGGTTATACACGATGGTATTGGCCTATTTGCAACTGGCTGATTCCTCCCCTAACGTGTACAACTTCTCAATCGCGATCCCCACAGGGATGAATATTTTCCGCCAGAATATGGCTCGATTCTTGCAACGAGCCATTGAGAACGCGATACCGCAATATCAAAACATCCCCTCAGATGCTCACGATAAAAATCTGGCCTACTACTGGGCGGTCGCAGCCGTGGGATTTGTCCGTGCTGCCGGTGAAGAGTGGATAGCTGACCCTGAGCAACCTCACCGAATGACTGCCGAAGATCTTGCTCGCAATATCGCCAATTGGCTGCTGGTGGGCCTTGAGACTCAAGGCCTCAGCGAAAAACTCTCACAGGAGGAATAATGTCGTTGAAACACAAAGACCTACAGGTTGACCAGAATGAACTTCAAGACCTTCTCTTAGGCCCTTGGGCAGAGGACCGTCGTCAAATGCGCAAGATGATGGAAGATCCCATCTTTCATCATCAATTCAACCTCACCAAGGAAGAACAGCGTGAACTGACACTGAACCAGCTTCGTGAACTCGCCACTCGAAAGGTCATCGGGAAGGCCTACCCTAAAGAATTCGGTGGTCAAGAGAACCCCGGTGCAAACGTAGCGGGATTTGCTGAGATGTTTCATGCTAACCCCTCAATGCAAATTAAAGGTGGCGTGCAGTGGGGACTCTTTGGCTCAGCCATCTTAGCGCTTGGTAACTCAGAGCAACACAAAAAATGGTTGCCTGGGGTTCTGAATCTTGACCTGCCTGGTGTCTATGCTATGACAGAAATCGGACACGGCTCCGATGTGGGCAATATCGATACAACAGCCACCTATATACCCGAAGACGATGAGTTCGAAATCCATACACCGTTCAAAGCAGCTTGGAAAGAATTTCTGGGCAACGCAGCGCTCCACGGTAAAGCAGCCGTCGTCTTCGCCCAACTCATTACGCAAAACGTCAACTACGGGGTACATGCTTTCTTCGTTCCGTTACGAGATGATGACGGAAACTTCTTCCCCGGCGTCGGTGGAGAAGATGACGGTTATAAAGGCGGACTCAACGGCGTCGACAACGGACGATTGCATTTCACGCACGTTCGTATTCCTCGTACAAATCTGCTCAATAAACTCGGCGATGTAGACGAAAATGGCAAGTACACCACCACCATCCCCTCGTCAGGACGACGGTTTTTCACCATGCTTGGTGCATTAGTTCAAGGACGAGTGTCGTTGGCTACGACCGCAGCAAACGCATCTGCGCTCGCACTAACCGGCGCAATAACCTATGGAAACCAACGCCGACAGTTCAACGCCGCCTCTGATATTGAAGAGCAGGTGCTGTTAGATTATGGACTACATCAGCGCCGTCTGATCGACCGGCTGGCACGCACATATGCCGATATCTTCACAACCAACGACCTCCTGGTGAAATTCCATGAAGTGTTTTCTGGACAAGATGACACAGATGCCAATCGACAAGAATTGGAAACCCTGGCAGCGGGCATTAAAGCCGTGACGACCTGGAATGCCATGGACGTCTATCAGGAAGCACGTGAAGCTACCGGTGGAGCAGGATACATCGCTTCCAAGAACCGATTTAATGCACTACGTGATGATCTCGATATTTATACCACCTTTGAAGGTGACAACAATGTGCTGTTGCAACTGGTAGGGCGTCGTTTACTCGGTGATTACTCCAAAGAATTTGCCAACCCATCCTTCAAAGTTTTGACCCGGTACGTGGCGGAACGGGCTGAATACAGTCTTTATGAGCGCTCTGGGCTTCGTCGGGTCGTGCAACAAGTATCCGACGTGGGCTCAGAACGACGGTCAGCAGCGTGGCTCAAAGATCCTGAAGTACAACGAGCATTATTCACCGACCGAGTCCGAACCCAGGTTGCCGAAGTAGCCGACGCCTTACGTCCGGTTGCCAAAGAGACCCAGACTGAACAAGCTCGAGCGTTCAATGCCAATCAGTATGATTTGATTAAAGCCGCGAAATCGTATGCCCAGCTATTGCAGTGGGAATCCTTTACGAAAGCCCTTGATGGCATTCAAGACCCAGAGACTCGAAAGATCATGACATGGATGCGCAATTTATTTGCTTTGTCCACGATCGAACAAGATCTGGGATGGTTTATCGAATACGGACATATCTCACAGCAGCGAGCGAAAACCCTTCGTCAATATACGAATCGACTTGCTGCACGGCTACGACCCCACGCTCAAGATTTGGTTGATTCCTTCGGTTACACTCCAGCTCATCTGAGAATGGATATCGCCTCCGGCGCTGAACGTGAACGCCAAGAAGAAGCCGCAGAGTATTACCGCCGTCAGCGTGCTTCCGGTGAGGCTCCGATCCCTGAAAAGGTTTATCGCGCACGACAAAACTGATCCCATAGCCCACCGGGCACGATACTTCAGCGTGCGGCTCCCTAAGAATGCGGAACCGCACGCTGAGGCATGTTGTCGTGATACGGAGCAGCGGCGTGCTGGTTGGCGATTCCAACACCCGTCTCACCATGATTGAATGAAGGCTATGTCTATCACCCAACATCTCAATGACGATCGTTTGACACGCGATGAGGCTCGCCAACGTGCAGGGTTGATCGAGCTCAGTCACTACGAAATTGAACTTGATCTGTCCCAGGCCATGACCCTGGATCTGCCAACCTACCCGGTGACGACGACCCTGCGGTTTACCGCAACTACACCCGGTAGTGACACTTTTCTTAACTACCTTGGTGACTCCGTGGATGCCGTCACGGTCAACGGGGTGGCTCAAGATGTTGCAGAAATAACTGGAACAGCCCGCATTCTGATCCGCAACGTAGCAACAGACAACGAAGTCGTGATTCATTCACAGAGTCGCTATTCACACTCTGGAGAGGGGCTGCACCGATTCCTCGATCCCGTCGACGGTCAGGTCTATCTCTATTCTCAATTCGAACCAGCAGATGCCCGGCGAGTGTATCCGAATATGGAGCAACCGGATCTGAAGGCACGCTTTCATATTTCCATGATTGGGCCGGACTCTTGGATACTGGCCAGCAATGGTGTCGAAACCTCCCGAGAGCCCGCGGGTGTCGGACTCGTCAAGGTGCGTTTTGCTCCTACGCATCCGGTGTCAACATATCTCACCACGTTTCTCGCCGGGCCCTATGCGCAATTTGACAGCAGCTGGGATCATCCGACGAAAGATAATGCTGACCCTATTGCGCTGCGCATCTTTGCCCGTCAATCCCTGGCAGAGCATGTAGACGCTGAAGAATTGTTCCAACTGACGCGCCAGGGACTCAGCTGGTTTCATGAACAATTCCACTACCCCTACCCTTGGGGTAAATATGACCAGGCATTTGTACCCGAATATAACCTGGGCGCGATGGAAAACCCTGGCCTCGTTACCTTTAACGAGTCGTATATTTTCACTTCGCAAGCGACATCATCACAACACCTGGCACGCGCCACGACGCTGATGCATGAAATGTCGCACATGTGGTTTGGCGACCTTGTCACGATGAAATGGTGGGATGACCTGTGGCTGAAAGAATCTTTTGCTGATTTTTTCGGTACAAAAGCCGTTGCTGATGCAACACAACTGCCGGGTGCCTGGCAGTCCTTTGCGCATCAACGCAAGGCCTGGGCGTATGTCCAGGACTCTTATCCGACCACTCATCCCATCGTGGCTGACATCGTCGATCTTGAGGCTGCACGTCAAAATTTCGATGGCATAACTTATGCCAAGGGCGCTGCAGTCATTAAACAGCTATTTCATTATGTCGGCGAAGATTCGTTTTTAGCCGCGTGTAGGACGTATTTTTCGCGCTTTGCATTTTCGACTGCACAACTCAATGACTTCTTAGCCGTCTTGGAAGAAGCCTCCGGCCGCAATGTACACGATTGGGCACCTGCCTGGTTGCAAACATCGGGTCCGGCGAGCCTTGAGACGCGGATCGCCGACAATGGCAGCGTGACTATTCGGCAATCAGGGACCGATCCCCAAACCGGAGAAGTCGTCCTTCGACCGCACACCTTATTCGTTGCAGTCCTAACACTCAACGAGAACGATCAACTAGTGGTCACAGACCAAGTGCCGGTGGAAATACCGTCCGGTCGTGCATCCGTGGTAGTTGAGCAGTTGACTGTTGAGGACTCACGACCACGCGTTGTGTTAATCAATCATCACGATCAAACCTATGCTCAGGTCCAGCTGGATCCCGCTTCACTTGAAGCAGTTCTGACCCATCCGGTGATAGACCCGGATTCAACAGCGGTTGCCACCGTATGGTCCAGTTTATGGACTATGGTCCGACAGGCGAGCTTGCCTGCCGCAGACTTTGTCACCGCGGTAGCTCGACTGAGCGAATCTATCAATGACGTTTCGGTGCATTCCAGAGTGCTCGGTCAGGCAGTAACGGCGCTCAAAGAATTTGCACCGACCGCGCAACGGACACAATTAACGAAGCTTCTCAGCAACGCCTTACTGCACGCTATTGCGGTACTGGAACCTGGTTCCGACCGACAACGTTCAGCAGCTCGGGCATTAACACAATTGGGCATGGGATCCGAACAGCTTGCACCTGAACTCACCTTGCTGCTCGCCAGTCATGAGTCTTCCGAATCGTCTGCAGGTCTACGCATTGACGATGAGATGCGGTGGTTACTACTCATCAGTTTGGCTTCCACCGCGCGTATAAATCGCACGAGACTCGACAACGAACTGGCTGCCTCTCATACCGCGACGAATGAGCTGTTCTACCGCACGGCAATAGCAGCTCTTCCTGATACCGAACAGCGTATGGCCTTATGGCAACAGGTACTCCGCGGGCAAGACGAACGCGGTGAAAGACTCACCAATGCCCAATTGACTGCTACAGCTGACGGTCTCTTATCGTCGGCGCCAGAATTCGGTGCGGAGCGTTTACAATCCCTCCTCGAGAGTCTTCTGATGATCTGGAATTCACGATCAAATAATCTGGCTTCGAGAACGATTAATGGTCTTTTCCCTTTACAACACCAACCCGTTCCTGGCGGACCGGCCGCACAGGCCAAACATCCGGTGTTAGTGACCATTGACGCCTGGTTAGCACAATATCTCAAAGCACCCGCAGCCTTGCGACGCATTGTGATCGAGCGCAGAGCAGATATTGCACTTCGTCTCATCGCGCAGGCCGCGCACTAAAGAGCCTGGAGCCTTCGCGGAGGTTGCGGAGAATGAAAACCTTCATCGGCCAAACTCCGCGATGCTCCTACGGCACGCGGTGGATCCACTCGGTGGTTTTAAATTTCTCCTCGGCCAATGTCTCTGCCCGGGCAAGTTCATCCGCTGTGACTTCGCGGGTTGTCGCGTCGTAACGTTGCTGGAAGGTACTGATCATGACATCCCAAATTTCAGCACGGGACAACCCAGTTTGACGACGTAGAGGATCGACGCGAGATTGTGCTGAGGTCGTGCCCTTATCCGAGATTTTCTCGCGCCCAATGCGTAACACCTCCGTCATCTTCTGCGCATCGATGTCATACGACATCGTGACATGATGCAACATGGATCCCGATGCCAGACGCTTTTGTGCCGCGCCTCCAATTTTTCCTTGAGGCGTTGAAATGTCATTGAGCGGCTCATAGAACGCTTTGACGTCCATGTGCTGCAGTGCGTCCATAACCCAAGCATCAAGAAAAGGATATGAATCAGAAAAGCTCATCCCATCGACCAGCGAGGTCGGAGTATACAGCGAATAGGTCACCGCGTTGTCGGCTTCCATGAACATCGCTCCCCCACCCGAGATACGGCGAGCAACCTTAATGCCATGTCGTTCGACTGCCGCTGCGTCAACTTCATTGCTGTAACTCTGGAAAGAGCCAATGACGACAGACGGGTCCGATAGGGGCCAGCGCCACAGACGCATTGCCGGGTTGATGCGTCCCGCCCCAACATCTCGGGTCAAGATCTCATCAAGCGCCACCTGGGTATAGATCGGTATCTCTGTTGGGAGAATAATTTCCCACTGATGATCATCCCACCGTGTCGCAAATCCGGTGGCTCGACGAACTGCGGTTGCCACAGCATGACTATCGAAGCCAAACATGACTACCGATTCGTCCACTGCACCTTCAATTGCATTGACGATGGCACTGTGACTTGCATCAAAACGCAATCCTTCCAGCGCACGATTAATGTCTACCAGTGCATCATCGGGTTCCAAGAAAAAATCTCCATTAATGTTGGCTCGCGAGATTTTTTCATTCGTCAGGTCAAGGTCAGCGATGACTAATTTTCCGCCGGGAACCTTGAACTCGCCATGAAGGTGTTTCGTGTCAGCAGCATCTTGAGCAGTCATGGTTCTACTGTACTGGTCTGCGCCAGTTCGGTCGGGCGGCATGACTCAAGACAACAAATACGGCAGTCACCGCGTCGGCCACCACATGCGTCCTTTTGATGTAATGATCGTTTATCACGGTGATGTTGTTCAGCTCACGTGACAAGTCCATAGAAGAGGACTTGCGGCTAAGCTGTAACATATGGGAAATTCACATAACAACGTGCCAACGGGGTGGCATAAATTCGCAGTCTTTGGCGGCTGGATAGGTAGCTTGGTGCTTGCCGCGTGGATCTTGATTCCACGACTCGTCATTGGGACGACTGTCCCTATCGCCTGGGTCGTGACGATCACTCTGCCGATTCTACTGATCAGCATCGGCGGCGTGACACTTGGATTTCCTACGTCACGGGGTATGACCCCTACAAAACGATCAGTGGCATGGCTATGGTTCGCATTTTTCTGGGCGTTTATCGTGGGCTTATTTCTGCCTGATAGCACGATTTTTTCGGCAGGCAGCCCTGATCAAGCTACAGCATTGATTGCAGTACTTCTGGGGTCGGGCTGGGAAGGTGCTGGATCGGCGATCGCGAATCCAGCGGCTATCCTCATGACGATTTCCGGTATTATCGGCGCAGTATTTTCGGTACTCGATTCCCGTGACGGCGGTCCGATCCGTACCGAAGATGAAGATCATCTCCAAGGACATGGTTATTTCGCGATCTTAGGAGAAGACGAGTATTACCAAAAGTAATACCAATTGGTTTGGGCCTGAAACGTCGCCTCTTCAAAAGATTCGCAGGTCGACGTTGACGTTTGGTCCTCATGCTGGCGCTCACCGGGTAGCCATCCGTGCTGCGACTTCTATCGCGGTACCGCTTGTAGTTTTGTTCCTACTGGACCGAATGGATCTATCGATCTATGCATCATTCGGTTCGCTTGCTGCACTATATGGCCGGTTTCACTACTACGGGGACAGGCTTCGTATGCAATTAGGGGCTGGGATTGTTTTTATCACCGTGATGGTCGTTGGCACACTGCTGTCCATCATTGGAGCACAAACGACCGTTCGAATTATGGTCATTGCCTTGATCGCAACGGTTGTCACGGCCATCGCCATCGGTTATCGCTGGCATCCCGGTGGCGCCACTTTTGCGGTATTTGCTGCAGGGGCTGTGGCGACGATCCCAGCGACCTGGGTCAATCTTGCCCAGGTTCTTGTTGTTTCCAGCGCGGCTGTGCTGCTGAGTCTGTTTCTGACCGCCACGCTGGGGTTCTTGCGAACGCGCAGCCTCGTGAAAGTGTTCCGCCCCTTGGAAAAGGCAGATTTCCGGGGTGAATGGTCTGTTCCGGTCACCGTCGGGGTCGGCGCGCTCCTTGCGGGGCTGATTGGTCAGACATTTGACGATGACCATTGGTACTGGGCCATGGTTGCGGCAAGTGTGGTCCTTGCGGGAGCCGCCACATCCTCCCGAATTACCCGCAGTCTGCAACGATTTACTGGCACAACGTTGGGCGTGCTGATCGCTGCCGTATTGCTGTGGCTGGAGATACCAACCTTGGCCTTAATTGCTGTGGTCATTACGTTGCAAGGGGCGGCTGAGCTGCTCATCGGTCGGAACTATGGTGTCGCCATGCTGGTGGTCACGCCACTGGCGTTGTTAATGATCAGTTTGGCTCAGCCGACGGAACCAGCCGTGCTGGTGGCAGATCGCATCTTTGAGACCTTTATTGGGTCTCTTGTCGGGACAGTCATTGCCTTCATCTCCGCGCGCATGCGCAGTGAACGCCATGCGACGCATTGAGTTTGATACTTAAACCACAAGCAGCGTCACACCGAGGGTGCGACGCTGCCGTCAAGCTTATTGAAAGAAGACCTCTCTGGTTACTTCTTGCCACCGAAGCCTTTGAAACGAGCGTTGAAGCGCTCAACACGGCCAGCGGTGTCCAAAATACGCTGCTTACCGGTGTAGAACGGGTGTGAAGCTGCGGAAATTTCAACATCGATTACCGGGTAGGTATTGCCGTCTTCCCACTCTGCGGTGCGCTGCGAAGTAGCAGTCGTGCGGGTGAGAACACGTTCGCCTGATGCCAGGTCGTTGAAGATTACGTAGTTGTAATCAGGGTGAATATCTTTTTTCATACTGAGTTCCTTCGCTGGTGCCACTGGATTTTGCCAGCCGCACGAAGATAAATTGATGGATTGGCCGTTGGACCAAGGTTATATCTTACACGGTATTTATCGATCTAGCATCTTCATGATCTGGGCATGATTGTGTAAATAGTTTTAAAGAGCGGCGATGATGGCGCTAGCCATTGAGCAATCGCAGCACCATATTTATCAGGCCTAATAGTCCAACGACAACAATCACTGCGCGCAAGACCGTAGGCTGAATCCGTCGCCCGATTCTGGCACCCAATGAGCCACCAAGAAGTGATGAGATGGCAATGAGGAAGACGGCTGTCCAATCGATACGCTCGAAAGCAAAGCATAGATAACCGACCGCGGCAATCACATTTACCGCAAGCGACAGCCACGTCTTGATGGCGTTGGCGTGTACCAGAGTGCCACTGGTCATAAACACTCCAAGTATGCCCATCAGCAATACGCCTTGTGCTGCGACAAAGTATCCGCCATAGATTCCCGTCAGAAAAATCAGCAGAACAAGTCCGGGAGTCACGCGACCAGATGGGAGCGGCGGGGCGAGAGGATTGACCGGTTCATCTCCGTCTGCTTCGCGTCGATGACGAACCCACGCATTGAGACGAGGCTGGAATACGACGATGAGCACTGCCAGGACAATCAACACGGGAGCTGCGTAGTCAAAAACAGTGGCCGGTAACTGCATGAGAAGCGCTGCGCCAAGGATGCCACCCGCAAGTGATGCCCAGGTGAGTTTCTTTGCGATGGCCCCGGCTTCTCGCAATTCGCGACGGTATCCCCACGTCCCGGAAAACCCTGCTGCGACCAGTCCAATGGCATTCGACATTTGTGCGGTTACAGGAGGAAACCCCACAGACACTAAAACGGGGAAAGTAACCAGCGTTCCAGATCCAACAACTGAATTAATGGTTCCGGCCCAAAAGCCAGCGAGCAGCACAATAACGGCCTGCCACCACTCCAAACCTAAGATTTCCATGGGCTAGGAGACCGTGTCTAAGTGCGAGCAAATGCAGTGAATCGTCCTTGGGCGTTTCGTGAGACGTTGAGCGGTAGTCGGAACGCCTCCGAGAGCGTTTCTTCGGTTAAGGCGGATTCAATTGGACCTGCCGAAATGAGCTGACCATCCCGCAGCAGCATCGCATGCGTGAAGTTTGGTGGAATCTCCTCAACATGATGCGTTACCAGAATGGGTGTTGGTGCAAACGGATCTGCTGCAAGCTGTGACAGTGAGCGGACGAGGGTTTCACGACCTGCCAGGTCCAGACCTGCTGTGGGTTCATCGAGGATCAACAGCTCAGGGTCCGTCATCATCGCACGTGCGATGAGAGCACGTTTGCGTTCGCCCTCTGACAAGGTACGGAATGTGCGGTTCTCATAGCCGGCGATCCCCCACCGAGACAGAAGGCGTTGAGCACGCCGCAAATCTTCCGGCTCGTATTCTTCACGCCATCGTCCGGTCACGCCATACCCGGCCGTCACAACCAGGTTTTCCACGGTCTCGCCACCGGGAACTTGCTGAGCTAATAAGGTAGACGACAATCCAATAGACGGGCGCAAATCAAATACGTCGACGGCACCTAATACCTCGCCTAATACTGCGACATTTCCTGACGTAGGGTGCATGCGAGTGGCTGCGATATTCACCAGCGTCGACTTGCCGGCGCCATTTGGCCCCATGACGATCCAACGCTGTCCTTCTTCAACGTGCCATGACACATCATCAAGTAACACATTTTGACCACGCCGTAAGGTCACGTGAGACATATGAATGACGGCGTCTTCTAATGGTTCAAAATCATGAGGGGCGACGATCGGGCGTTGTGCATGTGTTGCAGAGGGGAGCAATTCGGTTGAACTCATAGCAACCAGACTAGGCTAGATGCACGACGATTTGGTGAAAGGAACCGGGAATGCCCATAAATATTGCCAACATGAAGATTGGTGACCGAGTGGTGGTCTATAACAACGTGGGTCATCCACGATTAGACGGTGTCCCCACCTATGCGGAGAGCCTTGAAGGTGTTGGTTTTACCGGTCATCGGTGGGTCTCTGCGGCTGATCGGCTCAAGGATCTGCCAACAGATTGGTACCCGGCCGTTCTACCTGCACGACAAGTAGAAATCTTCAAACGTCAGGCTCCTCTCGTGGTGTTTGATGTTGACTCCACACTAATCCATGAAGAAGTTATTGAACTGCTGGCAGCGCACGCCGGCAAGGAGCAGGAAGTGGCGGAAGTTACCGAGCGTGCAATGCGCGGTGAAATAGATTTTGCAGACTCTCTACATCACCGCGTGGCCACGCTCGAAGGGCTGCCAACCGAAGTCCTCGACGACGTCGCAGCAGCGGCAACCATTCACGACGGCGCACAGGAACTCGTCAGCGCCGTGCAACAAGCCGGTGGCTACGTCTATGCCGTGTCAGGAGGTTTCACCCACGCGCTGGAGCCGTTGGCCCAGCAGCTTGGACTCGACGGTTTCATGGCGAATACTTTAGAAATCTCCAATGGTAAACTCACCGGGAAAGTGACCGGGCGGGTCATCGATCGAACCGCGAAAGCTGACATGTTGCAGCAGTGGGCCACGGAACACAAGGTACCCATAGAAGCCACCGTTGCTGTGGGCGACGGGGCGAATGATCTCGACATGATTGAACTTGCCGGATACGGCGTCGGATTTTGCCCTAAACCAATCGTTCGACAGCACGCAGACTGCATCATTGAGGTGCCAAGTCACGATATTCTCCGAGCTGTGTTGGGACTCTAAGCAACTCCCAGCAGGGCGAAGGGTCGAGAAACACCAGTGGCGCCGAACCAAAGTCGGTCGGCGCCACTGGAAAAGCGTTTTAGTTCTTTTCTAACTGTTCGAAATAATCCTTAGCACCGCCAACATATTCGGTGTGGCCTACTTCGAGATCATCACGCCCCACAAGGGCTGCGATTTCTGCGGCAAACTCATCCACCGTGTAGAGCTTGCCTGCCGCTTGACGACGAGATTCGATGGCATCGGGATTCAAACGATTCAGTAGGGTTGCAGTAATGGTGCCCTCGATCATATCCGCGGTGACCACGATGAAGCCGATGCCCTTGTCTTTGAGCAAGGGGATGCGTTCACGTAGCGCGACTTCGCCGGCTCGTTTTGATTTGGCGACGGGCTCATATTCGGGCATGGTCGGTACGTCATCAATGAAATGTGCTTGGTGACTGGTGACATAGACGACCTGTCCCCCAGCGTTCATCGCTTCGAGAGACTCTTCGAGCATGGCCACCTGGGCGTCACGGTTGAGTCGCATTGCGTAGTCTTCCCCAAGGTCGCTTTCCATACCTCCAGAAGCATTCAGCACGAGCACGTCGAGACCCTCGAATGAGTTAAGGGCAGCATCAATCATTGCCTGGCGACCCTCGGTAGTGGTAATGTCGCCACCCACCGCGACAGCTTTTCCACCAGCTTCTTCAATCTGTTTGACGACCTTGTTCGCGCGTGGCGCTTTTTGACGGTAATTAATGACCACGCCAGCACCTCGTTCGGCGAGAAGTTGGGCGGTTGCAGCACCAACACCGCGCGACGAGCCTGTGACGATGATGCCCTTATTGGCCAAATCTTGAGTTTGTGTCATGTTTTTAGTGTCCCATCCCTAGACCGCCATCGACGGGGATGACAGCGCCGGAAATATAACTTGCTTCTTCAGACGCTAACCAGCGTACGACGTTGGCGACTTCTTCTGGCGCGGCAAAACGACCTGCCGGAATGGCCTGCTTGTACTGTTTTTGCAAGTCTTCGCTGAGCTGTTGCGTCATTTCGGTATCAATGTATCCTGGCGCGACAACATTTGCTGTGATGTTGCGTGAACCAAGCTCACGGGTCAAGGAACGAGCCATGCCTACGAGCCCCGATTTTGATGCAGCGTAGTTGATCTGACCTGGGGAACCGTACAGTCCCACGACTGAAGAAATGAAGATGACACGGCCTTTTTTCAGACGAATCATCCCACGGGTAGCCCGTTTCAGCGCACGAAATGATCCAGTGAGGTTCGTATCGATGACCTGTTCGAAATCTTCCTCAGACATGCGCAGCAAGAGCTGGTCGTTTGTGATACCGGCGTTGTTCACCAACACCTCGACTGGACCGTGCGCTTCTTCAATTGCTTCGAATGCCGCATCCAGTGATGGCAGGTCGGTTACATCTGCTTGTACGGTAAATAAATCTCCCGGGCCTTCACCGGAACGAGAGGTGATCGCGACCTTGTCGCCATTTGCTTGAAAGGCTCGGGCAATGGCTAAACCAATCCCCCGGTTTCCGCCGGTTACCAACACACTTCGGCCTTGCGCCACATTTTCTCCTTGAGATAGATCGAGAGGTTTTGTCACTACTCTAAGCGGGAAAGTGAGACAATAGAGGCTGCAACCCCTAAAGTAACGAAATTTGTGCCGCACGTGGTTCGGCTCGAAAGGAGACGATTTGGCCTTTACGTCGAAATCCTCCTCCAGACACCAGCGGCGAGAGCGTCGCGAGCATTCGCGTCAACACGAAAAAGAAGATCACCAAGTTTATCTCATCACCGGAGCATCCGAATCAGTTGTAGCTGATTCAGAGCGAAAGAACCGCATCTATGCCGTCCTGATCGGTGTTCGGATCGCTTCGCTGTTCGTGGTCTTAATGACGGATGGATGGGTACAGATCGCGGTATTTGTCGGCGGTATGCTAGCGCCGTGGATCGGCGTGCAGATCGCAAATAATATTCGACAAGTCCAGGGTCGTTCGATTCAGTCCGTTCCTCCTCAACAAGCGGCTCTCCAAGCGGCTCAGCATGACGCTGAAGAAAGCCCCCAAGACACCGTGATCGTGGGTGACATCGTCGATGATATACCAGACCACCAGCCCTCGACTGATGCATCCCATACCGAACATGTTGACCGTACCGACGATCAGGAGGGCTATAATGCAAGGTCCTGATCTCTTAGGCAATCTCCTACAGTCCGGTTCTGCATCGAGTCAAGACCACTCCCCCGTGCCGCACTGCTCTCGGAAGGCTTGTAGCGCTGATGCAGTGTGGCAGCTGTTGTGGAATAACCCAAAGATCCATACGCCACAGCGACGAAAAATCTGGTTGGCGTGTGACGAACATCGACAATTTCTCGCCGACTTTTTATCCTCTCGAGCATTTCTCAAAGAGATTCAACCGCTATCCAGGTGACAACGTTTTATGAGCATTGAACAACAGTCCAAAACGCCGAAGAAACCGAAACTCAATTTCCGGTTCTTACTGTCTGGTGCCTGGATTGGTGGTTTTGTCTTTTGCATTATTTTCTGTATCGCCACCTTTTTCCTAGGTGAATGGCAGATGGACCGGCGCATGGAAAAACTCGATGAGATCAATAAGATCATTGATAACTACGACATTGAACCAGTTGCGTATGCTCAAGCCGGTCACTTATTTGAAGACTTTGAAGAACAGCACAAATGGACTCCGATCATTGTTCAAGGCCAATACCTCGCGGAAGACACGATCGTAGCCCGAAACCGTCCCCGGGCCGGTGTGCCGGGTTTTGAAGTCTTGGTACCGTTTGTTACGGAATCGGGTGACCGTATTTTAGTCAACCGCGGATGGTTGCCAATTGGCGCTGATGCCACAGCCCCGGCTGAGGTGCCTGCACCGCCGGAAGGTCAAGCCCGGATTATCGTTCGCGTGGTTCCTGGAGAGGGCACTATTGATCGCGACGCCCCAGCTGGCCAGGTCGCTTCGATTCATCTGCCAACCATTAACGAACAACTTGATTACGACGTGGCCGAGGGCGCCTACGGTCGGATGGCTGCTGAATCCCCACAAATGGAAGTTGTGCCGCAACAGCTACCAGAGCCTCAACGTGATGAGGGCCCTCACTTGTCGTACTCGATGCAGTGGTTTACTTTCGGGCTCATGGGATTCGCGGTATGGGGCTGGTTGGGCTATCAGAAGGCCGTTCGAAACCGTGAGGATGAAATTTATGGCGAACGTGAAGAAGACGGCTACATATCTGCACACCGGATCGAACGCGTCAAGCCAGTGAAACGGCGTAAGGGTCAGCTTACCGATGAGGAAATCGAAGACGCCATGCTCAATGGGTAGCGCGCAGGAAAAATTTAGGCCAGTTCAACCAATTCTAGATAGTCCTCCGACCAAATGTCCTCGTCCGCGTCAGGCAAGATGAGCACGCGATCTGGATCCAGCGCTTGGACAGCACCGGCGTCGTGCGTCACGAGTATAATCGCACCCTCGTAGTTGCGGATGGCCGAGAGTATTTCTTCTCTGGAGGCAGGGTCGAGGTTGTTTGTCGGTTCGTCGAGTAATAGCACGTTGGCACCAGAAACTACCAGGGTGGCAAGTGCGAGTCGTGTCTTCTCACCACCGGATAGCACACCGGCTGTTTTATGTGCATCGTCGCCGGAGAAGAGAAAAGATCCCAACACGGTTCGAGCGCTTGTTTCGTCCAAGTTTGGTGCTGCAGACATCATGTTTTCTAGGACTGACTGCTCAATATCTAAGGTCTCATGCTCCTGTGCGTAGTAGCCTAATTTCAAACCGTACCCAGGCTCTACGACCCCTGCATCGGGCTGTTCGTGACCGGCCAACAACTTCAACAGAGTGGTTTTTCCTGCCCCGTTGAATCCGAGGATTACGACGCGTGACCCTTGGTCAATGGCCAGATCCACTCCCGTGAAGACCTCGGTTGAACCATATGATTTTGAGAGACCAGTCGCGGTCAGCGGGACTTTGCCACACGGCGAGGGTGTTGGGAATCGAAGATTCGCGACCTTTTCTTCGACTCGTTTTTCCGCCAGACCTGACAGCATCCGATCCGCTCGGCGAGCCATATTTTGGGCAGCTACGGCCTTGGTGGCTTTGGCTCGCATTTTATCTGCTTGCGCATAGAGGGCAGCTGCCTTCTTTTCTGCTGATGCCCGTTCCCGACGACGACGGCGTTCGTCCACTTCACGTTGTTTGAGATATGCACGGTACCCCATGGAATAAATATCGATCACCTGACGGGTAGCGTCCAGGAAGAATACGATATTGACGACCTCATCAATGAGATCCAAGTCGTGCGAAATGATCAGGAGACCACCCTCATAGGTTTTCAAATAGTCCCGAAGCCACACGATCGAATCAGCGTCAAGGTGGTTGGTTGGCTCATCAAGAATCATGGTGTCAGGTTTCTCAAACAAGATTCTTGCCAGTTCGACTCGCCGTCGTTGCCCACCAGATAAAGTCTCTAGAGGGCGGTCCATGATGCTGTTATCCAAGCCGAGGTTGGCTGCAATGGAGGCAGCTTGAGATTGCGCTGCGTAACCGCCGGCAGCAATAAATTCTGCCTCCGCAGCTGGATATCGGCGCATTCCGCGTTCCATCAACTTGGGATCCGCAGAGCTCATTTCCTCTTCGGCCCGTCGCATGCGCCGTGAAAGTTCAGCGAGATCGCGTGCCGAGAGGATGCGATCACGAACGGTTTGGGACAAGTCTCCCGTACGAGGGTCTTGGGGCAAGTATCCGACGGTGCCCGAACGCACGACTTTGCCGGCTGCCGGGATGACTTCATCCATGAGCACCTTGGTCAGCGTCGTCTTGCCGGCACCATTACGTCCGACGAGTCCGATCCGGTCGCCGGCGTTGATGTGGAAGGTGACATCGGACAATAACGTCCGAGAGCCAACGACAACAGACAACTGTTGTGCTGAAATCATGTGTATTTTACCTCGTGGTGGTTGACAGGGGCCGGCACAGTAGTATTTTACGGTGACCGACAGCTATGAGACGATTTCGTTCACTGATCGGTTTCATACAGTACTTTCATCCCGGCTTGTATCAGACGCGCTAATTCCTGATGCGGGGTCAAACCTTGCTGTTGGGCTCGATCCACGATCATGTCGGCGAGTCTCCGATCCAATGGCGTATGGACCGTTACCGTACCGTTTGGTGACGCGGTGATACCGGGCTCGGCCTGATCTGCTTGTTCGGTGGTTTCAACGTCTGCATCTGTAATATTGAGTCCGGGACCACTCGGTGCGGGATCACCGGTTTGAAAGCCCTTAGCCATAGCGTTAGCCCGCGCATCGGCAGCTTCGTTGAGTGGATGACCAGCGTGGCCTTTGACCCATTTAAACGTTATCGTTCGTCCCGCTTGTTGAGCGTCAGTCATGAGCTCATCGAGTTGGATCATCAGGTCTTGGTTGACAACCGGCTTGCCATCAGATTTCTTCCAGCCCTTTTTCTTCCACCCGGCCATCCATTTCGTAATCGAATTGATAGCGTATTGCGAGTCGGCCAAGATATTCAAGTCGTGCGTTGTGTCGCGTGTGGCTTCCAGGATCTTGATGATGGCCGTGAGTTCGCCTCGGTTATTTGTGGCTTGAGCCCATCCCCCAGCAGCCCAGTTATCGTCGTCGATATACCAGGCCCAGCCTGCAGGTCCTGGGTTGCCGAGCGCCGATCCGTCTACGCCAACTGTGAGCATCAATGATCCTTAATATCGAAAGTGGGGCGTTACCAGTGTATGCGGTTAAATGACCAACCGGTCGCATACCGGAAAGGTGTGCGACCGGTTGGCAAACCAGAGGGATTAGATGTTGAAGCCCAGCGCGCGCATCTGCTCGCGACCGTCTTCGGTAATTTTTTCTGGACCCCACGGTGGCATCCAGACCCAGTTGAGACGCCACTCATCGACCATCGTCTCGATCGCTCGACCCACCTGATCTTCGATCACATCAGTGAGCGGGCAGGCAGCAGTAGTCAGCGTCATATCGACGATCAGAGCGCCGTCTTCGGCATAGTTCAGACCGTACAGCAGTCCCAGATCAACGATATTGACGCCGAGTTCGGGGTCAATGACGTCTTTGAGGGCTTCCTTAATGTCTTCTAATGGTGTTTGTGCAACAGTGGACATGGTTTACCTCCTGATCCGTCTGCTTAGCACGTTATCAGAGATGCCTTAGGCGGTGGCTTCGGTCTTTTCGTAGTTGACGTAGCCTTCGTCTTCGAGACGGTCGGCGAGTTCTGCGCCACCGGAGTCGACAATCTTGCCGTCAACAAAAACGTGGACGAAATCTGGCTTGATGTAGCGCAGGATACGAGTGTAGTGGGTGATCAGCAGATTACCCATACCGTTGTTTTCCTGTGCACGGTTGACGCCCTCGGATACAACGCGTAGAGCATCAATATCCAGACCGGAGTCTGTCTCGTCGAGGATTGCGAATTTTGGTTTGAAGAGTTCGAGCTGCAGGATTTCTGCCCGCTTCTTCTCACCACCGGAGAAGCCTTCGTTGACGTTACGAGTCGCGAACGTTGAATCCATTTCCAAGTTTTCCATCGCTTCGCGAACTTCTTTAGTCCAGGTGCGGATGGAAGGCGCTTCGCCATCGAGCGCAGTTTTGGCGGTACGCAGGAAGTTCGTCATCGAAACACCTGGTACTTCTACCGGGTACTGCATGGCGAGGAAGAGGCCGGTCTGAGCGCGTTCATCAACTTCCATCTCCAGGACGTCTTCGCCGTCGAGCAAGATTTCGCCGCTGGTGACGTTGTAGGACGGGTGCCCTGCGATGGCTTGAGCCAGGGTGGATTTACCGGAGCCGTTCGGGCCCATGATCGCATGGGTTTCACCGGAGTTGATGGTCAGGCTGACACCTTTGAGGATTTCTACTTCGCCTTGTTCGGTATCGATGCTGACGTGTAGATCTTTGATCTCAAGAGTTGACATTGTTGTAAAAGTCTCCTTGTTGCCCGTGGGTGACGGGACTTTGGGTAATGGCTACAGGGGGTTAGAGCTCGAGTCCGGCGATTTCTTCTTCCATGACGTCAGTCACGGCTTTTTCGACTTCTTCGATGCCGATCTTTTGGATGATCTCGTTGAGGAAACCACGCACGATCAGCTTGCGTGCGACCGGCTCTGGGATACCCCGAGCCATCAGGTAGAACAGCTGTTGTTCGTCGAAACGTCCTACAGAGGATGCGTGACCACCGGAGTCAATAATTCCAGTTTCGATTTCCAAGTTGGGAATCGAGTCGGCCTGGGCGCCCTCTGTCAGCAGGAGGTTTTCATTCTTCTCATATGAGTCGGTGCCTGAGGTGTTGCCACGGATCAGGACGTCGCCTACCCACACGGTGCGTGCACCTTTACCCTGGAGTGCACCCTTGTAGAGGGCATCCGAGGTGCAGTTATTTGTGGAGTGGTCGATAAAGATGCGGTGTTCCAGATGCTGGCCCGCGTCAGCGAAATACAGGCCATACATGTTGGTCGTAGCACCTTCACCGGCAAAACGGGTGATTGGGGTCAAACGGACCAGTGAACCACCATAGGTGATGACGACGTGTTTGAAGGTCGAGTCTTTACCTAACGAAGCTTGCTGGGACCCGACATGAACAGTCTCGTCATCCCAAGCTTGGACTGAGGTGACGTTGACGTTGGCACCTTCACCTACGGCAAATTCAATGTTCTGCGACAGGATTGCTTTGCCGGTCTGGTTGATGACCAGATTCACGTGCGAGTTCGCTCCCACAGCAATATAGATGTGCTGGGCTGCCGGGTCGTTCGAGTTGCCTTCAACCGAGATGGTGATCGGAGTGTCGATCTCTAGGTTATCGGCCACTGTAATCACGGTAGCTTCACTGAAGGAAGCCCATGCTGCGGCTGAGGTGCGATCATCTGGAGCCATGAACGATCCGAGGCGTTGATCATCGCGACCTACGGTTTCAATGGTGATGCCGTTGTGTTCGGTCACGGAGACTTTTGGTGCCGCTCCGGTCAGGAGTGCGTCGTCGCCTTCTGGTAGGTGCAGACCGGCAAGACGATGTAGTGGCGTGAAGCGCCAGTCTTCTTCTTCGCCGGTTAACACGGGGAAGTCTGCCAGATTGAAACTGGTCTGACGGTCTGCGCGGGAGGTGCCGTATTTGACTTCTTCGGTATCGGACTGCTGGCCGGCGGTTTGCTTGACGACAAGTGTTTCGCCTTCTTCGCCCATGCCTGGGATTAACAGGTCTGGACCGTCGTCGAGAGTTGTTGCGTCAGTGTTGGCCACGCTTAGCCCACCGATCCTTCCATTTGCAGTTCAATCAGTTTGTTCAGTTCGAGTGCGTATTCCATTGGCAGGTGACGCGAAATGGGTTCTACGAAACCGCGGACGATCATGGCCATGGCTTCTTCTTCTGACAGGCCACGGCTCATCAGGTAGAACAGCTGCATTTCGGAAACCTTGGAAACGGTTGCTTCGTGGCCCAAAGTGACATCATCTTCGCGGATGTCGATGTATGGGTAGGTGTCGGTACGGGAGATCGTATCGACAAGCAATGCGTCACACTCGGTGTTATTTGTGGAGTTTTTGGCCCCTTCGGCGATTTGGACGAGCCCGCGGTATGCGGAGCGTCCACCACCTCGGGCAACGGATTTGGAGATGATGTTCGACTTGGTGTTTGGTGCCAAGTGAACCATCTTGGATCCGGTGTCCTGGTACTGGCCGGAACCAGCAAAGGCCATGGTAAGGGTCTCACCGGAGGCGTGTTCACCAGTCAGGTAGACCGCTGGATATTTCATGGTGACTTTAGAGCCGATGTTGCCATCGACCCATTCCATGGTGCCGCCTTCTTCAACGACAGCGCGCTTGGTGACCAAGTTGTATACGTTATTGGACCAGTTCTGGATGGTCGTGTACCGAACGCGGGCGTTTTTCTTGACGATAATCTCCACGACAGCGGAGTGTAGCGAGTCCGTCTTGTAGATTGGGGCAGTACAGCCTTCGACGTAGTGCACATAGGAGCCCTCATCGGCAATGATGAGGGTCCGCTCAAACTGACCCATGTTTTCGGTGTTAATTCGGAAGTAGGCCTGCAGTGGAATCTCGACGTGGACACCCTTGGGGACGTACACATACGAGCCACCTGACCATACGGCGGTGTTGAGAGCGGAGAATTTATTGTCGCCGACGGGGATGACCGAGCCGAAATATTCTTTGAACACCTCTTCGTGTTCTTTCAGACCGGTATCGGTATCAAGGAATACGACGCCTTGACGCTCGAGTTCGTCGTTGATCTGGTGGTAAACAACTTCTGATTCGTACTGAGCCGCAACACCAGCCACGAGGCGTTCGCGTTCTGCCTCAGGAATGCCGAGCCGTTCGTATGTTTCTAGAATGTCCTCTGGGAGGTCTTCCCAACGAGTGGCCTGACGTTCGGTGGAGCGAACAAAGTATTTAATTCGATCAAAGTCAATGCCAGAGAGATCTGCACCCCAGGTTGGCATTGGTTTACGTTCGAAATAGCGGAGACCCTTCAGACGGGTTTTCAGCATCCACTCGGGCTCATTTTTGAGCGCAGAGATATTGCGGACGACTTCTTCGTTAAGTCCTCGCACCGCTTGTTCGCCGGCTGGATCCGGGTCGTGCCAGCCGAATTCATAGGGCCCGATGGCTTCCAATTCTGGGTTGGCGTCCAGAACGTCTTGGATGACACCGGGATCGGCGGTTTCTTGACTGATTTGATCCGTCATTATCAACCTCTTTTATAACGGGTCGTGCTGGTGATCATCACACAAAGGCCTCGAAGGACCGTTCGGTGAATTTGGTTTTGTACTAGTCCACTGAAGCTATCTAGTGTTTGTTGCTGCTCTCAGCGACGCATGTGCAGCCCGACCCAATGGTACGTGGGTGTTACACACATGGCCACCTGTGGGCATCGTCGCGAGTCGTCGGACGTCTACTTCTAGTAAACGCGCAAATAGGTCAGTTTCTTCCTCACAGAACAGCGGAAATTCTCCGGCCAGTTCCTGAATGGGACAATGCCCTTGACAGATTTGGGCTGCACGAAGAGTTGTAACCTTAGCTGTTCGTCCGGCTCGGCGGGTCGTCGCCGCAAATCCGAGTTCAGCGAGCACACTCGTGAGTGTCTGTATCCGATCATTCAGAGTGGAGTGTTCGCCGATTTCTTCATAGAAACGTTGTTCTATTTTGCTGAAATAGTTTCGCGCAAAGCCACGCATGGCCTGTTGCCCGCCCAGCTCGAAGATCGCAGCCATGGCGTCTTTGGCGACTCCAAGGTAGTCATCTCCAAGTTGGACTTGTCCCTGCTGCGTGACGACATAGCGTCGTGAGGGACGTCCGGCACCACGTTGAGAGCCGGAGACAGCTTTGACCTCCACAAGACCATCTTCCTCTAGGGCATCGAGGTGACGTCGTACTGCTGCTGCGGTGAGATTTAACTTTTTGCCGATTGTTGCAGCGCTCACCGGCCCTTGCGACAGGACAGCGTGCATGACCTTTTGACGGGTAGTTTTTGCAGTTCCGCCGCTGGAAGGAGATTTATCCGAGGGGGTGTCAGCTAATTTAGTAAACATGGTATGCCCTAATTATAGACAACTTCCGACTTTTGGCTAGCTGTCGGTCTATGTTCCTGCTCACGAGTGTCAGATTTTGCTGTAGGCCGATGCTTTGACAGCTGCTTAAGGCCATGGTCTTCAGAATATACAGCTAAACTAAGGCCGTATTTATTCTTGGATCTGATCAAGCGTTGTGATTTCTAGTTCATGCTGTCGTTATCGAATGTTCATCGCGATGTCCCGGCTCGCAATGGTCGCTTCCACATCCTGAAAGGGGTGAGTTTTGAAGCGCAAGCTGGGGAAGTCACTGCACTTCTGGGGCCAAATGGGGCTGGAAAGACAACGACTTTAGCCATAGCTCAGGGGATCGAGAAAGCTAGCTCAGGTACTGTGCGACTCCTAGGAGTAGATCCCTATCGCGCTGGAGCAGGACTTCGCAGTCAAGTGGGTGTCATGCTGCAAGATGGCGGACTGCCGATGGCTGTCACAGGTGAACGGTTATTAGAACATCTGCAAAAATTATATCGTCAGCCCGCAGATATTGACGCCCTCATGGAACGTTTAGACATTCACGATTTCAAAGACCGTCAGATCCGGCGATTGTCTGGTGGACAACGTCAACGGCTCGGTATGGCTGCGGCCTTGATCGGTCGCCCGCGAGTCGTTTTTCTTGATGAGCCTTCTGCTGGGCTGGATCCAGTCTCCCGTCGGATCGTGTTTGATCTCATCACAGAGCTCAAAGCCGTGGGGGTATGCATCATCTTGACCACGCACCTCTTGGAAGATGCTCAACGCTTAGCCGACCACGTTGTCCTAATTCGTGATGGGCGCGTGGAGGCCTCGGGTACCGTAGCCGAGCTGACCTCCACGGGTTTGCGCCCTCCATTCACCTTGCGGCTCGCTGAAGAGCTGACATGTGATCAAGAAGACGACTTGCCAGAGCGATTAACGCTAAGGCGTGAGGAGATCGACCCGGATGCATTGGTGTGGAGCATTGCAGGCGTTGAGACACCTGCTGATCTGCATGCTTTGACAGCCTGGCTCGTCAGACACGACATCATGCCCGTCGAAATAGGGATGAATAGTAAATCTTTAGAGGACGTGTTTTGGGAGTTGACGGCACATGACCACGCTTAACCTGACGCCGGTCGAAGAACCACACTCAGCATCGTTGGTCGCGAAGGTATTGGCTCAAGGCCGTTACGAAACGCGAGTAACGGTCACCAACGGTGAGCAGCTGTTAGTCTCGATCATCCTCCCGCTACTTGCCTTAGCTGGCCTGTACTTCACGGACCTCTTTCATACTCCCGGTGGTCCCTCGACCCTCGATATTGCAACGCCGGGAATTTTGGCCTTGTCCGTCTTATCTTCCGGCCTCACCGGCCAGGGCATTGCAACGGGCTTTGACCGCCGCTACGGGGTCCTGCAATATCTTGCCACCACTCCCCTAGGGCCCATCGGGCTGTTATTGGGGAAAGTCGTCGCGGTTCTGATGGTCCAGACCACTCAGTTGATTGTTATCGGCGGCGTGGCGCTTCTGCTGGGCTGGTCACCTCAGGTCACAGGGCTGGGGTACGCTCTGATCTTTGTGATGTTGGGGGCCGCAACTTTTACTAGCCTCGGCTTGCTGATTGCCGGAACCGTGCGCGCGGAGGCGACCTTGGCGATTACGAATATTTCCTGGGTCATCTTAGGTGCACTAGGCGGCGTCGTCTTCCCAGTAGCTGATTTCGCCGGAAGCGTGTTTATCGACTATTTGCCGTCGGCAGCCTTAGGAAACGGGCTTCGGGAAGCTTTGGCAGAGGGCAGCTTCGATGGTTTGTCACTGGTCATCCTCGGCGTCTGGGCCGTTGTTTTGAGTCTCGGCACTATACGCTGGTTTAAGTGGCGTTGATTTAGGTGCCATCATCACGGGTGTGTCGCCACATCCACCACGAACATTAGGAATACTTTTCATGACTACTTCAGGCGATCGCACGGCCAGCAGCTGGGTTGATCTGATCATGCCTCGCACGTTCACACTGTGGACCATGATTCTTGGCGTAGCCTCGGTTATTTCGCAGGCCGGTATTATCGTCACCGGTGGTGCCGTGCGCTTGACGGCGTCGGGCCTTGGTTGTTCCGAGTGGCCGCGGTGCACCCCTGAGTCATATGTGACAACCCCTGAGATGGGGATTCACGGGATAATTGAGTTCGGTAACCGGCTGCTGACATTTGTCTTAGCCGCGATCGCGGTGTTAATGATCCTGGCACTGCTTCGTGTCCGCAAGACGCACCGGTCACTGTTCAACATGTCAATTGTGCTGTTTTTAGTCATACCGGCTCAGGCGGTGATCGGTGGGATCACCGTGTGGACCGACCTGAATCCATGGGTCGTGAGCCTGCACTTCATTATCTCGGCACTCATGGTTTCGGTAGCTACATTTTTGGTTCATCGCATCGGCGCTGAGCGACGGGCTCGACTCACCCATGGACATCCGGTACGTGTGCAAGATGGTCAATCGAATCGACTGACCCGCATCGCTGCGACCGTGATATACGCTGCCGGCTGGGTTGTGCTGATCGTCGGGACGGTCGTGACCGGGGCTGGTCCACACGGTGGCGACCCTACAGCTCCACGGCACGACTTTGACCAGCTGCTGGTGACCCGCATGCACGCGGCTCCCGTGTATCTCATGACCATCTTGGCAATCGTCGTGGCGATCATGATGTATCGCTTGGAGACTTCGCAACGTCAGCGACGTGCTGTGTGGGTGTTGATCGCTGTGCTCGTTTTCCAAGCACTTGTCGGTTTCTATCAGCACTTCAATGGGTTACCCATTTTGGTAGTGGGCTTGCATATGGTCGGCACGGGGCTTGTTACCTGGGCCATGACCCTGGTTTTGGACGTCTTCACGGCAAAGTATTCCACCCGTCCAACCCAGACCGAACGCATTGTCGAAGGTTCCGGAGAACAGCTCGCCTCGGCGTAGGTTCGATTCCCACAAGCCGTCCTAGCGTCTTATATCGCTCGACTGCCAGCGTCATCATTGGCGCTGGCAGCTGTTTTATTAACTATCGGTATGTGCGATCATGCCGTTTGTCGCCGGTAGGACATCTCTCAAATAGTCCTCGTGGAAATTTATGCTGGGAGGAGTCTCGTACCTCAGACAGCCAACATTGCAGTCGGCTGAGGCGAAGGATCCTGGTTGGGATGAGTCAGCACGAGGCTGCGACGATCACCATGTCAGGTTTTCTTGCCTCGTCAGGTGCATCCCCTACGTCCTGCCGTGATGAATGTTGGGAGCGGAAATACTCGTAGAGCCATGCAGAAACACCCGCGTCATCAACTCGCGAGTGCTTTTTGTATGTCAGGACGTCTCGGTGTATTACTGACCTAGTCCAGCGGAGGGGGTGTCTTCGCCGTCATCGGTTGGTTCGTTGGTGGTTTCTGAAGCATCGGATTCGATGGTTTCGTACCACAGTGCACTGATGAGACCTGTGTCATCAACCTGGATGTGCAGATCCACGGGTTGGGCGGTCAAATCCGGTGTCAGCCGAGTGATCCCATAATTGGGTTCGGGTTCCTTGTAGTCTGAAGGCACGAATGGCAGCGACGGACGCAATTGGGAGTTCAGCGTGCCTACGAGGGAGTCAACCGGAATATCCTCACTTAGTTGCGGTGAAACGCGAGGATACCAGTCTTGTTTATTGATAGCCCGGACACCATTGATTTCTTCGACCACCCATTCGGAGGTCTGGGCGACCTCCGAATCTGGGAAGGTAACCTCAGCGACGTGAGTTGGAGCCGCCCCTTGATCCGGTAAGACATCGGCTACGTCGGGGTCTGCAACGCAACCGGTCAGTGACAGCGTAGCGGCAGTGAATAAGGTGAGCAGGAGGGTACGTGGTTGAGATAGTTTCATAACTTAGGGCGCGGTGACCATGTCTCCCATGAGTGGTGCCCCGACAAAGGGGTCCACCGCAAGCGCGACGAAAATCAACGTCAGATAAGTAATCGACAGGTGGAAGACGCGCATGGCCTTCTTATCCGTGAAGTCTGGTCGTTGGGAGTCGCGGTACAGTTTGTGAGCTTCGTAAATAAACCAGCCACCAGAGACGGCCGCGGTGGCGCTGTAGACGACACCGGCCCATCCCATTGGCACAAGAAGCAACGAGAAGATCACGGTTGCCCACGTGTAGAGCACAACCTGAGAGGATACTCGGCGTGATGTGGCGATAGCACCCAACATGGGGATATCGACTTCTTGATAGTCCTCTTTGTATTTGAGGCTCAGCGGCCAGTAGTGCGGGGGCGTCCACAAGAAAATAACGACGAACAGGACGACGGCTGGCCATTCGACGGTGCCACGAACTGCTGCCCACGCGATCAAGACTGGAAAACATCCGGCCAAGCCGCCCCAAATAATATTCTGTTCGGTGCGGCGCTTCAGGATGATTGAATAGATCACCACGTAGAAGAAAATGGCAGCAACGCCGAAAGCGGTAGCCAACCAGTTGGTACCCGCTGCCAGGATGGCGATCGCAGCGAACGTGAGAACCCATGAGAAAATCAGCGCTTCGCGGGGGGTGACTTCTCCGGTCACCAGGGGACGATTTTTGGTCCGCTTCATATGTTGATCAATGTCACGGTCAATGTAGCAATTAAATGACCCAGAGGCCCCAGCTGCTAGCGCGCCCCCGATCATGGTGGCTAATACTGTCCACAAGTCGGGCCAACCGCGGTGAGCAAAGATCATCGTCGGCAGGGTTGTCACCAGTAACAGTTCGATGACCCGGGGTTTCGTCAGGGCCAGATAGGCTTTTGCCTTCCGACGAAACCCGATCTTTTCTCGAGTCGGCTCCGAAGCAGCAGTGAGCGATGTGCCCTGTTTGGCGGCGGACTCTAGCGATGTTGACATCAATACTCTCGTGTTCTAAGTAACAAGTAAGGAAATCTTTGACTACCGTGACATGCCGGTGCCTCTATATAGTGTAGCTGTTGTGTAACGCCTCGCGCGCAAATCATGGCTGTCGGCACCTTTTGCCCGGTAAGCTTAGAGGGTGTTTTTGCTTTAGCAGCACCGAATTGGCTCAACTATCGCTACCTTTCAGGAAGGCATTTCGTGGTCTCCTCCGCAACTAATCCGTCCGTCTCGACGACTACACTCAATCGCCAGCTTCCCGCCCGAGAGTACGTCTACTCTGATCAAGACCGACGCGTGGTTGACACGTTACGGGTGCTTGCCGCTGATGCGGTAGAAAAAGTTGGTTCAGGTCACCCTGGTACCGCGTTTTCACTATCACCTGTTGCCTGGCAGTTATTCCAAAATATTATGCACTTCGACCCCTCCGACCCCCACTGGGAAGGACGGGACCGCTTCATCCTCTCCCCCGGCCACACGTCTTTGACGCTGTATCTGCAGTTATTCGCCGCCGGTGCCGGTCTGGAAATGGAAGACCTGCAAGCCTTGCGCACCTGGGGATCAAAGACTCCTGGCCACCCCGAGTACGGGGACACCGATCACGTGGAGATCACCACAGGCCCTCTGGGGCAAGGCTTAGCTTCTGCGGTTGGCTTTGCATACGATCAACGCCGTGTTCGCGGGCTGTTGGATCCTGAAGCAGCCCCGGGGACCTCACCATTTGATCATCACATTTACGTGATTGCCTCCGACGGCGACCTGCAAGAGGGGGTGACCTCCGAAGCATCATCGTTGGCCGGGACTCAAGAACTTGGCAACCTGATTGTCATCTGGGACGATAATAAGATTTCAATCGAAGATGACACCGATATTTCCTTTACCGAAAATGTCGAACAGCGCTATGAGGCGTACGGGTGGCACGTTCAGCGAATCGACTGGATGCAAACCGGTGACTACGTTGAAGATACCGAGGCACTATACGAAGCGATCGTCAATGCGAAAAAAGAAACCAACAAACCATCACTGATTTCGCTTCGCACTATCATTGGTTGGCCCTCACCGAAGAAGCAAAACACCGGGGGCATCCACGGTGCGAAACTCGGCACCGAAGAACTCGCCGGGTTGAAAGAAGTCCTGGGCTTCCAAGCCGATGAACACTTTGTCATGGACCAAGAACTCCTGGACCATGCGCGAACCGTGGGCCAGCGCTCCACCACATATCGCCAAACGTGGGAAGCTGCTTATCAGTCCTGGCGTGACAACAACCCAGATGCTGCCAAACTGTATGACCGCTTAGTTGCCGGTGAACTCCCCGAAAACTTCAATGACGTATTCCCGTCCTTTGATGCCTCAGACGGCGCCATGGCAACTCGTGCAGCTTCCGGTAAAGTCCTCTCAGCCTTGGCAGACGTCATGCCCGAACTGTGGGGAGGGTCGGCAGACTTAGCTGGCTCAAATAACACCACTATGGCTGGTGAACCATCATTTCTACCTGTAGATCGTCAGACCACCAGCTGGTCAGGACATCCTTACGGTCGCACCTTGCACTTTGGGATCCGCGAGCACGCTTCGGGCTCGATCGTCAACGGCATTACGCTGGGCGGTCTCACCCGTGGTTACGCCGGTACATTTTTGATCTTCTCTGACTACATGCGCCCTGCGGTACGCTTAGCCGCTCTAATGGGCGTACCCTCCATCTATGTATGGACACACGACTCCATTGGCTTAGGCGAAGACGGACCAACGCACCAGCCCGTTGAGCATCTTGCAGCGCTACGGGCGATTCCGAACCTCGATATCGTACGCCCCGCTGATGCGAATGAAGTTTCCATTGCCTGGAAAACAATCTTGTCCCAGCGTGAACGGCCTTCGGGCTTGATTCTTTCTCGCCAGGGGCTGCCCATCTTTGATCGTAGCCAGGACGGATTCCGCGCTGCCGACGGTGTGTCCCGTGGTGCTTATATCATGGTTGAAGCCAGCAATGAATCCGGTGAAACGACTCCTGAGGTCGTGCTTATTGCCACCGGTTCCGAGGTTCAGCTTGCTGTTGAAGCCCGCGAAACCCTCCAAGCGTCAGGTATTGCTACCCGCGTTGTGTCAGCGCCCTGTCTGGAATGGTTCGACGCACAAGACGAGGCCTACCGCAGCGAGGTATTACCAGCTGAAGCGCTACGCGTCTCTATCGAAGCAGGCGTGGAACAGGGCTGGCAGAAATACACCAGCGGTCACGGCCACTCAGTGTCACTCGAACACTTTGGCGCTTCGGCCGACTACCAGACCCTGTTTGAGCAGTTCGGTATTACCACTGAGGCACTCGTTGACAAAGTCACCAGCCTATACAACGCCTAAGGAATCTACGTGACCCAAAATCAGTACACTCAAGCACTTGACGACGCTGGTGTCTCCCTGTGGCTGGATGATCTATCACGTGAGCGCATCGACTCTGGTGATTTACAACGTCTCCTGGAGACGAACACCATCACCGGTGTGACCACCAACCCGGCAATCTTTGCCAAGGCGCTAACGACCGGCGATGCCTATTCTCGCCAGCTCGCTGAGCTTGCCGCTGCTGGAGCCGACACCACCACTGCTGTCGTAGAGATGACCACCGACGATGTCAGGTCAGCATGCGATGTATTGGCCGATATTTACGCCACTACGGATGGTTATGACGGCCGTGTTTCTCTTGAGGTCGACCCACGTTTAGCACGCAACACCGAGGAAACAGTAGTCCAAGCCATTGAGTTACACCGGAAAGTTGATCGTGAAAATGTCATGATCAAGATTCCTGCTACCACCGAAGGCTTACCAGCGATCACCCAGGTCTTAGCCGAAGGCATCAGTGTCAATGTAACGCTGATCTTTTCGCTGACACGTTACCGTGAAGTGATTAATGCCTGGCTCGCAGGTTTGGAAGGTGCCCGTGCCAATGGTCACGATCTGTCGAGGATCCATTCCGTGGCCAGCTTCTTCGTGTCTCGCGTCGACACTGAAATCGACAATCAATTACAAACAGCTAACCTCCCAGAGAAGCAGCTGCTGCAATTACAGGGTCGGGCCGGTATTGCCAACGCTCGGCTGGCGTACCGAATTTTCGAGCAAACTCAGGACACAGAACGGTGGCAGTTGTTGGCCTCGGCTGGCGCACGCCTCCAGCGTCCACTGTGGGCCTCCACGGGTACAAAGAATCCAGAGTACTCAGATGTCCGCTATGTCAACGGCTTAGTCGCCGCGAACACGGTCAACACTTTGCCCGAGGCGACTTTAGAGGCCGTAGCTGACCACGGGGAAATTACCGACAGTCGTATTCCAGACTTCTATGAAATGGATGACGAACACTTGGATGCTCTGTCCCGTGCCGGTATCGACTACAACCAAGTCGTTGAGAAACTGGAAATAGAAGGACTCGAGAAGTTTGTCGAAGCCTGGAACGAATTACTCCACGACATCGAACAACAGCTGGAAAGCCGCCAATAAGTAGATGAGAAACGGCCGGATCGCATACCCGTTGCGGGTATGCGATCCGGCCGTTTGATGCTTGCTCACTTGAAGTTACGGGATGATGATTTCCTGCCCTGGGTAAATCAGCACCGGACTGACCAGGGTGGCTGCATTCACTTCATAAAGTGCTTCCCATCCACCGTCTACTTCGTGTGCCTGGGCGATTTTCGACAGGGTGTCCCCCGCTACAACGGTGTACGTCTCACCGGTTGGAGCAGCTTGCTGGGGTGCAGCTTGGGTGGACTGTTCAACGGGTTGGGATGCAGCCTGTTCTTCAACAGGTGCCTGCTGTTGTTGCGGCTGAGCCTGCTGTTGCTGCTGGACCTGCTCACCGGAACCACCCGAAGGCTGTGCATTGCCTGACAAGCCAAGCTGTGATGAACATGCTGGCCATGCTCCCCAGCCTTGACCATCAAGAACATTTTCGGCAACAGCAATTTGCTGTTCGCGGCTAGCATCGGCTGGATTACCCGAGCCGCCATAGGCTTCCCAGGTTGACTGACTGAACTGGAGGCCACCACGGTAGCCATTACCGGTGTCAATGCCCCAGTCCCCGCCCGATTCACACTCGGCCAGCTGATCCCAGGTGTTGCCGTTATCGGCATTTGCGGGAGCTGCAAATCCTAAAAATGGTAGAGAAATCGCGGCAGCTGCTGCCAGCGATTTGGCGGCGAACTTGCCGCGAGAAGTTTTCTGCATACGATGACGAGCTTGGTTTTTCACGTTGTGTCAATCCTTTCCTTCGCAAGATAGCGATAGGGATTCTCGTGTGCAGGCCATTGTTGGTCACTGAAGTGCTATGAATATATTTGGTGAAACCAACAGTGCTGAAATGACCTGAGTTTGCCACCCTACAGATTCTTGATTCGTTATCAAACCGTAATACCCTCGAGACGGGTTTGGAGTGTAAAAAGTGCGGCCAATGGAAGGCTGACGAAAAATATCCAACCAGGTCAGACCGTCATTTTATTGATTGAATCTTTGACCTTTTAATGCTCTGTGAATCAACTTGGTATAACCTTATGGTCGCTATAATCACGTGATATAGATAACAAAACGGGGTGGGAGGTTGGCCTCTCACCCCGTTGTACGGTCAACGCGTCAGCGTCAGAAATCACCTGAGAACCGGGACATGATCCCCAACACGATAATGATGCCGCCCCAGAGCACAGCAAGGGTAACCGTGAGTCGATTCAAGTTACGTTCGGCAACACCGGAGGAACTCAATCCACTCGTGACACCACCGCCGAACATATCGGACATGCCGCCACCGCGACCCTTGTGCAGCAGGATGGCAAAAACCAACGCGACTGACACGATCACCAAAATGATCTGAAGCACAAGCTCAAAATTCAACGGTTGTATCCATTCTTCAACGACTAGTCGGTTACCAGGTGGTGTTCGAACCTGACAATATTAGCAAATTCTTCATCGTCTAAGCTGGCCCCGCCAACCAACACCCCGTCGATGTCACGCTCTCGCATGATGGTGGCCACGTTGTCAGCCTTGACAGATCCACCATACAGGACTCGCATACTCTGAGCAGTTTCGGCGTCGTAAAGTTCAGTGATCTCTTGTCTGATGGCAGCACCCATTTCTTGGGCATCAGCCGGTCCGGCGACTTCACCGGTCCCGATGGCCCACACGGGCTCATAAGCGATGACGAGCTTCGCTGTTGAATCGGCATCAACACCTGCCAGGGCATTGCGAACTTGTGCCAGTGTGTGGGCGACATGTTCACCGGCTCGGCGGGTTTCGAGTCCTTCTCCAACGCACAGTATAGGAGTCATTTCGTGGCGCAGAGCAGCCTGAAGTTTGGCATTGACTGTGGCATCAGACTCGTTATGGATGCTGCGACGTTCTGAATGCCCGACGAGGACGTAGGTGCACCCAAGCTTGGCGAGGAAGTCGCCAGAAATATCCCCCGTGTAGGCGCCTGCATCAAACTGGGATAAATCTTGGGCACCATAGGTGAGTTCAAGTTTATCAGCCATGATGAGGGTCTGGACGCTGCGCAGGTCAGTGAAGGGTGGGAAGACCGCCACTTGGACTGTCGAAAAGTCATGATCGTGATCGGCCAGGGTCCACGACAGCTTTTGCACTAAAGATACGGCCTGGAAGTGATCCATGTGCATCTTCCAGTTCCCGGCAATGAGTGGGGTGCGGTCGTAAACTCCGTCGGTCTTTGAGGTCAAGGAAACTCCTGAATTGGGGTAAAGGGTTTGGGTGTAGAAGTTATTTGTTCAGGGCGTCGATGCCGGGTAGCGTTTTGCCTTCCAAATATTCCAAGGATGCTCCCCCACCCGTTGAGATGTGACCAAACTGGTCGTCTGCAAAGCCAAGTGCTCGGACCGCGGCGGCAGAATCGCCGCCACCGACAACCGATAAGCCTTGGACTTTGGTGAGTGCCTCTGCAACAGCTCGGGTTCCGGCGGCGAAGTTGTCCATCTCGAATACTCCCATGGGACCATTCCAGAACACGGTTGCCGAGTCTTCGATGTGTTCCGCGTACATCTTGGCCGTTTCCGGACCGATGTCCAGACCCAGTGCCGCAGCACCTCCTGGACCTGAGGTCATGGCGTCGACGCCAACGACCGCGTGAGCGGCGTCGGCTCGAAATGCTTCAGCCACGACGGTATCGACTGGCACGACGATCTTGGCAGCTCCCGCTGCGGAGCGTGCCAGGTATTCCTTGACGACGGGGATTTGGTCTTCTTCCAAGAGCGAGGACGCGACATCATGGCCCTGGGCTTTCAGGAAGGTATATGCCATTCCGCCACCAATGAGCAAGGTATCGGCGCGATCGAGCAGATTATCGATGACGGCAAGTTTGTCTGAGACTTTCGACCCGCCTAAGACCACGGTGTATGGACGCTTTGGTTCCATAATCAGTTGTTGCAGTACTTCCAGTTCAGTGGCAACCAGGGTGCCCTGATAACTCGGTAGCAGGGTGGCAATGTCATATACCGATGCATGTTTGCGATGCACCGCACCAAAAGCGTCGTTGACGTAGGCTGCGTTGGTGCCTCCCAGCGCTGCGATCTCCTGGGCAAATTGTGCACGTTGGGCATCGTCTTTTGATGTTTCGCGTGGATCAAAGCGCACGTTTTGGAGTAACAGGACCTGACCAGCAGCGAGTTGTTGGGCGTGTTGTTGTGCCCATGGGCCGGTAACATCGTCGGCCAGGGTGATCTGCAAGTCGGTCAGTTCTCGCATCCGGTCCGCCACAGGAGCAAGAGAAAATTCTGGATTGACCGTTCCATTGGGGCGACCCAGGTGTGCCATGACGATGACTTTCGCTCCGGCTTCGGCTAATTGAGCGATGACTGGCAGACTGGCGCGAATGCGGCCGTCGTCGGTGACTGTGCCGTTGTCGAGTGGACAGTTGAGGTCTGATCGGACTATTACGGTGCGTCCGGAGGCTGTGGGCAGCAGGTCACGTAGGGTTTGGGCCGTCATCAATCTTCTCTTTGGGTCTCGACTACATGGTCCGGCCGCAATTGCGACCGTCCCTATCTTAGTCATTTCGTTTCGGGTTTGGCATTGAACACACGAAAGACCTTTTGCCCTAAGGCAAAAGGTCTTTCGTGTGGTGTCGTATATGACCGGCTACACCGGTTTACCGACTAGTTCGGGGTGACGATTTTTGAAGCGCCTGCACGAGCCGCTTCAAAGCGCTGCTGGACATCGGCCCAGTTGACGATGTTCCAGATGGCCTTGACATAGTCTGGTTTGACGTTCTGGTAGTCCAGGTAGAAGGCGTGTTCCCACATATCCAGCATGAACAGTGGTGTGGTTGCAACTGGGATACCGTTTTGCTGGTCGTAGAACTGCTCGATGACCAGGTTGCCACCGATGGGTTCGTAGGCCAGGATAGCCCAACCGGAACCCTGGATGCCCAGGGCGGCGGCGGTGAACTGGGCGCGGAAGTTGTCAAACGAGCCGAAGTACTCATCGATTGCTGCGGCGAGTTCACCGGTTGGTTTGTCGCCACCTTCTGGAGAGAGGTTGTTCCAGAAGATCGAGTGGTTGGTGTGACCACCCAGGTTGAATGCCAGATCCTTGGACAACTGGTTGATATTAGAGAAGTCGCCGGCTTCACGAGCTGCTGCGAGTTTCTCCAGTGCGGTGTTAGCACCGTTGACGTAGGTGTTGTGGTGCTTGGAGTGGTGCAGTTCCATGATGCGACCGGAAATGTGCGGTTCGAGTGCACCGTAGTCATAGGACAGTTCTGGCAGTGAGTATGTAGCCACGTATTCCTCCTGATAAGCCGGATAATGTGATCCGGGATGGTACTGAAATTGAAATATCAGCAAAAGAGTAGGTTCGAAATCAATTGAACCACCTCGTCTATCTTAGGCCGAGACCCCCGGGTGGCGGTCAAGGCTTGAACGCTTATCCGATTGCGAACACAGTGTGATGTTAGTTGCGATCGCGCAGGTCAGCGGGGACTGCCTCATGAGTATCGGGGATGCCGAGTTCTTTGGCGCGCTTATCGGCCATTGCTAACAATCGGCGGATCCGTCCGGCAATTGCATCTTTCGTCATGGGTGGTTCCGCGAGACGTCCGAGTTTATCTAAAGAGGCGTGTTGGTGTTCCACCCGTAGTTTCCCGGCGTATTTCAAGTGGGCTGGGACATCATCGCCGAGTATTTCTAAGGCACGGGTTACCCTGGCGCTGGCTGCCACGGCAGCTTGAGCGGAGCGACGAAGATTGGCGTCATCGAAATTGGCGAGTCGATTGGACGAGGAGCGGACTTCCTTGGTCGTGTGCCGTTTCTGCCAGGTCTTGACAGTTTCTTCGGCGCCCATGACCGTAAGTAATTTCGTGATGGTCTCTGCATCACGGATCACCACACGGTCGGCTTGCCGGACTTCACGGGCTTTGGCGATGACGCCCAGACGTCGAGCTGCACCCACCAGTGCCAATGCTGCCTCCGGGCCGGGGGCTATGACTTCAAGTGCTGAAGAGCGTCCAGGTTCCGTGAGCACCCCCTGGGACAAAAATGCGCCACGCCAAGCGGCTGCCGCGTCGGCCACACTGCCATTGACCACGGCCGGGGGCATTCCGCGAACAGGCCGGCCGCGCGGATCGAGTAACCCCGTCTTGCGGGCCAGTTCTGCGCCACCTTCCATGATGCGCAGTACGTAGCGGGTGCCGCGGCGTGATCCGGTGCCCGCCAAAGTGATCAGTTCGCATTCGGTCCCGAAAGTGTCGCGCAGGGTGGTGCGCAGGCGTCGAGCGGCCGCTTCGTGGTCGAGTTCAGTTTCGATGATCAGGCGGCCGGGCACTAATTGCAATCCGCTGCCGAAACGAAGGATGCCGACAACCTCTGCTAAGCGTTCAGAAAGGCGCGTGACGGGGACGCGCGCGAGTTCGTCTTTCGCGGTTGCGGTAAGTGCCATGGGGAGTTCACTGATCTTTCTTCGCGGGGCTGCCGCGAGCTCTGAGCTCTTCCTGAAAGGTTTAGGAAGTGACGGTGCTGAAGGCTTCGGAGAATGCGACGGCCAACCGGAGTGGGTCGTGGACGTTATCGCGAGTTTCGTCCTTTACCTTACTAAACACCACGATTGCGCCAAGTTTTTCTGCAGCTTGGCAGAATTCGTCACGAAGGTCTTCCGTCACCACGGTGGGGTCAGCGATGATCACATCGATCCGAAATTCTGGGGCGTAATGGTGCAGAACCATGAGATGTTCAGCCGGCGACATCCCCACGGTTTCGGTCGTGGATGGTTGCAGATTCATGACCAGACATCGCTTGGCTGGGGTTTGTGCCAGTGCGGCACGTTGCTCGGTGAGAAGTAAGTGTGGCAAAACAGACGTGTACCATGAGCCCGGCCCAAGGATGACCCATTCTGTGTCATGAATGGCTTTCAGTGCCTGCGGCGTCGCCGGGGCATCGGCGGGGGTCAATTCGATATGGCTGACTCTGCCATTGGCTGCCACCTCGGCCAGTGTCGCCTGGCCGGTGACGTGTCGCTGAGTGAGCCTGCCGTGGTCCCCGTCACCAAGCACAGTCCCGGAGATGGTCATGGGGGTGGTGGACATCGGCAGCACGACACCACGTGCTCCGAGCAGGGCTCCGGCCCAGGCGAGTCCATCGACCGGGTCGCCGAGTAATTCCCACAACGCAACGATCAGTAGGTTACCCAGCGCATGATTATCGAGGGTGCCGGGATCGCCGTTGAGGGTCGAGGTTTTAAACCTGTGCTGCATGGTATCGCGCCAGGTGCGTCCCCAGTCGGTGTCATCACATAAGGCGGCTAAGGCCATGCGCAGGTCTCCCGGGGGCAGGACATCCATTTCTTGACGGATAACTCCAGACGAGCCGCCGTCGTCGGCTACCGTGACGACCGCGGTGATTTCACCGGAGATCAGTCGCAGCGCAGATAGGGTGGCATAGAGGCCGTGGCCGCCACCAAGTGCCGTGACCTTGAGGTTTGGCGCATAGTGGCCAATCGTGGCGCGTTCGGGTCGGTGGACGGGCGAGAGCGGTAGCTGCCCGGTAACATGCATGCTCATTCGCGCCCCATATCTCGGTGACTGACGCGTACTCGGACGCCGGGGAAGGATTTCAGACGTCGGGCGATTTCATAGGTGATAGCCACGGAACGGTGTTTGCCCCCGGTACAACCAAACGCCAAGGTCGCATAGTGTTTATTTTCGGCACGGTACCCGGCGATGACGGGTTTCATCATCTCAACATAGCTGTCGATAAATTCGGTGACACCGTTTTGTGCGAGCACGTAGTCAGAGACTTGGGCATCCTGACCGGTATACGGCCGCAGCGCGGGAACCCAGTGCGGATTGGGGATGAAACGCACATCGGCCATGTAATTCGAATCCTGCGGGACGCCATATTTGAACCCGAAGGACATCACATTGAGTCGGATGACGATCGGACCAGATTCGGTGAACAGCTCAGTGGTTGCTGTGGTGAGGTCGTGGACGTTGAAATCCGAGGTGTCCAGGAACATTTCTGCCTGTTCGCGCAGTTGCGCCATGAGTTCACGTTCAGCGGCGATACCATCGAGGATCGAGCCGTCGCCCTGGAGCGGATGCGGTCGACGCAAGGTTTCGAAGCGCCGAACAAGGACTTCATCCGAAGCATCCAAGAACAGGACTCGCAGCTCAGCGCCATCGGTGCGCAACTGGTTCATGGCCTCTTGGAGGGATTCAAAGAATTCTTTGGAACGGACATCGACCACCAGGGCCAGTTTGAGTGGGGTATCAGGATTTCTGCCGATCAGTCCTGCCATGGTCGTGAATAATTGCGGGGGCAGATTATCGACGACATACCACCCGAGATCTTCTAGAGAGTGGGCTGCCGTGGTGCGTCCTGCACCTGACATGCCGGTGATAATGAGGACTTCTGCGGTGTCCGGTTTGACCGGTTCGAAATCGGAGCTCATGGTGTTAGCTTACCTGGTTCTTCCGTGGTCGATTCTGTGGACAGGGCGGTGTGAATAGTCTCAGCAAGTTTGGGACCGATGCCGTCAACGGCTTGTAATTCGTCGATACTTGCGGCTCGGATCTTCTTGAGCGAACCGAAGTGTTTGAGGAGATCTTGACGACGTCGTTGTCCGAGTCCAGGTACCTCATCCAAAGCTGAGTGAATCATCGATTTGGACCGTTTGGCGCGGTGGGCTTGGATGGCAAAACGGTGGGATTCATCGCGTAGCCGCTGCAATAAGTACAGGCCTTGTGAGGTGCGCGGTAACACCATCGGGTAGTCGTCTCCGGGGATCCAAAGTTCTTCCAGACGTTTGGCTAACCCCACCACGGGAATGTCATCGATGCCCAGATTCAGCAGGGCCTGTTGTGCAGCGTTGACCTGGGCCAGTCCCCCATCGACGACAACTAAAGACGGTGGGTAGGAGAATTTCTTGGAGTCCCCGGAGTCTTCTGCCTCAAGTTCCCCGGACAGTACCAAGGGGGCATCGGATTGTTCACGCAGATAGTTTTTGAAACGCCGAGTGAGGACATCATTCATGGCTGCGGTATCGTCGCGTGCGGCGTCGCCGGTGACGTTAAATTTTCGATAATCGCGTTTCTTGGGTAGGCCGTCTTCGAAGACGACCATTGACCCCACGACGTTGGTGCCTTGGACGTGCGAAATATCGTAGGCTTCAATGCGCAAGAGCGGTTGGTCAAAATCCAGGGCCTCTTGCAGTTCCCTTAAGGCGGCGGAGCGGGCGGTGATGTCACCTGAGCGTCGAGATTTGTGCAATCGCAGCGCGCCGTCGGCGTTTTCCTGCACGGTTTCCATGAGCTGACGTTTCGTGCCGCGTTGTGGCACCCGCAAGTCGACGTTGGCGCCGCGCCGTTTCGTCATCCACGTTTCGACGTCGTCGGCATTTTCGGGCAGCACTGGGACGAGCACTTCGCGTGGAATGCGCTCGGTGTCTTCCATATCCCCATAAATTTGCAGTAGCAGCTGTTCGACCAGCTGGGGTTCGGTGGTGTCATCGACTTTTTCCACGACCCAGCCGCGCTGGCCTCGGATGCGGCCGTCTCGGACGTGAAACACTTGAAACGCGGCTTCCAGTTCATCTTCGGCAAAGGCGAAAATGTCGGCTTCGGTGGCTTCGGGCAGCACCACGGCGTTGCGTTCAAACACCTTCTTGAGGGCTTCAATGTCGTCACGGTAGCGGGCTGCGTCCTCGTAACGAAGCTCTGCGACGGCGTCTTTCATGTGTGCTTCGAGCTCGCGCAGGTAAGGACGCACGTCACCGTTCATGAATGCCACGAAGTCTTCGGCTAACGCGTAGTGGTCTTCCTGGGAAATCCGGCCGACGCACGGGGCGGCGCACTTGTCGATATACCCCATTAGGCACGGCCGGTCGGCCAATTGGGCGCGGCGGAAGACTCCTGCAGAACAACTCCGGATGGGAAACACCCGGAGCATCCGGTCGACGGTTTCGCGGATGGCCTTGGCCGGATAGAACGGCCCGAAGTATTTGACCCCCTTGCGCTTATCACCGCGCATGACCATGACCCGCGGATACTTCTCGTTCATCGTCACGGCCAGGTAGGGATACGATTTGTCGTCGCGATACATGATGTTGAACCGCGGGGTAAATTCTTTGATCCAGGTGTATTCCAGCTGGATGGCCTCTTGTTCGGAAGCAACGACGGTCCATTCCACCGCAGCGGCCGTGTGCACCATGGTCCGGGTTTTGGGTGGCAACGTGTTCGGGTTGACGAAGTAGGAGCCCAGCCGGGAACGCAGGTTATTGGCTTTGCCAACGTAGATGATGCGGCCGTGTTCGTCCTTGAAACGGTACACTCCCGGATCAGTGGGAATGTCGGAGGACTTCGGCCGGTAGGAGGCTGGATCAGCCAAGGTGTTGAGGTCTCCTTAAAAGCTTAGGAGGCCGTTTCGTCTGGCCTCTTATTATAGGACGCTACGCGTTGTTGCCCGGTGAGTTCTGCGATTGCGTCCATGATCTTATCGGTCGTTTCACGACGAATGGGCAACCCGTGTTTGGGTCCGAGTTTTTCAACCTGGATGGGTTCACCGACGCGAATCTGAAATTTCCGGGGCAAAATAATGTTGCGCCCGGGAGGTTGGAGCTTATCGGTGTCGATCAACCCCACCGGCACGACGGGCGCCCCTGTGGTCAGGGCGAGCCAGCCAACTCCCGTGCGTCCGCGGTAGAGTTTGCCGTCTCGAGAGCGGGTACCTTCCGGATAGATCCCTACGCCGTCGCCGGCTTCGATGAAATCCACCAGCTGGTTGAGCGCATTGACCGAGGCGGATTGGTCGCCGCGTTCCACCGGGATGGACCCGACGGCGTCGAAAAAGCCGCTCATAATTTTTCCCTTGAGCCCGGGTTGGGTCCAGTAGTCGGCTTTCGCGAAAAATCTGACCTGACGGGGTAATAAGGCCTGAATGATAACCGAGTCTAAGAATGACAGGTGGTTACTGGCGACGATAAAGCCGCCGGCGGCTGGGACGTGCTCGAAACCTGTGGTTTCTGGACGTGCTCCAACTCGAAGCAGGGTGCGCACCGTGGTGCGGACCAGCCCAGTTTCCCCGATTGCCATGATTCCCCTCCCTGCCGAGACTCGGCAGCGTTTTTGGACGCGGACTCCATGATTCTACAACGTTAAGCGCGCAGGGCTTCCGCTAAGAATCGCCCGGTGTGACTTTCGGCCACTTCTGCGACATCCTCGGGGGTCCCGGTTGCCACGATTTGGCCGCCGCCTGAGCCGCCTTCAGGGCCCAGGTCGATAATCCAGTCGGCGGATTTGATGACATCCAGGTTGTGTTCGATGGTGATGACCGTGTTGCCCTTTTCGACCAGACGGTTTAAGACGATCAGCAGTTTTCGGATGTCTTCGAAATGCAGCCCGGTGGTTGGTTCGTCCAGGACGTAGACGGATTTTCCGGTTGCGCGACGCTGGAGTTCGGTCGCCAGTTTCACGCGCTGTGCTTCCCCACCGGACAGGGTCGTGGCCGGTTGTCCCAATCGCACATAACCTAATCCAACGTCCACCAGGGTGTTGAGGTGCCGGGCGATGCGCTGGTAGGGCGCGAAGAACTCGGCGGCTTCATCGATGGGCATGTTCAAGACTTCCGAAATGTTCTTGCCCTTGTATTGCACCTCGAGGGTTTCGCGGTTGTATCGGGCGCCATGGCACACTTCGCAGGGCACATAAACGTCCGGCAGGAAGTTCATTTCGATCTTCAAGGTACCGTCACCCGCGCAAGCTTCACACCGACCGCCTTTGACGTTGAAGGAGAATCGACCGGCCTTATAGCCGCGTACTTTGGCCTCGGGGGTATCCGCAAAGAGGTTGCGAATATGGTCAAAGACGCCCGTGTAGGTCGCAGCGTTGGAGCGTGGTGTGCGGCCAATGGGTGACTGGTCCACATGGACAACTTTATCCAGCTGATCAAGCCCGTTGACGCGCCGGTGACGCCCGGGTACATGACGGGCATTATTGAGCTCATTGGCCATGACTTTATAGAGAATCTCATTGACCAAGGTCGATTTGCCGGAACCTGAGACACCCGTGACGGCGGTAAAGACTCCCAGTGGGAATTTCGCCGAGACGTTTTGTAGATTGTTTTCCCGCGCGCCGACGACTTCGACCTGTCGGTCCGGGTCGACCGGACGGCGTTTCGGTGGGATCGCGATCTCCTTGCGACCAGACAAGTAGTCTCCGGTAAGCGAGTTCGTATTCTCTAACAGACCTTGGACCGAACCGGAGTGGACAATATTGCCACCTTTTTCACCGGCTTCGGGACCAATATCCACGATCCAATCAGCTTCGGCGATGGTCTCTTCGTCGTGTTCAACCACGATGAGGGTATTGCCCAAATCGCGCAGTCGTAACAGCGTGGAGATGAGTCGACGGTTATCGCGCTGGTGCAGCCCGATCGAGGGCTCATCCAAGACATAGAGCACGCCAACTAGGCCCGAACCGATCTGAGTTGCCAAGCGGATGCGCTGAGCCTCGCCACCGGAAAGTGTTCCCGCCGGACGTTCCAGATTGAGGTAATCAAGGCCGACGTCGAGTAAGAATTTCAACCGAGCTTTGATTTCAATGAGCACCTGATCCGCGATTTTGGCATCACGGTCGGACAGTTCAAGATCGCGCATGAAGTTGATCGAGTCTTGCATCGGCATCGCCGAGACGTCAGCAATCGATTTCCCGCCGACTAATACCGACAGCGAGGTGGGGTTCAGGCGCGCTCCCCCACAGGCAGGGCAGGCGACTTCACGCATATAGGACTGGAAACGGTCTCGTGCCTGATCCGATTCGGCTTCGTCGTGTTTGCGTTTAACGTAGTCGATGACGCCTTCAAAACCAGTTGTGTAGCGGCGTTCGCGGCCCCACCGGTTGCGATAGGACACTTTGACTTTGAAGTCCTTGCCGTGCATCAGGGCTTTTTTGGCGGCCTTCGGGAGGTCTTTGAATGGCGTGTCCATCGAGAAACCGACTTCATCCGCCAACCCTTCTAATAGGCGCTGCCAATATTCACGGGTGCGTTTTCCGATATCCCACGGCGCGATGGCACCTTCAGCAAGGGACAAATCGGGGTCTGGGACGATGAGTTCTTCATCGACCTGTAACTGGGAGCCGATCCCGCTACACGTCGAACACGCTCCAAACGGGTTGTTAAAGGAAAACGAACGCGGTTCGATCTCGTCGATGTTCAGGATGTGCCCATTGGGGCAGGACAGTTTTTCTGAAAACGACCGATATTTGGCGCGTCCCTCGTCGTCGACCGCGGTCCACTCGCCGGTATTGCGCATCTCCGGGTCGATCTCGGCGTCGATGTCCACAAAATCGACGACGACGATGCCGTCGGCCAATTCGAGTGCGGTTTCTACCGAGTCGGTGAGGCGCTGTCGAATGCCATCGCGAATCACGAGGCGGTCCACGATGACGGCGATATTATGCTTGACTTGTTTTTGCAGTTTCGGCGGATCCGAGAGTTGCACCTGTTGCCCGTCGACGACGGCACGCGAAAAGCCTTGCGCCGTGAGGTTAGAAAACAGATCGACGAATTCACCCTTGCGGCCGCGCACCACCGGTGCCAAGACCTGGAAGCGGGTGCGGTCCTCGAGAGCCAACAGCTGGTCGACAATCTGTTGTGGAGTTTGCTGGGAGGCTGGTTCGTGACATTCCGGACAGTGCGGCACACCAATACGCGCCCACAGCAATCGCATGTAGTCGTGGATCTCGGTAATCGTGCCCACGGTCGAGCGCGGGTTTTTCGACGTCGACTTCTGATCAATCGACACCGCAGGCGAAAGCCCTTCGATGAAGTCCACCGACGGTTTATCGACGCGTCCTAAAAACATCCGCGCATAAGACGAGAGGGATTCGACGTATCGACGCTGTCCCTCAGCGAAAATGGTGTCAAATGCCAGTGAAGATTTTCCGGAGCCAGATAAACCCGTAAACACCACAAATGCGTCCCGCGGAATCTTGAGGTCCACGTTTTTGAGGTTGTGTTCACGCGCACCCTGGACCACGATCCGATCAGGTTCGTGTGCCCCGATAACGGCTTTGGACTGCTGCTTGGCAGGTGTAACGTTATTGGAAACCTGCTGACCTGCGGCGCCGTCGATGTTATGTGTGGTGGTCAAGTACTCAGTCCCTCGAGTCGTTCAAGACAGTTGAAAACTAGACTTCCAGAATAGAGCAATTCCTGGTATTACATCAGGTTGCAGGGCTATCCGCTCACTGTCTTCGCCTAAAGCTAAGCAACCGGTGAGACATTGGGCTATTCGCAACAACACGACAGAACGTGTAAATTAGCGATCATGTCCCAAACGTCGTCACCTATCGGTCCCATTAAGGTCTTATTCGACCTGCCCCAGGTCACCATCCGAACCCGCTCGGTTTCTGAGATGGACAATAACGTGTACCTGATTACCTCCAAAACCACTGGAGCACAGGTTCTCATTGATGCTGCCGACGAGCCTGACGCCATCATTGAGCTCGTTGAATCCGCATCCGCTGATACGCCGTGTGACCTCAATTTAGTGTCGGTTATTACGACGCATCAGCACTGGGATCACATTCGCGCGCTGTCGGAAATTGTTGAGCGGACTCAAGCTCCGACCTCCGCCGGCGCACCCGATGCTGCTGCAATTTTTGAAGAAACAGGCATCCGGGCCAAGGTTGAACTGCAACACGGTGACAAAGCGCAGTTTCCTGGCATTGAGCTCGACGTCATTGGGCTGCGCGGTCATACACCCGGTTCGGTTGCCTTGGTCTATGTGCCCAACGGTGATGAACCGACGGTCATATTTTCCGGAGACTCACTCTTTCCGGGCGGCGTCGGTAATACATGGGATGACGCCGAACGCTTTGATTCTCTGTTGACCGATGTGACGGAAAGAATTTTTGGGGTCTACGACGACGATACCGTCATCCTGCCCGGCCACGGTGGCAGCACCATTGTGGGCAATGAACGCCCGCATTTGGAGGAGTGGCGCCAGCGCGGCTGGTAGACGCTCCTGTAACTGCCGACGACGAAAACCCGTTGCTCCTGTTCCTGTACAGGGGCAACGGGTTTTTCGTGTATGAGAAGCGGGGTGTCTAGATAAAGTAATCGAGTTCTTTGTGGCCGACGACAAAAATACGTCGGAACGGATAGACGGTAACCTCTTGGCCGTCGGGGCCGATGTATGGCGGGTAGGCTGCGATCATTTCGGCCTTATACCGGGTCACAAAGGCATCATGAAGCTGCGTTCCATGCTCGGCATCGTGCTCGGCGAGTTTTTGCAACACGGGACGTAGGGCGGCACCCTTGACCCAATCAAACACCGGGTCCGGCCCGGTCAGCACCTGGTGATAGGTGGTTTCCCAAACATTTGGCCGGAAGCCGTGTTCTAACAGCATGTGCGTGTAGTCTTCGACCGAGTGGACGGTCTCGCCCGTGTATGCGGAATCCTTCGCCACCGAGAAACGCTCTTCGGAGGCGAGTTCGCCGATGTATTGGTGGGATCGCGCAATGGAGTTGCCGGGAACTTGCATCGCAAACCAGGCGCCCGGTTTCAGGGTTTTGAGCCAGCCAGAGATCACTTCGATGTGATTGGGAATCCACTGAAACATTGCGTTGGAGACAATGACGTCGGTGTCGGCCGGCGGCGTCCAGGAGGCCGCTTCCTGCTGAGCGAATGCAACATTCGCCCAGGCGTCATCGTCGCGGCTGGCTACCAGCTGCTGGGCGTCGTCGATCATTTCGGCTGAGGCATCAAAACCCGTGATTTGGGCATCCGGCCAGCGATCTGCCAGGGTCACGGTCATGTTTCCGGGGCCGCAACCCATGTCGTAGACCAGTTGCGGGGCCTCGAGTTGGATGGCGTTGGTCAAATCCACGAAGGGCCGAGCACGGTGGCCGGCGAAGTGCGCATACTGGGCGGGATCCCATACGAAGTTTTCCATGGTCTAAGCCTAAACCTGCCCGCTTTATGCCCAACGGGGTCACGTTATGAATCGCAATGTTCGCGAAGTCCGGGGTGACAAGAACGAGCACTAGGATGGGTGGGGTGCAACTGAGTGATTTTATTCCTGATCCTGACCACGGCGAGACCCTCGAACCAGTACTGCTCTATGATCGGTTTGTTGAGTGGACCACCCATCGCGGTATTGAACTATATCCAGCCCAAGATGAGGCCGTGACCGAACTGGCCGACGCGAAAAACGTCATCATGGCCACGCCCACGGGTTCAGGAAAGTCGATGGTCGCATTGGCCGCGCACTTTTATGCGCTGGCCCAGGGACAACGCAGCTACTACACGGCCCCAATTAAGGCGTTAGTCTCCGAGAAATTCTTTGATCTCATTGATATTTTTGGCGCCGAACACGTGGGTATGGTGACCGGTGATTCCGCGATTAATCCAGATGCCCCGATCATCTGTTGCACCGCCGAAATTCTGGCCATCCACGCGCTGCGGGAGGGCTCTGGGCTCGAGGTCGGGCCCGTGGTCATGGATGAGTTTCACTTCTATGCTGACCCGCAGCGTGGCTGGGCGTGGCAGGTGCCGCTGCTGGAACTGCCGCAGGCACAATTCGTGTTGATGTCGGCAACCCTGGGTGATACTTCGTTTTTTGAGGAGTCATTGACTCAGCGAACTAGTCGCGAAACGGTGACCGTCTCGTCAGCGACTCGTCCGATCCCGTTGTATTTCGAGTACTCCGAGATCCCAGTCCAGCAGCAAATCGAGGCGCTGGTGGAGTCCAACCTGGCGCCGATTTACATTGTGCATTTCTCGCAGCTCGACGCCGTCGAGCAGGCCTCCAATCTGGCATCGATTTCTGTGACGACACGTGCTGAGAAAGATCGCATAGCCGAAATCATTAAGGATTTCCGGTTCACTTCGGGTTTTGGGAAGACCCTGAATCGTCTGATTCGTCAGGGCATTGGAGTCCATCACGCGGGTATGTTGCCGAAATATCGTCGCCTCGTGGAACGCTTGGCCCAAGACGGTTTACTGAAGGTCATCTCTGGGACTGACACGCTCGGCGTCGGCATCAATGTGCCCATCCGCACCGTGCTAATTACCGGACTGTCAAAGTTCGACGGGATCAAGCAACGTCACCTCAATGCACGCGAATTCCATCAGATTGCGGGGCGGGCTGGTCGGGCCGGATTCGATACGGCCGGCACCGTCGTTGTGCAAGCTCCTGAGCACGTGATTGAAAACCAGCAGGCCGAGGCGAAAGCCGCAGAAAAATTTGCCAACATCAAGGATCCGCAAGAACGGGCCCGCCGGATCGCGCAATCATCGAAATCACAACCGAAAAAATCGCCACCCAAGGGCTTTGTGTCTTGGTCGAAAGCGACCTTTGAGAAGCTCGTGGCCGCCGAACCTGAGCCCATGGTCTCGCGCATGCGGATTACCCACTCGATGCTGCTCAATATCCTGGCTCGTCCCGGCAATCCCGTCACGGCGGTGCGCCGGATGATCCTACGTTCAGCAGAGACCAAGGCTTCGAAGGCCGCCCTGCAGCGCCGTGCGATCGGTATTTTACGAGAATTGATCGTCACCGACGTCGTTGAAGTCCTCGATTCGCCTGATGAGTGGGGTAATCGTTTGGAACTGACCGTTGAACTCCAGGCTGATTTTGCGTTAAACCAGCCGCTGAGCCCGTTCGCACTGGCCGCATTTGAATTACTCGAAACTGATTCCCCGACCTATGCCGTGGATATGGTCTCGATCATCGAAGCGACTCTGGAAGCCCCACGACAGGTACTGACCGCCCAGTTGCGCAAAATCCGCGATGAAGAAATGGGCCGGATGCGTGCTGAGGGCTATGAGTACACCGAGCGGATGAATGTGCTCGACAAACTGACCTACCCGCAACCGCTGGCGGAATTACTGCACCAACAATTTGAGCTCTACCGTCAGGGTGCACCATGGTTGGCGGAGTTTGAACTGCAGCCTAAATCCGTGGTGCGTGACATGTTTGAACGTGCAATGGGATTCGGCGATTACGTGAACTACTACGGGATCGCGCGTTCTGAGGGTGTGTTGCTGCGCTATCTGACCGACGCGGCCAAGGCTCTGCGTCAAACCATTCCCCAGGAATTGCGAACCGAAGAATTGGATCTGCTCCAAGAGTGGCTCGAGACCATTATTGTCACAACCGACTCCTCACTGCTTGAGGAGTGGGAACACATGATGGCCGACGACGTCGACCAACTCATCGCTGACCACGAGTCGCTGACTCCGCCCGAACCACCGAAACTGACCGATACCGTGGGCGTCTTTACTGTCATGCTGCGCAATGCGATGTTCCATCGGGTGGAATTATTCGGCGATGAACAAGACGCCCGGCTCGAGGCTCTGGATCACCTACCCGATGGTGCCGTCCCCTTCACCGCGGATAACTGGGCCGATGCGCTCGATGACTACTTCGGAGCGTATGAAGATCTCGATGACTCACCGGCGGCTCGGTCTCCGGAGTTCTTCCGGGTCAACAAGGCTCCGGAATTATCGGCGACGGAAATGGCCGACGTCGGAGCGACCGCCGGAGACTACTGGCTCGTTACTCAGATCCTGGTCGACCCACAGGGCAACCATGATTTTGCGATCAACGCCGTCGTTCACCTGACAGCATCCAATGATCAGGGCTCACCCGCCATCACCACGCTGTCCGTGGGCACTCCAGTGCTGTAGGGCGTTGGCCAGCGACGGGTCCCGGACGACTGGCATGAACCGCTGCATGCCCTAGGTCATGAGCGTAGCCCACAGCTCCTGCCCCCAGTATGTTCCGGCCCGCAACATGCCGAGGATCGCCACCGCGGAAATGGGAATGGTCACCACCCAACTACGAATGGAATGTGCTGAACCCAACAGCGGCATCGCGAAATGGCCGTTTCGACCCCAGACCTGACGGACCGCAGGCAGATACTTGAAGTGCTTGGGGCGCCTAATCCGCAACGGCCACAACAGGTTACAGCCTTCTTTGGTGAGTATGTCACCGGCGATATGCACGATTACGCCCAGTGTAATGCAGGGAATCAGCCACGACTGATCATGAGGAAACAGCAGGGTCAATATTCCGACGCCGACGCCTGCCGCCCACCGCGTCTTGCGTGCTGCGTCCGGCATGAAGTGCAGCGTTTTAAAGGCAAAAGCTGACAAAATGACGGCCATCAGCCCGGCACCGATATTCAGATCGCCCCACGTGGCAACGTCTGGGATGACGAGAAGACTGGCCGGCCACGCCACGACACCGAAGAAGAAAACGCCCGCAATCGAGTGGGTGCCTCGTCGGTGACCGCCTGAAATGCGTTTAAAAAAACGGGCAAGGATCATACTCACCGGTGGTAAGGAATGCGCAATTGAGGCGTTGTGGTGATCAATATCTGGCAACAGGGCTGCACCCGCACAGATGATGGCGCCCATAAATACCGCAGCCGGTCCGACGTCGAGCAAACCAAATCCTAGCGGCACGGCGTCGGGCAGCCAGGACAACCAGGGCATGGACGCGACCAAGGGTTCTGTGATCGGCGATAGTGGCAGGTCATAATCGGCCGCTACCGCGACCCAGGCGCCAGCTCCGCAGGCCGCGTGCTGTGCACCCATCATGCGACATCACTGATCGTGCCAGTAACAGGCCCGAGCGATGGGGTGTGAACGGGGTGACTGGGTTGAGCTGGGATGCTGTGCAAAATACCTGACTTGAAGATATGTAACTGGGTGTTGAGCGGCTCAAGCATATCAAAAGCTCAAAACGCTGCCCAAAATCTCCATGGTGACTAATACAACATCGAGCCGACGATAGACTCGACAGCAGCACTGTCCCGTCATCACCCTAGGAGTCTCATGGCCCCCGCACCGCATTCAGCAGGTTCCCCGTCTCGGTTACATGACGGGACGGGAATCCGCGACCATTTCTTCACCGTGCCGTTGGATCATGAGGTGCCAAAAGGTGAACAGCTCACCGTCTACGCCAGAGAATTTTTCCGCGAGGACGGACAAGACAAACCGTGGCTGTTGTATTTACAGGGCGGGCCCGGAGGGAAAGGTGCTCGACCGGCACGGGTCAGTGGATGGCTCGCTGAGGCATTGAAACACTATCGAGTGCTCATGCTCGACCAGCGTGGCACGGGTCGATCCACCCCGATCAGCCACCACACCCTGGTCACCCGCGGTACGGCCCTGGAACAAGCCCGGTATCTGACACATTTCCGGGCGCCGAGTATTGTCGCCGACGCCGAAGCCATCCGCAGCGCTCTCGGTTCCGACCCCTGGGTTACTCTGGGGCAATCCTTTGGCGGATTCTGTACGCTCACTTATCTATCTTTCGCTCCGGAAGGGCTGGCCGGCTCGCTAATCACCGGTGGTATCCCACCCCTACAGGGCCCCGCCGATCAGGTCTATCGCGCCACGTATCGGAACATGCGCGCCCGCAACCGCGAGTACTTTCGACGATTTCCACAAGACCTAGAAACATTGACGCATATCTACCGTCGGGTGCGTCACGATGACGTCGTACTGCCCGATGGTTCCCCGTTGACCGTCGGGCGCGTCCAGGCCCTAGGGATGTATCTGGGTGGTAATACCCGTATCGACGCGTTGCACTATGTTCTCGAAGAGGCCTTCATTCCCGGCACCGATACGCTGTCAGACGCCTTCTTGGCCGCCGTCTATCAGCAAGTATCGCGCGCGACCAATCCGCTGTATCTGATCCTGCACGAGGCAATCTATGCACAACCTGGTGCTCAGCCCACCGCATGGGCCGCGCAACGTGTCCTCGCCGAATTCCCCGATTTCAATCCTAAGAAGGCCGATACACCACTGCTAACCGGTGAAATGTGCTTCGATTGGTATACCCAACTTGACCCCGCACTGCGGCCTGTTGCGCGCGCAACCCAATTGATTGCTGACTACACTGCCTGGGATTCGCTCTACGACCTCGAGCAGTTGGCCGTAAATAAGGTGCCCACGGCAGCATTGGTGTATACGGACGACGTATATGTTGACCGAGACCTGTCACTCGAGGCTGCCCAACAGGTTTCGAATCTCCAAGTGTGGGAATCCGATCAGTGGCATCACGATGGAATCGGTGAAGCCGGTGCCGAAATCTTTGCCAAGCTCCACGAGATGATCAAACCTGCTTAGCGTGAGAACCGCAGCATTATAGTTTCTTCACCATACGGTTGCTGGAGTTTTCCACAGTGCATACCTCGAACGGAAGTTATCCACCCTTCCCCCACCGTCGAAGTTGACGACCAGTTTGGCTCATTAAACTGAAATCACCACGTCGACCAAGAGCCTGAGCGGAGGTGAAACATCGTGGTGACACTCATTCCAGATACTCAGGGTGTGATTCCTAATGCACAGCTTGCCGCGTTATCAATAGGTGAGCTCCAGGCTCTGGAGTTGCGAATCATTCAGGAACAACAATCCAGAATCTCCGCCCCGGATGCTTATGAAACCTTCGCCCGGCATACGCTGTCGTCAGGTGCTGACTGGGGAACGGTTTGGGCGAAGCCATCGGCTGAAGAGTCAGACGATGCTCCGGTAACGTCGCGTGGCAAACACGCGGGCCCCACTCCCCTGCCTCCCGAGGAATACTATGACACGCTTCCCGGATTCGTTGACAATCTCGTGCAATCACGACGGATTCAAGACGCCATCATTGCCAGTGTCACAGGCTTTGCTGACCTGGCCTATCGAGTCGATCGTGACACGGTGCTTGGCATTCCTGACGGGGTAAATTTACATAAAACTGGCAAACGGTGGTTAGCTGATCGGTTCCAGCTGGAAACCCGCCAGATGACGCAGTTCTACAAGCGTGCCGCTCTCATGAACCGCCGACCAGCGACGTTAGACCGCGCTGAACAAGAACCTCTCCTACCGCAGATGGCGCAGACTTACACAGCAGGTGATATCCCGTCGGAAAATATGGATCGGATGAGTCAACTTGCCGAACAATTCTATGAATTCTACAAGTCCGTGGGCCTGAGCAAGGACAATGCGACCGACATCTTGAAAACCATGGACCCCATATTTACCGATGCTGCGCAAAACATGCGGCCTACTGAACTAGCACAGCAAGCAACGAAGTGGTTCAATCAAATCGCTCACATTGTCGATCCAGATGGGCCTCCACCTGAACAACGCCTGACGAAGCTCAAAAACTCATTAACCACCCGTATCACCAACGGCAAATTGCACATCAATATCGTGACCGACATCGTCAATCTGGAACTTGTCGAAGCCCTCATTTTAGCTGGCCTCAATTTCAAAGCGAATGAAGATCGTTTCCGACAACACCCTGATGAGACACCCACCGAAGCCCACGACACAACATCACCAGAGGAACAGACTGAGGCGCCATCGGAAACCACGGGCGAACCCCATAACGCACGTCCCGACACCGAGGATCGCCATGACGGTGAACATGACCAAGCTTCCTCATCGCAGACCACGATGAGCGATGAGGAGCGTCTCAACGAATTTCACAAACGTATCGATGACGCTGTCAACGACTCCCAGACGTATATCGAGACTGAAGACGGCACAAAGGTATCGCGTGACCAAGCCCGACAACTCGATCCTCGGAGCAGAACCGAAAAAGCACATGATGTTTTCATAACTATGTTAAAGGCTCAAGGGAAACGCTCCCCCGGGGCCGAAGGGATGGCCGAGTATAAACGCGCGCCAGCGATTCTCTGGACAGTCATGGATTACGAAACGCTGATACGTATGCACCAAGATCGACTGCCACCGGAATTCCATCTTGATGATGCCTATCAACGTGAAGCTGGGTTTGCTGGCTTTGATCATGGTCCGCCTCACAGATATCATCCATTCTCAGCCGTCATTGATGATCATGCATCACCGGATACTGCCGATCCATCAACGATACTTGGCGCCGACCCGCTCCTGGACAGGCCTCATCCGACTGCTGGATCTTGCGATGACCAATCCGTCGAAGGCCTTCCACATGACCAGGATGAACCTCGACAAGGCCATCCTTTTGTATCACGTCGTTTTCAGACTGGCAGCATCTCCCCAGCCACGGTCTTACAAGACCTCTGTGATGCCAAAGTAATCCCGGCGATATTCCATCAAAGTGGTGTGCCCCTTTTCTTAGGACGAGGTAAACGTCTCTTTAGCGACGACCAGATCCTTGCTGCTGGAATGCTCGGCGGATGTCGTGGCCCTGGGTGCCGGGTCCCGCCTGTTTGGACGGAAGGACATCACGGCATCTACTGGCAGCATCAGGGTGGCACCAACTCAACCAATCTCATCCTGTTGTGTAATGCCTGTCATACGCACGTTCATCAGGGTGTGTGGACGCCCACTTGGAACGACGACGGCGTGCTGTACTGGATACCGGCCCCTTGGCTGGATCCATACCAAACCCCCATACGGAACACATACTGGGACACCTCGGAAAGATAGAGTCCCTCAAAAATAAAGCTCGCCAGCACCGACAGGTACTGGCGAGCAGAACTCTGGACAAATGACAATAACTAGTCGCGAGACTCGTTGTCGTTGTTGTTTTGACCGTTTGTATCCGGAGCGAGCACAGGACCATCTGTTGTCACGATCCGTTGTGACATTAACGCTGGAATGCCACGTCGGTTGGCATCTTCCAAGCGGGTCTCATGAGCGACGCGAATGATGGCAGACCACTGGTCTTTATGTTCGATGAGTTCGTCCAGGTACCGGTGCTCAGTTTCTTGAGCTTGTTGAGTCCAGTAATCCATTTTCTCTGCGGCTTCTTGGCGTTGCTCAGCAGAGGCATCCTCAGGAAGCTGGGTGTAACGGTGAGCAAACTTCTCTGCGTTCTGTAGCGCACGTAGTGCCTTGCCCTTCGGGCTGAGCAAGGAAAACGCGATAGTCACAATCAAAATACCGATAATGACCAATAATGAGAAGCCTGTGCTGAGTTCTACAACCGGAACATCTTCGCCATCGTTGATAAATGGCAAGTTGTTCTGATGCAGAGCATGCAGCATCAGCTTGACGCCGATGAACCCAAGAATGGCGGCCAGGCCGTATCCCAGGTACACCAGACGGTCCAGGAGGCCATCTATCAGGAAGTACAACTGGCGCAGACCCAGCAGAGCGAAGGCGTTCGCTGTGAACACGATATATGGTTCTTGCGTTAGTCCAAAGATCGCCGGGATGGAGTCGAGCGCAAAAATGATGTCGGTGACACCGATCGCGACCATGACGAGCAGCATGGGGTTGAATAACTTCTTACCATCGACCCGGGTGCGGATCTTATCGCCGTCATATTGCTCGGAGACGGGAAGGACCTTGCGCGCAAAACGTACCAGGGCGTTATCCGCTTCAGATCCTGCTTCTTCTGCCGATGAGAATTCAGATTTCAGTTGTTGTCCAGCCAAGAGCAACAAAAAGATACCAAAGATGTAGAAGGCGTCAGACCACCATTCCAAAATGGCAGCACCCAGCAGAATAAAGATGGTGCGACTGATCAAGGCGAATGTGATACCAAATAGTAGGACTTTTTGTTGGAACTGCCGTGGTACCGCAAAACTGGTCATGATGATCATGAACACGAAGAGGTTATCCACCGATAATGCCTTCTCCGTGATGAAGCCCGCATAGTATTCAATGGCATGACTGGTGTCACCAAATGCAAAGAATACGAGACCGAAGGCCAGTGCTAAGCCCACATAAATAGCCGACCAAATCGCGGCTTCCTTTAAGGTCGGGGTGTGTGCTTTACGCACATGGAAGATGTAGTCGAAGAGGACTAAACCGATGATGACTGCAATCGTGACAGCCCAAGTAAACCCGGTGATCTCCATGAAAGGGAGTCCTTCCTAGTTTTTAGGTAACTTCAATGCCACAAGTCTCTCCCCCGACGTAGACACGGGGTCCGTACCCGGCCGAACAACGGTGTTCGACGTGTTGACGTGTACGGAACTTCTGGGATACTCCCTTGTTCTGCACAGACTATATCAGCAAATTCACCGGTAAGGGGTATAACCAAACGTCGGCACTCAAAATCTCAACGATTTTATGCGTGACCTTCACGTTGCATGTCACGGAGCTCTTTTTTGAGTTCAGCTACCTCGTCGCGCAGTCTTGCGGCAAGTTCGAAATTGAGATCAACGGCAGCTTGGTGCATCTGTTCAGACATTTGTTGGATCAAATCTGAGAGATCTTTTGCCGGAACAGCCGCTAATTTGGCAACTTGGGTATCTGCATCTGACATCGCAGCTTGTTGTTGCTCCTCGGTGATGGTGGCCGTATAGCCGCGATGCCCCATACCGTAATCGAAACCAGTCTTAATACCCGCCATCCCAGACATCAAATCTTGCGTGTCGGCTTCCTCACGAGCTAGCTGATCCGTGATGTCGGCAATACGTTTGCGTAACGGTTGGGGATCAATTCCGTGCTTCTTATTGTGTGCAATTTGAATGTCACGACGACGATTCGTCTCATCGATCGCGTACTGCATCGACTCGGTGATTTTATCGGCATACATGTGCACTTCACCTGAGACGTTACGCGCGGCACGTCCAATCGTTTGAATGAGAGAACGGTTCGACCGGAGGAACCCTTCTTTATCAGCGTCGAGAATTGAGACGAGAGATACTTCGGGAAGGTCGAGGCCCTCACGCAGCAGGTTGATACCGATGAGCACGTCGAAGACACCCCGTCGTAGCTCAGTCATCAGCTCAACACGGCGCAGGGTATCCACGTCGGAGTGTAAGTACTGGACCTTGACCCCGTGTTCGACCAAATACTCGGTGAGGTCCTCCGCCATACGCTTGGTGAGGGTCGTGACAAGAACGCGTTCATCACGTTGAACCCGAAGGTCGATTTCATGCATGAGATCGTCAATTTGCCCCTTGGTTTCCTTGACTACAATCTGCGGATCGACCAGACCAGTGGGTCGAATGATCTGTTTAACAACACCATCGGCCTGGCTGAGCTCGTATGGTCCTGGCGTGGCTGACATATAGACGGTTTGGCCAATCCGTTCCAGGAATTCATCCCACTTCAGCGGACGGTTATCCAGTGCGGAGGGCAGTCGGAAACCGTGATCCACCAGGGTGCGTTTTCGCGATGCATCGCCTTCGTACATGCCCCCGATTTGTGGGACCGTGACGTGTGATTCGTCGATAATGAGCAGGAAATCATCCGGAAAGTAATCCAACAGCGTGTGGGGCGCGGAGCCGGCAGGCCGCCCGTCAATATGTCGCGAGTAGTTTTCAATACCATTGCAGTAGCCCATCTGCTGCATCATCTCGAGGTCGTAAGTCGTGCGCATGCGCAACCGTTGGGCTTCCAAAAGTTTATTTTGTGACTCGAGTTCTTGGAGACGATCGCGCAGCTCGTCCTCGATATCCTTGATCGCGCGAGACATCCGGTCATCGCCGGCGACATAGTGTGACGCCGGGAAAATGTACATTTCTTCTTCTTCGCGAATCACATCCCCCGTGAGAGGGTGCAACGTTTGAATCGCATCGATCTCATCGCCAAAAAATTCGATGCGTACCGCGAGTTCTTCATACATGGGAATGATTTCAACGGTGTCTCCTCGAACCCGGAAGGTGCCACGATGAAAATCGGTGTCGTTGCGGACGTACTGCATCTGCACGAATTGACGTAACAGGTCATCACGATCGAGCATGTCGCCGAGTTTCACGGTGACCATCTGGGCGATGTATTCCTCAGGGGTGCCGAGTCCGAAAATGGAGGAGACAGTGGCGACGACGATCGTGTCACGTCGGGTCAGCAATGCGTTGGTTGCAGAGTGGCGGAGCCGTTCGACTTCCTCATTGATGGAGGAGTCTTTTTCGATGAAGGTATCAGTCTGTGGAACGTAAGCTTCAGGCTGGTAGTAATCGTAGTAGGAGACGAAATACTCAACCGCATTATTGGGAAGTAGCTCCCGGAATTCATTGGCCAACTGCGCAGCAAGTGTTTTATTTTGCACCAACACAAGACTGGGCCGTTGTAACCGTTCTACCAGCCAGGCCGCGGTCGCGGATTTGCCAGTACCGGTGGCACCTAGGAGCACGACGTCTTTTTCGCCACCCTCAATGCGTTCCGCCAGTTCAGCAATGGCCTGGGGTTGGTCGCCTGCCGGTTCATAGGGTGCTTCCACCTTGAACGGGGCGACGACGCGGTTGATCTCTCGAGCCATACTCATGCCCAACATGTTACGCCCGTGTCAACCAGGTGACTACTCGTTCGCCCCGTGGCTAAGGCATCCGGTACAGAGTCCAGGGTTGGCGCTTACCTGTTTTGTAGCTCGCGCCAAACCTCGGCCACCTGCGCCTCAGTTTCTTCGAGTGGCCCCGAGTTGTCGATGACCCAGTCGGCGATGGCTTGTCGCTGCTCATCGGTTGCCTGGGCAGCAATTCGGGCCCGTGCGTCATCGACATCCATACCGCGCAACTCGACGAGACGTTGCAGGCGCGTCTCGACGTCGGTCACTACAACGATGACGCCGTCAAATTTCTCCGCCTGACCCGTTTCGACCAGTAAGGGAATGTCCTGAATGACGACAGCGTGCTCCGGATCGGCGGTGATCGCGGCCTGAAGTTGACGTTCGGCCTCGGCCCGCACGGCCGGGTGCACAATCGCGTTGAGACCTGCTCGGGCGTCGTCGTCCTGAAAGACGATCGCGGCCAGCGCTTGACGATCAAGCCGCCCCGAATCGTCGAGCAGGTGATCCCCGAATGTGGTAACAACTTCGGCCAGGACGGCTTGGCCAGGTTCCATAAAGGTTCGGGAGATGGCATCGGCGTCGATAATGGTGGCGCCGCGGTCGGCGAATAATTGTGCCACAGTGGATTTCCCGGATCCGATGCCACCGGTCAGCGCGAGATGTTGCATGGTTCTCCTTGGGTAGACTTTAGGCATGCACTATGCCGATTCCCGTACTCGACGTTATACCGTAGTCGCCCATCACAAACCGATTGAGGTGACCCTCGATATCCGCCGATCCGAGTTTATCGGTATGGTGCGGCGGGTGGAGACAGAAGACGAAGCCAGAGCCTGGATTGATCAAGTGCGCGGAGCACATCACACGGCCACGCACGTGGTTCCGGCGTTTGTGTTGGGCCCGGATCGGGACATTCAGCGCTCCTCCGATGACGGTGAGCCCGCCGGAACCGCTGGGATGCCGATGCTCCAGGCGTTGACCAATTACCGTGCGGCGCACGACGGGGTGGAATACGCGGATATTTCTGATGTGTGCGCCATTGTGGTGCGGTATTTCGGGGGTGTCAAGCTCGGTGCTGGGGGGTTAGTTCGCGCCTATTCGGACACGGTCGTGGCCGCGCTCGAGGCTACCCCACTGGTGGTGCGACAGCGAATGTTACTTGTTGACCTGCAAGCACCCCACGGTGAGGTGGGACGCGTAGAAAATGAGCTTCGGTCGGCTCACTTCGCCGTCCTTGGGACTGATTACGCCGGACCCCAGGCAACCATTACTGTGGGCCTGGATGACGGCGACGACGCGCTAGAACACTTCAATGCCCGTCTGGCGTCGATGACTGCCGGCGAGCTCGTCGCGGCACCAGTCGGAACCCAGTGGCAGGATCTGGCATGATGGCGGTCGAAGACTTCACCCCGGACAATGTGGACCGGATGCTGTTGCAGGTTGTAAATGAAACCTTTGCCGCAGAACCATGGCGTCGCAGTGCACCCGTGGTGGTCGTCAATGACGCAACAGGTGCTTTGAGTGCTTGGGTCACCCAGCAGGGTCTCGACGCTCGCTTCATCCAGGATTCGGCCGGGCTGGCATTGTCACATGCGGCGCTCACGGGTCCGGTGTTCACGACACCGACGCCAGAAGCGCTGCAGAGTGCTGCCACGGTGATCACGCGTCTTGCCCGCCCGCTAGAAGCCCTCGAAGAACTCTCCTGGCACGTGGCCCGGTGGGCGAGCCCAGAGGTCATGTTTTTGGCGGGCCAATTACAGCGTCATCTGAGCTTTTCTATGAATACCGTCCTCCAGCGTGTTTTCGACGACGTGAGCGCCTCTCGTGGCTATCACAAAGCCAGAGCCTTGCGGGCGCAACGTCCAAAGCACCTCACGGGAACTACTCCCCCACGCATGCCTCGCCAAAACACCACGGTCGTCGCGGGCCACAGGCTGTCCCTGCGGGCTTACGGATTGACCTTTGGTGCGGCACGCCTGGATCCGGGGACGCAACTGCTACTCGAGACGATGGTTGCACAACCACCCGAGCAGCTCACCGGCGATGCGACCGTTGTGGACTTAGGGTCAGGCAATGGCACCATTGCTACGACGTTGGCACAGCATTTCGACCTCGGCACCGTGCTTGCCACGGATGATTCCGCCTCCGCTGTCCAATCGACGCTCGCCACCCTAGCGGCCAATGACGTCGAGACCGTCCAGGTCATGCACCAATCTGGGTTGACCGGGTTAGCCAATAACTCCGTCGACGTCGTCGTCCTGAATCCGCCGTTTCATTCGGGGACGCAACTCACCAGCGATATCGCGTTTTTTCTCTTCGACGAAGCGGCTCGAACCCTCAAGCCAGGTGGTGTACTGTTGACCGTGTTTAACGCATCCAGGCACTATCGACCTCAGTTGCAACACCGGGTTGGTCCAACCTGGCAGCTGGCCCGCGATCAACGATTTATTGTTACGCAATCACAGAAAGTCCACTAACATGTCAGAACTGTTTGTCAAAGTTTGCGGTATCACGAGCGTTGAACAATTGGAGTGGGCCATTGAGTTGGGATATGACGCCATCGGGCTGATGTGTGTGCCGCATTCGTCACGTTTGGTTGATATTGGAACCGCTCGCGAATTGTTGGTTCACGCAAATGGACGCATTCAGACCTTTGCGGTGGGGATGACACTCGATCAGGTTGCGCCATTGAAAGATGCCGTCGATACGGTGCAACTTTATGAGTACGCCGAGGTCGAGTCGCTGGCAATGGCCTCAGATACTCCCCCGGATTCTACGACGGGACTGGCGTATTGGTTCTATGACGCCTCACATGGTTCGGGGGTCTTTGCTGAGATTCCGGACTGGGTGCACGACGTGGACGCGAAGTTTGTCTTGGCAGGTGGGCTGAATCCTGACAATGTTGCCGAAGTCATCGAACGCTACCAGCCTGATGGTATCGACGTGTCATCGGGTGTCGAATCCCGCCCGGGCGTCAAGGATTACGCGCGAATGAAGGCTTTTATTGAGGCCGCCCGGGGCACCCAACACGATTAAGAGTCGCTGCTACTTCTTAACCGAGCCCTTCCCAGTGACCTGGCAACGAAACGCGAAAGGCCGCTACTCTTGAGCGAGTAGCGGCCTTTCGTATGTTTTATGCCCGAGGGGCTGACGGCTTAGTTACCGGTCAGTTTCTCACGCAGTGCGGCAAGGGCTTCGTCGGAAGCCAGGGTGCCGGAGTCTTCGACCTGGGTTTCTTCGTCCTCGGAGGAGTACGAAGCTGCACCGGTCTCGGCTGGGCTGGCGGTAGCGGCTTCCGCTGCTTCGGCCATGTGGCGACCAACCTGTTCCTTGTGTGCTTCCCAGCGTGCTTGTGCGTCAGCGTACTGCTGTTCCCAAGCGGCGCGTTCTTCTTCGTAACCTTCCATCCATTCGTTGGATTCAGGGTCGAAGCCTTCTGGGTACTTGTAGTTGCCGTCTTCGTCGTAGTCGGCAGCCATACCGTAGAGGGCTGGGTCGAAGTCGGTGCCTTCTGGGTCGACGCCTTCGTTGGCCTGTTTGAGCGACAGGGAGATACGACGACGATCGAGATCGATATCGATGACCTTGACATACAGGATTTCGTTGACCGAAACGACCTGTTCGGCGGTGTCGATGTGGCGGTTGGCCAGTTCGGAGATGTGCACCAAACCTTCGATGCCGTCTTCGACGCGAACAAATGCGCCGAATGGTACCAGCTTGGTGACCTTGCCCGGTACGATCTGGCCCAGAGCGTGGGTGCGGGCGAAGACCTGCCATGGGTCTTCCTGAGTGGCTTTGAGTGACAGGGATACGCGTTCGCGATCCATATCGACGTCGAGGACCTCTACAGTGACTTCCTGACCGACTTCGACAACCTCGGATGGGTGGTCAATGTGCTTCCAGGACAGTTCGGAAACGTGGACCAGACCGTCGACGCCGCCCAGGTCGACGAACGCACCGAAGTTGACAATCGATGAGACGACGCCGGTACGGACCTGACCCTTCTGCAGAGCCTGCAGGAAGTTCGAGCGGGTTTCGGACTGAGTCTGTTCCAGCCACGCGCGGCGGGACAAGACTACGTTGTTACGGTTCTTATCAAGCTCGATGATCTTGGCTTCGAGTTCCTGACCGACATATGGTGCCAGGTCGCGAACACGGCGCATTTCAACCAGCGATGCTGGCAGGAAGCCGCGCAGACCGATGTCGAGGATCAGACCACCCTTGACAACTTCGATCACGCTACCGGTGACAACACCGTCTTCTTCCTTGATCTTTTCGATGTCGCCCCAAGCGCGCTCGTACTGAGCACGTTTCTTGGAAAGAATCAGGCGACCTTCTTTATCTTCTTTGGTAAGAACCAATGCTTCAACGGAATCGCCAACTTCGACGACGTCATCGGGATCGACGTCGTTTTTGATTGACAGTTCACGTGAAGGGATGACACCTTCAGTCTTGTAGCCGATGTCGAGCAGTACTTCGTCTCGGTCGACTTTGACGACGGTGCCTGCCACCAGGTCGCCATCGTTGAAGTATTTGATGGTTTCATCAACTGCGGCCATGAAATCTTCAGCCGAGCCGATGTCGTTAACCGCGACCTGCGGGGCGTTGCTAGTAGTGGTCATGTAGTAGGGACTCCGATATGGATTAATATGGTTGATAAGCTTCCAGATTGTGACACGGTCGGTTGACCGCATCACAACGATTTTTGCCGAAAAATAGGCAACGTTTAATATAGTACGGTATACGTCCTGTCAAAATCAACGTAAGACCGGCGCTGTTGTTGACGAGTTCTCGAATACCCGTCGCACGGTTGAGCTGGAACTGGCCGCGAAATGAACAGGACATTACCGGCGGAGCTTAGTGAGCGGCTTCATGCCATGAATAGCCCTTGCCGACCTGTACGTCCAGTGGAACCTTCAGCGTTGCGGCCGATGACATTTCTTCGACCAGAATTGCCTCGGCAACGTCAACCTCAGAATCAACCACTTCAAGGATCAATTCGTCGTGGACCTGCAGAATCATACGAGATTTCAGTTGTTCTTTTTCGAGGCGGGCCTGCACACCCAGCATTGCGACCTTGATGAGATCGGCGGCAGATCCCTGGATGGGTGCATTCAGCGCAGCACGCTCGGCCATCTCGCGCAATTGACGGTTATCGGATTGCAGGTCAGGCAGGTAGCGACGGCGACCCAGCATCGTTTGGGTGTAGCCATCCTTACGTGCTTGACGGACGACATTGCGCAAGTATTTTTGCACCGCACCGAACCGGTCAAAATAGCTACTCATCAGTTCCCGGGCCTCGTCGACTGAGATGCGCAGTTGGCGCGATAGTCCAAAGGAGCTGAGTCCATAGGCCAGACCGTAGGACATGGCTTTGACTTTGTCACGCATCGCCGTGGTGACATCTGCGGGATCAACCTCAAAAACCTGAGAGCCCACGAAACGGTGAAGGTCTTCGCCGTCCTGATATGCCTGAATGAGTCCGTCATCTTCGGACAGGTGGGCCATGATGCGCATTTCAATTTGCGAATAGTCGGCGGTGAGTAATGTGGTGGACTCATCCGTGAAAGGGTTGGTACCGGCAACGAAAATATCTCGGATTTGACGACCCGCTGGGGTTCGCACCGGAATGTTTTGCAGGTTGGGATTAAGCGATGATAACCGACCGGTGGCCGCCGCCGTCTGGGAGAACCGGGTGTGGATGCGACCGTCGTCGGCAGTTGAGTCCAAGAGTCCTTGCACGGTTTGGCGCAGCTTCGTCGCATCACGATAGGCCATGAGATTGTGTAAGAATGGGTGATCCGTTTTTTCGAGCAGATCGGCCAGCGAATCCGCGTCAGTTGAATACCCGGTTTTCGTCTTCCTCGTCTTGGGCATATCCAGGGTTTCAAATAACACCACTTGGAGCTGCTTGGGGGAAGCAAGATTGACCTCTTGGCCGCCAATTGAGGCAAAGGCCGACTGCTGGGCCTTTTCGACCTCGTTGGTGAACCCTTCCAAGAGCGAATCTAGACGCTGACGGTCGATGCCGATACCCGTCAGTTCGACCTTCGCCAAGACGACCGACAGGGGGATTTCCAATTCGTGCAGGAGAGACTCGGCTCCGCGGTGTTTCAACTGGCCGTCCATGACGTCGTTGAGCTGGTGAATCATCCACGCGTTGCGGGCATATTGGGTGAGCAGCTTGGTATTTGCGTCGTCGTCGAGTCCTTCAATGCTGAGCTGGCCTTGACTGCTGGTCGTGGTGACTGCGTCCAAGCGCGTGTTGAGATACGTCTGGACGAGGTCTGCCAATTCATAACCGCGTCGATCGGGTTGCAGAATATAACCGGATAACAGTACATCGTCGGCAACATTGACAATGGAGGTGTTGACGTCGGGTTGTGCGGGTAGCGGCGAGGTAGCCGGGGCGGTAGCAAGAGCCTTGAGCGTGGCTTTGAGATCGTAGACGACTTTACTGTAGCGCGCATCGGCCAAAAAGGCTGCAACGGCGGCCCCCAATTCGGCGCTGGCGGTTTCCAGATCGATGACCGCGGTGGCTTGTGTGGTGGCGAGACCAAAGGCGCGGATCTGACCGTAATCCCCTGGGGCCGGAATTTTGCGACGAGTGATCGTTGCCGGTGGGTTGATGTGACTAAACACGGCGATGGGTTCATCAACGGCCGCCAAGAATGCGGTAAAGGCTTCCGGGGTGTCAATGATGGTGGTTTCGGGCATGTCGTCGGCTTCGGCGGTATCGTCGTCGGCGTTGCCCAGTTGCTGTTCAAATGTGGTGAAGACGCGGTCGCGGATGGTGTTGAATTCAAGTGCGTCAAAGAGCTCTGAGACCAGGTTGCGGTCGGGATTGACCATCTGGGTGTCGTCGATTTCCACGGGCAGTTCGAGGTTCGTGACCAGGGCATTCAGCTGACGGTTGCGCTTGACGTCGTCGAGGTGCTCGCGAAGGGCTTCACCCTTTTTGCCACCGATCTCGTCAACATTTTCCAGGATCCCCTGCAGGCTACCGTATTTTTTGAGCCAGCGAGCCGCGAAACCCGGGCCGACTCCGGGAACGCCGGGCAGGTTGTCGGCGGTCTCCCCCACCAAGGCGGCCAGTTCTGGATACTGTTTCGGAGAGACCCCGTAGCGCTCTTCAATCGCGGCGGCATCAAATGGTGGCAGGTCAGAGACGCCTCGCATCGGGTACAACACGGTGATGTTGTCATCGATGAGTTGGAAGGTGTCTCGATCACCGGAGACAACGCGCGCGGACCAGCCCTGGGTGGCGGCTTTGGTGGCCATGGTGGCGACAATGTCGTCTGCTTCATACCCGTCGACTTCGATGTTCGGAATGTTTAAGGCGTCCATGACCTGTTTGGTCAGATCAATCTGGCCGTGGAATTCGTCTGGGGTTTTATCGCGGCCGGCCTTGTATTCGGGATACTGTTGGGAGCGGAACGTTGGGGTATCCATGTCCCAGGCCACGGCAATGTGGGTGGGTTGCTGTTCCCGGATCATCGCCAGCAGCATATTCAAAAACCCGTACACGGCATTGGTGTGTTGGCCGGTGGCGGTTTGGAAATTCTCGGCGGGTAGCGCGAAGAAGGCACGGTAAGCCATCGAGTGGCCGTCGATAACCATCAGGCGATTGGTATTGGTCGAAGCAGAGTTATTGGTAGCAGTCACGGTATCTAGTGTAACGAGCCGGTGAGCGCTCGGTGGGTTGATCTCCACAGTTGCGCCGCTCGCGGCATTATGAGCCGTCACGAAGCTTGTCGTCGTCGGTCTCTTGGGTCAGCGGAACGTCTTCATCTGGCCGCGCGGTCTCGGTCGGATCCGTTTGGTCTTCGCCCAGGTGATCAAAGTAGCCGGGTTGCATTTGGGAACCGGTTAAATAGGCTGCTCGAGCGATGGCCATGGTGCCGATGGACGACGTCGCTAACTGCAAAAAGATGATAATGAGCAATTTGAGGAAGTTTGGCCAGGATGGTGCCATGAGGAACACCCCAATAATCACCAGGGAAATGCCCAGTCCGGCTGCGGTGCCCACCGCTGAAATGCGCGTGAAAACGTCACGGAATTTGAATAATCCGACCGCCGCGACGGCAAACACCACGACGCCCACGACGATCACGGTATTCGCGAGGAGATGCAGTACGTTGACGTCCATTAGCGTTGCCCCCTGGTCAGTGCACGGGCTAGTGAGACGGCAGAGAGAAAGCCCACGACGGAGGCCACCAGGATCAGGTCGAAGAAGAATGCCCCCGCCAGCATGATTCCGAAGATGGCGAGCATACCGGTAAACGAGAACATCAGGAGATCGGCAGCCACGGCACGGTCGGCATCCGTGTCGGCGGTGATCATCCGGTAGGCGACGGCGATCATACAGGCGGCTAACACGATCAGCCCGACGATGAGACCAAAGTTCACAACGGTCATGGCGCAGCCTTCCTTGGACGGTGACGGTCTGTTTGGTCCAGGCTGCGAGGGTCGAAACCGTTGCGACGCATTGCGGCCAAAATGTGATTTTGCATATCGATGGACCCCTCCGCCACCGAGGCCGGATCGCCGTCATAAAGAGAATGGACGTATATCCAACGGACGCCGTCGTCATCGGTTTCGGTGCCCAACGTGAGGGTCCCGGGGGTGATCGTAATCATGGCCGAAAGCATCGTGACTTCGGCGTCAGTGCGACAATCCGTACGTACCCGAGCGATACCGGGGTGCGCGTTGATGCCCGGGGTGACGAGGTCTTGGAGTACCGCCCACGACGAGGTGATGATCTGACCGATAAACCACAGGATCAGCCAGATCCAACGAGGTAACCAGGTGAGGGTTTTCATTCGGTGAGCACCGCCTGGATGTACTGGGTGGTATCGAGCAGGCCGTCGGCGGCGATCCCAGACAATGCCAGGAGGAATTGCGCGCCGATACCGAAGGCAACAGTGATCGCCGCCAGAAGCACCGCGGGGGCACCCAGCGCGAAGTTGATGCGACGGCGTGGAATCGTGGATTCATCGGACTCCAAGATCGTTTGGACACCGGTGAGTGTTGTGACCTGTGCGTGCGTCGCCTCGGTGGCGAGTTCTGGCGTATAGGAAGTCTGTTGTGCGTAGGGGTCGCGAGTCTGTGATGTAATAACCGTCCCGGATTTCGTTGCCGGACCGCCGGAACCCTTCTCCCAGAACATGCCCGTCCAGATCTTCAACATGGACAGCAGTGTAATGAGCGAAACAAAGAGCATGACGACGACGGCTGCGACCTCACCGGCCTCAACCGCTCCGACAATGAGCATGAATTTCGCGGCGAAGCCTGAGAAGGGCGGAATCCCGGCCAGTGACAGCGCAGCAATCATAAACGCCACGGCGATGACGGGTTCGGTGCGCGAAATGCCACCTAGTGCACCAACGACACCCGTTCCGTAGCGAACCTCAACCGCACCGGTCGATAAAAAGAGCGAAGCTTTGACGATCATGTGGTGTAGCAAGTAGAAAATCCCGGCGGTGAGGCCAAGTTCGGTAAAGAGGGCAACGCCCAACAAAATATAGCCGATCTGGGAGACCATGTGGAACGCCAGAATGGTGCGGGTGGTTTTCTCCCCGACGGCCCCGAAGACTCCGATGAGCATGGTCAGGCTGAACAACACCACACCGATCCATAAGAATCTGGTATCACCGTTGTAGACGACCGCGTAAATACGGTAGATCGCATAGATCGCGACCTTCGTGTGCAGACCAGAAAACAGGGCCGTGATGGCTGGGGATGTTCCCGGATAGGCGCGAGCAAGCCACCCGTGCACTGGGACGACCGAAGCTTTGATCGACAATGCGAAAATGCTCACGGCACCAGCGATGGCCACGGTGGGATCATGTTGGGCTTGCTCGGCCAGCACAGCGATGTTCACTGATCCGGCTGTGCCGTACAGGAAACCCACTCCGATCATGTACAGCGTCGAGGTAAATAAGTTAATAGTCACATACAGTCGCACACCGTGCACACGACGCAGCGGGAGGTTTCGATTGGCACTGAGCACGTACAGCCCGTAACTAGGCAGCAACATGACTTCGAGGAACACAAAGAGGTTGAAGAGATCCGCGGTGAGCAGCGCACCGTTCACGCCGGTCACCAGAATCAAGACCAGGGGCGCGAAGTAGCGAGAATTCGCGGTCCGCGACGCTTGGGCGAACCAAATCGATACCACCGTCAACAACAACGTGACCGACAGCATCAGTGCGGTAAACATATCCGCGACGAACGGGATCGCAATACCGGGCGGCCAGTGACCCACTTGGTGGGCGATTGCACCGCCATCGTGCGACCAAAAATAGTAGACCAGCCCGAAGGCTGCCCCCAACATCGTCAGGGTCGTTATCATATTGACGACGGCGTGGAGGCGTAACCGTGGTCCCGTCATCACTAACAGGCCCGCGACCAGTAACGGAAGCCCGACGAACAGGGGCAGCAAGGCGCCGATAATATCTGGGCTCATGACCGCTCCTGAGAGTTCTTCCGTGGGGTGTGGCGTACGCCGTCGGAGGCTGATTCGGCGACGACATCGAGTTCTTCAACCTTCTCGGCGGTGTCGTCCGTGGTGTCTCCGGTGACGGCGAGGACGAGCATGAATACCGTGATGGAAAAGGCGATGACGATGGCGGTCAAAACGAAGGCTTGTGGCAGCGGGTCAGCCATCAGTGAAGGATCAGCAGAAGGATGGAAGGCCTCGGTGCGACGGTCCGTGCCACCGGCGGCAAATAAGATGAGGTTGCCCGCATGGCCTAAGAGTACAAATCCTAAGATAATGCGCAACATTTCCCGTTTGGTAAACAGGTATACCGCACCGGCGGTGAGGATGGCGACAGTCAGGGCCAGGGTCATTTCACACCCTCCCGTTCGTAGGTTCGGTGAGTCGTCGTGGACGTCTCCGGTGCTGGATTGTTAACGGCATCCGGTGCGCTTTCGCGGGATTTTGCCAAGCCTCGCGCCGAACCCAGCATGTTGAATGCTCCAAGGATCAGACCCAGGACTGCGAAATATACCCCGATGTCGAATAACAGGGAGGTGTTGAGTTCAAATCCAAACAGGTCCAGGTAAATGGGCTTCAAGAAAGAACCATCGATCAACCCGTAAATCCCGACAGCTGAACCAAGGGCAACACCTGCACCGGTGAGCCCCATATAGGGCCAGCGGATGGGCGCTGCATCATTTGATGGTGCGGCAAGATAGAGTACCGCGAAGACGGAGCCGGTCAGCAGTGCTGCGATGAACCCACCACCGGGTTCGTTATGCCCGCGAATGAGGAGCACGAGGCTGACAATGACCAGCACGGGTACCGCGATTTTTGAAAACGTTCGCAGGTACGTCGCGTTGTGGCCGGGATCTGACAGGGGTGAGGTTTTCAATATCGTCGCGTTACGCACCGGGCTCGGGGAGCGGGAGGCCAACAGTGCGGCCACGGCCACACCGGCTACACCTAATACAGTGAGTTCTCCCAGCGTATCCAGTGCGCGGAATTCCACCAGGATGACGTTGACCAGGTTATTACCGCCGGTGACTTCTGTTCCCTGTTGGGTGAAGTACTGCGCCGGATCAGACATCCCGCGGCGCCCGGTCAATGCATAGGTCCCCGCGAAGGCCGCGAATCCTGCTGCAAGAGCAGCAATGACTCCGACTTTAGAAAGCTTCTCACCTTTTCCGAAGGTCTTTGGTAGTCGATGCAGCAGCAGCACCATCACCACCACGGTCAGAATTTCCACGAGCAACTGGGTCAGTGCGACGTCGACCGAGCCCAACGCAAAGAACCAGAGGGTCACCGAGAAGCCGACGGTACCGAGGACGGCGATCGCAGCCAGCCGGGTACGTGCTCGAATTGTGGCCACCACACCAACGGCAACCAAGGCGACGAGCAGCCAATCCGTCCATCTGGTCAGGTTGGCTTGCTGAGCAGGCAACGCGTCGATGGTCAACCATCCGGCTATAGCTAAACCTGCTAATAACACTGAGGGGACCACGAGGTGACGGCCTGGGTTGAGTCCTGAGGTCCAAGATCCCACCACTGCACCGAATTCGATGGTTGCTTGGCGGAGTTTTTCCACCACACCGAGACCGGAGAAACTCAAAGGACGCGGCACTAAGAAGGCTTCTATCACCGGTAGATACCAGACTGCAATGGGACCCAAGACGATAACCATCATGGATAACCCGAATGCGGGATTGATGCCGTGCCATAACGCCAAGTCAACTTCGGTTTCAGCGCCGAGAGCCGCGCTTGCGGCCGCGGCAACCACGGAGGTGAGCACGAACGGCAAGATGCCCAAAATAAGAGATAACGAGGCATTGACTGCAGGGTAACCCCAGAAGGACACGGAAGCTTCGGAAACGGTCTGTCGGTTCGCTGTGGTACCCCGGGGAGTGTTAATCCAGTGCTTTGGCGACCGGTAGCGACCCATTGCCCCTAACACCAGGCGTCCTGAATATGCGAACGTGCACACCGCGATCACCACGACTATGGCAGTCAGCACCACCGGTATGGCGCCGGGTAGCGGGGCAGCAAGAAATGCCGCAAAGAGTGACTCTTTTGATACAAATCCCAAGAGCGGTGGTAACCCTGCCATAGAGGCGGATCCCACGATGATGATCGCCAGTGTCGCTGGCATCGCCATATTGCGGACGGTCAGCATGCGCATATCGCGGGTCTCTGCTTGGTGGTCTATAACGCCGACGGCGAGGAACAACGCAGACTTGAATAATGCGTGGGCGATCGTATGCACAATAGCTGCGGTCAATGCAGCTGGGGTGCCCAAGCCGATTAAAGCCACCAGATACCCCAGCTGGGACATGGTGGAATAGGCTAGGAGCTCTTTGAGGTCATAGCGACGCAGCGCCGAGACGGCTCCCATGAGTGCCGTGAGTAGGCCTGACCCGACCAACAGCACCAGCCACAACGTGTTGCCAGCAAGGACCGGAGAAAATAACAACAGCAGGTATATACCGGCTTTGACCATCGCGGCTGCGTGCAGATATGCAGAGACCGGGGAGATCGCAACCATAGAGTCTGGTAGCCAAGACTGGAATGGAAACTGCGCTGACTTAGTAAAAGCGGCTAGGACCAGCATGAGGATAATCCATGTCACGCTGGTGGGCTGCGACCACAGGTCCGATACTAAGATTTCTGTGATGACTGTGGTGCCGGTCGCAGCGATCATGATTGCGACCGCCGCGAGCAGCGCTAGGCCACCCAGTATGGTCACCAGCAGCGTTCGTACGGCTGGCTTTCTGGCGTGTGAGCCGGATCGGGCAATGAGAAAGAATGAGGCAAGTGTGGTGGCCTCCCACGCGACGTATAACACCATGACGTCGTTGGCTAACACCAGGACGAGCATCGCCAGCGCAAAGGTCGTCATCGACAGGTAAAAGCTTTTGATCTTGGTCGTGCCAAGATATTTGGCCGAATAGAATAAAACGCCGGCGCCAATAATGGTCACCAACAGGCTAAAGACGAGTGATAATCCATCGAGTCGCAGATGGAAACCGACTTGAAAGAAATCTGGAATCCACGGGTAGTATTCAATGACTTCTCCACCCGAGGAATACATCGCTTGGCTCAAAGCCCACGCGGAGGCGGCCAGAGGAATCCACAAAAGCCAACCGGCATGGCGTCCTAACCAGTGTGACAGGGGAACCGCCAGAACGACTGCGAGCAAAGTCAATAGGACCGCTAATAGCAGCACGGTGCTTCACCTCTTTGCAAGCAGTTGGGCAATTCCACTTTGAATCACCGGTCGGTGTGAGTAACTTGGCGCAGTTTAGAAATGTCGAGGTGCACCAGCGCGATGTGCACCAGACCATACTGGCATAAGTGACTGTATCGTTTCAAAAAATGTCATTCGACTCGACCCGCCACGTACACGTGACTTAGTTATCGGGCAAAGGGTATAAACCGCAATGTGAGTGCAAAAAGCCCCTGCATCGCGGATTATTCCATACGATTGCAGAGGCTTGAACTGTGTACCCGAAGTGGGACTCGAACCCACACATCTTTCGATATTGCATTTTGAGTGCAACGCGTCTACCAATTCCGCCATTCGGGCCGGGCACTTGACCTATTTTACACAAGTTTCGAGAATAACCAAACACAGTGTTTCTCGTTTCTGACGTAGAATAAACCACTGATCCACACCGCAGTACCGAGCATAAGAGGTTTAGATGCCAGACACCGAGTCAACCCAGCCGATACGTATTGTCGTGGCTGAGGATGAAACGATTATTCGATTGGATATCGTCGAGACCCTCACCGCACAAGGCTATGAGGTGGTTGGCGAGGCGGAGAATGGTCAGCGCGCCATTGAGTTGGTTGAGACGCTCCAGCCTGATGTGGTGCTCATGGACATTTCGATGCCGGTGATGGACGGCTTATCAGCGACACGGCATATCGCGGAGCGGTCGTTGGCTCCTGTGGTCATCTTGACAGCATTCTCACAACGGGACTTGATTGATCAAGCAACCCAGGCTGGTGCGATGAGCTATATCGTCAAACCCTTTAGCGAAACCGATCTCGTCCCAGCTATCGAGGTCGCAAAGGCTCGCTTTGATCAACTCTTGGCGCTCGAGGCCGAGGTTTCGGATCTGACGGTGCGTTTCGAAACCCGTAAGCTAGTCGATCAGGCGAAAGCCTTATTGCAGGAGAGACTCGAGATCACTGAACCTGAGGCCTTTCGTTGGATACAGAAGACCTCAATGGATCGGCGATTAACCATGAAAGATGTTGCCCAAACGGTCATCGATCAATTGGGCAACACCTCGGCGTAGATTGTTACATCGGTGACCAGCCCGAAACCGCGTCCCAGCGGTGTGCTGCTGGGGCAACAGCGGTATCAATCAGCGCCGGATCGATTTCGGCGGTCGTTGATCCCATGCGGTGTACTTTGAGCATGTTTGTTGTTCCTGGGACTCCCGGGGGTGAACCGGCAACCATCACGACGAGATCATCGAGTTTTGCCAGTCCGTTTTTCACCAGTTCGTGATCGATCTGTTCAGTCATCTGATCAGTGGAGTCCTTGAAGGGCACCACTTTCGGAAAGACCCCCCACGATAAGCACAGGACGTTGGCTGTGGTGAAGGAATGGGTGAAGGCATAAATTGGTTGTGGTGCACGCAACCGGGACAGTCGTCGTGCGGAATCCCCGGATTGTGTAAACGCCACTAGGAACGGGATGTCCAGCGCGCGGGCGATGTCTACTGCGGCTCGGGTGATGGCTCCGCCTCTGGTGCGAGGGCGGGTGCCCAGCGGTGGCATTCGTTCCATGCCGTGCTCTTCCGTGGATTTGATGATCTTGGCCATCGTCTGCACGGTGCGAACCGGGTATTTCCCAACCGAGGTTTCGCCCGAAAGCATGACGGCGTCTGCCCCGTCGAGTACGGCGTTGGCACAGTCGGAGGCTTCGGCACGCGTCGGTCGTGGGTTTTCAATCATCGATTCCAAGACCTGGGTGGCAACGATGACTGGTTTCGCCCAGCGACGGGCGAGATCAATGGCGTTTTTCTGGACCACCGGTACTTGTTCCAGGGGCAATTCGACGCCAAGGTCACCACGGGCCACCATGATGGCGTCGAAGGCATCGATAATTTCTTGGAGATTCTCGACGGCTTGGGGTTTTTCGAGTTTGGCGATGACTGGAATGCGACGCCCTTCGTCCTCCATGATCCTATGCACAGGTTCAATATCACTGGCACTGCGCACAAAGGAGAGCGCGACCATGTCGACTCCCAATTGCAGAGCAAAGCGCAGATCCTGTTCGTCTTTCTCAGTCAGAGCCGGAATATTGACGGCGACGCCGGGGAGGTTAATGCCTTTATTATTGGACACTTCCCCACCGATCACCACATTGGTGATGACATCGGTTTCAGTAACCTCGACGGCTTGCAGTTGGATTTTTCCATCGTCGATGAGGAGTTGATCTCCCACTTCGACGTCTTGGGGCAGTCCGCTGAACGTCGTGGAGCAGATATCTTGGGTGCCTTCGACGTCGCGAGTGGTGATCGTAAACGTGTCGCCGTCTTCGAGGAGATGCGGCCCATTGGCGAAGCGACCGAGCCGAATTTTGGGGCCCTGGAGATCGGCAAAGATCGCTACCGGGTGGTCAAGATCTGATGAGGCCTGCCGGATAGTATTGAACGTGGTGGTGTGAACTTCGTGATCTCCGTGACTGAAGTTGAGCCGGGCGACGTTAACCCCGGCTTTGAGGAGTTCACTGGTAGTTTTATATCCCTGCGTGGCAGGGCCAAATGTGGCGACGATCTTCGCATGTCTCATAATCACCAGTCTATGGTCGATTTCAGGGAAAGTTAATGATCGAGCCTTGGTGACGTCTATGAGCTATCTCATGATCGTGGTTGTTGTGGATCCGTATCGTCGGCTGTCACGGCCGGGTCTGTCGGCGTGGTCTCGGTGATGTCAGCCTCGGTGTCAGCAGTGTTTTCGAGGACATCGTGTTGGGGCCCGTCGCGGTAGATCCTATTGGCTTCGTGTCGTTGTGCAGGTGTTTTAGGTCGGTTGACGATCGCATAGATCAACAGGCCTGCAGCGATCAGGAACATCACGACTGAGGTCCAGGTGTTGGTGCGTGCGGTGATGCCCAGGATGGTGAATTCTTGTGCGTGATCGAGACGAATGGATTCGATGGGTATGCGTCCCAGCGTGTACCACACGACATAGGATGCCAGCATCATGCCGTTCCGTAGTTTGAAACGGCGATCAATGAGTAACAGCACCGCGACGCCGAGAAGATTCCACAATGACTCGTATAAGAAGGTCGGGTGGAATAAGGTATCGGCGGGTAATCCGGCCGGGAAGTTATAGTGGTCGGCTTCGACTTCCAGGCCCCATGGTGCCGTGGTGGGTTCGCCGAAGAGTTCTTGGTTGAAGTAGTTCCCCCAGCGTCCTACGGCCTGGGCAAGGAGCACTCCCGGGGCGATCGCGTCGGCCATCGGCAGCAGACGGATACCGTATCGACGACATCCGAACCAGACACCTAACGTCCCACCCAAGATGGCGCCCCAGATCGCGATGCCGCCTTCCCAGATAGCAAAGATCTTCGATAGATCACCGGTTCCATCATAGCCGGCACCAAAGTAGACGTCGGGGACGGTGAGCACGTGGTAGAGCCGAGCCCCGACGATACCGAAGAGCACTGCCCATAGGCCGACGTCGTACATCTGCTCGGCTTTGCCGCCGCGTGCGGCCCAGCGCTTGCCGCCCAACCAGAATGCCAGCACACCGCCGACGATAATGCACAACGCATAAATGTGGATTTTGACGGGGCCGATTTCAAAGCCGTCGATCGGTGGGGGCGGGATGGATGCCATCAGGGCTGCAAGCTGCATGGTGGTGACCTGTTCTAGGGGTGGATCCTGTCGCTAGTTTTGGACTGCACCGCTGACGAGGTGGCGGGTCAAGGCTCCAACGGCCTCTGGTCCGCCGTCGCGCAGTGCGGTCACCAGGGCGGTGCCAACGATCGCGCCGTCGGCGTAGGTGCCGATTTCAGTCACGTGTTCAGGTTCAGAAATGCCTAACCCGACGCAGACGCGAGGTGCGCCGGCTTCGTGGGCGCGCCGAACGACGCGTTCCGCTGCATCCGAAACGGCGCTGCGCGCACCGGTGATGCCCATCACGGAGACCGCGTAAACGAAACCTCGTGATGATTCGACAGTGAGTTTCACCCGCTCATCTGGCGATGAGGGCGCGGTGAGGAAAATCCGGTCGAGTTCATATTTATCCGAAGCCTCAAACCATTCTGCGGCCTCTTCGGGCACGAGGTCTGGAGTGACCAGGCCCGCTCCCCCAGCTTCAGCGAAGCGACGGGCGAATTCGTCGACGCCCATGCGATCAACTAAATTCCAGTACGTCATAATGACGACAGCCGCGTCCGTACGTGAGGTGACCTCTTTGACGATGTGGAACACGTCTGCGACCCGGAAGCCGTTGTCGAGTGCCTGACTGGTGGCTTTTTGAATGACTTCGCCGTCCATGACGGGGTCGGAGTACGGCAAGCCGATTTCGATGATGTCGGCACCGTTGTTGCCCAACTGTACGGCGGCTTCGACCGAATCTTCGATGTTGGGATAGCCGGCTGGAAGATATCCAATAAACGCGGTCCGACCCTGGGCGCGGGCCTGTTCAATTTTTTCAGCGGTGAGTGAGCGAATCTGTTGTGACATGTATCTATTCTCCAAGTCCGGCTTGATCTTCGGCGACCATACCGAACCAGGTGGCGGCGGTACTAACATCTTTGTCACCGCGACCCGACAGGTTCACGATGATAACTTTTTGGTCGGCTTCCGGGGTATTGGCGTCAACGACTCCGGCTTTGACCCACTGTTCGGCCAGGCGTTGGGCGCCGGCTAATGCGTGAGAGGATTCGATGGCTGGCATGATGCCTTCGGATTGGGTCAACGATTTGAACGCGCTCATCGCTTCGGAGTCGGTGACCGGTTCGTAAGTGACCCGACCGGTGTCGTGTAGAAACGCGTGTTCTGGTCCGACACCCGGGTAGTCGAGGCCGGCCGAGATCGAATGCGAGTCGATGGTTTGGCCGTCTTCGTTTTGCATCAAGTAGGTGCGTGCCCCGTGGAGTACACCAACTCGTCCCAAGTTGATTGGGGCAGCGTGTTTATCGGTGTCCATGCCCGCACCGCCGGCTTCCATACCGTAAAGGCCAACGTCCTTGTCATCCAAAAATGCGTGGAAAATACCGATCGCGTTCGACCCGCCGCCCACACAGGCCACGACAGCGTCCGGGAGTTTGCCAGCTTGGGCTTGGGATTGTTCACGGGCTTCTTGACCAATGACCTGGTGGAAGTAGCGGACCATCTCTGGGAAAGGTGCCGGTCCGGTCACGGTGCCCAACAGGTAGTGTGTGGTATCTAACGAAGCGACCCAGTCACGTAGGGCTTCGTTGATGGCGTCTTTGAGGGTGCGGGCACCAATTTTCACGGCGACGACTTCGGCCCCCAGCATTTCCATGCGTGCCACGTTCAGCGCCTGGCGTTGGGTGTCGGCCTCTCCCATGTAGACGGTGCATTCCATCCCAAACAGGGCTGCTGCAGTAGCGGTGGCCACACCGTGTTGTCCGGCACCGGTTTCGGCAATAAGGCGGGTTTTGCCCATGCGCTGGGCGAGTAGGGCTTGGCCGATGACGTTATTGATTTTATGTGAACCGGTGTGGTTGAGGTCTTCACGCTTCAGGAAGATACGTACCCCCGGATAGGGCTCCGCGAATCGTTTGGCTTCCGTGAGCAACGACGGTCGGTTGATGTAATTGGCGTACAGGTCATGGAGTTCTTCGATGAACGCAGGATCCTCGACGGCCGTGCGGAAGGTTTCTTCAACCTCTTGGAGCGCTGCCATTAACGATTCGGGCATCCATCGGCCACCGTATTTGCCGAAATATGGGCCCTGCTGGTTCTGGAAGGCTCCCTCGTGCTGGGTGGAACCGGACTGTGGTGTATCCATTGGGACGCTCATGAACTGTCTTTCGATATACGACAACCGCCCCGGCACAAGGTCCGGGGCAGTCTAAAGGTGGTTATGATCTGCTGGCTTGACGAAAGTCAGCGATGGCTTGTTGGGGTTCGCCGTGTTTGACCAGGGCTTCACCCACAAGAACCGCGTCGGCACCCTGCGAGGCGTACATAGCGACGTCGTCGGCGGCCTTGACACCGGATTCGGCCACTCTGACGACGTCGTTTGGTAGTTGGTCTGCCAGTGTGCCGTAGTGGGAGGTATCAACCTCGAGGGTCTTCAAGTTGCGTACGTTAATACCGACGATTTTGGCATCGAGTGCGGCGGCTCGTTCAATTTCTTCGAGCGTGTGCGTCTCGACCAGGGCATTCATGCCCAATTCGTGGGTCAGTGCCAAGTAGTCCCGCAACTGGGCATCGTCAAGGGCAGCGACGATCAGCAGGACCATATCGGCGCCGTGAGCGCGAGCCTCATAAATTTGGTACTCATCAACGGTGAAGTCCTTGCGGAGCAAGGGAATATCCACCCGGGCGCGCACGGCGTCGAAATCTGCCAAAGAACCATTGAAACGACGCTGCTCAGTCAGAACCGAAATCGCTGCGGCTCCCCCGCCAGCATACTGTGCCGCTAAATCGGCAGGTGAATCAATATTTGCTAACGGGCCAGCCGAAGGAGAGGATCGCTTGACCTCAGCGATAATGTTCACTCCGGCTGGGTTGGTGCGTCCCCCGACGAGCGCCGCATGGGCGTTTTGTGCGGGCTTGGCTTGTGATGCCAACTGCTGCATCCGGGCCAAGGGCGTCTCGGCCTTACGGGTGGCCATATCTTCAATGACACCCGCGATGATGCTGTCGAGAACGGTTCCAGTCATGGGATTGGGTTGGGTCATTTAGGAGAAGTCTCCGTTTGCGCCCTTACCGGAAAGGCGCATGAAGAAGCCGACTGGTGCGCCCAACACTGCGATGACAACACCGATCCACATGACAACCCAGGCCGAGGCCAACGACCCGACAGCGGCCACAACGAGACCGACGAGTACGAGCGCGACAAGTGCCCAGGCGGCTGGGGAGTTCCCGTGGCTTGGTGATTCGTCGTGCGTTGGGTCGTTGAGAATGCGACCGTATTCGTCGACTTTGATTTCATCTGTGATGTTAGCCATTAGGGTGTTGCCTTTCTTTCAGCCAGGATATTTCCGGCAGCCTCAAGTTGCTAGCGATGATATGTGTTCTATTGTGCCATTATTTCATCGGCCACAGTGTAGAACACGAACTACTACGCCATTTTAGGTTGGGTCTTCGCCACGGGATAATTCATCCCACGTATCGATCTCATCCAGCGGGCCGTCAGGGTCGTGTCGATGTTGGGTTCCGACGTCGTATTTTTTAGTCTTTCCTACGGGCCATCGACGTCCGGCGGTCAGGGTCATGAGTCCCCCAACAGCGCCGATCAACGCCCCGATCACAGTGAGCCATGGCAGGACCGTGACCTCTATATTCGGTGCGATCTCTGCTGTGGCGGTGGTACCGGTGGTTTCAGCGATTTTCTGGGCAACCGCGCGCAGTGGATTGACCACGACGTCGATGCTGGCCCACGCCATCGCAACCGCTGCCAGCACAGCGACGATCCCAATGAGCCAGCGTCCCATGCGACGTGCAATCGACAGTGCAGCACCCGCGGCAACCGTGACGAGGGCCATCGCTGTGATGACCGGAGACGCCTCTTGGCCTGACAGTTGGACACTGTCAATGTGGGCTGCTTCGAAGCCGACGGCGGTCACCCAGGTCTGGGTCGAACCGATTAATGCCAGGACGCCGCCCAGCAGGAGGATCAGCACGGTCATGCCCCGGGTGATCCCTCGTGCAAGTGTGCTGATTTCAGGTGGTTGTGGTGTGGTCATCTATGGAGTGTCACTCGGTTCAATACTGTGCAACTGTTGGGCAGCGAGGACAGCCCGAATTGCTGCCGTGGCTTTGGTCAGGGTCTCATCAGCTTCGCTGGCGGGCACGGATTCGGCCACGATACCAGCTCCGGCCTGGAGATAAGCCACCTGGTCTTTGATAATTGCGGTGCGAATGGTGATGGCCATGTCCATGTTACCGGCAAGATCGAAGTAGCCGACGGTGCCACCAAATGGGCCCCGGGCGTGGGGTTCCCAGGCATCAAGCAGCTCTAATGCCCGATGTTTGGGCGAGCCGGATAGGGTGCCGGCCGGGAAGTTCGCTCGCAACACATCCAGTGCGGTGGTATTGGCAGCGATGTCGCCTTCTACCGTGGATACGATGTGCAGAATGTGGGAGAACTGCTGGATAATCATATAGTCGGTGACCTCAACAGTCCCCGGGGCACACACATTCGACAGTTCAGACTTCGCTAGATCGACCAGTTGCTGGTGTTCTTCGCGTTCCTTGGGGTCGGCGAGCAGTTCTTCGCTGATGGCGCGTATGCTGCGGCTGGGGTCCTTAGGCTTGGAGCCACCGATGGGGTGTGTGAGCACCCGGTCGTCCTTGACCGAAACTAAAGTTTCTGGTGACGCACCGACCAGGTGGTAGACGCCCTCTCGGTCTGGATACTCGAAGGTGTATAAGAACATGTAAGGGCTCGGGTTAATGGCCCGGAGCACTCGGTAGGTGTCAAATGCCGTGGCGGTGGTCGGCGCGGTAAAACGCCGCGAAATGACCAGCTGGGAGACTTCACCATCGCGAATCGACTGTTGGGTCTTGCGTACGGCATTGAGAAACTCTTGTTCGGGCCAGGAGTGCTCGATGTCCTGGGAGAAATCTCGATCCAACCAGCCGGCTGGTGCCGTCGATACGGGATCAGCGACGGGTTCTACGAGTCGCTGCGTCATATCCTCAAGTCGGGCTACCGCACGATCATAGGCAGCGTCGACACCGGTGGATTCCCCGTCAAAGTTAATAGCGTTGGCGACCAGCGTAACGGTACCATCGAAGGCGTCGTGGATGGCCAAATCAGTGACCAGGTTCATTGCCATCGATGGCAAGTGCAAGTCGTCTTTGGGTCCGTCACCTAGTTCAACCCAGGCGCGTACGGTATCCCATCCCAGGAACCCAACGAAACCCGACACGAGGTTGGGCAAGGCGTCAGAAATATCGGCTCGCACATCGGTAGCCAAAAAGGCTAGCGCTTCTTCGAGTACATCAAGTGGTGTTCCGGTAGCCGGTACTCCAGCGGGCACACGACCTTGCCAGATGGCTTGTCCATCTTTCTCGGTCAGGGTTGCAGCCGTCCCGGCGCCGATAAATGAGTAGCGCGACCAGTTACCGTCCTGGCCGGCCGATTCTAGAAGGAAGGTACCGGGAGCATCGTTGGCAAGTCGGCGATAAATACCGACCGGCGTGAGAGCATCCGGCAACAGTCGGGTGGTCACGGGGATCACTTTATGCTCGGCTGCGGCGAGTTCTCGGAATGCCTCTCTGGAAGGAAACACGGGGCCTATATCACGCATCGGACTCTCTTGTCTGGGCTGAGGGTTGTTCGGTGTGGGTTACGGGGAGTTCGCGATTGGTAAAACACGACGGGGTGCCAGTATGGCACGCAGGACCGTGTTGGTGCACCTGAACTAATAGCGTATCGGCATCGCAGTCGAGGGCAACGGACACTACATGCTGCACGTTGCCGGAGGTATCCCCCTTGCGCCAGAATTCACCTCGTGAACGCGACCAGTACCAAGCGCGTCCAGTGGTCAGGGTCCTATGTAGCGCCTGGTCATTCATATATCCCAGCATCAAGACCTCACGGGTCGTGGCGTCTTGGATAATGGCGGGGATCAGTCCATCGGAATTACGTTTCAACCGGGCGGCGATCTGTGGGTCGAGATCGGGATCGGGCGGTGAAACTTCGGAAATGTTCATGATGGATCTAGTCTAGGGCGGCTTGTCTACTGTCGCCACTGATCAACACGTGATAATTTCACATATGTGACAAAAACTTCTGCGGGATCCACCAGTTACGACGGCGACGACTTCGTTGCTGCCTCTCGTGACGCTCTGGTCGCGGCGTTATATGCTGCCGGGCCGAATGAGCCGACCTTAGTAGAAGAGTGGCAAACGCAACATTTAGCTGCTGCGGTGTTCTTGAAAGAAAATCCGCACCATATCACAGAACGTGGATACGGTTCACATGCAGCGGCACGCACCGCGGCAATAACACAGCTCGGAGAAGAGTCTTCCTCCCGGAAGGCTTTCTATAACTTAGTGCGCAAAATCGCTGACGGACCCGAAGAAGCCCCCACCCCTTCGCGACCTTCGATGTTGTCGCGTTTGCGCCGTGCCGTGTCACCACGCAAGCCCGAGACTCAAAATTTGCTGTTGCACTTTTTTGTGCACACCGAAGATATTCGTCGCGCTCAAACGCGGTGGGCACCACGCAAGCTTACGGATGCCTATGCGGATGCCTTATTCGAGCAACTTCGGGATCAAGCGCGTAAATACTACGCAAATGCGAAAACCGGATACGTATTAATCCGTACCAATGGTGAACGGATTGTGGCGAAACGCGGTACGGCTCAGACATTTGTGACGGGCCCGGCCGGAGAGCTCGTTTTACACGCTCTGGGCCGGCCGGACCACGCACTCGTGCTGATCGATCGTCCGTAAGGGACGGACTTAGGCTGTACGACGCACCGGGTGTCCGGCGGCCTCGATGGCATCCTTGACCTGACGAATCATATCGTCGGGGCCATAGTGGAAGAGAGAGGCCGCCAACACAGCGTTGGCTCCGGCGTCGATAGCCGGTGGGAAGTGGGCCGGTTCGCCCGCTCCCCCGGAGGCGATCAACGGCACACCAACTGCGGCACGGATTGCCCGGATCATCGGCAGGTCGAATCCGTCACGGGTACCATCGGCGTCGATCGAGTTGATCAGGATTTCACCAACTCCACGTTCTTCAGCTTCCGTGACCCACTCGATGGCATCTTTGCCGGTGCCTTCTTGCCCGCCTTTGATCATGACTTCATAGCCGGAAGGCATCTCAGTATTCGCTCGTGCGTCCAGTGACAGTACTAGAACTTGAGCACCCCAGCGCTGAGAAATTTCATTGATGAGTTCTGGGTTTGTTACTGCGGCCGAACTAACGGACACTTTATCCGCACCATTACGTAGGAGCTGTTCAACATGCTCGACGCTGCGAATGCCTCCTCCCACAGTGAGCGGGATGAACGCTTGCTTAGCGGTCGCATTGACGAGCTCGTAGGTCGTGTCGCGGTTTTCCGTCGTCGCGGTGACGTCGAGGAAGGTGAGTTCATCGGCACCTGCGGCGTTATATCGATGCGCGAGTTCTACCGGATCTCCGGCGTCACGGAGATTTTCGAAGTTGACGCCTTTGACGACTCGGCCGTTATTGACATCCAGGCATGGGATGACGCGAATTGCAGTGCTCATAATTTTCCTCGCGGTTGTTGGGTTAGAGGCGGATGGCGTGAATTGCTGAAGCCAAGATGGCTTTGGCGCCCATTTCGTAGAGTTCGTCCATGATACGGTTCATGTCTTTTTTCTTTGCCATGGAGCGCACCGCAACCCAGTCTTCGTCAGCCAGCGGTGAGATGGTCGGCGATTCTAGACCGGGAGTAACCTTCAGTGCGGCGTCCATGTGGGCGCGGGGAACGTCGTAATCAACCATGACGTATTCTCGAGCAACCAGAACCCCGTGGAGGCGCTGGATGAGCCGGTCAAGGCCGGCCGGATGCTTGCCGGTCTGGCCAATCAGGATGGCTTCGGAACGCAAGATGGGCTCGCCCAAAATTTCCATCCCCGCGGCCTTGAGGGTTGACCCCGTTTCAACGACGTCGGCGATGGCGTCCGCTACGCCGAGTTTGACCGAAGATTCCACTGCACCGTCAAGGTGAACAATCTTATTGGTCTCGATGGACGACGACGTCAGGTAATCCGATAGGAGCCCGTCATACGAGGTCGCGATTCGTTTACCGGCGAGCTCTTCAACCGAGGAAAATGCGCCAGCCGGGGCCGCAAATCGGAATGTGGAGCGGGCGAAGCCCAGCGCCATGAGTTCTTCAGCGGCTTCGCCAACCTGGGCATCTAAAAATAGGTCGCGTCCGGTCAGCCCAGCATCGAGGGTTCCCTTGGCAACATAAATCGCAATGTCTCGGGGGCGCAGATAGAAAAACTCTACGTCGTTGTCCGGGTCTACGAACACCAATTCCTTGGAATCACGACGTTGACGGTAGCCCGCTTCAATGAGTGTTTCACGAGCTGCATCGGACAACGAGCCCTTGTTGGGCACAGCAATGCGCAACATTTTGCGTTCGATTCTCCTAGTTAGAGGTATTTGTAGACATCGTCCAAGGAGATACCTTTGGCCAGCATCATGACTTGGAGGTGGTAGAGCAATTGCGAGATTTCCTCGGCTGTCTCAGCGTTCGATTCATAGCGTGCAGCCATCCAGACTTCGGCAGCTTCTTCGACAACTTTTTTGCCGATAGCATGCACCCCGGCGTCCAATTGTGCGACCGTCCCGGAGCCTTCCGGGCGGGTGCGTGCTTTTTCAGTTAGTTCAGCAAAGAGTTCTTCGAAGGTTTTCACAATACTAGCGTAGCTGCTCTCAGGTGGTTCGGTAGAAATACGTGCGCTTCTTGACATTACAATGCAGGGTTCTGGGGCCTGTTTGGTGCGTCTTGGACTCTGGGATCGGGCATAAGTGTTTCAATCGCGGGTTTTTCTCGCGCTCGAGCGCGAGCCCAAACAAAGAACCCGATGAGGGTAAAGATGCCATAGAACAAGTACATAAATGCCGTGGCATAGTATCCGGCGCTAAAGAGCAGGGGCACTCCGACAATATCGACGGCTACCCAGATCAGCCAGAACTCGACCCAACCTTTAGCCATGCCAAAGGTTGCTAACAGTGAGCCCACGAAGGTCCAGGCATCCGCCCAGACGGGTTCGAAAGATCCAAGCACCCGGAAAAGTGGTGTCAGGGCGATGGTGCCACCGATTAATATCACGACCAGCATGATGCGAACAGGCCATGAGGCCCACTCAGGAACGATGGCGCTGTGTTTGCCTGTAGCGCTTTGGAGACCACGCGATTTTCGCCATTGGACCCAACCGTAGATCGACACTGTAATGAACATGATTTGTCGTCCGGCTTGTCCCAGCAGGTTTGCAGTGTCGGCACCACCGAAGATGCTGCTAAGGAACACGGTCAGCAATGTGACATTTCCGATAATACCCACGGGCCAGGCCCAGACCTTGCGCTGCATGCCACCAAGAGCCGAGGCGAGTCCGAAGATATTCCCGAAGACTTCACGCATTAATAGCCCACCACCGGCAATGGGGATGGTCCAATTAAACAGGTCGATGAGCCACTGCATGATCGTGATCCCCTAGTGTTGTGCGTTGCGTGCCAGGAGACGCAGTTCATCGATGGCTTTGGCGGGATCATCAGCCGAATAGACTGCCGAGCCGGCCACAAATACATTCGCACCGGCTTCAGCAGCGCGTTCGATCGTATCCGGGGCAACTCCCCCATCGACTTGGAGTGCGATCGGGACGCCGGCATCTTCAATGGCTTGTCGAGCTCGGCGAATCTTTGGGAGAACAACGTCTAGGAACGACTGGCCTCCGAACCCAGGTTCCACGGTCATCAACAGCACCATATCGAGTTCGGTCAGCATGTCCATATACGGTTCAATCGGGGTGGCCGGTTTGAGCGCCATGGAAGCTTTCGTGCCACGGGCACGTAATTCACGTGCCAAACGGATTGGCGCTCCGGAAGCTTCAACGTGGAAGGTGACGGACTCGGCACCAAGATCGGCGTACTCAGGGGCCCACCGATCGGCATCTTCAATCATCAGGTGTATATCCAGTGGCTTAGCAGTGGCAGCACGGATCGCTTTGACGACCGGCACTCCCATGGTGAGGTTCGGCACAAAATGGTTGTCCATAACATCGACGTGGATCGCGTCGGCGGTATGTACTCGATCGATCTCGTCGGCGAGTCTCGCAAAATCAGCGGACAGGATGGATGGGTGGATGTGCATGCCAGTCACAGGCGGGCTCCTTGATTCGCTTCGGGTCAGTGCGTTAAGAGGGCAAAAAACATGGCATCCGTCTTATGTAGGTCGGGCCACAATTGTGCGGTGTTCGTATCGTCACTTCCACCGGTTATTGTTGAGCGTTCGAGTGCGGAGGCGCCATCGTGGTGTACCGCGACGGCTTGTAAGGCACTAGCGGAGTCGAGTAACGATACCTTCTGGTTCCGTTTGAGCAAGTCGGTCACTTGGAGTGAAGTTTCGGCGATATGGGGAGAACACGTCACATACGCTAACAGGCCACCGGGTTTCAGCATCGCGATCGCGGCATCGAGAAGTTTGGCTTGAAGCTGGGTCAGGGTCGCAAGATCTTGAGGGGTACGCCGCCATCGTGACTCCGGGCGACGACGCAATGCGCCCAAGCCGGTACAGGGCGCATCGAGCAAGATTCGATCGTATTTGTGTTGGTGGTTCGGATCTTTGGCGAGTTCGATGCCATCGCTCACCGACGTCTGCCACACCCTCTGATCCACAACTCGAAGGGCTTGTGCAACGAGTTTGGTGCGATGCTCGGAGATATCGTTGGCCAACAACGTCGCGTCATTGGCTTGGGCCAACGCAGCGAGTACCGCAGCTTTTCCACCGGGTCCTGCTGACATGTCCAACCATCTTTCGCCGGCCTCGACGTGACGGGCCCCTACAAGGGCACGCGCGGTAAGTTGAGAACCGATGTCTTGGACTCGCACGATACCTTCGGCCACCCCGGGGATGCGTCCGGCGTCGCCGCCGACAAACACCGCTGCATCGGGAGCAAGCTCGGAGGCACGTGCGCCATATTCCAATACAGGAGCGAGTTCCCCGATACCGGGAAGAGCGATGAGGTTGAGTTCGGGTGCAATATTATTTGCGGTGAGCACGTCACGAAAATCTTCCGGATCGCGGCCATTGGCTCCAAGGGATTGCTTGATGGCGCGCAAAATCCAAGTGGGATGTGCATACCGAATTGAAAGATCGGTGTCGGACTCCCCTGGCGCCAGCAGATCAAGCCATTCATCGAGGCTTCGTTCGCTCACTTTACGCAACACCGCGTTGACGAGACCAGAAGGGCCTGCCCCGACTTGATCCCGGACTAACGCAACCGTGGTATCCAGGGCCGCGTGCGCTGGAACCCGCATATTGAGTAACTGGTGGACACCAATGCGCAGGGCATCGAGGACGGGCTTATCCAATTTCTTGAGCGGACGGTCTACGCAGTTACTCAGGATCGCATCATAGGTCCCAATGGAGCGCAGCGTACCGTAGGTGAGCTCTGTCGCAAAGGCTGCGTCTTGGCGGTCCAATCGATTGCGACGGATACGCGTGGGCAGGATGAGGTTTGCGTAAGCGTCTTCGTGGGTCACTGCCTGAAGGATTTGGAAAGCAGTCAGGCGCGCGGGGTCGCTGCTTCGCTTACGCTGCGATGGCGCCGCTTGTGAGTATTGGCGTTTGCGACCGGTCTGTCCGCGGTTACGTTGACGGCCTTTGGTATTCCTGCGCTGGTGGGAGTTGTCGTCTGCCAAATTCGTTATCCTTCATTGCCCTGAAACTCGTCCGGGTGTGTTTGTGATGTTCGGAGTCTTGCCGAGTCTTCCACGCCTCGGCCCCAGTCTGTAGCGCGCATCATCTTTTTACCCGCTGGTTGAACCTCAGTGACTTCGATGACACCATCCTGACACATTAACAACACCCGTTGTGGTTCTAGGATAAACGTGCCTGGTTCGTGGTCCCCGGTTGGTTGAGTGGCGACTGGCTGCGCTCTGCCAATTTTGAGTCGCTGTGCTTGGCCTTGACCAGTATCTAGCATCCCCCAGGCACCGGGTGCCGGTGCTGTGCCATTAATGAGACCACGGACTGTTTCAGCTGGCTGGGCCGGATCGATTTTTGCTTGGGCGCTGGTGAGTTTGGGCGCCCATGTCACAGTACCTTGCTGAGGAGTGGCGGTAGCCGTACCGGAGGCAATGTCCCCCAAGGTCGTCGCAAGTAGCTGAGCGCCGACTTCTGCGAGATCTTCCAAAACCTCACCGGCTGTCTCAGTCGCAGACAGCGGGCGTGTCAGACTCGCGAACACGGGCCCGGTGTCGAGTCCTGCCTCCAGTTGGAACACTGCTGCACCCGTCTGAGGCTCTTGGTTGATAATGGCCCACTGCACGGGAGCTGCGCCCCGGTAGGCAGGGAGCAGCGAAAAGTGAAGATTCACCCACCCTTGAGGCAGCATATCCAACACATGTTGAAGCAAGAGGCCGCCGTAAGCGACCACCGCCCCAATATCGGGGCGTAGCGCCTTGATTTGGTCGATAGCGGACTGTCCATCATCACTACTGAATCCGTCGGTTTTAATGATCGGCAATCCCAGTTCATCTGCACGACTCGCAACCGGTGACGGCGTTAGGACCCGTTTCCGCCCGACTTTTGCATCAGTGCGAGTCAATACGCCGACGACTTCGTGTCCGGCTTCAATGAGTGCATTGAGTGATGCCACTGCTGGCTCAGGGGTTCCGGCAAAAAGAATTCGCATGAAGCTCCTTTACGACGTAGTTTGGCCAAAGCCTGCGCCCGAGCCGAAAGTAGAATTAATGCCACTGGAACGCTGCGATTGGACTCGTTTTGTAGCGTCCATGAAACTCGCGGACGTCATGGCACGTCGGGCGTGCCGACGTTGCTCGCCTTCTAGACGATCAACGAACAGATATCCGTTGAGGTGGTCGACTTCGTGTTGCAGCATTCGAGCAAAGAGCCCTTCGCCTTCATATTCAACAGTTTCGCCATCGACATCAAAGCCGCGAACTTTGGCATACTGTGCCCGGGGTGGAGTGTAATACAGCTCCGGCACTGACAGGCAACCTTCCCTGGGTTCGTGCATTGTTTCACCCCAAGTGGTCAGGTTCGGATTGATGACATGACCCCTACGACCGTCGAGATGAAACACAAAGATTGCTTGACCGATACCTACCTGCGGGCCAGCTAATCCCACCCCTTCGACCGCCTCCATGGTTTCGTACATTGAGTCGATGAGCCGCTTGAGGCCCGCGGAGCCAAAACGGCTAGACGCCACGGGGGCAGTTTGACTGCGCAGCACAGGATCGGGGACGGTTCGTATAGTTAAAACACTCACGGAGCTAAGACTACCCAAGCTGTCTTAGGAATGCTGTCCGACCGTCATCGGCGGCCCTATGGGCTGTAATGGATTCGGGGCCGCTTCAACTGCTTGCTGATAATGCCATACCTGTCGCAGGGCCCAGAACTTCTGCCAGTATTGCGGTAGCGTCTGCGGGTTGGCCTGATACGCCACGACTTCAGTTTCCCCCAAGGCCACGCCCAGCAGCATCGCATCGTTTCCGTAGGCCCAGGGCTCCCAGGTACCTGCCTCAGCATCGACTAGGGATTCTTCTGCTTTGAATCCCGCGGCAAGCTGCATCACTACGTTGTCACTGAGACTTTTGACACGTCCAAAGCGGTCGGTGCCCCGGGTCTTATAGTCGATCAGACACAATTTGCCGCCGATCTCCGCCACGAGATCTAAAGTTCCCGCATAACCGACTGTGTGGTTCCACACAGTGATCTCAGCAGCTAGTGGTTTGACCTGATAGTTGTGCCACCATTCATCGAATCGATCAGCATAGTTTGACTCATTGTGTTGCACTAATGCGTCGCGCGCTTCTGCCATGGTGTGTGGCATTCCCAAAGCGCGCAAGGCAACTTGCTCGGCATAGTTGTGAACTCTGTCACCTCGAGCCGCTGCCTCGTCTCGAAATCGTTCCGCAGCGTCATTGCATTGACGCGCCAAAGTTTTGAGCTTGACCGGTGAGCCGACTGCTTCTGCCAAGCGGTGATCGGCGATCAAAGTTGAGGTTGCCATGTGACTTGCCCAGCCGGTGAGATCGAGGTGCTGTTGCCCGATAACAGTGGTAATGGAGGGGACTTCGGGCAGCCCGGTCAAGGAGCGGGAGTACATTCTTCCGGCGTTCGTTTGGTGAGCAAGTTCAGGTTGAGTCATGCATTCCATTATTGGCCATTACGGGGACGAGATAAGACTTTCCGACGCTGGCGAAACACACCGGAGCGTCCGATTTGCGCTTTTGAATTTTCATTGGGTATAGTTCTTATCTGTTGGACACACGGTGAACAACTTCGAAACAGAAGTTCACCTCGTCTGCGGATGTAGCTCAGCTGGCTAGAGCACCACCTTGCCAAGGTGGGGGTCGCGGGTTCGAATCCCGTCATCCGCTCGCAACACCCTCAGGGTGGGGTGGCCGAGTGGTGAGGCAGCGGCCTGCAAAGCCGCGTACGCGG
>DATBUL010000052.1:0-35730 GCA_036516115.1 Enteractinococcus sp. | reverse complement strand
GGCAATACGCAATTGCGAAGTGACCAAATCGATATCGGTGATCTCTTCGGTGATGGTGTGTTCTACCTGAATGCGAGGATTCATCTCGATGAACACGTGCTGACCGGCACGTTCGCCTTCGGTATCGACCAAGAACTCCACGGTACCTGCGTTTTGGTAATTCATGGCCTTCGCAAACTTAACCGCATCATCGTATAAGCGTTGACGAAGTTCGTCATCAATATTTGGTGCAGGTGCGATTTCAATGACTTTTTGGTGACGTCGCTGCATGGAGCAATCGCGCTCAAACAGATGCACGACGTTGCCGTAGTTATCGGCAAGAACTTGAACTTCAATGTGTCGGGGACGTAATACGGCCTGTTCCAAAAAGGCGGTAGGGTCACCGAAGGCTGTCTCGGCTTCGTGCATTGCGCTTTTGAGCGCTTCGGGAAGGTCTTTAGCAGTCTCTACCCGGCGCATCCCGCGACCGCCGCCACCGGCCACTGCTTTCACAAACAACGGGAATCCAATGGAATCGGCTTGTGCAATAAGTTCATCGGCATCAGCTGACGGCTCAGTCGACTTCAATGTTGGAACCCCAGCACGTTGGGCCGCTCGCAAGGAGGCAACTTTGTTACCGGTTTGTTCCAATACCTCAGCTGGCGGCCCGACGAAGGTTAGCCCATGGTCTTTGGCTTTACGTGCAAGGTCGGCATTCTCGGCCAAGAAACCGTAACCTGGATAGATAGCATCTGCCCCAGATTCCAGAGCAACTTTGATAATGCTGTCGACATCGAGATAGGCTCGAACAGGATGGCCTTCTTCACCAATCCGATAGGCTTCGTCGGCTTTCTGGCGGTGGATCGAGTTGCGATCTTCATAAGGAAAGACAGCGACGGTCTTGGCATTGAGTTCGTGGAGCGCACGAAAGGCGCGCACCGCGATCTCACCACGGTTAGCGACCAATACCTTTTTAAACATTGGTTCACCACCGTTCGATGGGGCCGAGTGATCTTGATTTTCAGCCAAGGTTCCTCCATGGTGTTTTGGGTGGCTGTCACGAGTAGCAACAGACGCTCAGGTAGATTCAAAGATACCGGTTCTGTATACATTGAACATATGTGATACTACCCACGTTCTTGCTCTTTGCAAACAATATGTACCCTAAAGGGACAGTCACAGAAGCTACCGCGTTGCTTGTTAGAATGTGGTATCGACCAAAACGTCTATTTCATAAATAAGGTGCAATCGTAGTGCAGGTTATCTCTATTTCCAGCCTCAAGGGCGGCGTTGGCAAAACTTCCATCACCCTTGGTTTGGCATCTGCAGCTTGGGCAGCTGGTATCTCGACATTAGTTATCGATCTAGACCCGCACGCTGATACGACGACTGGCCTCGGCATCAAGCATGATGACACGAGTACCGAAATTGGCACCATGTTGCGTAAACCGAAACAGTTTCGGCTGCACGAACATGCCGTGACCTCTGGTTGGATGGAAACGAACCAACCCGAAGGAAGTGAGGCAGGAGTTCTCGATGTGATACGGGGTTCAGCCAGAACCTCACTTTATGAGAAAGTCACGACACGTCGACGCGAGATCAACCGCCTTGTCACCTTGCTAGATGCGATTGAAGGCTATGACCTAGTCCTCATCGATTGCCCACCTGCGCTGAACGGTGTCACGCGCATGGCCTGGGCAGCTTCAACAGATGTGCTGTTGGTTGCCGAACCAAGCCTCTTCTCAGTGGCCGGTACTGAGCGTACATTCCGAGCTCTGGACCTTTTCCAACGCGAGTACGCCCCGAAGCTCAAAAATGCTGCCGTTGTCGTCAACCGTGTTCGTGCAGCATCAACGGAGCATAAATATCGACTCGCTGAAATGCGCAGGATGTTCGGCAAACGTATGTTGGATGTGCAGATCCCCGAGACCTCAAATTGGCAGCAAATTCAAGGCGCAGCCTGGCCTGTTCATGCTTGGCCTGGTGACACTGCTTCAACTGCAGCAGGTACGTTTGACCAGTTGCTCAAAAAACTCTATCAACCACAAGTAGAGTCACGCCGAGCGCTCCAGAGCTAGTGGACTCGATCACTACAGGTTCTCACTGCAGCATATAAAAACCCGGTTATGTATACATAACCGGGTTTTTATGCGAAGTAAGCGGAGGTTAGAACGCGTTAGGAGGCTGTCTTCCTTCGGGTCGCACGACGGACGGCAAGCTCATCGCCGGGAAAGTCGGCATCCACGTGGCCATCGGCTAAACGTTCTGCAGGAAGTTCAGAGAGTGTTCCTTCGACTTCTCGCCATACCCTTCCGACGGCGATGCCATATACACCCTGTCCACCTTGAACCAGGTCAATGACTTCATCAGCTGAGGTGCATTCATACACGGAGGCCCCATCTGACATCAACGTAATTTGCGCGAGATCTTCCACGCCACGTTCGCGAAGGTGTTCTACTGCGGAACGGATCTGTTGCAAGGACACTCCGGTGTCGAGTAACCGCTTGACGACTTTGAGTACAAGTACATCCCGAAATGAATACAGTCGCTGCGTGCCGGACCCTTCTGCCCCGCGCAATGACGGAGCGACCAGTCCGGTTCGGGCCCAGTAATCCAGCTGGCGGTACGTAATACCGGCGGCTTTTGACGCGGTCGGTCCGCGATAACCTCGGTCATTATCTAGCCATGGCGCATCGTCGTTAAACAACACACCCTGATTGCCAGCGTCGAGAGTCTGGCGCTGCCCTGAATCACTTGGGTGAGACACTAGGGTTTCCTCCTGCTACTCTGTTCCACGCGGGGAAGTTGTTGTGAGGACCTCAGATAGACCGCTATGAATTGCGATGGCTGCTTAATGGTCTCACATATTGCAATGGAACGTATAGTCTCCCACGCTATTCCCAGAATCGACCCTGGTCAAAGACCACCGTGAAAAAACTTGGTCGTGTCGGAACTATTTTTACGTGTCATCCGCGTCTTCGTCGTTTTCCTCATCAGTATCAGTCTCGTCATCGGTCTCGAAGAGCGGGTCCGTTTGTTCTTGGGTGGAAGAATCATCCGGAGTCAGGAAGTCTTCAGGATTGAGATCCTTGAGGAATTCACGAAATTCGTCCAAGCTTTCCTCTGTGATTTCAGGTTCGATTTCTGGTCGTTCAATGTTGAGCTCGGCGGCAATATCGCCTTCCGTCAGATCGATCCCTGCGGTGTCCAAAACACTTTCGGTTGCATACACGGGCACGCCGGCAAACAGGGCCGATGCAACCGCGTCTGAAGCACGTGAATCGACGGTCGTACCGGAAGTCAAGATAAGCTCGGCATAAAATACTTCGTCGTCCACTTTGGAGATGCGTACGGCTTGGAGGGGGTCACCTGCTTGTCGGAGGGCTTCGACCAAAAGCTGATGCGTCGTCGGTCGAGGCGTGTCGATGCCTTGCTGGGCAAGACCGATCGCGGTTCCCTCGGAAGGCCCTATCCACAAACGTAATAGGCGTTGGGTTTGTTGGTGCAATAGCAACAGGATGGGCTGGTTCCCAGGTAACACAATCCGGATTTCAAGGACCTTCAGTACGATATCGGCCATGATGAAGCTCCTTTTCGTTGTGGTGACCAACGCTAGCTGCGGCTAGTCGTCCATATCTGCAATTTCAGCACTCACAACACCGGCATGCAAGCTCAAACATGCCTGGGTAATCTCCCGTGCAGCTTCCATCGCGCTTTCCTTGGAGGCTCCCCCATTGCTGTGTGCCAGGCCTGAGGTGGCCTGTTGAACCATTCCCAGCTCGCGGTCGGCGGCAATCCTGAATGGACGTAGGTGCCGAGGTTCAAATCCAAACTGAGCTAAAGTCACCGCTGCACGAGCCACTTTAAGACTGTAATCATTATACCGGCCGGTCTCATCCGGCCAGATCAGACGGTAGGCTTCGAGCGTCTTCATCAATTCATCGGAAGCGCCGCACATGCCTTGAAGTTCGGCTCTCGTCATTGGACGAATATGGCCACTGATTTCTTGTGCAAGTTGTCGAGATACTGACCGGGGTTCCAGCCGTAGCCCACCGGGGAGTGATTCGGGCCGCTTCCCGGCATCGATAGCGTCAAGATAATCTTTGATGACTTTCAAGGGCAAAAATTGGTCCCGCTGAAGGGCCAAGATGAAACGCAATCGGTCGATATCGGCTTGAGTATATTTTCGATATCCTGCTGGGGTTCGCGCAGGGGTCAGTAAACCCCGCTCTTCTAGAAACCGCACTTTGGAGGCACGAACCTCAGGGAACTCTGTGTTGATGTGCTCTAAAACTTCACCGATACTCATCAAGGTCGACGAACGATTTGACGGTGCGGATGCTACTCGGCGGGGTTTAGAGGAAGCGGACAATGTTTCTGGAGCCTTTTCAATAATGTATGACTGGATTGTACTCGTCGCCGGCACTGGTCCAGCGACGAGGATTAAAACAGACTACTTATTGGGTTGCTGGGTTCCTGCGTAGTAGGACAGACGGAATTTACCAATCTGTACTTCCATGCCGGTACGGAGCATCAAAGAGTCCACACGATCGTTGTTGATATAGGTACCATTCAGAGACCCGGCGTCGCTGACTCGGAAACCGTCGCCAACTTTCTCAAACACCGCGTGCTGTCGCGATACGGTAACGTCATCTAAGAAAATATCGGCATCAGGATGACGTCCGACAGTCACCCGATCTTGGTCAAGGAGGAAACGAGCTCCTCGATTTGGCCCCTGGTGGGCAACCAGCAAGGCAGACCCTACCGGCAGAGCTTCGACCGCTGAACGTTCTTCGACGTCTAGCGGAAGGTTTCTTAGCGGTTCAAGCTTGGGCAACCCAACGGTTGTTGGCTCTATCTCAGAGTGATCTTCTGAGTTACCAGGAACGGGGTTATCTTTTGTCATGCTTGAGCGCTCCTTGTTGTACAAAACTATTGCTTGCCAGCCGATGTGACATACCGGTCTGGCTCACCTAGTTTAGCTGATCGATTCAGCTAATACACTGCTTGAAGTTCAAAAGCTTCCAGCAAAAAGGCATATCATCTTGGTTTTTGTCCAGAACTATGCTCACAGTAAAAACCCCGGCATCGTCAAGCCTTCAAAAAGACTTCACCATACTCGAATCATTTGCCGAGCACATTCATTTTGGTCTGGTGACCAGACTAAAACATCCTTGGTTTAGTACTAAACCAAGGATGAATTCGTCGGGCTGACAGGATTTGAACCTGCGACCCCATCTCCCCCAGAGATGTGCGCTACCAAGCTGCGCCACAGCCCGATCTTGTTCTGATGAGTTCAGAGCTAGGATCCTCGGGTTACTCTACACCATGATTCGAGAATCTCCGAATTTATGTATATCAAGTAATGGACGTGATTCTTAGACGACGATTTAGACTCGACTTATGACCACTTTTTCTTCGCCTGCTGACAGCATCATTCGCGCTCGCTCTCTTATCCGAACCATCCATAATTACCCCCATGAGGGCATCGCGTTTCGAGATATCACGCCTCTCTTGGCTGATGGGTCGGCTTTGCATGCCGTTTGTCAGCAATTGCTGACTCAAACAGACGCCTCTTTCGACGTCGTGGCAGGTATCGAAGCCCGCGGTTTCATTTTTGCTGGCGCAATCGCAGCTATAGCAAATCGCGGTATGATACCCATCCGGAAAGTCGGTAAATTGCCTCAGGTCGCCCACCACATCACGTATGCCAAAGAATACGGTGTAGATCAGCTTGAAGTATCTCCCGCTCTGCAACCGGGGATGCGAGTATTGCTGATCGATGACATCCTAGCAACCGGCGGAACGCTGCAAGCCAGTGCTGAATTAGTAGCTGCTACTGGGGCTGTGGTGACTGCTGTTGGGGTCGTCCTGGAGCTGGAAGGGCTCGGAGGTCGTAGCCTGGTGCCGCAGACTCAAGCAGTCTTTAGCATGTAGACTGCGGCACGAACCGTCACTAGCGTTTTCTGCGCTCTCGTACTCTCATCGTAATTTCGATCGGTGAACCCTCAAACCCGAAGTACTGACGTAGTCGATTGATAATAAACCGTCGGTAACCCGGGTCAAGAAAACCGGTCGTGAATAAAATGAACTTCGGCGGTCTCGTCGAGGATTGTGTAGCAAACAGAATTCTGGGCTGTTTACCTCCACGCACCGGGTGCGGGTGTGCGGCAACAAGCTCACCAATAAATGAGTTCAACTTACCTGTAGGAATTCTTGTTTCCCAAGACTGCAAGGCCGTTTCGAGTGCGGGCACGAGTCTATTCTTGTGCCAACCAGTTCTTGCTGAGATATTAATACGAGGCGCCCATGAGACATGCTGGAGATCCAGATCAATTTCGCGTTCCAGATCTGTTCGCCGATCTTCATCGATTAAATCCCACTTATTAAAAGCTAAAACCAGCGCTCGTCCAGTATCTAAGACGGTCTGGATAATGCGAACATCTTGTTCACTCAAGGGCTGGGATGCTTCGAGCAATACAACTGCCACTTCGGCACGTTCTAGTGCTGCGCGGGTTCGCAGGGAAGCATAGTAATCCGAGCCAGAGGCCATGTGTTGACGACGTCGGATACCAGCGGTATCGATGAACTCCCAAATTTTGCCGTCAAGTTCAATGAGCTCATCAACCGGGTCACGGGTCGTTCCTGCGGTGTCGTCAACCACGGCCCGGTTACTACCCGCCAGACTATTGAGGAGTGAGGATTTTCCAACATTTGGTCGACCCACAAGCGCCACACGCCGTGGTCCTTGAGACGTCAGGACATCTTTATAGGCTGATTCTTCTGGCAGCAGTTCAAGCAATGCATCGAGAAGGTCTGCGTTGCCGCGACCGTGCAAAGCTGAGACCGGCCATGGGTAACCAAATCCGAGGCCCCACAGCATGGCAGCGTCAGCCTCGTGTGCTTGTCCGTCGACTTTATTGGCCACCAGCATGATGGGCTTATTGGCTTTTCGCAATAAAGTGACAATGGCTTCATCGGTAGCCGTGATACCCACTGTGGCATCGACGACGAAGAGTACAGCATCAGCCCGGTCGATGGCTCGTTCTGCTTGTTCAGCAACCTTGCCGGCCAACCCTTTGACGCCATATTCCCAGCCGCCGGTGTCGGCAACGGTAAATAACCTGCCGTTCCATTCAGCTTCATAAAACACCCGGTCACGAGTGACCCCGGGGACATCTTCTACTACGGCTTGACGACGTCCAATGATGCGGTTGACGAGAGTGGATTTCCCCACATTTGGCCGTCCCACAACTGCTACAACAGGAGGCACGAAGTCCAGTTCTTCAAAACTCTCGGAATCTTCAAAACCCTCTATGAGTTGGTGATCTTCTTCGTCGAGCTCATACTGTTGGAGGCCCGCGAGATAGGCTTCAGTGCGGGCATGGTGCTCTTCATCAGACATCTGTGCCAAGACTTCTTCAACGGTATCAGCACGCGATGGAATGTATTCTTCTTCGGTCATAACGCTTTCTTAAGATTGTTTGGCGTTGACTTGGCGTTGGATTTCAGCCAGGACGACGGTCACGGTGTCTTCAAGGGAAAGATTCGTGGAGTCGATCTCTGCGACTCCCTCAGCAGGTGTCATGAAGTCGACCAGGGTGGAATCTTTCTGATCACGGGCGATGACATCGGATTCGACATTTTTGGGATCTTGGTCAGTTTCACGGAGTTGTTGACTTCGGCGTGCCATCCGGACTTCTGGTGACGCAGTCAGCAGGATTCGAGCATCCGCATCGGGTGCGACAACCGTGGTAATGTCGCGTCCTTCAACCACTATGCGTGGCCGAGATTCAATAGCCTGACGCTGAAGCTGCACGAGCAATTCGCGTACTTCCGGTCGGGTCGAAAGTACCGACACATTTGCTGTGACTTCATCAGTGCGGATGGCATCAGTAATGTCTTGCCCATCGAGCGCGACCGAGATGTTGTTGGGGTTGAGGTCTTGGGCGAGTGGCATGGTGGTGATCAAGTCAGTAATCTGCTGTGTTGCCACGGTCTCGGGTTTTGTTAGATCTAAACCATTTTTCATGCACCATAGCGTCGCTGCCCGGTAATTGGCACCCGTATCTAGGTAGCTGAGTTTCAAGTCTTGCGCTACCCAACGAGCAACTGTTGACTTACCGGTTCCAGATGGACCATCTATGGCGATGACAAGCCGTGATTGTGCAGACATTACAGTACCTTCCATCCAAGTTTGGTCAGGGACTCGACCAGGTGCTTCTTGTGACCAGGAACCACAGCGATTTCCAGCATACCGACTTGGTAGCCCGATGAGTGTTCCATTCTCAAGTCTTCCACGTTCACCCCTGCATCGGCCACTGCCTGCAGCGCCGACACAATGGCACCGGGAGTGTCATCAACCAACACGGTGACTTGGGCGAAGCCTTGGGCAGGGCCCCCATGTTTACCTGGAATCCGTGCTTGCCCGCGGTTCCCCTCATCCATCAGCTGGGCAACATCCAACCTGGCACCGGCAGCATGAGGTGCGCTGAGCGTGTTGATCAACCGATCGAGATCAGCTTTCATGCCTTGAAGTTCAGGCAGGATCTGTTCAGCATTCGCAGTCAGAATCTGAACCCATAGACTGGGATCGGATGCTGCGATCCTTGTGGTATCGCGTAACCCATTGCCTGCTAACTGGAGTGCTTGGGCTGAGGTATCTTGTAATCGTGAGGCCAAAAGTGAAGCCGCGATTTGGGGCAAATGACTAATCTGTGCCACCGCCACGTCGTGTTCCTGCGGGCTCATGTGATAAATCGTGGCACCCAGAAGTCTGGCGACGTCCGAGGCGATATCGACAACATATTGTGGCGTTTCATGTGTCGTGCATAAAACCCACGGCGCGGCGGTAAATAGCTCGCCGCGGGCCGCCACCGGACCGGACCGTTCCCGGCCCGCCATCGGGTGAGTACCGATATATCGTTGAGCGTCTTGGGGCGTTACCTGACCTGTTGTAACTGCCTCGGCGATCTGCTGAGCAATAGCACCTTTAACCGAGGCGATATCAAGCACCACGGCTTCCGGCCAGCGCTGTAGCGCTTTAATCACTTCAGCACCGGTAACATCGGGTGGTGCGGCCACCACGACCGTGCCAGGCTGGTCGTCGTCGGCCAAACTGACGCCAGCACCGATGTCCTCCGCGACCGCCTGCGCTGACGGCGATGGATCCGTCAACAAGACTTCGAGTCCCACTGCACGAAGTCCAAGGCCGATCGAAGTGCCGAGTAGGCCCGTGCCCACAATGAGCACCGGTTGGCGGATCGTATGATGCCTTGAAATATTTTCGGTAGCAGCTGCTAGAGATGCGGTGTCGACGATTTCGGTGCGTGAAAACCGGGGTGTGGTCATAGTCCCACCGTTGCCATCAGATGACCGACTTCTTGGGAATTAAGCTTGCGAATGCTGCCTTGTCGCTGATTGCCCAAAATGATCGGGCCGTGAGCTATCCTGACGAGCCGTTGGACGGGGTAGCCTACGGCTTTCATGAGACGACGTACGACGCGGTTTTGACCACTGTGAATAACGATCTCGCATAATACATGGCCCGGTGTAGAGTCGACTACCTTGAACGAATCTACTGAGACGAGACCGTCATCTTCCAGTTCAATCCCCTCGCGAAGTTGGTCACCCACACCTTTTCGCATTGGACCTTTAACCTGTACCAGATACGTTTTTGGCACTTCATAGCTCGGATGTGACAAGCGGTTGGCAAGCTCTCCATCGTTGGTGAGCAATAGGAGCCCTTCTGTCTCATTGTCGAGACGACCAACGTGAAATAGCCGCGTTTCTTTGGTGTTGACAAAGTCGGCAATTGAAGGGCGGCCTTTGGGGTCTGACATTGTAGAAATGACACCCCGTGGCTTATTAAACGCGTAGTAAACAGCCTCAGGTTTTGTATTGACACGGATGCCGTCAACAAAAATGATGTCATTTTCCGGGTCCACCCGGGTGCCGAGTGCCGTGACGATCTCGTCATTGACCTCAACGCGCCCTTCACTGATGAGTTCTTCAGCAAGACGACGGGAAGCGATGCCTGCTGCAGAGATAACCTTTTGCAGGCGTTCACCTTCAGGAACGTGCTGACGCGACTTTTTACCTTGGCCCTTACCTTTTCGGTACTGGCTACGATCAACTGGACCTAGATTCCGATCATAGTCGGCTCCGGAGAATGGGCCACCGCGACGACCAGCCTTAGGTGTGCGGTTTGGGCGTCCGGAGCCTCTCGGCTTGCGGGATGTCATAGTTATTCCTGACTTTCTGCTAATTTACTTGCTTCATCCACCCCGGGAAGGAGCGGCGAAATCTTGGGTAATTCCTCTATCGAGTTTAGGCCAAGTAATTCTAAAAAATATTCGGTTGTGGTATAGCGTACGGCACCGGTCATCTCCTCGGCACCAGCTTCGGCAATCAAGCCACGCGTCAGGAGAGTACGAATGACCGAATCTGAGTTGACGCCCCGGATTTGAGCAACCCGTGATCTGGTGGCGGGCTGCAGATAGGCAATCACTGCTAACGCCTCTAATCCGGCTTGACTCAGTTTTTGAGTTGCGCCCTGCACCATGAAAGCCGCAATGGCTTCCGCATGCTCCGCACGCGTGTAGAGCCGCCATCCCCCGGCAACGTGTCGAAGCTGAAACCCTCGTACCCTACCGTCGGATTCACCGTCGTAATCTCTCTGGATCAACTGCAGCGTGTTCTCGATATCGGTTGGGCTGGCAGTGGTGGCTTTAGCCAACTGCGGGATCGTCACGGGCTCTTCACTAACCAGCAAGATAGCTTCCAACTGCGCGAACAGTTCTGGATGATATCGCTGGTGGTTCATGCCGTCTCTTGCCAGAATACTGTGATTTCGCCTAAAGGGGTCTCTTGTTGCCAGTTGATCAGTCGATCACGATACATCGTGAGCAAACCTAGAAATCGTACCACAATAACCATGGCGTTGTTTGCATCTCGTGTCAATTCAGTGAAGGTCAGTGTCCCAGCTTCTTGAATGCGACGTGACATAATGGCTACTTGTTCCGTGACTGAAACTATTGGCGCGTGGAGGTGTTGTGTTCCCACTTCCAGAGGTTCGCGAACGAAACTGGCAAATAGCTCGTCGGCTACCGCAGCAAAATCATTGGCTGACAATGTGAAGATGAGTGGTGGCAGCAGTCCGGTATGCTGCGGTTCTGGCCCCCCGGGTCGAGGTATCATCGCAGCTTGTTCGTGAATACGCTCGCGGAGCATATCAGCTGCCTGTTTAAATGCCCGATACTGCAATAATCGCGCGAATAGCAGGTCGCGTTCTTCTAGGAGTGCCATCTCCTCATCATGGTCCCCGATGCCTGTCGGTAAGAGTCTGGCGGTTTTCAGTTCGAGAAGAGTAGCTGCCACGACCATGAATGAGGTGGAATTCTCCAACACTTCTTCCGTGGTCTCGAGGGTTGCCACATAGGCAAGAAATTCATCGGTTACTTCGGCTAACGCGATCTCTGTGACATCCATTCGACGGCGCGCGATCAATGACAACAGCAGGTCGAAAGGTCCGGAGAAGTTCGTGAGTGCTAGTTCAAAGCCAACATGTTCATCGGTGTATTCATCTTCGAATGTTGGCGATGCTAGTTGGCTCACGGGGCGCCACCACGGCTAATGAGTTCTCGTGCCAGCTGTTGATAATTCTTGGCACCCGGATGATTCGGCGCAAAACTGGTTATCGGTTCTGCCGCGACGGTTGCGTCCGCAAATTTGATAGAACGATTAATGACGGTTTCAAAGACTCGGTCACCAAAGGCTTCGACCAATCGTCCGATGACCTCTTTGGAGTGCAAGGTTCTACCGTCGACCATGGTTGCTAAAACGCCATCGATCACTAATTCTGGGTTAATGCGGTCCTGGACCTTTTCAATGGTCTCAACCAGTAGTGCGACAGCTCGTAGGGCGAAGAATTCGGCGGTCAAGGGGATGATGACGCCATGGGCTGCTGCGAGCGCATTGACGGTAAGCAGCCCCAATGACGGCTGACAGTCGATGATGATCACATCGTAGTCATTGATGACGGGTCGCAGCGCACGAGCCAAAACCTGTTCACGAGCAACCTCGTTGACAAGTTGAACTTCTGCAGCGGAGAGATCAATATTCGCAGGTAGCAAGTCGATGTTGGGATCTTCGGTATTTACGATGGCCTCAGTGACGTGCACATCGCGTTCCATCAGCACGTTATAGATGGTCAGCTCCATCTCATGGGGATTCATCCCAAAACCCGCCGATAGTGCGCCTTGCGGATCGAAATCAACCATGAGGACTTTACGACCGTAGCCTGCTAACGCGGCTCCCATGTTGACTGACGAGGTCGTTTTGCCCACGCCGCCTTTTTGGTTGACCATCGCGATGATACGAGCGGGACCGTGGGACTCGAGTGGTTGCGGTATGGGAAAGTCGTGCTTTGGCCGCCCGGTGGGTCCGATGACCGGATCGCCGGTGATCATCATCACGGGTTGTGGTTGTTGGCTGACGTCGTTCACGATGGTTGAAACTCCTGACCGCTACGTAACTTGGGGGCGTGGTCCTCTTAGTGTTCGAATGTGAAGTGAGTATGGTCTCTGACTCTAGTGTATTGCGGGATCACGTGACTTCCTGAACTCCGAGGGTATTTCACGGCGAGCCTTAAAGTTTAACGTCAAACCTGAAGGTCACGCTAGCCATGAGCACGAGGATGCGCAAAGGCGAACACCTCGCGTAACGTGTCAGCGGTGACTTGTGTGTATATCTGGGTGGTGGTCACCGAGGAATGCCCAAGTAATTCTTGCACAACTCTGACATCGGCGCCGCCCTGCAACAAGTGTGTGGCAAATGAGTGGCGCAGGGTATGCGGAGAAATCTCCGCGGTGATATCAGCATCTTGAGCTGCCTGTTTGAGAACATTCCATCCCGTCTGCCGTGACAGTCTGCCCCCGAATCGATTCAGAAACAGCGCCGGAGAGCCTTTGCCCCCAGCAGCATGCTCAGGCCGGCCACGGATCAGGTAAGCATCAATAGCTGCTTTCGCATATGAGCCTAGAGGGACGACACGTTCTTTTGACCCTTTCCCAAACAACCTGACGACGGTGGTGTCGTCATCATCGTCGAGTCTGACGAGGTCATCGACGTCGAGGTCGATCGCTTCGGTAATGCGAGCGCCCGTGGCATATAACAGTTCCATCATCGCGCGGTCACGCAAGCCTTGAGCAGTATCGTTTGGTGGCGTGTTGAGGAGGCGAGTGACTTCATCGATACTCAAGCCTTCTGGTAACGGTTGTCCAATTTTTGGCGGTTTGATCTCTGCTGCCGGATTGGTTGGGGTGGTGTTTTCTACGAACATGAATTGATGCCACCCGCGTGCGGCGATGAATACCCGATTAACCGAGGCTTCTGCGAGCTGTCCCATATGGTGGCTGCCCGAGCTGAGCGCCTGCAGAAATCCTGCTACATGGTGTGGAGTGATAGATGAAACGTCGTCGATATGTTCTTGAGCTAAATAGATCAAGTAGCGACGCAGGTCGCGGCGGTATGCGGCCAGCGTGTTGTCCGATAAGCCTCGTTCAACTGTCAGGTGGCTGAGGTACGCTGTGACCTGCTGGTTCAAAGCCTCAGGAATTGCCGGAAGGTGTTCAGTCATGGATCACTGTGAAAGGTGCGTCTGCCGGTCTGGGTTGATGCTGACCACTTAGTACGAGATGTGCAGCAAGGATGCCACTGACAGCGTTCACATTGCGAATGGCCCCCCGAAGAATTGCTTGGAGCACATCTTGAAATGGTTCCCATCGCAAGGTAAGGTGTGCTTCTTCACCTTGGCGTTGATGGCGTTGGGACTGCGGGATGCTGGTGATCCCTTGTGCCAGGTAGATACGAATGACTTCGGCTGATGATCCGGCCGATGGATAGTGGTCGACAAGGACCGACCATTCAGAGGCTAAGAGATCTGCTTCTTCTGCTAACTCACGCTGAGCCGTGGCTAAAGGATCTTCACCCGGAGTATCTAAGAGTCCAGCTGGGATCTCCCAGCAGTCTTGTCGAACAGGATGTCGATACTGGTTAATCATGGCAACTTGCTGTTGATCATCGATGGCCACAATTGCGACCGCCCCCGGGTGGTTGAGATACTCCCGAGTGAGGGGCTCTTCGGTATTGCTGAGTGTAAAAGTGTCGCGTTGGACGTCCCAAATCGCGCCACGATATACCGTTTGTTGATGTGTCGTCGTTACTTTTCGGTGGGTGTCATGCAGGTAGTGGGCTGTCATTAGCGGGAAGTCTCCAAAAGTTCTTTGGCGTGTTCTCGGGCAGAAGTGGAATCAGCATGTCCAGCCAGCATTCGAGCAAGCTCGGAGATGCGTTCCTCGCCAACGAGTTCAGAGACGTCCGAGGTAGTGAAGCCGGCTTCTACATTCGGTGCTTTATTCACTCTTAAGTGCTTATCTGCATATGCTGCGACTTGAGGTAGGTGCGTTACCACAATGACTTGAACGTGTTTGGCGAGTCTGGCGAGACGACGCCCAATCTGCACTGCTGCCTCTCCACCGACACCTGCATCAATTTCATCGAAAATGAAGGTCGGAACCGGATCCGTGTTAGCCAAAACCACCTCGAGGGCCAGCATAATTCGAGACAGCTCACCTCCTGATGCACCTTTTCCGAGAGGTCGTGGTTCTGAACCGGGGTGTGGCTGTAATAGCAAGGCAATATCGTCAAAGCCATACGGTCCAGGCTGGTCCGCCGGAGTAATTGCCACCGAGAATTGAGCGGTGGGCATGAGTAATCCATGAAGCTCTTTGGTAACTTGTTCACCGAGTTTTTGACCGGCTTGTTCTCGCATTGATGTGAGTTTTGTGCCGTGGTCGTGAAGTAGTTGATTGAGTTCCTGTTGCTCTTGTTGTAGGTACTCGATTCTTTCGGTATCGCCGTGCAACTCGTCAAGGCGCGGTCGTTGTTGTTCAGCCCATTGCACGACGTCGGCTAGGTCTGGGCCGTAGAGCTTTTTGAGTCGATTGAGCTCCGCCAGGCGTGACTGTGCTTGATTCAGTGCGGCTGGACCCTCATCCTCGACGCTGGAGGCAAATTGGGAGATTTCTGCTGTGATATCGGCGATCTCAATGCCGACAGAAGTCAGGCGCTTCCCTATCTCTTCGAGTTCATCAACTTGTCCGGGGGTTTGAGCTATGACCTGCCTGGCAGCTTCTACCAGGGACTCTGCGCTCGGAGCATCGAGATTGTAGTCGTCACCAGATAAAGCAGAGGTTGCAATACGTGCCGCATCACGAAACTCCTCCGCCGATTCCAGGCGTTTAATACGGTGCTGAATCTCTTCATCTTCATTGTCCTGAATCTTGGCATCGTCGATTTCTTCTAGACTGCGCTGCAAGTTCTCTGCTTCCAGGGCACGCTCTTGGGCTTGGTTAATCAGTTCTTGGAGCTGGCTCGAAACGTCCTGTAAACGGGTATACGTCTGGCGGTATGCTTCCAACGCTTTGGCAATCTTTTTGCCACCAAATGCATCCAGAGCATGGCGTTGCGCAGTCGTTGATTTGAGCCTCAACTGATCGGACTGACCGTGGATAGCCACCGCATGCTCTCCGATTTCCGATAAGAGCGCGACGGGCACACCGCGACCGCCTGCTGTTGCCCGCGAACGCGTGCCGGAGCCAGATGCGCTGATCGCCCGAGTAACCACCAGGTGTCGCTGATCATTCTCCTCGTCCAGAATGGCACCGGCGTCTTGAGCTGTCACAATTGACTCATGATCTGCAGGTAGCACGAACCCAGCCTCAACGGTGGCTTTGGTATCGCCGGCGCGGATTGCTCCCGCATCTGCGCGTGCCCCCAGTAGCAGGTTCAACGCAGTCACGACCATCGTTTTGCCTGCGCCGGTTTCGCCGGTGACGACGTTAAAGCCGGGGTCAAGCTCTACAGTTGTTTCCTCAATGACGCCCAAAGAATTGATCGAGAGGTGTTCTAGCATGCGTTGGCTCCCCTATTCAGTATCGGCTGGCGGCTTTGCCACGTCGATGATCTCTTCTTCGTCAGCTTTCGTGACGACTGGGATGGGGGTTGTCCGTGGGGCCACCATATCGGGACGTGGCGCCGTGTGATGTGGTTCCACGATACGGATCCCTTGAGAATCGGCCAGCGTTTGGTGCCAGCTGTCTTGATCCCGTCGCGCGCGTTCTCGAGCTTCGATAGCGACTCGATCAGATGCGCTAATCGAGCCGCGCCAGCCTTCCGTTGGCAAATCAAACTTCCGGACGAGTCGTTCGGAAAACGGGGTGAGCGCAAGACGTGCTAATTTCACTGGATTTGGGGAGCGGGTCACTTCGATCCGGGAGCCAAATGGTAAATCCACGGTCCGTCGTCCATCGCACCACAACACTCCATTTTCGTTACTGCGTTGCAAAACATCGACAGATATAACTGACTCAGGTGCCACCACTAGAGGACGCGCGAACAGGGCGTGAGCGGATAGTGGAACCATCAACATAGCTTGCACTTCCGGCCACACAATCGGTCCACCTCCGGAAAACGCATACGCTGTGGAACCTGTGGGAGTGGCCATCACGACCCCATCACATCCAAATGAGGAGATCGGCCGGTTGTCGACTCCGATCACGACTTCAAGCATGCGCTCTCGGTTCGACTTTTCCACGGATGCTTCATTGAGCGCCCAGGTATGTGCCACGAGATGCTTGCCGACGAGAACCTGCACATCAATAGCCATGCGTTCTTCCACGAGATAATCTCGGTTGACGATCGCGGTGACAGCGCGTTCTAGGTCGGCTTGTTCAGCTTCGGCCAGAAAACCAACGTGACCAAGGTTGACGGCCATCAGCGGAAGATCCGATTCGCGGACCATTTCAGCGGCCCGTAGTACCGAACCATCTCCCCCAAGAACCATGCCCAACTCGACGTCTGCCAGCGACGTTTTCGTGTCAATTGCTTCAGCGCCGAGTTCATTGGTTTGCAGGACACCATTGTGGATGGCTTCGTGCATGACTGCAGCATCGTGTGGCAACATCACCGGCGTCAAGCCGGCCGCACGCAACAGTTCGATGGCCTGCACCGCAGATTGCATAGCCTTCTGGCGCCCCGTGTGAGCCAAAATCAAGATTCGTCGGCTCATTGGTTCTCCTTTGTTCGTACGTATGCCTAACACACCAATCTAGCCGTTCTGGTCAGGTTTGGTACCACGCCAGGCGCGATGTGGAAATCCCTACTGACATTAATCGTTCCACTGCACTTTCTGGGTAGCTAACCATTGTGCGGCTTCAATTGTGTCATGCAGGTGCGCCCCAGCAACATCGTAGGTTGCCCAGAAGAAAAATTCTCGGTTCCCGTCCTGGCCCGGCAATGGGCTTGTTGCCACCCCTTGTGGGACAAGACCATGTCCTAAAGCAGCTTTAATCACATCGAGTACAGCTTCTCGGCGCTGGTCCGGATCAGTCACCACTCCAGTTCTCGGAAGGCGTTCTCGACCAATTTCAAATTGCGGCTTAATCATCAAGATCAGCTGTGCCCCCGGTCTGCACACACCGACTAAAGCTTCAATGACCAATCGCAATGAGATAAATGACAGATCAGACACAACGACGTCTACCGGCTCCCCCACATCGGTCAGCGTGATATACCGGACGTTGAGTCCTTCGTGAACCTCGACGCGTGGATCCACCCGTAGACGCTGCACTAACTGATCATGTCCAACATCGACAGCGACAACTTCACGAGCTCCTCGCTGTAAGAGCACATCCGTGAAGCCACCCGTTGAGGCACCTGCATCCAGGCACCGTTTCCCCGTGACATTGACGGTATGAAATTCTTCTAGGGCACCGGCGAGCTTATGTCCTGCTCGAGAAGCATATTGTGGCCCAGATATCGTCAATCTAATCACATCAGTCTGAGCCACCTTCGTGGCTGGCTTTGTCACTTTTTGACCATTGACAAGAACTTCACCGGCCTGCACATGTTTCGCAGCTGCGGTGCGAGAGGCAGCAAGCTGGCGCGACACAAGCGCCTGATCGAGTCGCTGCACGCTAGAAACTCCCGGGTCCATGGTCTTCAGGAGCGTTCAGTAATTCCGTGAGGTCGGCTAAAACCTGTTCATAACGTGCAAGCTCGTCGGCCGGAGACAAATTGTGCACGTCGTCGAGCCGTGCATTGATGTGCTCGGATAGTTGCTGCAGTTCAGGCATAACACCCTCGCAACGCATCGACCGGTTCCTTCAGCAGCAACCCTAGCTGGGGCAACACCCAGTCCGGGGTAACCATCGAACGGTAAGTGTTGATGTCTTGGCGTCGGTGAATACCTGTTTCAACGAGTGCTCCATCAAAGCCGGCATTAGCTGCCCCCAGAACATCGGTATCGAGTCGGTCACCGACAACTAAAGGATTTGTCATCGAAAATTTCTCTGCCATAGCTTGAAACATCACCGGTGCGGGTTTTCCAGCAGCAGTCTCGGGGCGGGTCCCTGTCGCCTGCGCCACCGTATTAACCATGGAGCCATTTCCTGGCGCGATGCCTTGACTCAGAGGAATGGTGAGATCCAGATTCGTGGCCAACCATCCGGCACCCCGTTGGATAGCAAAGCTTGCCTGTGCCAAATCACGCCATCCCAGGTGTGGGTTAAAACCCTGGACGACGACTTGAGGGGCATCGGCGGCCTCATCAGTCACATCAAAGCCTGCGGCCTGTATGAGCTGGGTCAATTGCGGTGAGCCAGTCACCAAGATAGGTCCGCCAGCACAAGAATACTGCGTTGCCAGGAGATTCACGACTGCTTGAGCCGAGGTCATGACGTGTTCCGTGTCAGTGGCAATGCCCAAGCTGATCAGCCGGTCTGCGACTTCGGTCGCAGCTTTCGAGGCATTATTTGTCACAAATGCGACGGGCACCTGACGACTGATGAGTTCGTTGAGGGTGTCTACTGCTTCAGGAATTGGTTGCGCTCCGGCATAGACGACGCCGTCAAGATCACACAGCAACCCATCGTAGCCAGCGAAGAATGTTGTCACAGGTCTAGCTTTCGCCACCCGATGCGGAGGGGTCACCAGTGGATGATGCTGGTGGGATAACATCTCTGGCTCGAACCGCTGGTGTCGGTTCTTCGTCATCATCGGCCAGGTCAAAGATTTCCGGTTCAGGCTCGACATTGAGACCCAGGGCGTTGGCGGCATGTTCGGCAAGACGCGCCCACTTACGAGCCTCGTCCCCACGTCCTGCTGACTCAAGAGCCTCGGCATAGGCGCGAAAGAGTCTTGGGGAATATGAGAAGCCACGTCGTGGGTTCAATTCTGGGATTTCTAGTGCCTTGACTGCTTGTTCAGGGTAGTTTTGATCAAGGTAAATTCCTGAAACGACGATCGCTAATTCGACTCGAGAAGTGACCGGTAATTTTTCACGTTGAGCTTCGCCAGCCATTTCCAGGGCTTTCTCAATACGTCCCAGGGCTCGTTCTGAATCCACCATTTCTGGCAGGTGTGAATTGTCTCCAGAGATTCTACGGTAGGTGCGGAACTCGCGAAGCGCTTCTGAAAAGTTTCCCGCAGCGTATGCGGTCATACCTGCAGCTTCACGGACAACGCCAAGGCGACCTCCTCGTCGTGATGCTGCCAATGCGTGGGCAAACGCCAGCTCGGGATCCTCGTCAATAAGTCGTCCTGCCATGACAAGGTGTTTTTGCACCCAGAGACGATTCTGCTCATCGAGTGCGCCAAGTTCGCGGAGGACGCTTTTATCGAGTTCGCGACCCGTTACATCAGGATCTATGTCCGGAGACCGCCCGCGATCAGGGCGGTTTGCCGAGCGCAAGTCGGCTGGATTATGCGCAGGTGGTGTGCGTTCTGCGCCCTCCAGATCACGGCGCGACCGCTCATCCCGACGGGATGGGTTGTCATATTTCCGTGAGCCACGACCGCTGCTGCGCTGACCGTCGCGGCTTCCACCGCGTCCCCCTGCCTCACGCTGCTGACCGCGCCCCTTGCCGCCAAAACCGCGCCCGCGGTCACGTTGTTGACGGTCACGTGGCCCCCCGCGACGATTCGACCGCTCGGTTCGCGGTGCTTCGTCGCGGTTCGACGGCTGGTTTCCAGTGGTATCGGTCAAAGTTTTTACGTCCTTGAGTCAACGAGGCGCCTGCCATTGCGTGCAGACCGGTCAGTATACTGCCTCTATCCTACAACTGTTCACCGAATAACCCGTGGGATATTGACCTTTGACGGCGTCCTTCGCCCTGAGCATGGACTCATCTACATTGTGGCAACATTTTGCCCACCACCGGAAGCGCACAAATTTTTGGCTTAGCTGAGACGACAAGAGCAAAATCGGGATCTGCTCCTCCAACGGGAAAATCCGCTAACAGTCGCTGAGCGACCGTGGCAGGGGTTGAATGGGCTGGTGTGCGTGGAACTGAAGTCATGATGTCTCCTCAAAGACCTTCGGCGTATAGCGCCCGCCGATGAGCACGGGGGGGGGGTGGTCCGGGCACCCGTTGCACGGTCGACGGGTGATGACAACTTCGGTCGATATTTGGGCCGAAATCATGGGTAGCTGCTGCGTCTTACCGCAGAGCCGATAGCTGTACACTGCACCGTATCCACTGTGTGGGTGGAAAACTACGCAAGTGAGCGTCCAGATCAGATACTGCATCTTCGAAGCTCCGATAAGCCTCAACTGTAATCGACGTCACGCTCAATAGCCAGGGTTTTAGTGAAAGTTTGCAGTAGTTATCTCAACAAGTCTGAACTCTCGTCAGGTTCCTGATGCGGCGTGGTATTCTGACATCTCCAAATCATGTGGCCTTTGAGCCTTTACCCGGGCCAGTGCCGCTGCATGTGCTGTCGTCATATACCCCATGATCGCCAGGTAGTGCACACGAGCCGCTCGTTTAACCACCACTATGCAGAGTCTAGGGTTTTTGGACTCTGCTGAAAACCTGTCAAGGAGTTCAACTAATTATGGCAACACCTAGCCCCGGCTATTCGATCATCGTTCAGGTACAGGCCCCCACAACTTTCACCGCTACAAGCGATCTGACCGCCGTAGTAGCCGAGGCCGGCGCCGCGATCACTGCACTCGATATAGTTGACGCCAGCCACGAGTTCAATATCATCAACCTCACCTGCAACACCCGCGGCAAAGAACACAGCAAACAAGTTCGTGACGCCATTGAGTCCGTGGAAGGATTCGAGGTGTTGAGTCTGTCAGACCGCACCTTCCACATGCACCAAGGCGGCAAACTTCAGACCGTTTCTAAAGTCAATGTTCGCAATCGCGATGACCTTTCGCGCGCTTACACTCCAGGAGTTGCTCGAGTATGCATGGCGATCGCTAAAGATCCGCACCGTGCACGTGAGTTAACGGTCAAACGGAACACGATCGCTGTGGTGACCGATGGCACCGCTGTCCTTGGTTTGGGAGATATCGGTCCTGCTGCTGCAATGCCGGTGATGGAGGGCAAAGCGGTTCTATTCAAACAATTTGCCAATGTGGATGCCTGGCCCGTAGCCCTAGACACCAAAGACACCGAAGAAATCATTCAAATCGTTAAGGCACTGGCTCCGGCATATGGTGGCATTAACCTCGAAGACATTTCTGCGCCACGCTGTTTTGAGATTGAAGCGCGCCTACGCGAAGAACTCGATATCCCGGTCTTCCACGATGATCAGCACGGCACCGCCATCGTGACCCAAGCAGCCTTGAATAATGCCCTCAAGGTCGTCAAGAAAAAGATCGAAGATGTCCGCATCGTTGTTTCGGGTGTCGGCGCAGCCGGGCACGCGATTATCCGCTTACTCAAGGCATCCGGCGCTCAGCACATCATGGCAGCCGGTCGCGATGGTGTCTTAGAGCCAAACACCTCGCAGCGAGATGAACATCGTCAATGGCTGGCAGATAACACCAATGCAGAAGGCTTCTCTGGCACTTTGAAAGAAGCGATGGTTGGCGCTGACGTCTTCATCGGTGTCTCCGCCCCGAACCTTCTTGACGCCAACGATGTCGCACAGATGAACGACGGCGCCATCGTATTTGCCATGGCCAACCCGGACCCTGAGATCCTCCCCACCGAAGCGTCCAAACACGCTGCCGTGGTGGCGACCGGACGATCAGACTTCCCGAACCAGATCAATAATGTTCTGGCATTCCCCGGTCTCTTCCGCGGGCTGCTAGACGCCGGCGCCTCAGATATTACTGAGGACATGCTCGTCGCTGCTGCTGACGCGATATCTGAGACCATCACTGAAGATGAGCTCAACCCAAGCTATGTCATTCCGTCAGTATTCAATCAGAAAGTTGCCCCGGCAGTGGCGGCTGCTGTGTCTGAGGTTGCTGAACGCAACGGATCCGCTACCGCTCATACTGGTGTAACGCAGGACGACATCGACTTCTAGTCAACTTTTCTTGAAATGACAGCGGGTCCGGTGAGTACCGGACCCGCTGTCTTATCAGAACTTGCGAGCGCTAGACGTTGTCAAGCGCGTCCTTGAGCGCAGCCAGAACCAGATGAGCGTTGGCTTCGGTAGCGTTATGCCCCATCATGCCAATCCGCCAGATCCTCTGAGCGTACGCTCCGGTGCCGGCGCCAATCTCCAAGTTGTACTTCGACATGAGGAAGTTTCGTACCGCTGCAGAGTCCACCCCGTCAGGAACTTCAACGGTTGTTAGCTGAGCCAAGCGTGAGCCTTCAGCTGCAAAGAGGGTCAAGCCTAACTCTTCTAACCCATCCTGCAGGGCTTTACCGGCGGCAGCGTGACGCGTATAGACGTTGTCGAGACCTTCGGCCAAAATTCGCTCGAGTCCGGCCTTAAGAGACACGACCATACCGGTTGGGGCCGTATGGTGGTAGGTGCGCTGTCCTCCCGTCATTCCTGTGGCATAGCCGCCCAAAAGATTCAGGTCGAGATACCAGTTCGAGGGCTTTTCTACGCGTCGTTGGAACGCTCGGTCTGAAATGGTAAAAGGTGCCAATCCGGGCGCGACTCCCAAACACTTCTGGGAACCAGCATAGGCAAGATCGACTCCCCATTCATCAAGGTTGATCTCCATCCCACCAAGAGACGTCACGCAATCAGCAAGTAACAGGGCTTCACCTTTATTGTCACCCAGCTCCTTGAGATCGGAAACGACGCCCGTGGAAGTTTCGGCGTGCACCGCCGCAATGATCTGCGGATTGGGATGGGCGGTCAGGACCCGCTCTGAGTCAACCGGAGTGCCGTATTCGTGTTCGACTGCGATGACTTCTGCTCCGTGTCTGCCTGCAACATCCACCATGCGTTCGCCAAATAACCCGTTGACGGCCACCACAACAACGTCGCCGGGACGAACGGTGTTTACGAAGGCTGCTTCCATCCCTGCTGAGCCGGTGGCAGATAGGGGAAGTGTGCGCTGGTTATGTGTTCCCCACACTTGACGGAGCATCTCGCTGGTGGCATCCATGGCCTCAATGAATGCCGGGTCCAAATGACCAAGAAGTGGCAGGCTCAAGGCAAGATGCGCTTCGGGGTAAGGGTTACAAGGTCCAGGACCGAATAACTGACGACCAACAACAGGGCTAGTAAACACGGAATTTTCAGTCATAACCCCCCAGTCTAGACACTAGGCCACCAGTCTCGGTATACCCCATAGACGCAAGCGTGATAGAGCCGTCCCTAGTCATGTCTTAGATTTCCTCGTTAGGCTGGGATTCATGACGAATGATAAGCGCGGAGTCCTCGGCGAAGTTTCGGTGGCTACTCTACGGGCCTCCGGGTCAATGAAGTGGAGCATGTTTCCCCATAAAATCAATGGACATGACACCCTGCCGTGTTTTGTCGCAGAAATGGATTTTCCGCCGGCGTCAGTAATCCGCGAGGCATTAGCCCGCTGGGCTACCGAGGGCTCCCTGGGATATCGAGATCCTGCCTTGGTTGAGAATTTTCAGCGCGTAGTGGCGCAGTATTACGCTGGCGCCGGTATGGACATTCCACTGTCGACGGTTCGGCCATTGTCGGATGTCATGACCGCCTACGATGTCGTGGCACGCCTATTCACTCCGCTTCAATCTCCCATCACCTTATTGACCCCCGCGTATATGAATTTCGTACGACATATCTTTGCTGATCAACGACCAGTTCATACCGTGGAGATGTTGGCACCTGATGCCGGGGATGCACCTTGGCGTATTAATTGGCAGGCCCTTGAACACGCGATGTCTTCCGGAGGTCTTTTGGTGTTAGTGAACCCGCATAACCCGATCGGCAAAGTGTATACTCGCACAGAGCTAGAAACAATCGCGGATCTTGCACAGCATTACGGGGTTCGAGTCTTTTCCGACGAAATACATTCACCGCTGGTCTACCCTGGTCATCGTCATGTGCCATTTGCCTCAGTGAGTGACACAGCAGCCGAGGTGGCTATTACTGCCTGGTCTGCGACAAAAGCATATTCCATTCCGGGAACCAAAGTAGCTAGCCTGATCTTCACCAATCCATCAGATATTCAACTTTGGGACCGCTATGCTCCACATTTAGAAATGGGGACGGCAACTTCCGGATATATCGCCACCATCGCCGCACTGGATCATGCCCAGGAATGGTTTGAGGCTATGATCCAGCAGCTAGATATCAATCGCAAGCTGTTCGACCGCCTTGTTGATGAGCACCTGCCAGGTGCCACATTCCATCAGCCTGAGGCCACCTATTTAGCATGGCTCGATCTACGAGGTACGCGTAACTATCAGGAACTTGCCGCCCAAGTGACAAATGACTCTAACCTTGCAGACGTGACCGCATATCACAGCGGTGTCATTGCCACCGATGGCACGGAAACAGGCCCCTCAGGTGTCGGGCATCTTCGAATCAACTTTGCCACGACACCCCAGATCATCCAACGAATTGTGGCTCAAATGGGCCAGGCCTATAGTCCTGCAATCTGAAAGCCCCCGATGAACCCTTAGACTCAATGCCAGATCATCGCGCGCTCGACAGTGGAGGAAGAAGATATGGCCGGTGGTTCCCGACAGCCCGGACGCACCGTTACAGCAAAAGTATTGTCGATCCTGTCGATCTTTGAGCATTCTCGCGGTTCATTGAGTCTGACCCAAATAGCGGACGAAGCGGAATTGCCCTTGTCAACCGCTCACCGGTTGGTGGGAGAACTCGTTGATGCCGGCATATTGGCCAGAGGTCCTCACGGCAAAATTCAGCTGGGTTTGAAGTTATGGAGCATCGCACAGAACACTGGACGACAATTGCGCGATACCGCACGGCCCTTCGTACAAGACCTATTTTCCCTCACTGGTCAAACCAGCCAGCTGGCAATTCGGGACGGCGCCTCGAGTCTCTACATTGATCGTGTCTACGGCTCGACTCGTGTGCCGCGTGCTTCACGAGTGGGCGGACGGCTTCCGCTGCATGCAACCGCAGTCGGCAAGGTCTTACTTGCCTTTTCCGAGCCGTGGGTGGCTGATGGATACCTGGCGCGTGAACTCAAACCATTAACGGCTCGCACCAAAACGAATCCAAATGTCTTGCGCGAAGAGCTCGCCAAAATTCGCGACCAAGGATTCGCGACAACCCTCGATGAGGTCAGGACGGGAGCTAGTTCCATCGCCGTGCCTGTCTATCACACCGGACAGCTTGGCTGTGCAATCGGGTTGGTCATGCCCTCGTCAAACATTGCCACGATGCAACGGCATTTGCCAGTACTATACGGCATCTCTAAGCGGATCGAAGAGGCCACCGCGCACATCCCGTTGGAGACCCTCCTGGGGGCGTTTCGCGATCCGACATCGCCTCCTGACGAGTGATGCATAGGGCGCCAGACCAAGATGACTTCCACTGGATGGAAGCCCGAGCGGGACTTTTGCCGGTGAGCTGAGCCACACTAGAGGACAGTTGACGTAACGCGCATCACAGTGATGGCTTACCCAGTTACTGCAAAGGAGATTCGTCAATGTCTCGCACTCAAGCTCTTGGTGGCTGCCCTGTAGCCCATGACGCGGTCGCACCAGCAGATCATCACGGCTACGAGCCGTTTAATCAGGATGATCCGTTTCCTGCATACTCGCGGTTGCGTAAAGAACAACCGGTCATGTTCGACGACCGGACCAATCTCTATGTCGTCTCAGCGTACGACGATGTAAAAGCAGTATTTGATGACTGGGAGACGTTCTCTTCGGAGAATGCTCAAGCTCCTGTCCGGTCTCGAGGTCCGCAGGCGACCCAAATCATGCAAGACGGTGGCTTTACTGCGTATTCTGGGCTGTCTGCTCGTCGTCCACCAGAGCATACGAGGATTCGAGCCGTCGCACAAAAGGCGTTCACCCCACGTCGGTTCAAGGTGCTTGAACCCATGATTCGGGACAATGTGAAGGCTTCGATACAGCAGATGTTGGCCAAGTCCACGCCACACGCGGATATCGTCCAAGAAATCGCCTACGCGCTGCCCACTATCACGATCTTAACGTTGATTGGCGAATCGACCGATGCCACCACAATCGATCAATACAAACGCTGGTCGGACTCGCGAGCAGCAATGACCTGGGGCGATTTGAGCGACGAAGAGCAAATCCCTCACGCGCATAATCTCGTTGAATACTGGAATCGCTGTCAAGAACTTGTTGCTCAGGCACACGCTGATGGCGGCGATAACCTCACGGCCGATATGGTGCGCGATCAACAGCAGGGCGCTGAGATTACCGATCACGAAATCGCCTCTTTGCTGTACTCTTTGCTTTTCGCCGGCCATGAGACCACGACCACTTTGATATCCAATGCCGTCAGGGTGTTGCTGACGTATCGTGACCAGTGGAATGCCATCATCGAAGATCCCAAGAAAATTCCCAAGGCCATCGATGAGGTGTTGCGTTACTCTGGTTCTATTGTGGGCTGGCGACGAAAGGCACTCAAGGATACTGAGGTCGGTGGAGTGCCCATCCCGCAGGGTGCTGAGTTGTTATTACTCATGGGTTCAGCCAATCGCGACGAGGATCGCTTTGAAAATGGTGAAGCCTTTGATATCACACGATCCAACGCTCGAGAACATTTATCATTTGGATTTGGTATCCACTACTGCCTCGGCAACATGCTTGCAAAACTTCAAACCAAAATTGCTCTAGAAGAACTTTCCAGCGCAATCCCATCGCTGGAACTCAACGAACCGGAAGACATCCCGTTTCGAGAAAACCTCTCCTTCCGAGTTCCACATCACGTTCACGTCAGCTGGAATGAGGGCTAAGAATCATGACGAAGCACTATATCGAATTCTTTGACGATGGAATCGAACCGAAACTCGAAAACCTGGGAGGCAAAGGCGCCTCCCTGGTCTCAATGACGGCAGCAGAAATGCCAGTACCTCCGGGTTTCGTCATTACCACCAGCGCATTTAACGCCTTCGTTCATCAAGAACTCGTAGAACGCATCAATCAACTGCTTGACGGGATAGATCCTGACTACGTCAAACAGGTCGATCAGGCCAGTGAAAAGATCCGAGGTTACATTATTGAAAGCCCGATCCCGGAAGACGTTCGCGAGGCGACCCGTCAGGCTTATGACAAGCTGCAGTCTCAGTTCGAGCAACCAGTACCTGTCGCTGTGCGGTCTTCGGCGACTGCAGAGGATCTCCCCGATGCTTCCTTTGCCGGCCAACAAGACACTTACTTATGGCTCACCGGGTACTCTTCGGTCACTGAACACATTCGAGCATGCTGGGCTTCTCTCTTCACGTCCCGAGCCATCTTGTACCGACTAAAGAATGATATTCCAAATGAAGGATTATCAATGGCCGTCGTAATCCAAAAAATGGTCAATGCCACGGCCTCGGGTGTCGCCATGACGCTGGATCCCACGAATGGCGACCGTTCCAAGATTACGGTGGATGCCGCCTATGGGGTGGGTGAAACCGTTGTTTCGGGCACCGTGACCCCAGACAATATTCAGCTGGATAAAGTGACGCTCGATATCGTCACGGAACACATCGGTGAAAAACACGTCGAGTTGGTCCCAGACGCCGCAACAAACAGTCTGATCGAACGCGAGGTTGACCGCGCACGTCAGCGAGTTCGGTGCTTGACCGATACGCAACTTCAGGCTGTAGCACAGCTGGCCAAGCGTGCAGAGAAACACTACGGGACACCTCAAGATATCGAGTGGGCCATCGACGCCGATCTCCCGGATGGTGACAATTTACTGCTCTTACAGTCACGACCCGAAACTGTCCACTCGGCGAAAAAACCCGCTGCTAAAACTGTGACTGCTTCCGGGGGATACGCCGCATCCTTAGGTCTCAGTGCCTCCATATCATCCATGACTGCCTCCTTCTTGAAGTCTTGAAAGGCCGATCGTTATGACCATGAAATCCTTTCCGAAACCCTCCGAGCTACCGGTTCCACAAGGAGCCGAAGGCTGGGAAGAAATTTACCCTTACTATCTAGTGTTCCAAGACGAGCTCAAAGAACAAGAAGATCAAAAGTTCTGGTTCTGCGACTCGCAACACTGGCCGACCGTATTCAAGCCTTTTGAAACCATCGGCGGCGAGTTTGCCGTCAAGTGCCTTGGTCAATACAACGCACGGCATCTCATGATCCCCACGGCTAAGGGCATCGACTTTCGTGTCCACCTTGGCTACCTGTATATGTCGCCCATTCCAGTTCCCGAGGATGAAATCGCCGATCGTGTGGCCGACTTTGAAGCACGTGTGGGCTACTACTTTGAAAACTGGGATGAACTACTGGAACAGTGGCACGTCAAAGTTAAAGAGACGATCGCCCAGATGGAAACTCTGGACTTCTCGGCATTGCCAGACAAAGTACCGTTCGAAGACATCGCGTCCGGCAAAGCCATGGACGGCTCTGAACGTCTATTAGAAAATTATGATCGTCTCATCCAACTGGCTTACCAAAACTGGCAGTATCACTTCGAATTCCTGAACCTGGGCTATATCGCTTATCTAGACTTCTTTAACTTCTGTAAAGAAATTTTTCCGAATATTCCAGACCAGTCCATTGCCGCCATGGTGCAGGGCGTCGACATGGAGCTTTTCCGCCCCGACGATGAGTTGAAAAAACTCGCCAAACTTGCAGTAGAACTCAACTTGCAGTCGGCCTTTGCCGATCCTAACAATGCGCAAGCGACCCTAGCTGAGATCGCCATCCAGGACGGCGGCGAACGCTGGCTGGCTCAATGGCGCCAGGCTCAGGATCCATGGTTCAACTTCACCATCGGCAATGGGTTCTATGGTCATGATAAGTACTGGATCGATCACCTTGAGATTCCATTAGGATACATTGCTGACTACATTCGTCGTCTGGAACAAGGCGAAGAGATTATGCGACCTACCGAGCGTCTCATCGCAGAAAAAGAACGGATGATCGAAGAGTACCGGGAACTGCTCGATGACGAAACCCAACAGGTCTTTGATGCCAAGCGCCAGTTGGCAGTCACCGCCTACCCCTACGTGGAAAACCATAACTTCTACATTGAACACTGGACCATGGGTGTTTTCTGGCGCAAAGTCAGAGAACTTGGCACAATGTTGGCAGGGTTGGGGCTGTGGGATACCGCCGACGACATGCTCTATCTCAACCGTAATGAATTGCGCGATGTCCTCTTCGACGTCGTCATGTATCACGGTATCGGTGCCGACGCGCCAATCGGTGCAGTCAAATGGCCCAGAGAGATCGCCCGGCGTCGCAAAATTGTCGAAGCACTCAAAACCGCTCGTCCAGCTCCGGCATTGAATACTCCGCCGGAATCGATCACTGAACCGTTCACACGCATGCTCTGGGGCATCACAACCGAGCAGGTGAATCAGTGGCTTGGAAGCGATGAGGAAGATGAAAACCAGCTCAAGGGCATGGCCGCCTCACCGGGGCGCGTTGAAGGTGTCGCCCGAGTCATCATGCACGCCGATGAACTATCTGAAGTTCAACCTGGTGAAATCCTCGTAGCCCCCATCACTGCTCCCAGTTGGGGACCGATCTTCGGCAAAATCAAAGCCACGGTAACTGACATCGGCGGCATGATGAGCCACGCGGCCATCGTCTGCCGCGAATATGATCTACCCGCGGTCACCGGAACCGGGAATGCCTCAACCACCATTAAAACGGGTGACAGGCTCATTGTGGACGGCGGTAAAGGCACCGTGGAAATCGTCGCGGATACCCAACCAGCTGAAGTCTCCGGCCCGGGTGCCCACACCCACGCGGCTGTCTAATTGCAACATCAACATTGACACTGACCACTCTGGAAGGGATTCTTGGTGCAGTCAACACACAACCCAGACACCACCAGTCAAACACCGACTGCTCGTGGCATTGTGGTCATCACCGGTGCCGCCGGCGGGCTAGGTCGAGCGTTTGCGCTTGGCTTCGCCTACCGGGGGTATTCGGTCGCCGCCGTAGACATTGATCCAGCTGGCACCCAAGCAACAGTCCGTGCCGTCAGTCAAGCCGGAGGAACGGCCGAAGGTTTTACAGCAGATGTAACCGACCGTGAGTCAACCGACACGCTGGCTGAAAATGTCCAAGCATTTGCCAAGCGTCTGGACACGGGCATCCACGCGATCATAAACAACGCCGCCATCTATGCCACCATCACGCGAAGTCCTTTTGAGGATATCGATCCTGACGAATGGGACAAGGTGATGGCTGTGAATCTCAAGGGTCCTTGGATGGTCACCCGGGCTTTCAGTCCATATCTCAACGCTGGTGCCAAGATCATCAACCTGGCCAGCGCGACCGTGTATTCAGGCTCAGAACACTGGGCTCACTATGTCGCATCCAAAGCGGGCGTCGTTGGACTGACTCGGGTACTAGCCAAAGAACTCGGTCGCCGCGACATTACCGTCAATACAATCTCGCCGGGTTTTACGCTGACCGAGGCCAGCTACGGCCTGATGGAGGACGCTGCGTCCTATGGAGTTGATCGTGGTGCTCTCAAGCGTGCATCTGAGCCTGAAGACATTGTGGGAGCCGCGATATTTTTGGCTAGCCCCGAATCATCATTTGTTACCGGCCAGACACTCGTCGTCGACGGTGGCCGCCAGTTTATCTAACACCTACACGATGTAACGAGCAAAGGAGTAACCATGCCGAAAGTACATTTCACCGACTACGAAGGTTCTACTACAACCTTGGAAGCCAATGAAGGTGACTCCGTGATGGAAACAGCCGTACGTAACGGGCTGGAAGGCATCGTCGCCGAGTGTGGCGGTTCTCTATCCTGTGCAACGTGCCATGTCTTTGTTGACGAGGTCGACGCAGACAAGGTCCCACCAATGTCAGAGATGGAAGACGAAATGCTTTATGGCACCACGGAAGACCGGCAAGAAAATTCCCGCTTGTCATGCCAGTTGAAACTTGGTGCTGACACGGAACTGCATGTGACCACCCCCGAAACTCAGGTATAACCATGACGACCACAGTGCAACACAGCACCACCCCGCGATACGACGGTGCCCCCACACCGCAAACGGCAACAGACTTACTCATCGTCGGAGCATCCCAATCTGGCGTGCAACTGGCAGTCTCCTTGCGTGCACTCGGCTTTGATGGCCACATCACGCTGCTGGGCGACGAGGACCATCGTCCATACCAAAGACCAGCACTGTCGAAAGAATTTCTCCAAGACAAAGTAACTTCTGAGTCGCTGATCTTCCGATCCAATGACTACTGGGTTGACAATAACATCACCCTGGTGAAGAACGAACGAATTGAAGATGTCCAGCGCAAACCCAACGAGGGCGATGGGATTGCCATTGGTCGCTCCGGTACCACCTACCCGTACCGTCGTATTGCGCTCACAGTAGGCGCCAGTCCACGGCGACTTGAAGTACCTGGTGCAGACCTCAATGGTGTCGTCTACTTGCGCAACGCAGACGATGCCCTCCTCCTAAAAGATCTGGTGCCCGAAGCAACTGATGTGGTTGTCGTGGGCGGTGGGTTCATCGGACTGGAAGCTGCAGCATCGCTACAAGAACTCGGCAAAAACGTCACCGTCTTAGAACACGGGCCGAAACTTATAGGTCGTGCTGTCGGAGAACAAACCAGCCAATACTTTCTTGACCGACACTTGGCGCGTGGCTTGGACATTCGTTTGGAAGCGCGCATCGAACAACTACTTGATGACCAGGGTTCAGTCCGAGCCGTGCAATTAGAAAATGGAGAAGAGATCCCCGCTCAAATTGTGTTGGTCGGCATCGGGGTTATTCCAAATACTCAGCTCGCGGAGCGACTTGGTCTAGAGATTGATAACGGCATCGTTGTCGACTCCCACGCTATCGCTTCAGACGGCACAACGATCGTCGTCGGCGACGTAGCGAACATGCCCAATCCAGTGCCAGGTGCACCGCCAGGTGACCGAATCCGTATGGAATCAGTCAATAACGCCATCGAGCATGCCAAGGTGGCCGCTTACTCTCTCATGGGTCGCTCCGAAGAGTACGCGGGGATTCCCTGGTTCTGGTCGAATCAAGCCGATATGAAGTTGCAAATCGCTGGCCTCTCACACGGATATGACCACACGGTTGTGCGCCACGACATCGAACGAGGCAAGTTTAGCGTCTTGTACTACCGGGACAATCAGATCATCGCAGCTGATTGTGTCAATGCGCCCTTGGACTTTATGGCTGTCAGACAGGCGTTGAGCCAGGGCAAGAATATCGATGCCGAAACCGCTGCTGATGTGTCAGCCATTTTGAAAAAACTCATCGGCTAATTTCAATCTTTCCTTCTAATACCGCTGGAGTGGTACTACCCATGACGACGTTACAGAACCGGGCCGCTGCCTTTGCTCAACAGTACTCGCAACGGCCCATCCCTGCACAAGGCCCGATCGATACCTCCCCTATCGACTCGACTCCTGACACCGACGAGTACAATGAAATTTGGCAACAAATCATAGGTGAAACCCGAGCTCGCGGTAACGATTTCCATCTGCCCGTTTCGGTGGCCTACGCTCGACGATTGTGCGATGCTTACCCAGCAGCTGATCGCGAGCTCGTACTCATTGCCACGCTGTTACATGACACAGGTTGGGCGCACGTGGATGAAGATCGTATTATTTCCGAAGGCTTTCGTGGTGACTGGCGGAAATCAAATATTCGTTTTGAACATGAGCGCCAAGGATGTCTTGTGGCACGCCGAGTGCTGCCCGCACTAGGATACTCCGATGACTTCATCGAGCGGGTCTGTGCCATTATCGATGGCCATGACACGCGCCGGGAGGCCCACAGCCTGGAAGACGCTTTAATGCGCGATGCCGACCGTTCATGGCGTTTCGACCGGGTCGGTATCGCTCTGGCGTCAGGCTGGTTCGACCAGACCCCGGATTTCTATACTGATCGTTTAGAAGAAGAAATCATTCCCGAACTCAACACTGAAGCTGCCATTGCCATGGCCAAAGCTGATCTAGAACGCTCACGAGCTCTCATGAAGACGGCGGTCTTGCGATGACAACTACCTCCTCATTGGAACAACGAACCACACTAGCTATCCCCTACCGACACGTCACAACCCATTTCATCGATGGACAATGGACACCAAGTCACGGGCAAGACAAAATCCAAGTCATCGATCCTGCGACTGCTGAACCATGGGGGTCAGTGCCATCAGGGTCTGACCAGGACGTCGACGACGCTGTCCGTGCAGCACACCGAGCTTTTTCTCAAGGGCCTTGGAATGAAACCACCCCCACGGAGCGTGCAGCGTATCTCATGCGCATTGCCGATGAGATCGAGCAACACGCAGACGTACTGTCATGGACGAATACGCTTGAAAACGGGTCCCCTGTAGCAGAAACTTCAGGCGCAGCTGCCAACGCTGCCAGTATCTTCCGATACTTTGCTTCACTCGGCCCATACCTCGAGTCGGAGGATGTTCGACCATTTCCCTCAGGCGTCGGCGAAACCGTTGTTGGAAAGGAACCCGTTGGTGTCTGTGCACTCATCGCACCATGGAATTTTCCTATCAATCTGATGGTGACGAAACTGGCACCAGCGCTCCTTGCAGGTTGTACTGTCGTGATGAAGCCAGCCTCAACCACCCCGTTATCGCTTCGTATCATCGTTGATGCCATCTCTGCAGCGGGTGTGCCGGCGGGTGTCGTCAATCTAGTGACAGGACCCGGTCGCATGGGCGATACCCTTATCCGTCATCCCCGGGTCGCAAAAGTTGCCTTCACCGGTTCGACACCTGTTGGTCGACATATAGCAGCCGTCTGTGGCAAGCTGCTACGCCCCGTCACCTTAGAATTAGGCGGCAAATCCTCAGCGATTGTGCTCGAAGACGTAGATCTCCAGCATATGTCGAGTCATCTTATTCGGTCGTGCATGCGCAATACGGGACAGACCTGCTACATATCAACACGAATTCTGGCGCCATCATCGCGCTATGAGGAGGTCGTTGAAATGGTCACAAGAACCATTTCAACTGCGAAACAGGGGGACCCACTGGAGCCTGACACCGTATTCGGTCCATCTGCTAACACCGGCCAATACCAGTCTGTGTTGGCATATCTTCAGTCGGCACGATACGAAGGAGCCCGCGTAACCACGGGTGGAGGTCCGGCATCGTTGCAGGATCCTCTGGCGAATGGATATTTTATTCAGCCAACAGTCTTGGCGGATGTTACTCCGAATATGCAAGTGGCACGCGAAGAAATCTTTGGTCCTGTAATTACACTTCTCAAATATGAATCCATCGAGGAAGCTATCGATTTGGCAAATAACACTGAGTTTGGCCTCGGAGGCATAGTTTTTGGTACGGATGAGGATCGCGCGTTCGCTATAGCCCAGCAAATCGACAGCGGTAGCGTCGGTGTGAATTTTTTTGCGTCAAATCATGCAGCACCTTTCGGTGGTCGCCATGACTCAGGTCTCGGTGTGGAATACGGTCCAGAAGGACTGGCCGCCTACCTAACCTATAAGTCAATCCACAGAAAGTAATCTCACATACTACTCTTTTGTCCAGTGACGTCAGTAGGACATGACCACACAATTGAGCCGTGAATCTCATCAGAGTATCAAGGCTCAATCGTTGTTAACGCAAAATGCCATTCGTCCCGTGGAACGCAACTTTCCAAAGAAGAACAAAGACTCACAACCGTGAGGCACCCACCTTCTCGGCTCTCCTGGGTACAATCCAATCAGCTCACTCTGCCGTCAAGGGTGCTTCTCAGGTACAGTGTAAGCAATTCCTCTTAAGAGCCAGGTTGAAGCTCTGTAAGAATGCAAGGAGGCCTGTCGTGTCTTACCCACCAGAGAAACTCCAACTCGTAGACATCGATGCTGAGCGAAAATTTTTATGGGAGTCAGCCCAAAACGCTGTCGCACGAAGAGCCGGAAGTACCCTCTATAGAGGAGATGGCGTTCGTCAGACGTTAGTAGTCATTCTGAGTGGAGAAGAGATGGGTGAGCATGAAAGCCCCCAGGAAGGTTTCCTCCACGTCATCGAAGGAAAGATTCGACTCCATGGGAAAGATAGGTCGTGGGATATCGCGGCGGGCCAACTGTTCCCAGTACCACCAGAAAAGCATTCGGTAACGGCACTGGAAGATACAGTCTTAACCCTGACGGTGCTACGCCAAAGTATCATGAATCCATAAGGTATACGTGGCTCAATCGCTGCGACCTTTTTAAATGCAGCAGGCCCCTGGCACGACGATTCGTCGTGGCCAGGGGCCTGCTGTGAATGGTTGTCCGGCGGTGTCCTACTCTCCCACACCCTCCCGGGTGCAGTACCATCGGCGCTGTGGGTCTTAGCTTCCGGGTTCGGA
>DATBUL010000051.1:0-18822 GCA_036516115.1 Enteractinococcus sp. | reverse complement strand
CCTGGCCGACACCAAGTAGCCCGCCGAACCCGCCTTCCGCGAGCGCCTCTTCGTCATAGACGGTAGCCGTGATGTTTGAGTTGGCGACGAGGGCTTCCACCTCTTCCGCGAAGGTTCCTGGGAAAAGATGTGACGGTGCGGTATTGACGAGATCGCGAGTAATAAATGTTGCTCGAGCAACTGCTGTAGCATGATCCACCAGGTCATCAGCTTCCGCAAGCTCGGTCACAATATTCAGGGTTACCGCATTCGTGGATTCTTGGTCATCGTTTTCTTTTTTCGTTTTATATCCCTCGAAGGCATACGTACCGATCGCGGCGCCTTCAGCGATGGCCGTCAGGCGGGCCGCGCTATCCGAGGGTAGCGCGATGGTGATATCTGTGGTGCCGGCTAATTGAGCGGTTGCTGCACCAGCCGCACGACGCAAGGCTTCTGCTGAAATCTCGTTGGCGGGGGAGCTATCGAGCGCAGGAGTGCCCTGAGCCGGACGCTCAGCCGAGCCCAAACCGGTCAAAACGACGATCTTGGCCTCGATATCCGTGGTTGAACCAGCAACTCGGATCACTTCATCGGCTTTGCCTTTTACCCCGAGAGCTTCGAGTTGGTCTTGTAGTGCAGCTACAGTCTGATTATCGAGTCCAGCGGCAACAACGATCGGTCCGTCGTCGGTGGATTCCACTCCGACCACGAGTGCTTCAGTTTGGTCAATGGTGCTGGTCGCGCGAAGCTGTGTAGTGAACTCAGCGATGAAACCATTGGAGGCGGCGTTTTGGGCCACGTCATCACGTCCTTGCGTATGCAGATTGGTTATGATTGGTGACTCCATCATAACGATGCGACCAAGATTGCCAGTGGAATAAGCGACATGCGCTGGGCGTTCCGTTTAATAACGTCAGTGCAGCGTTTCGTTCGCTCGATAATGTCAGGAGTCTGTGTGCTCGATCCGATTGATCTCATTCGAATGTCCTCGTCGGCTAAGGAACTCCTTGCTGGCAAAAGTAAAGTGGAGGACGGTGATGAGGGAGCGCCAGCACTACACGGTCTCGATCTCTTAGTAGTTTTTTCTGGCTATCTCGACGCGGGAAGCGTTTCAACTCAACTTGAAAACGTACTCCTTGAACGATTGGATCATCATCGGATCGCGACTTTCGATACGGATCAATTGCTGGATTATCGGGCACGACGCCCGCATCTCCGATTTGATGGTCAGCGATTTTCTGACTACGAAACCCCTGAAATAACGGTTCACTTGATCAAAGATCAGATGCAGCGCCCATTTTTGTTACTCAGCGGGCCAGAACCCGATTACCAATGGGATCGTTTCGTCGCTGCCGTCATGATTTTAATTGAACAACTCGATATCAACTTGATTACCTTTGTTGATGCTGTGCCTTTACCGGTACCTCATACGCGTCCACTGGGTGTGACGACCCATGGGACAGCGCAAGAACTGTTGGAGGGCTTAGCGACCTGGGCTCCGAAAGGTCGTATTGCAGCCGGTGCCGCCCAATTATTGGAATTGCGTGTGGCTGAAGCCGGCCACCGCGTCAGTGGATATACGGTACATGTGCCACATTATCTTGCCGATGCCACCTATCCACAGGCTGCTGTAGCCGCCCTGGAATATGTGGGAGTGGCCATGGATCTCATGTTGCCCACAGAGGAACTGCGCGAATCGGGTCGTGAAGTTGAACAACAAATTGCTGCCCAAGTGCAACATCGTCCCGAAATCGCTGCGATGTTACAACATCTGGAACAACGATTCGATGAATACTCGGAAGGGCATCAAACCCGAAGCTTACTGCTCGCCCCGGATCAGCAAATGCCCGATGCCGAAGAAATCGGTTCGGCTGTTGAGTCATATCTGAGTCAACAAATGCAACACGATGATGCGGGCTTGGACGAAGGTGATCGCCGAACCTTGGCTGATACCGGTCAGATAGATGAGCAGCGCGCAGAACCGATGCGCCCATCTCGCTCGGAACTGGGTCCTGACCAAGCTGATACCGCGCCCGAGACCGAAGACGGAGTCGCCGATCACGATACCGAAGATGAAAGTGACTAAACGGTCCTAGCGTCCCACAGCTCATCGGTAGAGCAGGTTATCCACAATAAGTGGTGATCGGCTCGCGGGGGATCGTGAGCGTGCAGCATGCTGGATTCATGACCTCATCTGCTGAAGAATTTCCCACCCCAAAGCCCAACGACGCATCATTGCCTCATAATGAGATACCGTCTCATCTATTCGGTCTAGGACGCGACGACTTGGCTCACTCCGCGGAGCTGCAATCCGGGCGAGTGCAAATAACTAGACCTGAAGAAATCTTGTCGTATATTCAATGCACCTTAGGATTCAGCCCCACCGAATCGCTCGTCGTCGTAGCTTTTGCGCAGTATCACCTCTCATCTGTCATTCGATGTGATCTCCCCAAAGGATTACGAAAAATACTGCAGTCGGACACGTTAGAAAGCGTCACGTTTTTAGACTTCGGCCTCACCGAAACACAAGAGCTACAGCTGGTGGAGCTTGGCAAGCAGTTAGGTCGGCTGATTGCTCGGGAACCCTCCACTACCAGTTGCCTGTTGATCTACCTTCCGCGTCAGGTAAGCGTGTCTGATCATTACGCATTGGCTGCGACCGGTGCCATTAACGCGATGATTTTGGACCAGCTTCGTATCCAGCACGTTGTTGTTGAGGAGTCTTGGCTCATCCAGCGTCGCCTGTTGTGGCATCTTCAATGTGCAGCTACCACCGACTGTGAGACGCAAGGTCTAAGACTCGGAGATCCTGAAAACACGCGCGTTTTCCAGGCGTTAGATCCTCAAGGCAGAACTCGCCAACAGAGCCAAACAACAGTACCCATGTTGATTTATCCGCAGCCGACCCAGGATCCTCCGAAGCAGCCACCGAACACACAATCGCTGCTAGAACATCGCCCCCAGGTTGTGTTGAACTGGCTGCAATCTTGGGATGATCGGTTGAGTCGAGATCCGAGCATGTTAGATTCCCAGCAGGTAACCGATTTGCTGTCGGCGTTTGAGCATCCCACGTTGTGTGAGGCGGTCGTGGGCATCGCATGTTTCGATTACGCTACTGCTATCCGCGGGATGCTTTCTTTGCGAAAGTTCCCGTCGGACATCGCAAGATTGGCTGGTCAACGAGGTAACACTCAAGATGGTCGTGCCCTGCAGGATTGTTGGCATGGTGGGTCGAATCGGAAACCTGATTGGCAGCGCATCGCAGCCTTGGAGCGTTTATCTCGTCAGCTCTTGCCGTTGTCTGATGCCAATTCTGGCGGAGCTTTGGCCGGGGTCATCGTGTGGATCGAATGGGTTCGTGGCAGAGGCAGCATTGGATTGCACTACCTACAACAGGCTCGCAGGCACTTCCCGGCAGAACCAAGTCTGGAGGTCTTAGAGAATATTCTGCGCAACGGGACTGTTGCAGGTTGGGCCACGAGACCTGATATGGCTTGGATGCCGGGACACGCAGCGTGAGTACCCTAAGTCTATGGTCACGCAACAGTGTGTACGTATGGCATAATGTTCTGGTCTAACGGCTGTGTGGAAAACTTTTTCAAAGTTTTTGTCACGATGGGAACAATTCCATCACTTAGCGCGTTACACGTACCAGAGACCCTGCATCCGTGGATCCTGTCACCACCGGCACATTGCGTGACCGATGGAAACTGCGATCACCTCAACGCGGACTTGACAGGGTCATAGGTGTGTTGATCGTGTGTGAGCTCATTACTCATACGGCTGCCAAGGAAAGGACCTGAGTGACTACTACTCCAAAACAGGCAACTGCCAGTAAAGCTTCTACTGCAAAGAAGATGACCACAGCCAAGGGGACGGCAAAGAAGGCAGCGGCTACCACGAATGGTAAGAAGGCAACCATGGCTTCCGAAGAACCAATCCTTGAAGAAGATGAATTCGTTGAAGACGAAGAGCTCGATGTCGAAGACGACGCCGAGTTAGAAGTCGAGGACGAAGAAGACGTCGTTGACGAAGACTCAGACGACGAAGAAGACGTAGACGAAGAAGTCGTCGAAACAGCTGGCCCTGAAAAGCCAGATGTGGCATCCGCTATTAGAGCCGGCGGCTTCGTTGTATCCGAAACAGAAGAAGATGCGCCACAACAGCGTGCTGTCAATATTGTTGGTGCTACAGCAGATCCGGTCAAAGATTACCTGAAGCAGATCGGTAAAGTAGCGCTGCTCAACGCTGAAGAAGAAGTTGATCTAGCCACTCGCATTGAAGCCGGGCTGTATGCCGAGCATAAAATGCAAACTGAAGAGATCACTGACCCGCGACTGCGTCGCGACATGCAGCTGATCATTGCTGATGGTCGTCGTGCTAAGAACCACTTGTTAGAAGCGAACCTCCGGTTGGTGGTGTCACTCGCAAAACGCTACACCGGTCGTGGCATGCTCTTTCTGGATCTGATCCAGGAAGGAAACCTTGGTCTGATTCGTGCGGTTGAGAAGTTTGACTACACGAAAGGCTTCAAATTCTCGACTTATGCCACCTGGTGGATTCGCCAAGCCATTACTCGCGCGATGGCGGATCAGGCGCGCACCATCCGTATCCCCGTGCATATGGTGGAAGTCATCAACAAATTGGCTCGCGTTCAGCGACAAATGCTTCAAGACCTTGGTCGTGAGCCCACCCCTGAAGAACTCGGGACTGAGCTTGATATGACCCCTGAAAAGGTCATTGAAGTGCAAAAATACGGTCGTGAACCGATTTCGCTCCACACGCCACTTGGTGAAGATGGGGACTCTGAATTCGGCGACCTCATCGAAGACTCTGAAGCGGTGGTACCAGCCGATGCAGTTGGTTTCACTTTGCTGCAAGAACAACTTCACTCCGTTTTAGATACCTTGTCGGAACGCGAAGCTGGTGTCGTTGCCATGCGATTCGGACTTACAGACGGTCAGCCCAAGACTTTAGACGAAATCGGAAAAGTCTATGGCGTCACCCGTGAACGCATTCGCCAAATTGAATCAAAAACGATGTCGAAACTCCGCCACCCCTCACGGTCACAGGTGTTGCGGGACTACCTCGAGTAAACCGAAACTTCTACACATCAAAAAATCGAGCAGCTGCAAACAGCCGCTCGATTTTTTGATGCTCTCAAAGAGGATGTCGGCAAAAAAGTATCCGCACCACTGTGTTCAACAGTGGTGCGGATACTTTTGTTAAAACCGTGCGCGGTGTACTGGTAACTACCGGCTAAACTTATAGACTCGCTGAGCGTTCTTCTTGCAGACGATTGCTCTCATCCTGCCACACACTAGCCTGTGGACGAAGGCTCTCTTCAACCTGGCGCGCGTGGTGAGCGCAGAAGTACAGCTGGCCACCCGAGGGTAGTACTGCACGAACGTAAGCTTGGGCTCCGCAACGGTCGCAACGATCGGCGGCGTTGAGGGTTGGCTGCTCAAGACTAGTTGCCGTGGACATTGGGCCTCCTAATATGTGGTCCAAACTCTGTTAGGTTGGTCCTTCCATCCTGACAGGTTATTTCATTCCTGTGTAGAACAACGCACTGACCATATCTTTTATGCCCGAAGGTGCTGTCGTAGCCACCGGCGAACAACTAAAGTGTCAACTGTTGAGATACACGGTCATGCATGCATAACCAAGTGGAACCATATTGCCACCTGAAAGTCTTTTGGCAAAGATTTGGTCCGCGCCATACGCGCCCGGCGAAAGACTGCACTGTAAGGCTGACTCTGGGTTCAGAAACAGCTTAAATCCCAACTGCGTCGCAGAAAACCATTATTCTTACTAATGTCAACGCTCCGTAAACAGTCTATGAACGCCATGACTATGAGCTGGCACAGCTCGAGGAATTTCCTCTGAAAGGGTTCAACACTTCGTGGTCAAACAAACCGAGTACAGCGCACGCAACCTATCCGTATTAGAAGGACTAGAAGCCGTACGCAAACGCCCAGGCATGTATGTCGGCTCCACCGACTCCCGCGGACTCATGCACTGTCTTTGGGAGATCATCGATAACTCGGTCGATGAGGCACTCGCCGGATACGGGCAGTCAATTGACATCACACTATTTGCTGATGGCTCGGTTGAAGTCGAAGACAATGGACGCGGCATCCCGGTCGACATCGAGCCCCGCACTGGCCTCTCAGGTGTCGAAGTTGTCTTCACAAAGCTGCACGCCGGGGGAAAGTTTAGTTCGGATTCCTACGCTGCCGCGGGTGGGCTCCACGGTGTGGGCGCAGCAGTTGTCAACGCTTTATCCTCACGACTCGATGTCCAAGTAACCCGTGGCGGAAAAGTGCACCAGTTGAGTTTCCAACGCGGCAAGCCGGGACAATTTAGCGATCAAGGCAAACCACATCCGGACGCCGAATTTGCGCCGGTAAAATCTGGAGCTGAAGTCCAAGTCGTCGGCAAAGCGAAACGTGGATTGACCGGCACGAAAATTCGGTATTGGGCTGACTCACAGATCTTCACCCCCGATGCACGTTTCCTCTATGAGGAATTGGAACAACGAGCTCGTCAGACCGCTTTCTTGGTCCCTGGGCTTCGCATTACCATCCGAGACGAACGCAATATTGTAGATCCTACCGGTGACGGAGGACCCCGAGAAGAAGTCTTTCAATACGATGGTGGAATTGCGGAGTTCGTTGATCACCTGTCGCAGCTGAGCCCGGTTACCGATGTATGGCGCTTACATGGCGAAGGCAACTTCAGCGAACGCGTACCCGTTTTAGACAGTTCGGGACAAGCACAGATGCAAGACGTCGAACGTACCTGTGAAGTCGATGTCGCGCTTCGTTGGGATGTTGGTTACGACACCAAGGTCCGTAGTTTCGTGAACATTATTGCCACGCCCAAAGGTGGGTCTCATATCACTGGCTTCGAACAAGCGCTGACCAGGGTTTTTCGTAAAACCGTAGAGACGAATGCCAGACGGCTGAAAGCCGGCAACGATAGGGTCGAAAAAGATGACATCTTGGCCGGGCTGACGGCGATTGTCACGGTTCGACTATCGGAGCCACAGTTTGAGGGACAAACGAAAGAAGTTCTCGGGACGCCAGCAGCACGGCAAATAGTCTCTAAAGTCGTAGCAGATCAGCTCACGGAGATCTTGGCCTCACGTAAGCGAGACGTCAAGCAGCAGGTGGACTCACTGCTTGAGAAGATCGTTTCTGAGATGAAGTCGCGTATCATGGCGCGCACGGCGAAAGAGACCCAGCGCCGCAAGACTGCCCTGGAGACTTCCGCGTTGCCTGCAAAGCTTGCAGATTGCCGTTCGACAGATGTTCAAAGCACAGAGCTCTTCATCGTTGAAGGTGATTCTGCACTTGGGACAGCTAAGCTCGCACGCTCCTCTGATTACCAAGCGCTTCTGCCGATCCGCGGCAAGATTCTCAACGTTCAGAAGGCATCAGTCGGAGAAATGTTAAATAATGCTGAGGCCTCAGCGCTGATTCAGGTCGTCGGTGGAGGATCCGGACGCAGCTTTGATCTGGAATCAGCCCGCTACGGCAAGGTTATTCTCATGACCGACGCTGATGTGGACGGCGCTCATATTCGAACATTGCTCCTTACACTCTTCTTCCGCTACATGCGTCCCATGGTGGAAGCCGGACGCGTTTTCGCCGCAGTCCCTCCGTTGCATCGTATCGAAGTGATCAACCCGGGTTCCAAACCCAATGAGGTCATTTATACCTACTCAGAACAAGAGTTACATACGGTATTGACTCGCCTTGAGGCAGAAGAACGCAAAATCAAAGAACCCATCCAGCGCTATAAAGGTCTCGGCGAAATGGATGCTGAACAGTTAGCTGAAACGACGATGGATCCAAGACATAGGACACTACGTCGGGTCAATATCGAGGAAATAGAAAAAGCCGAAGAGATCTTCGAATTACTGATGGGACGCCACGTAGCACCGCGCCGAGATTTCATTATCTCTGGAGCAGAAGAGTTAGACCGCGAAGAGATCGACGCCTAATCCTGGTAATACTGGGCCGTGAGCCGGAACCCTTCCTCCAGGGATATTCGAGGTTTCCACCTCAAGACCTGCTGAGTTCTGCGTTGGTCGAACCAATGCGCAGTCGACATCTGTTCAGCAAGGAAACGGGTCAACGGCGGCTCGTCACCCCGTGCTTCGGTGTCCCACACTGACTCGATAAGGCTGCCGGCAATCTTCGCCACGCCAGACGGTAGACTCAACGTTGGCTCGTGGGCCCCACCGGCAAGAGCGATGCGACGGAGCATCTCGCCTATAGGACGTGGTTGCCCATTGGTGAGCACTAGCGCCTCGCCGTGGGTCTGATCGACCGCTTTCAGCGCACTAACGATTGCTTCTACGGCATTGACAAGGAATAACGTATCCACGAGTGCCGTGCCACCATCGAGCACTGGCAGGCGATTTTGCCGTGCCCGAGCAATGATTCGTTCGGTGAGCTGAGTATCGCCTGGTCCCCACATCAAATGGGGCCGTAGCACTAGGACCCGAAAATCTTCGGCGTCGGCTTTCAAAGCGAGCAGTTCACCAGCTGCTTTGGTGGCAGCATAGTTGCCCCGTGCAGCTTGTGGATCGGCAGGCTTGGCGCCCTCGCCCACAATGGAACGACCACTATGTGCAACCGAGGGTGAGGATATGTGGATCCAACGTGACACACCGGCTTGTTGAGCGGCTGCCAGTAGTGTGCGGGTTCCTTCCACATTGACATGTTCATATTCGTGACGGGGTCCAGAGACTGAGACCTTTGCGGCAATATGGATGACGGAATCTATTCCGGTCACGGCTTGTGCTGCAACGACAGGATCGGTTACGGAGCCTTGGATCTCGTGCACCCCATCGACATGTGAAGCTGAACGCTGCAGGACTGTCACGTTTGCCCCGGCCTGCACCAGAGCGTGAGCTACTCCTGAACCAAGTACGCCGGATGCCCCGGTCACAAGGACGTTATAACGTTCAAAGTTGTCAGTTTGATAAGAGAGTTTTGAGCCTGGAGTTGACATTATCGACTCGTAGCCTTCCCACCCGACAAAACCCGCGTCGCCCATTGGGCGAGCGCCGGACGGTTAATCTTAGAATTATGCCGAATATCGACTGGCACATGATTGGTGACTAATACGGCGGCCAGGTCTACATCTGTTGCCGACCTGACTCTCTCCGTGAGTAGTGTGGGCGCAAGCCCGGGCTTCAGAGACGAGTCGGTGGGTTCCACGACGGCAACCACTGCTTGCGTGCCGACCGGGCCCACTCCAACGACAGCAACCCGCCGAATTTCCGGCAACGACTGAATGTCATCCTCTGGTCCACCTGGTCCAAGCACACCTGTAGGAGGGGTGACGATATGATGGGTGCGACCTTCGATCCAGAGGCGACCTTCGGCATCGAAGTGGCCGATGTCTCCGGTTCTGTGCCACTGCAACCCATCGAGAGTGTCTACACGCGTCTGACGGTTGGTGTTATAGAGCTTGTCGTAGCTGTCTAACATATGGGGAGTCGAGATAACGATCTCGGATAATTTACCGACGGCGGCGTCGCCTTCCAAGATGTCATCTGCTGGTCGTCCCAAGAAATCGAGTGGAGCCATGCCGACTCGGACTACATCCAGTGGTTTGCCAACGCAGACACCTCGATCTGGTTGGTTGGCAATGGCATGTTGCGTGTGATGGTCGATATCGGAAATTAACAGTGACTCTGTCATGCCGTAGGGGGAGTGGAACTCAGCATTTGGCACCAGTTTCAGAACGTCATCCATTAATTGCACTGGGACGGGAGCGCCAGCGGATAGCAACATGGAAATCTTTTTCAGTGCCGCCCGTTGGTCTCCGGCGAGCTCATGAGCGGTATCCACGACGTTGCGTAATGCAGCCGGTGAAGCAAAGATCATGGTCGTGTCACCTGCGATGGCGGCATCGGCCAATGCGGTGGCAGACAGTGTTGAAGGCTTCGTAACGGACATTTTCGGCGTAACGGAGGTTGCACCTATTGCAGGACCTAATAATGCAAACGGGGCGAACCCGGCCAAGAGACTGGAACCCGGAATCACATGGAGTGTCTGTTGGAGACGTTGGGTCAGAGCAGAGAGCTTTTGATGCGTGTAGCGCACGCCTTTAGCTGGTCCAGTCGACCCGGACGTAAAGAGCACCGCCGCCTCATCGGATGGCTCAGGATCGGGGTGGGCCTGTGTGGCACGGTACCGATGACCTGCGTACTGACTTGCGAAGCCATACAGTGATCCCGATAGTCCCAAGGCGGTGCGTGCTATGGGATCCATGGTCTGCACACTGAGCCGTTTTCCGGGCAAATTGGTTGCACGGGCAAGTGTCAGACCAGCCGTCTGCCCAATAATCCACGATGGTGCTGCGGAACGGATCGCGCGTGTCATGCCACCGATCCCTAAACCTGCATCGGTAACCACGGCTACACCGCCAACGCGCAAGACGGCATAGAGGGCAGCGGTGAGATCTCGTCCCGGTTCTACCAGCATCGAGACACGATCCCCCGGACGCATGCCCGCCTCGCGAAGCCCGACGGCCATGGCATGAACGACCGATGATAATTTTTGCCACGAAATTTCAAATGGCTTACCGTGCCGGTCAACTACGGTCATATCGACCATCGCCTTATGGTCGGACTCGGACCATTGGTCCAGATATCTCCACAGTGGGGAGTAGGTTCCTACTGCCACTGAACCTTGTGTGGCATCGGGTGCGGGGCTTGGGGGAGTGTCCTTGTGCAGTTGTTGCTGAATCCAGCCAAAGATCGGTTCTACGATGTTACGATCTTCAGCCAAGAGATGGCCCGCGGTGTTGTACCGGTGAATGTCGACGTGTCGTAGACGAGTCAGAAGATCATGTTGATACCGGTCTAAAAAGACTGGATCCTTGGGGCCCCACAGGAGTAAGGCGGGAGTTTCGGTGGCTGCAATATTCTGCGCGAGGTGACTGAGCGCCCCATATGAGCGGTGCGCTTTCTGAGCGGGAATGTCTGCAACGAAACCCCCGATACCGCCGCGGCGATTGCGATGACGATAGGGAGCTTTGTAGGCAGCCTTAATCGTCGAGTGGAGCGGGGGATGACCTAAAGACAGCGTGGTGTCCAAGAAGGCCGTCGTTGCTACAGTGGAGCCGGGTAATAATGGGCCGGCCAGAGCTGCTTGCAACGGGGCTGGTATCGGATCAGCAGCGTCGTGCCATACCGCAGTATTGAGCGAAATCATCCCGTGGGGAGTCAGCCCGGATCCTGCGTGTCGAAGATGATGGTGTGTGGCCCAACCGAGAGAAATGACGCCTCCCCAGTCGTGTCCTAAAGTGAACAGCGGCGGTTGGGACTGGTCTCCGAGCATGGTCGCCAGGAGCGCATCGAGGTCAGCAATGCGCTGATCGAGCGTGCGATATGAAGTGGTGGTTCCGGTTGCTGAAGGCAAGCCATCGTGGCTCAAACGTTCAGAGAACCCCATGTCCAGTTGATCGGGCGCGATCACACGAATAACGGGTGCTTTCGCTGCCCCGGGGCCAAGATCGAGGTTGCCTTGGGCCGCGTCAATGCCAGCTTGCGCAATGCGACGCCAGAGGTACGACCAGGTCGGGTTGCCATGTACAGCAACGATGATCGCGTCGACATCATCCGCCCCGTAACCAAATTCTGCCAGCACCTCCGCGTTATCTAAGACATGAAAAGTCCGAGTGCCGTCAAGGGTGTCGACGTCGATGAGTCGTGACCACCGAGGATCCCACCCCGGCAGGTTTTCAGGAGCAATGAATTCATGCGGAAGGTATGCCGGTTCAGGGGAGATCATGGGGAGAGGTTCACCACTCTATTTCTAGCATTGCTACGTTGAGACCGGAGCCCACGCCCATAGCGAGGACTCGATCACCGACTTTAAGGGAGTCTAATTCTCTGGCCAGGGTAATGGGGAGAGCAGCCGGTCCGATATTTCCGAGTTGCGGGAACGTGGTGGGAATTTTTGTCCGCTCGATGCCTGCAGATTTGATAATGGCATCCGTATGCATTTGGGAGACTTGGTGGGTGATGTAACGGTCCATGCCACGCCAATTCCAATCGACTGGAGTGTCATTCCACGCGTCCATGACGAGCTCGAGTCCGTTTTCTAACAGTGCGCCAGAATCGGTGTACATACCATCGTGACCACCCTGGCACAGGCTATGGTGTTGGGTTCCTGCTCGGGTAACACCACGCAGGATTTTGTGACCTTCGGGATGGTGGTCGGCCCGACCCAGGACGGCGGCTGCTGCTCCCGATCCTAGGGTTAACGATGCGAACTGTTCCATGAAGTTGTCGCGCGTGGTCCGGTCGCTCAGTAGGTTCTTGACCGTGGCTTCTTGCACGTTCTTGGCGTCCTCGCCAGCGACGACGACAGCATAGTCGATTTGACCAGCGTCGATCAGGGTGGCAGCTAAATCCATGCCGTTGACAAACCCGAGGCAAGCGTTGGTGATATCGAAGTTCGTGGCAGAGGGTGCTAATCCCATGGTGTCGTGGATCTGGACTGAGACGGCCGGCTCGAGCTGGGTTCGAGTCACAGACGTGTTGATCAAGAGGCCAACGGCTTCAGGTGCGATCCCGGCCTCAGCAAGAGCCTTGACTCCAGCTTGGGCGGCGCCGTGAATATAATCGTCCGGGCCTTCCCACATTCGTCGTGCTTTGACCCCGGCAACACGTTCCAGAAGTCGTTTGGGCAGGCGGAGGCGTTTGAGTACCGCTGCAAGTCGCTCATCGAGCATGTCCGAGGTGATTTCTAGCGGAGCGGTCACTTCGACCACAGAGAGTAATGCCGCGTTGTGGTGAATTGAGACCGCATTAGAGCTCACGTTGGACTGTCCATTTCTGTGTACTTGCATCGAAACCGGCGCTGGCGCTTCAGTCTCTTGACTTGTCATAACTTCTCAGCTTAGCCCGGTTTATATTCTCGCGCGATTCGTGCCACGGGTCATCACCTTGCAGCATAGTTTTTGCACTGAGCATGAGTTGTCGGACATCACATGAGGCTAATAAATGCCGGCACGATAACCAACAGCATCGCTTGAATTATGACCAGGAAGACTCTACCCGAACTTAAGGTGTCTGCGGGCTGGAGCAGTCGCGAAAGGCGGCGTGAAACCGATCGAGTGGTTGGAGCATCGTTGCTGGAGGGCGCTCGAGACCGCTGAGTTTCTCCTGCAGTCAAGGTGTGCACTAAGGCGCTGGTGAGATCTTCTGGCCGATGGCTGATTAACGTCGCATCATCGGCAAGAATTTCCGTCAGATCGGTTACTTCCTCAACGGCAACCTTGGTCACCGGTAGCCAAGGCGCCGCTTTGTGCCAGGCTTGAAAGGCGAGTCGCAACAAGTCATGTCGTTGCATGAGGTGAGCGGCTTCGTGCGTGAGTACGGCGCTGAGTTGGTCTGGAGATAACTTGTCTAACAGCCCCTGCGAAACTATCGTCAGTGGCTGATTGACCGCAGGGAGGCAATAGGCCAGGGGGTGGTCCACCGGCAGCACTCGAGTGGTTTCTGCCGAGTGTGAACGCGTGGCCAGATCACGGTCGTGATCAATCAAGGACGCCGATAACAACTCCACAAATTGTCGATGCTTCTTGCGCTGCGCGAAGGTCCGATACGCAGTGTGCACCAGGACCAGCGCAAGATGGCCAAAAATAATGCAGCCCAACGTGATGGCAGCAAATCCCAAGGGATGCCAGCGTGGGTCATAGACCACTGCGTCGAAACCCTCGGCTTGGAAGAGCGACCACAACTCAGTCAACGCGCTCAGCATGCCGGAACCAAACGGCTGTAGCCCCCACGTTAACGGTGCCGTGACCAGGGACAGCCCACCACTAATGCCGATCGCTTGCCACAAGACGAGTGCTGCGCCGGGTGCGCGCGAAGGCCATTTGGCCCGTTGAAGCCATAGCGGTATTGGCCATGCCAAGAGTACTGCAAGAACTGCGAGCACATAGGGTGTCAGAAGAGGCCTCCGGAACGCTGAGTGTTACTGGTCGCGCGAGCTTAAGAGTTGCTGGACTTTTTGTGCGTCAGAGGGATCGATGCCACCAATGAATCGCGCAAGCACCGCGTGCTTATCGACGGCGGAGCCCAAAACGTCGTTAAGTAGCTGAACTGTGTGCTCTTCGCGTGAGGTCACCGCAGAAAATTCATGGGGACGGCGTGAGTCGTCTTTGACGACAAAGCCTTTCTTGTGAAGACGTCCCAGCACGGTGAGAACGGTCGTAATTGCTGGACCACTTTGCTGGCGTTGTGCGAGTGTATCGCGTACCTGGTTTGCTGTCATGGGCTCTGTGGCATCCCACAACAGGTCCATAATTGCTTGTTCAAGTTCGCCCAATGAAATCCCTTCTGTCAATCGCGGTGGCGAGATTGGTGTTCGTGATGTTCGTCCGCATATCGCGGCACGAGTGAGTTAGTCATTCATTGTAGCTGGCCTATACCCCAAGATTCTACGTGACGTAGAAAACATATTTCTACAATGCGTAGAAATGTGGTTATGATGAGCGTGGGAGGCTGAAAACAGCCGATATCTCCGCGTTACACCGTCGTATTGAGATGGCGCGTGAACGCAGAAGATTTTCCAATAATTCGATCATCAGTCACAGTGTATTGATGGGGGAGGGACCCTAATGGATCCTCTTGAGGTAGCACGGTGGCAGTTCGGCATCACAACTGTCTATCACTTCTTGATGGTGCCACTGACTATCGGGCTGGGTATTGTCTTAGTGGCGATGCAAACTGCTTGGCACCGTACAGGCAAAGAACACTACCTGCGTATGACCAAATTCTGGGGCAAGATCTTCATGATCAATTTCATCATGGGGGTTGCGACAGGGCTGGTGCAGGAATTCCAATTCGGGATGGCCTGGAGCGAATATTCCCGGTTCGTAGGGGATGTCTTCGGAGCACCATTGGCGATGGAAGCTCTGATCGCGTTTTTCCTCGAATCCGTATTCATTGGCATCTGGGTCTTCGGCTGGGGACGCGTCCACCCACGAATTCATTTAGCGGCACTGTGGTTCGCAGTTCTTGGCTCGGTCATTTCCGCATACTTTATTCTGGCCGCCAACGCGTTTATGCAACATCCGGTCGGTGTGGAATTCGTTGATGGTCGTGCCGAGATGGTTGATTTCTGGGCTGTCATGACCAACCCCACGCTATTGATTCATTTCCCCCACACCATTTTCGGGGCACTGGCTGTGGCGGGTTCAATGTTGCTCGGAATTGCCTGGTATCACTTGTGGAAACGTCGTAAAGACGGTATCGATACGGTCGATGAACAAGGATATGTCATCGTGGGCTCGTCAGGTTCTAAAGCAAGAGATGAAGTCGACTACCGTGGTTGGCGTTCATCGTTCCGTTGGGGCGGTTGGATTGCGATTATCGCCTTTCTTGGAACCGCATTTACCGGCCACACCCAGGCCCAAATGATGATTGAACAACAGCCCCTGAAGATGGCTTCAGCGGAGGCAGCTTGTCACGACGGCACCGGATTCTCCGTCCTGTCAGTGGCAAGTCGTGATGGCGGTGGTGCAACCACTTGTGATGACGTCGTCGGAGTATTTGAAATTCCTGGCTTGCTGTCATTTTTAGCCCACAATGACTTCACCACTCCGGTAGAAGGCGTCAATACACTGATCCCTCAGTACGAAGAGGCCTATGGAACCCATTTACCGGATGATCCCCGATACGGCGAGCGCGCCGGCTCCGAGATCGAATACCTGCCGATCATGGAAGTAACCTACTGGGGTTTCCGCTTGATGATTACCTTCGGCGGGATCGCCGCGCTGGCAGCCGCCATTGGTTTATTCATTGGCCGAAAAGGCACCGTTCCATATGACAAAACGCTGATGAACATAGCGTGGCTGTCAATTCTGGCACCATTCGCGGCCAACTCCACAGGGTGGATTTTCACGGAGATGGGGCGTCAACCATTCACCGTGGCTCCGAACCCCGACCTCAACGGCGTCGATCAAGTCTGGCAATTTACGGCAGCTGCGGTCTCACCTGGCGTCAGTGGAGAAGAGATCGTGTTTTCACTGGTCGCGCTCACGCTCATCTACGCTCTGCTCCTCGTGGTCGAAATTGTGCTCTTAGTGCGCTACACGCGAGGTGGACATCCCGCGGGCATGCCTGAATTGCTGGCCGACGAACAAGCCGACGACGACCACGACAAGCCATCTTCCGACGTGTTGTCCTTCGCATATTGATGCGGGCCACAACGACAAGAGAAAGGTAACGCAGACTTATGGATTTCCTACCAACGTTGTGGTTCATCCTCATTGCGGTGCTGTGGATCGGGTACCTCATCCTTGATGGTTTCGATCTGGGCGTCGGCATGTTGCTCAAAGGCTGGGCAAGAAATGAATCGCAACGACGAGTATTGCTCAATACGATCGGACCCGTATGGGATGGCAATGAGGTCTGGCTCATTACTGCCGCAGGTGCAACGTTTGCAGCGTTTCCACACTGGTATGCCTCGATGTTTGCCGGGCTGTATATTCCTCTGACCTTTGCACTGCTTGCCCTGATTTTGCGAGCCGTGTCTATTGAATATCGCGGTAAGTCCCACAGTCAGACAGCACGAAATCTCTGGGACTGGTGTATGGCGGGTGGTTCATTCGTAGCAGCTTTTGCTATCGGCGCCATGCTTGCCCTGACTTCCACCGGGCTGCCACTCAATGAATACGGTGACCGGGTCGGGGGAGCGCTGTCCTGGTTTAATGGGTGGGCAGTCCTGGGTGGTCTTTCTGTTGTAGGCGTCTCATTAGCCATGGGATGGGCATTCCTGTCTCTGAAAACGCTCGGGGCGCCGCGCGAGGCAGGTAACCGTCATCTGCGTCGTTATTTGCCGCTGTACTTATTCCCGGCTGTAATCTGGGTACTCGGCGTAGTCATCCGCTATCCGAAAGCCGTGTCTCTGGGCATGGTGGTGCTCGCGGCACTGGGAATGGTGGTCTCCTGGGTTGCCTCCCGCCAGCGAAAAGAAGGCCTCACGTTTACTGGGATGGTCCTCTTCGTCGCACTGGGGGTCGGCGCAATTTTCACTTCGATGTATCCCAATGTGCTGCCCTCCACCATCGATGCAGCGTATAACCTCACGGTCACCACGGCATCATCCTCGGACTACACGCTAACAATTATGGCCCTAGTTACCGCTATCTTCCTACCGATCGTGCTGGCCTATAGCGCCTGGAGTTACTGGATGTTCCGTCGACGCCTGGGTGACCAACACATCCCAGAATCTGCAGTGGTGACGCCGGTGTGATCCCCGAACTACCAACCTCGCGTGCAGGACGTCGAGCCTTTATAGGGCTTGGCGTCCTCGCCGTGGTCAAACTCACCGGCTGGATCCTGATAGCTGTTGCACTGGCTCGAGGCATTAGTCATCTGGCCGCATCGCTACCGGCATCAGATGCAGCCCAGCTGCTGCAGTTATTATTGAACTCCCCACGGACCGCCCCCGGGTTAATCGAAGCACTCGTCGACTACGCGACCGGTAGTCACTTCCAGCTCACCTTGGCCCTAGGATTTGGCGGAGCGATGCTACGCGGGGTAGCTCAATGGGGTCAACAAGTCCTGGCAACTCGAGGTGCTCTAGGAGAAAAGGAGCACCTGCGTGAACAGCTCGTCCGGCATCGCTTGGCTGCAGCCGGAACTCATGCTGATCGAGCCGGCGAAGACACCATCGTGGCCTCCAAAGGACTTGACGGTCTCGATGATTACTACACTGATTTTCTTCCGTCCTTAGTCGCAGCGCTCATTATTCCGCTGGGCTTAGGGATCTGGATTCTTCTGCACGACTGGATCAGTGCTGCAGTGTTAGTTGTCACGATACCGCTGATCCCCATGTTTATGATCCTCATTGGGCGCTTTACCGAACACCGGGTCGACGAAGCAGCTACAGGATTGCACAAACTCTCCCAACACTTGCTGGAACTTGCTCGCGGGCTACCCGTCCTGGTGGGACTCCGCCGTGCTGGGATGCAACGCCAAGCACTAGCAGACGTCTCCAGACAGTATCAACGAACGACCATGAACACGCTCAAAGCGGCGTTCATGTCGGGGCTTGCACTCGAACTCATTTCGACGTTGTCAGTAGCAGTCATTGCTGTGTTCATCGGCGTGCGTCTCGTCAACGGTTCCATGGATCTTTATGCCGGTATCATGGTGCTGACGTTGGCGGCGGAAGTATACTTACCTTTCCGCGACATTGGTTCGGCCTACCACGCGTCTGAAGACGGCGTCGAAGCCCTGAAACGTGCCAAAGCACAGATCAGTGCACCATTGCCAAACACGCTGGCACAACTGCACGCTACTGTGTCATCTCAGGACGTGGTTGAAGTTCGGGATTTCACCATCGCCTATAAAGCGCTAGAGCGTATCGACTCTCCCAAGCACACGAACCCCGAGTACCTCACACCGGCGCAATATGGTCAAGTCAAACATGAGCGGACCTACGATGCTACCGATGACGAGGATATCGCGCCACGCTACACGGTAGAAGTACTACAACCTGTGGTGGAACATCTCAATGCACGATTCAGCCCGGGCCAATACACTGTCTTCGGGGATGCATCGGGCTCAGGCAAATCGTCCGTCCTCAAGGCGCTGGCCGGCGTACTAACTGATGCCGAAGCCGAGTTCTCTGGGCAGGTGACCGGGCTAGCCCGCCGCCCGGTGGCATATCTGGGACAACATCCCACCTTTGTCAGTGAAACTGTTGGTGAGGAACTACAGCTAGCCGCCGAGTCCTCAGCAGCAACGGGCGTGGCTCAAGAAGCCATCGAGCTTGGATTGGAAGCCGCCGGGCT
>DATBUL010000050.1:0-2945 GCA_036516115.1 Enteractinococcus sp. | reverse complement strand
TGGCCTCGCAGAACCTGGCCAATGATGTGACTGATGCGTGGATCGATCGCGACGAACGAAAAGGTGATGGACCATCGGATCACGTCCCGGTGGTTGCTGAACTAGGTTAGGACACTTTGGCATGCGGCACCTGACATTTTTACGGGTCTATCTGCCACTTGAACGCCTGCCAGCCAGAATTCATGGCCTGGCACGCGCCGCAGCCAAACTGTCACGTGCCGATATCGAGGCCGAAGCCGCCGAGCGTCTCAACCGCAGGCTTCGGCCCGATGCCTTCCGTCTGGCCCCCAGCGACTCCGAACCACCGATCATCCGGGTGCTCGAAGCACAAGATCCTGGGGGTCAAACCCACCAGTTTTTCCACGTCGAATACCTGGCCCGAGCAGCCTATGAATCAGTGCAGATGCGTCGTCAATACTTCGACGATACGCTCTATGATCGGCTGGTTCCGCCCAAAACCGTTGAGACCCTGGCCAAGATTGCCGAGCTGCAGGCCGATGCGGGACTCATCAGCCGACCGGTGCCAAACTTCTACATGCAGCTCTGGAATGTGTCGCTGGCGTGGTTGGCCGCATTTGAAGGCACCGTCCACGAATACCACACCGATCGGGTCACCGAGATGGTCATCGGCGGGACCCCGGTCATCCACCGGGTCCGCGACCTCGAAGCTGCGATCTCGTGTTTGAGTCACATTCATATGCTGTTGACGTTCTATGGCCCGGATGGTCCAGAGCATCCCTACGCCAACTCGGTGGGGCATTTGCAGTCCTGGCTGAACCGACACCGAGGGCGTACTCAAACACCTCCAACCACGGGGTTACTGGAACTCGATTACGGGGCGCTGAGCCATCACGCCTGGCCGGATGTGGCCGGCGAGGAGTTGGCACGCGGTCACAAGGTGCTGGACCGCGCCTATCGGCAGGATGAAGAAATCGAAGAAGACGATGACACATTCTTACCGGGGCTACCCCCGGCTATGCTTAATCACGCAGCCGAAACGATGCGCAGACACTACCAACGAGCAGTAGACATCTGGAAACGCATCCAACGGTATGAATACGCCAATTAGCAGGAGGTCAACATGCAAGACAACATCATCGAGGCCCTCGGAGTGCAATCAGATATCGACTTGGACTCAGAAATCGTCCGCCGCGTGAACTTCATGGTGGACTACCTGCACTACAGGAAAGCCAACGGCCTCGTGCTCGGCATATCTGGTGGCGTCGACTCCACCGTTGGCGGTCGGCTGGCCCAGATGGCCGTTGAGCAATACCGCCGGGTCAATCCCGACTGGACCGGCAAGTTTTGGGGTGTGCGACTCCCCTACCACATCCAGGGGGACGCCGATGATGCCAACGCGGCCATCGAATTCATCCAGCCCGACGAAGATATCGAACTGCAAATCGGTTCGGCCACCGATGCACTCGGCGAAGCCTTCACTGCCGCACTGGGTGAAGAACCCACCGACTATAATCTCGGCAACGTCAAAGCCCGGATGCGCATGGTCGCCCAGTACGCGATCGCCGGCCAATACAACGCCCTGGTGGTCGGCAGCGACCAAGCGGCGGAATCCATCACCGGCTACTTCACCAAGTTCGGTGACGGCGCAGCCGACATCGTCCCGTTAGCCGGGCTGACCAAAACCCAGGTCCGTGACATCGGCACCCGCCTTGGCGCCAGCGACCGGCTCATCGATAAGGTCCCGACCGCCGACCTGCTCAGCGACAACCCGGGTCGAACCGACGAAGATGAAATGGGCATGACCTACGACAACATCGACGCCTACCTCATGGGACAATCCATTCCGGATGAAGCTCGCGAGAAACTCGAGACCACCTATCAGCGGTCCGAGCACAAACGTCGGCTGCCCGTGAGCCCGGCAGATACCTGGTGGCAGTAGCGACTCGTGAGCTGCCGCCCCGATGCTATCCGCCACGGCGGTCACCGGGATAGGACACCCCGATGCCAGATATCGTCCGCAGCGCTCAACAGCGGCAGCTAGCGGAGACTCTGCCAGATAGAGCTCAACGGGTCTCTCCTGGAAGCGGAGTTCGACACATACTGCGAGAGGTCTTTCATCTGTGAGTGGTGGAATTGAGGCCAGTTTTGCTCAGACGCCACACATAGTCGACGATTGGGCGGACGGCTTGCCGATCCATGAAACTTACTACTCTGCGGTACGTCTCGAGCAACTGCTGATCCTCTGGTGTGCGCTCCGACGGGTCTTGGCGCGCAATGGCTCGTTTTCTCCTCATCAGGCTGAGGATATGAATAATACTGAGTTCTCGATAGTCAATCGCGCCTTGGAGGTGGAAGACCTTGATGTGGGTCAGCACCTCATCGGTGAGGGTTTTGATCAATCGGTCTTGGATGATCCGACGATTCGTAGCCCTGGTTGGATTTGAGAAACCGCAGGTGAAGAGAATCAGATTTTTCTGCCCGAGCGTCTCGATTTCCTTGCGCAGAAATTTCGACCCTAAGACCTTCCCTCCGGCACGCAGCGGTGCACCATAGATGATGGTGTCATATTCCTGCAGATCCCGTAGTCGGATATCGCTGAATTCAAATACGTCGCACCACAAATCGACTGCCAGCCACTGCGCGTATTGCTGGGTTGACCCATATTCTGAGCGATACACCACCACAGTTTTGCCCACCTAGAGGTCCTACCTTCCGCATCGGAAAAGTCTTCAAATAAATCCATCGAAGACTGACGTGGTGACAGCTTAGGGGGTGAAATTCGCCGATATAGAGATCGCTGGGCAAGCAGATGTTTGTCCTAGTCAAACACCGCATGCTTGTTCAACTGTTGATTAATGGCTCAAGCAATATCCGCTGGATCGGATCGTGAGTTTTTCCATTGACACGCATTCTCAGACAGGAGGAAAATAGCGATACCGGATCTGTCTACCAACACAGTATGATCCGGTACTTTCAGGGAGCCT
>DATBUL010000049.1:0-1564 GCA_036516115.1 Enteractinococcus sp. | reverse complement strand
CATGGCATCGAAATCGGAAGGACCAATGCTCAACATCCCACACTGGTGCAGGATAGAGCGGGAGGACTGAGCTTCAAGTTCACGCCAGAGGTCCAACGAGACATCCACGTGGTCGTTAAATAATTCGCCTTCCTTAATGATCGTGCGAAATAGCCGCGATTCACCAGCATAGGAAGGGTTCAAATTCATCCGCGGATAAGCATTGAGATTTGGGTACTGGCTGAGTTGTCACAGTGTCATCGCACCGATCGAACCAGCACCTACGACGACTACGTCAGCGTGTTCCATAAAACGGTCACCACTTTGCTTGAATTCCCGTGCGGACAAGGTCATCTTGCGAGACCAGCCTAACGATGCGAGACACTGAACGATACCGACGAGTGGCTCGTGTGGACACTGTGCCAAATTGTCGCTTCGGGCTAAGCGAGTGATGATGGACGCTGTTGATCTTGCATGAGATGATGCCATTATGCGTTTTGATCCATATGAACCCTTACCGAAGCTGCCCGAAATCACCCTGACGAGTGAGGATTTTCAAGACGGCGGTCAGTTGCCAGACCGTGCGCTCATGGAAGAACTCGGCGGTAAAGATGAACTGCCACAACTGAGCTGGTCGGGTTTCCCAGCGGAGACCAAGACGTTTGCCCTGACTTCGCTTGATCCCGATGCGCCCACCGCAGCAGGTTTCTGGCACATATCTGCGTTCAATATTCCTCTATCCGTGACTTCTCTTCCAGGTGGTGCGGTGCGTTGGGACACGATCGACTGGGAAGCCTTTGGCGTCAGTGGAGAAGGTCAGGGCCCAGTCTTTGTGCGCAACTCTCGCAATGTCGCCGGGTATACGGGTGCACGTCCGCCGGTGGGTCATGGCGAACATCGCTACATGTTCGTCGTTCACGCGGTGGATACCGAGCTTGAGTTGGGACCGGATGCGACGCCGGATCAAGTAGGCTTCAACCTGTTTCAGCACGCCATTGCCCGCGGCCGGATCACCGGGGTCTATGGACGCTAACGGCTAGAGACCAGAGTTGATGAGCACATGGACATGGAGGAGCGCGTGGGCACGACACAGCAGAGGGATGCCAGCTCGATGATGCAGCCTGTCAAAATCCTTGTGATCCAACCGGACGGTCGGGCCCCTTTAGGTCGCTTCTCCGATTGGCTGGCAGACTACGGGGCCGAAGTAACGGTCATCCAGCCGTTTGCAGGCGACCAAATATCTGCTGACGTAGCCGCCGATGGTCTCATCGTGCTAGGTGGCACCATGCATTTTGATGATGTGGAGCATTTCCCATGGCTGGAAGATATCTCTGCGCTCTACCGGCAGGCTGCAGCAGCAAATATCCCGACGTTAGGTATCTGCCTTGGCGCGCAGCTGCTTGCTGATACGTTTGGCGGGAAGGTCACGGTCAAATCTCCGACGGGTCCGGAAACCGGTGTCGTTGAGATTACCCAGACGGAAGAAGGTGCCCACGATCCGATCATGGAAGGCCTTCCCGATTCGTTCCGTGCGACGGCCTTCCACTATGACGGCATCACCGAACTGCCCGCGGGGTCTGTCCTG
>DATBUL010000048.1:0-6269 GCA_036516115.1 Enteractinococcus sp. | reverse complement strand
GAATTCGCTAATCGTTGGGCGCACGATCACTGGGCGCCAGGCCTTCGTTTAGCAACATTATTGAGCGCCCACCAAGGTCGCTTCAGGTGTCACCTTCCACCAGGAAAAAGATTCAATCCCGCACAGGGTCTGCGGGGATGTATAGAGAGATAAGGGAAGTACATGAAAACTCACCGCTCACAAAGAGTCGTTGCCGGATGCTTCGTCCTGTCCTTGGCACTGACTGGATGCTCAGAGGCACCGTCCTCAGCTGATGCAGACGATGGCGAATTGCACACAGTATCTGTCGGCGTGATGCCGGTTGCTGTCTCCGCGGCCTTTGAATATGGCACCAAGCAGGGCATCTTCGAAAAGCACGGACTTGAAGTCAATATTCAGAGTGGCCAGGGCGGAGCGGCCGCACTGCCGGCCGTCTCCGGAGGCTCTCTCGATCTCGCTATTGGCAATCCGCTATCGATTATGATTGCCGCTGATCAAGGGCTCAATATGCGCATCGTGTCGGGTTACGCCGCACCGCCATTGGAAAATGACATGACCAACGGCATCGTGGTGCAAGCGGATGCAGGTATTGACTCCTGGAAAGACTTGGAAGGCAAGACGGTTGCCGTTAACGCCATCCAGACGCAAGGTGACCTCGTCGTCAAAGGCGCTGTTGCCAATGATGGTGGCGACCCCGATCAAGTGAAATTCACCGAGCTGGGCTTTCCGGATATGGAAGCTCAGCTCGAAATTGGCAATGTTGATGCAATCTGGCAGCCGGAACCGTTTTTGACGTCAAATCTCAACAATCCGGAACGTGCAAACCTCGGATCCGCAAATGCGGCGGTCATCGATCAGTTGCCACCATTGGTAACCTTCACGTCTGCGGAATATGCCGAAACCAATAGTGAAGTGTTAGATACCTTTGAAATAGCACTGGCTGAAGTCTTGGAAGCGGCCTCGGAAGATCCGGAAGGATTCCGACAGCAAGTCTCCGAATACCTAGACATGCCAATGGACGTCGTGGAGGTCATGACCATTGACGAGCTGGGGACCGATATTGCCCCGAACGCTCTGCCTGAGTTGGCTGACTTAGCCTATGAATATGGGTACATTGAGACCGAAGTCGACCTTGACACGATCGTCTTGCAATAACAACTACGAGGCATTTCGAAAACAACGCGAAGTGACTGACTATCTGCAAAGAATTGTCTGGAGCAGAAATCACCAGCTCATCATTTTGTCCCCATCGCACCGGGAATTTCGCCCCAGACAGAGCTCATACTGTGACTACTGCTGACATAAGAGTGCCCCCTACTGTATGCGTAGAGGGCACTCTTATATCAGGAGCCAGAGCAGACCGAAAGCCTGCATCAGGGGCTAGTTTAGGAACAGGTCTTCTTCAGATGGTGCCGAATCAATGAAGTCGTAACGATCAGCCAGTTCAACCATGAACATCAGTTGTTCGCGGTTGACCTCACCATCAAGTCGTTCCATGACGAGTTCTTGTGCGGCTTCTTCAGGGATCTCGAGGAACTCAACAAGCAGTTCGCGTGAGCCTTCCTGGTCGTTCTGGGATGCTTCCAATGCTGCGGTCATGGCCTCGGCGAAGTCGGCAACCATTTCAGGATCCTCTTCGGCCAGCTGACCTGAAGTGAAGGTCACCATGGTAGCCATGCCTGGATCGGTTTCCTGGAAGGAGTAGCCGACCAGTTTATTGGCGTCATCCTCGAGCAGCTGCGACAGGAACGGTTCCGGAATCCAGACGGCGTCAGCGTTGCCACGCTCCAGCTGTGCTGGCATATCAGGGAAGCCGATTTCGGAGAAGTTCAGCGCCTGTGGGTCGGCGCCATCTTCTTCGGCCAAGTGCATGACGGTCAGGTCGCCCAGGGTTTTCAGTGCGTTGACGGCGGTGGTTTCGCCCTCAAGATCTGCCCAGGTTTCAATGCCGGAATCGGCGCGGGTGACCACACCGGCCACGTCGTTGCCTTCTTCAAGCGAGTTGGAATAGCCTGCGATGATCTTCATTTCCAGGCCCTGGTCAACTGCCGTGGTGACCGACAGTGGGTTGCCGACGCCGAAGTCTAGCTGACCGGCAGAAACCGCCGGCAGCATGGCTGCACCAGCGCTGGAGATTTCGTAGGTGACGTCGAAGCCGTGTTCTTCGAAAATGCCATGTTCGATGCCGTAGGCGACACCTACACTGGGCGCAATGCTCAGCACACCAATGGTGACTTCGCGGAGTTCTTCAGTCTCGCCTCCCGCTTCGCCGCCTTCATCAGCGCCGTTACCGCCGCCACCACAGGCGGTAAGCATCAGAGCTGCGGCTGCAGCGGTTGCAAGACCAGATAGGAATTTCTTCTTCATGTGTTCTCCCGGTGAGAGTGAGTCCAGGGCGGATGATGAATCCCTGGAGAAAGGGAATGAGTAACTGACTTGTGATGTGTGTAGTAAGGCTTTAGTAACGTATTCATCTATTTATTCATCAATTGAGATTAACAATAGACGAACTCTGCCACGGATGGAAGAGTTTCATCCCCGCGTTTTGTGACTTAGCTAACAACGCTCAGGGTGTTTTGAGTATACGACACAAAACCCTCAACTCCACTATTTTGGGTACGCAACAGCCTGCGGAAAACTGGTGGGTTTTCCGCAGGCAGACTCACAACGTTACGTAGGGTGTTACGCGTAAAAGCGTGACAGGAATGTTGCCACGACAGCTGGGCGTTCTTCGCCTTCGATTTCGATGACGCCGTTGGTGACCAGGTGCAGGCCGTTGCCTTTGACTTCCTGGACCTCGGTGATTTCTGCTTTCATGCGGATCCGTGCCCCGGCCTTGACTGGGTTAGTGAAGCGGACCTTGTCCAGACCGTAGTTGACCTTGGTGGTTACGCCGGTGACGTCAAACAGTTCTGACCAGAATGGAATGATCAGCGACAGAGTCAAGAAGCCGTGTGCGATCGGGGCACCGAAAGGACCCTCTTTTGCGCGCTCGACGTCAGTGTGGATCCACTGGTGGTCGCTGGTGGCGTCGGCGAAGGTGTTGATCATGTCCTGGGTAACGGTCATCCATTCGGTGACACCCAGGTCGGTGCCGGCCAGATTGGCGACTTCTTCAAACGGGACAACGGTGCGTGCGGTGGTTTCAGTCATGGGGATCAAAATTCCTTGAGGTAGAGATGGGGTTTGAATTAGACGAATGCGCTGATGCCGGTGATCGAACGACCAACAATCAGTGCGTTAATTTCGTGGGTGCCTTCATAGGAGTAGACAGCTTCGGCGTCGGCATGAAAGCGGGCGACGTCGGTGTCGAGCGTGATGCCGTTACCACCGCAAACTTCGCGTGCTAGAGCAACGGTTTCGCGGAGCTTACTTGCGGTGAACATCTTGGCCATGGCCGAGTTCTCATCTTTATAGATACCGGCTTCTTGCTGCTCGACCAGCTGCAGAGCCATGGCCACCGAGGCGGTGACGTTGGCCAACATCGTGGCCAGTTTTTCCTGGATGAGCTGGAATCCGGCAATGGGTTTGCCAAACTGTTCCCGCTGGGTCGTGTAACGCACAGCGGCCTCATAGGCTCCAGCCATCGCGCCAGCGGCGATAAACGACGCATCAGAGCGCATCAGGCGCAGACAAGCGGCCACATCTTTGAACGAGTTGATGTTCTTCAGACGAGCGTCGTCATCGACCTGAACGTTCTCGTAGGTGATGTGGGCATTCTGCATAATGCGCAGCGAGGCTTTACGCTCGATCTTTTCCAGCGTGACGCCAGCGGCTTCACGTGGCACGAGGAATGCTTTGACTTGGTTGTCGGCGGTGTCGCGGGCAAACGTGCAAATGACGTCGGCGCGGAAGGCGCCACCGATCCAGCGTTTTTCACCATTGATTGTCCAGGTACCATCGTCGTTCTGCGTTGCCGTGGTCTGCAGACCACGCGCCACATCCGAACCATTATCCGGCTCGGTCAGAGCAAAGACCCCCAGCAGATCATAGTTGGTGACCTTCGGATCTAGCTCTGCGACCTGCGCAGCGTCACCACCTTGGTTGATGACGGTGCGGAAGAGTCCAGCTTGTGCGTTGAAGAACGTGACCACGTTGATGTCACAGCGCGCCAGCTCAAAGGTGCGCATTGCTTCAAAGATCCCGCGGACGGGCTCCCCGGCTGCCTTGAGCGCTGGCGGATCCATCAGGCGCAGGGATTCCAGCGGCTCGATGATTTCTTCGGGTAGACGATCCTCGCTCCAGGCATCGTTGAGGTAAGGGTGGACCTTTTCCTCCAACGTGGTGCGCAGTTCCGTCAGCACGGCCTTTTCGGTCTCGGTCAGTCGATCAGAGAAACCGTAGACGTCCCAGATAGGTTCACGAGTCATGCTGCGGCCCCCTGATCTAAACCGAGGAGTTTGACCGCGTTGTCTTTCAGGATCAACGGACGAACTTCATCTTTGATTGGTAACTCGTCGAATGCTGCCATCCACTTGGTCGGCGGGATCAGCGGATAGTCGGTACCGAAGAGTACTTTATGTTTCAGCACGTTATTCGATTGGCGCACCAGGGATTCTGGGAAGTACTTCGGCGACCACCCGGAGAGATCAATGTACACATTGGCCTTATGGGTGGCGATCGAGTTGGCTTCGTCCTGCCAAGGCACCGAGGGGTGAGCCATGATAATGGGCAGTTGTGGGAAGTCTGCGGCGACTTCGTCGAGCAACAACGGGTTGGAATATCCTAATTTGATGCCGGCGCCCCCGGGCAGTCCTGCTCCCATACCGTTTTGTCCGGTGTGCGACAGGATGGGCAGACCGATTTCTTCGAGTGCTTCCCACAATGGGTAGAAGTGACGGTCGGATGGATCAAAGCCCTGCACGGAAGGGTGGAATTTGAATCCGCGAACGCCCAGCTCGGTGGCCTGGCGTTGCGCTTCTTCGATCGCGGCTTTCCCGTTGCGTGGATCGACCGACCCAAATGGTAACAGCACATCGTTATTGCGCTGAGCACCGGCCACCAGATCATCAATCGAGTTGGGCAGGTGGCCGTCGAACTGGGTGCGGGCGTCCAGGGTGAAGACCACTGCGGCCATTCCCAGCTCGCGATAGGTCTCGGCGATCTTATCGATCGATGGGGTGCGGTCTTCGGATTTGAAGTATTTTGCCGAAGCCTCGTAAAAGACCTCCGGCATTGGCTTGTGCCCTTGGTCGTCCATCTCAATGTGGACGTGGACATCTACCGCGGAGATTGCGGAGACGTCGATATTGGATGTATAGGTTGCCACAGATATCACTTAGGCCTTTGGCTGCAGTTCGGCTGGCAGATCAAGGAATTTTTCGCCCACCTCTTGCAGATTATTTTCGATGAGTTGGCGACCCTCGGACTGCATGGCCTCGTAGGTCCAGCCACCTGCACGGAATTCGGTGGCGACAGGCTCTGGGTGCGACCAGACCTGCAGACGGTCACCACCAACGCCGATCGCCTGACCGGAGATGTTCGCAGCTTCATCGGAGGCCAGGAATGCTACGAGTCCTGCGACGTCGGCTGCGGTACCGAAGCCCAGTTCTTTACGGAAGAATTCTGGCATTGGTTCACCGGCTTTATCGGCCTCGATTGCGGCCGAGAAGTATGGGACGGTTTCCGTCATAGCGGTTGCGGCGACCGGAATGATGGCGTTGACGGTGACCCCAGCGCGCTTCATTTCCAACGCCCAGGTGCGAACCATGCCGACGATGCCCGCTTTGGCTGCCGCGTAGTTGGTCTGGCCGAAGTTGCCTCGCTGACCGGTTGGCGAGCCAATGGTCACGATGCGACCCTTGACGGCATTTTCCTTGAAGTAGGCAAAGGCTGCACGAACGCAGGTAAAAGTACCGCGTAGGTGAACGTTGATCACGGCATCGAAATCATCGTCAGACATCTTCAGCAGGCTACGGTCGCGCAGAATGCCGGCATTGTTCACCAAAATGTCGAGGGTGCCGAATTCTTCAACGGCAGCATTGACGAGTTTTTCTGCGGTTTCGGTCGAACCAACGGGTGCGGTAACACCGATGGCGGTGCCACCTGCGGAAGTAATAGTTTCAACTGCTTGTGCGGTGACGTCTTCGTTGACATCATTGATGACAACTTTGGCACCCTGGCGTGCGAGCTCCTGCGCATAGGCCAGTCCAAGACCAGCGCCGGATCCTGTAACGATTGCAACTTTGCTGTTCAGTGACATTATTTGTCCTCACTTCTGGTTTGGCTAGAGTCAATCTCTTCATTGACTCTAGAAATAATTGTGAATAACACCTATTGTCTATCTCAAC
>DATBUL010000047.1:0-156722 GCA_036516115.1 Enteractinococcus sp. | reverse complement strand
TAAATGGCATCAAACAAACTTGGCACACTATTGAGTTCTCAAACAACCACACCCAACACCAACACCCCACACGAGGCACCAGCACCAGGCACAACCAACGATCCACAACCAAACATCATGAACCACACCAAACACAGTGCAGAACACGAGACTAAGTGACCTTATCGAAAAGGTCAAATCAGTCTTTCTTGGCAGTGAACTCTTTGTTGCGAGAGCAGATCGCTCTGAGCAACAGATGAACACTCTATCAGAAATTCTGACTGACTTGTCAACTCGATATCATGTGAGCTCGATCACGGAAATCACAACGAAACGAAAGTATTTCGAAGTGCTACCGGCATGCGCTCTACATAAGATCTCAACTGGTAATCGACCGGAACAACAGCGTATCACAGAGTGATTCTTCACTGTCAATCTCGGAATGATCTAGGAATCGTTGTATGAATTTTTCTAAAGAACTTTCATGTCTCAGCGCTTCCCGTTTCCGTTCCGCCCTGGGCACGAGAGATAACTATACACAGTTATTTTTTGATTGCAAAACGGGAAGAGTGTGTTGATCTTGACTTATTGCAGCGCGATAATCCGCGGATTTATGCGGTTTATTGTTAGTTCCACACCCAGGAGCCTACATCGGTGTGATTGACCTCTCAGGGCTTGTGTGGTTGATTCCTCTTTTTCCCTTGCCACGGGTCGGGGAAAGAAAAAGCGGGTGAATCCTTCCGAGGATTCACCCGCTCTGTGTCTAGCGTTGAGTTATTGCAATAGGGTCCGGTCTGACACTGTCGCATCTTTAATATTTGAGAATTGTGCCAACAGATCTTCGACCGTCATTGCCGATTTTTCTTTGCCAGCAACATCAAGGATGATCTCGCCTTCGTGCATCATGATGAGGCGGTTACCGACTTCGAGTGCCTGGCCCATATTGTGCGTAACCATCAAAGTGGTGAGTTGCTGCTCTGAAACAACCTTTTTCGTCAGATGTGTCACGAGTCTGGCTCGTTCAGGGTCAAGCGCGGCAGTATGTTCGTCGAGAAGGAGGATCTTTGGTTTAGAAAAAGTCGCCATCAACAGTGACAGTGCTTGCCGTTGGCCACCGGATAACAAGCCAACCTTGGCACTCAGACGCTTTTCGAGGCCCAGTTCAAGCACTTCGAGCTCTTCAGCGAAACGTTGACGTTTCGCTTTCGTAATACCGAAGGCCAGACCTCGGTTGAGACCTCTGCGCTCTGCCAGAGCCATGTTCTGTTCAATCGTCAGATCCGGAGAGGTGCCTGCCATGGGATCCTGGAAGACTCGACCAACATACTTGGCACGTTTGAAGTCCTTCATGCGAGTGACATTGCGACCCGAAATCTCAACAAGCCCCGTATCGGGTGAAACCTTTCCGGCGATGGTGTTCAGCACTGTAGATTTCCCAGCACCGTTCGAACCAATGACCGTTACAAAATCACCGTCTGCCAACTCGAGGTTGATATTGGATAGGGCCACCCGCTCATTAATCGAATTCGGAAAGAACGTTTTATTGATGTTCCTAAGCTTTAGCATCGGTGGTCTCCTGTAATGCTGGTTCTGTCACGACCGGCGATTTCGACTTTGTTCGACTTCGGATCCGCCACCTTGGTATCAACAACGCAAGCACCACGATAATGGCTGATATGAGTCGCATGTCGCCAGGGTTGAAACCGATAGATAGTGCACCCTGTACCGCTGCACGATAAATGATCGAACCGATAATAACAGCGGTAGTTGCGATGAGTACTTCGCGATTTCTGGTCCCAAAAATCAGTCGACCGGGAGCAGTGTCCGCGAAGCGCGTGACGAAACGATTATTGAGCAGCGCCTGCCCAAGGATGACCGATGCTAGACCAACAAGGATCAACCCGATACCCATGGAAATATCAGCAGACCCTTGTTTTTGGGCGATAAACGCCCCGGCCAACCCGACTAGACCATTCGATACAGCAAGTCCGACGATTTTCATCGCATCTGTTGAAACACCAAAGGATCGGACCATCTCTTCATTGTCGCCGGTGGCCTGTAGGCCAAGCCCCATGTCGGTTCCGAGGAACCAGTCCAAGAGAAATTTGAAAAGTAGTGCAACGACTGCTAGCACGAGGACTAAGACCCAGCCCGTAATTCCGTTGGTGTTAAACCAGGAGTATATGGTGTCGTGACCCAGCAATGGGACGTTGGCTCGATTTCCCATAATGCGAAGGTTAATGGAGTACAGCGCGAGCATCGTTAAAATGCCAGCAAGGAGCGGATTAATGCCACCTTTGGCATGTAGTAAGCCGGTAACGATTCCAGCTAGCGCCCCGGCGATAAAGGCCGCACCGAGGGCCAGCACTGGGTTGAAATCGTAATTGACGATCAATATCGCCGCGGTGGCTGCACCCGTGGTAAATGACTGATCAACCGTGAGGTCGGGAAAATTCAAAATACGGAAGGTCAAATACACGCCGAGAGCCATAATGGCGTATATCAGACCGAGTTCTAGGGTCACGATCATAACGGTGCGTGGCTACCTTTCATCGAATGTGAGCGAAGGGCCTGGGCGGTCAAGCGCTCGCCCAGGCCCATTTACATTTTTACAGGTTGTTGTATCGAGCGCGACTACTCGGCTGATTCTTCTGAGTCTGCTTCCTGATCGGCCGACTCTTCAGATTCCTCACCTGAGTCCCCTTCACCGGCCAGCTTGGCCTGATCGAGCAGGTCCTGAGGGATTTCTACACCCATTTTCTCTGCAGCATCGAGGTTAAAGGTGTATTCCAAAGCCTCTTCGGCGGCACGTGCCGGTGGAGTGTCGCCCAGCTCTGCTTCACCAGTCACCAGCGCCAGAATCATTTCACCGGCTTGACGGCCATGTTCGTAGTAGTTCAATCCGTAGGTACCAATCGTGCCACGTTCTACCGAATCTGATTCAGCAGCGAAGACGGGAACCTGGTTGTCAACGCCATAGGAAATGACCGTTTCCAGACCCGAGACGACAGTGTTATCGGTTGGCACATAGATAGCGTCGACGTTGCTAAATGATTCGACGCCCTGTGCAACTTCAGAAGTATTCGTTACCGCCACTTCCTGAATTTCGACCCCAAGATCGTCTGCGGCTTCCTTGGCAGCCTCGACCTGCACCACCGAGTTCGATTCAGCAGAAGAGTATGGGATACCGATGACTTCAACATCGCCGACGACGTCGACGATGAGCTGGAGCTGCTGATCAACCGGGTTCATATCGGATACCCCGGTGATGTTGTCTCCCGGGGTGTCCCAATCAGGCACCAGTTGAGCATCGACCGGGTCGGTTACAGCTGAGAAGATAATCGGCGTTTCACTAATAGACGTTGCCGCAGCAATAGCAACCGGGGTCGCAATCGGAGCGACCGCATCGAGGCTGGAATCCCCTGCGAAGCCACCCACAATGTTATTCATGGTCGCCTGGTCGGCTTGAGCATTTTGCTCTTCGATTTCGAAGTCATGCTCTGACTCTTCTAAAACGTCTTTAATGCCCTGGGCGGTGGCGTCCAATGAGGGGTGGGAAACGTATTGGGCGATAGCAATTTTATAGGATTCGCTCTCGCCACCTCCGTCACCAGTGGCTCCGTCATCGTTCGATCCGCAAGCAGTGAAGAGCAGCCCCATGGTGGCTGCGGTAGCTGCTGTTTTCAATAGGGTAGATTTTTTCATTCCTACTCCAACTTCTGTACTGATGTGAGTGATGGACTGTGCTGTACGCCACATGGGCGTATCTCAGTCAATCTTAGCCCGAAGTCGGGCGATTTCGTACAGTGTAATTCCTGCAGCTAACGATGCGTTGAGGGATTCCAGTTCGGAAGAGATAGGAATCGACACAATCTGATCCACATTTTCTGCGATGAGACGTGATAGACCAGTACCCTCAGAACCAACGACGACGCACAGTGGTTCGGTCGCTAACGGCAGTCCAGGAAGTGACTGGTCACCGTCACCATCGAGTCCGATGGTAAACATGCCGGCTTTCTTATATTCGGTCAGCGCGTTATTGAGATTACTGACCTGTCCTACCGGCACTCGGGCAGCGGCCCCCGCCGAGGTTTTCCAAACGGTGGATGTCACTCCCACGGAGCGTCGCGATGGGATGATCACGGCATCAGCGTTAAAAGCTGATGCCGATCGCAAAATGGCCCCTAAGTTATGCGGGTCAGTAATCGAATCAAGCGCAACGACTAATGGCGGGTTCCGGCGGTAGCCTTTTTCCCAATCGTCCATCAGCTCACTGACCAGATCGATGCCGTTTTCATATTCATACGGCGGTACCTGAAGTGCGATCCCCTGGTGACGGGCGTTATCGGTGATCCTCGCCAGTTGCGCCTCAGTCGCTTCGAGCACCGGGATACCTCGGTCGGCGGCCAGCCGGACTGACTTGCGAATCCGATCGTCCATCTCTACGCCGGCAGCAACATATAAGGTGCTGGCTGGAACTTCAGCCTCGAGTGCTTCGACCACTGGGTTCCGCCCAGCTACCGCATCGGTGGTGCGTTCTGGCTTTTTCTTCGACGTCGGTGGGCGATAATTTTTATGCCAGGTCCGGTCTGAGGCTTTGGGTGTTGGCCCTTTGCCTGAGAGTTTTCGACGGCCTTGACCGCCACTACCTTTCGTTGGACCCTTCTTTCGAGAAGAGCCTCCGCGACGAGTACTCATTTGCTCGTCCTTTCTATTGAAGAAAACTTATGCTTTGGGTTCGGCAAGTGACCAGGTCACGACGTCGGCACCATCTTCAACGACGACGCCTGCGGAAGACAGTTGGTCTCGAATGGCATCAGCAGTTGCCCAATCACGTGCTTGGCGAGCCTGGGCTCGCGCCTGGATCTGGGCGTCAACCAAGACATCCAGAGCGCGTTTCGTCGCCGAGTCCGCGGTATCCGTTTGTTCTTGGGCCGAGTTCAGACCAAGAACTTCGACCATGGTGTTGACTTGTCCCAGATAGGTTTTGACCGCTTCGTTATCTCGTGCGTCCAAGGCCGTGTTCCCGGCACGCACGGTGGCGTGTAAGACCGCTAGTGCTTCTGGCACGTTCAAGTCATCCTGCATGGCCGAGGCGAACTCTTGAGGAACCGTGGTTGTTTCGATCACGGTATCCAAGACCTTGGTGGCACGAGTTTGGAATGCTTCGATGCGTTCTAATGCCGCCTGGGCCTCTTGGAGAGCCGCAGGATGATAATCCAATTGGGACCGATAGTGCGCTTGTCCCAAAAAGTATCGCACGGCACCGGCTCGAGCCATCGAGAGCATTTCTTCTGGGGACACTGTGTTCCCCACCGACTTGGACATTTTCTCGCCCTCGGAGGTGACCAGGCCATTGTGCATCCAGAAATTGGCGAAATGATCACCGGCTGCACTGGACTGGGCTAGCTCATTTTCGTGGTGTGGGAAGCGAAGGTCTAATCCTCCACCGTGAATATCGAAGTGTCTGCCTAGATACTTCGTTGCCATGGCCGAGCATTCGATGTGCCAACCAGGTCTCCCTGCACCCCATGGTGAATCCCACGCAGCGCCAGCAGGGTCTGTCTCTTGCCGGGATTTCCATAACGTGAAATCCCGTGGGTCTTTTTTGCCGCGAGTCGGCGCATCTTCGGCGTCTTGCATGTTGTCCACCGCCTGATGGGTCAACGCACCATAATCTGGCCAGGATTTCACATCAAAATATACGTCAGCAGAACCATCTAGAGCAGGATAGGCGTGTCCTGCATCAATTAGACGCTGAATGAGATGGATCATTTCAGGAATGTGGCCGGTCGCACGCGGTTCGTACGTGGGACGACGGACACCCAGTGCGGCATATGCCTCGCCGAAAGCATTTTCGAAGCGATAGGCCAGCGCCCACCACGGTTCACGAGCCGGATAGTCTGTTGAGGCTTGGAAGTCCGGATCGTAGGACTCAGCCGAGCGTGACAAAATCTTGTCATCAATATCCGTCACGTTACGTACGAGCGTCACCCGGTAACCGGCATATTCAAGCCAGCGCACCAAGATATCGAACACGACGGCCGAACGAATATGTCCGACGTGCGGCTTGCCTTGCACGGTCGCGCCACAGTAGTAAATTGACACCTCGCCATCGACGATAGGTTTGAAGTCCCGGATCGCACCGGTGGCCGTATCATAAAATCGTTGTCCCACGTTGCCCGATTTTAGCCCAGTCCTGCGAATACCAGGTAATCTGTGCCGCGTGGTGCTATATGTGGGGTCACTTCGGGTTCCATTGTGATGCATCCAGCTGCGAGATATCTTGTCGCAAAGTAGCCCCTATTTAGTTCGATGCGATAACCTCATGACTAAAGCTTCTTGCATCGCGGGCGGAATCTGCTCGGAGCAAGGTATAACATCACCTCTAGCGCACCTTATTTTTTACGAGGAGAACCATCGTGAAGGTCAACACAACTCGCCGGAACGTATTTGCCGGCTTGGCATTGGCTGCCATCCTGGGCACCACCGGTTGCTCAGCAATCAACCCACAGGCAACAACGTTCGAGTATGCACCCTCCGACGGAACCCAGACGACGGTCACCTCTGATGACAGCGCCAATGCAGATACCGTGGACTTCTTGAACATCGGTGTCATCACCAACGATGCCAATGATTCCGGTCGCGTGATGGGCACGATTCATAATAAATCCAATGAGCGCCAACGCGTTGAACTCGAAATCAACAACCAGTCCTTTGACTTCTCCTTGAGCGCCAATGAGAGTCTCATGCTGGAAGATGAAGACGTTGTGTTAGATTCCGTTGGCACCGATCCGGGTGAACTGGCCGAGGGCGTAGCTACCGCTTTCGGCAACTCCAACACCTTCCATGTTTCGGTGCTACCACCCACACTGGAGGAATACCGTGAGCTCTACCCGGGTGATCTGGATGAACAAGATCAGGTAGAACACCTCTACGAATTCCAGGGTCAGTATCACCGCGATGAACAGTAATTAGACTCAGATAGTACTTGGGGCCGGTCAGATGACCGGCCCCAAGTGTTTAACGTCTCAAGACTTAGGCTTCGAATTTATATCCCAGTCCGCGCACCGTCATGAGGTATCGAGGCGATGAGGGATCAGGTTCAATCTTTGAGCGCAGACGCTTGATGTGTACGTCGAGTGTTTTGGTGTCACCCACATAGCCTGGGCCCCAGACCCGATCGATCAATTGCCCACGCGTCATGACCCGACCGGCATTGCGTAACAGCATTTCGAGCAGATCAAATTCTTTGAGCGGCATCGTAATTTCTTCACCGTCCACGGAGACGACGTGTCGTTCGACGTCCATGCGGACGGGGCCGGCCGAAACGGTATCCGGGATCAGTTCATCTGATTCGGCGTTGCGACGCATCACGGCACGAATTCGGGCGATCAGTTCACGGGCGGAATAAGGCTTGGTGACGTAATCATCCGCGCCGAGTTCTAGCCCGACGACTTTATCGACTTCGCCGTCCTTGGCCGTCAGCATGATCACGGGCACCTGGGACTCCTGGCGTATCTGACGGATCACGTCGGTGCCGGGTTGGCCGGGCAGCATGAGGTCTAAGAGCACCAGGTCAGCGCCGTTGCGGTCAAATTCTTCCACGGCTTCCACGCCGTCTTCTACGACGGTAACCTCATATCCTTCCCGTTGTAACAAGTACGACAGCGGGTCGGAGATTGACGGTTCGTCTTCAACGACAAGAATCCGAGTCATCAGTGTTTTCCTTTTCCTTGAGCAGGGTTGTATCCGGGGGAATCGTTGTCCACAGTTCTCATATCTGGTTCTGTGCCTTCGGTAGCGGCCTCATGTGCTGCAGGGTCCAACGCCGGGAGACGGATGAGGAAGGTTGAGCCCTCATCGACCACCGATTCGACCATGATTTCGCCACCGTGATTCGACACGGTGTGTTTGACGATGCTCAGTCCAAGGCCCGTGCCACCGGTGGCGCGGGATCGGGCTGAGTCAACTCGATAAAATCTTTCAAAAATGCGTTCGCGATCTTCTTCTGCGATACCGGTCCCCTGGTCAGAGACGGCGATGTGTACGACGTCGTCGTGTTTGGTGACCTCAACCCAGACCGTGGACCCGTCGGGAGAATACGTCACCGCGTTATCGATCAAGTTCCTGACGGCGGTCATGAGCTGATCGTAGTCACCGTAGACCGAAAGCGGTTCAGGTTGGCGACTGTGAATGGAAATCTCCCGGGCGGATGCTTCGGTGCGCACGCGGTCGATGGCCTCCGATACTAGCTGCGTGATATCGAGTGGTTCGGCGGTCTCTACGATGTCTCGACCTTGCAGTCGCGAAAGGGAGATGACGTCTTGGACTAGTGCCGATAACCGCACCGATTCGATCGTCAGGCGGTTGGCGAAATGTCGTACGGCCTCTGGGTCATCTGCGGCGTCTTCAATTGCTTCAGCCAGCAGGCTCATGGCTCCCACGGGGGTTTTGAGTTCGTGGGATACATTCGCGACGAAGTCGTGACGGATGGCTTCGGTGCGGTGCTGTTGGGAACGATCCTCGGCCATGATCACGATGTATTGGTCACCGATTGCTGCGGCGCGTAAGTGTACAAGCCAGTGCCCTTCCGGGGCGGTCACTGCGGGCAATTCGAAACGGTAGTCATATAGTTGCCCGGCGGTGCGAACGCGTGCGGTTAATTCGGCAAGTTGTTTATGTCCAAGTTGATTGCCGCGGACTAATCCGAAGGCGTAGGCCGATGGGTTGGCACGGACCACGGTATCTGCGGCGTCGACAATGACATAGGCTTGCCCCACAACGGCAAGTACATCGAGGGCTCCTGCGGGGATGGATCGTTCGTGATCGGCCAGTCGTTCAATCCTTGAACGCGACGAGATACGGAAGGCGACCATGGCACCTACCGTCACAATCACACCGGCCAGCCCAAAGAGCACGGCCACAGAAACTAGACTATCCACAGTTGTAACAGTACCCATACTTTTACTGGTGCGGTGGCCCAATTTCGCCATTTGGGGCTCAATACACGTATTTGTCTGGCAGAATTCACCGCTTGTTTACTTTGTTTCGAGACAGTAGACAACGTCGGGCAGGTAGATTGGCCTGCAATCACTAAAAATGTAGCTACGAGGACAAAATCACATGCGCAAACTCTTTATGGCCGAAATGGAGGCCGTGGGCGACGATCTCGTCGAAATGGCCACCTTAGTAAATCGGGCTATGAAGCAAGCACGAGTGGCTCTGGAATCCAACGACGTCGGGTTAGCCGAAACGGTCATCGCTCAGGATGCTCGCATCGACTACCTACAAAACGCCCTGGATGAGCGCACCATCGAATTGCTGTTACTCCAGAACCCGGTCGCTACCGATCTTCGCTTACTCGTTGCCGCGCTCCGTGTGTCGTCGTCGATGGAGCGTATGGGTGATCTGGCCCGGCACGTTGCCGCGTTAGTGCGGTTGCGACACCCCGGTGTCGTGATTCCTGAGCCCAGCCGTCCCGAGGTTGCCGAAATGGCTGAACTTGCGGTCACTGTGGGGGAACATTTGCAACGTCTTATGACCAGTTATGACCTGGCCGAAGGTCGCGAGATCGTCAAGATTAATAATGACATTGACATCTTGCATTCGCAGATCATGAATAATGTCACCGAAAATGTGTGGGATTTGACCGCACCGCAGGCGCAAGACCTCACGTTGTTAACGATGCGGTTTGAGCGGTTTGGGGATCACGCCGTGTCCATTAGTCGCAAGATCGCCTACTTGGTTACCGGCGAATGGGAGCCACCCGTCATCGCCTAGGCCAGGCTCTGACGTTATATGCGAGCAAAGCGCGTCCACCAGTCCTGCTGCCATGCGGCAGTAGCCGGGTGGGCGGGCAGCAGTCGTTCTCCAGTGGCACTATCGATGGTCGTCACCGGAGAAATCCCGTGCAACGTATTGGCAAACCACACCGAGTACTCCCCGGAAGCTATCTGTTGGATGGTGACCGGACGGTGGGTCACAGTGACATGTTGTGATTTTGCAAACTTGGCAATACGTTGAGCGGATATCGAAGCGAGCTGTCCTGCAGCTTGGCAGCACACCAGTTCGTTGTGCTGCCAAACCAGTAGGGCCCCGGTGGTTGTTTCAATGACGTTGGTGCCGTCATGTAAGACCACATCATCAGCGGGCGCTTCGGCCACCAACCTGCGCATCAGGTCGATATCCGGTCCTTTGACCGTGGGCCTGATGCGCGGGTCGGTGTAGTCCGGGATCCATAGACTCGTCGTCGTTCGGATCGCAGGCGCCGGGCGCACTAACAACACGAGGCGTTGTTGTTCACCGTGACGTTCGATGCTAATTCGCGGAAACAAATCCGTGTCCGGAAATTGTTGGACGGCGTCGTTTACGCAACGGCGCAGTGCGGTTTCGATGTGTCCTCGACATATCGATTCCACCAGCCGAATGCGGGAAGCTTGAGCCGTGATCCCAGCAAAGAACCGGTCGAGATGATCTGCTAAACCCCAAATCTCACCGTCATGCACACGCCATGAATCTGCGACCAGGATCTCCCCGTTCGACCCTGGTCCTGGGGTGAGGAAGTCTTGTCCGTTCCAAATAAACTGTTGTGGAAGTTCAGTCATGGTTGTTCGGCGATACTGTCCATGAGAGCTTGGGCTTTGAGATGCTTTTCTAACTCTTCGGCTACCGGGTCAGACCCCACGACGACGGCACCTCCAGCGCCGAGACTCAGCTGCCCGGCGTGGAGAATAATGCTCCGGATGACGACGTTGAGCTCAGCCGTATTATCGTCACCCAACCAGCCCATCGCACCTGAATAAATGCCTCGTGGGCCGGCCTCGAGTGCCTCCAGTGTTTCGATACTGATCAGTTTTGGGGCACCGGTCATAGAGCCGCCAGGAAAGACCGCTTTAAGGGCTTCGGTGACCGGGGTCCCCGACTGGAGTTGTCCCGTCACCGTAGTCACTAACTGATGTACGGTGGCGAAACTTTCAACAGCCATTAACTTGGGTACCTTGACAGAACCGGGTTGCGTGACCTTGGCCAGATCGTCGCGTAGTAGATCGGTGATCATTAAGTTCTCTGACTGAATTTTCGGATCCGTAGCCATGGCTGTGGCAATCTGGGCGTCCAGCACCGGGTCGTTGCTGCGGGCAACGGTGCCTTTAATTGGTTTTGAGGCCACCAGCCCGTCTCGGTCCACTTTCAAAAATTGCTCTGGTGATGCCGATAAGATCTCCAGCTGATCGCCAAACGTAAGGAACCGTAAATACCCGGCATATGGGGCAGGGTTTTTGGTTCGCAACCGACCGTAGAGTTCCAGGCCCTCACCGTGGTCTTCAGTGCTTTCAAAGGTATCCGTCAGACAGATCCCGGCGGCCTCGCCTGTTGCCAGCATCGACTGAATGGTGGTCGCACGCTGTTGATACTGTTCAGTTGTCAACCGCCAGGTTCCCGGTACAGCGTGTCGTTGTTGAGGTAGTGGTGGCTGTCCGGGACCAAAGACCATAGCTGTTTCTAATACATCCAACAGGCTGCGGTCGGCATACGCTACCAAGACTGATCGCTGTGTGCGGTGATCGTAACGCAGAAATGCTTGGGGTTTTATCCAGTACGCATCAGGCGTTCGTGCCTGATGGGTGTTGGTGTGATCGGGCACGGTAGTTTGTTTGGCTTCGTATCCGAGGTAACCAACCCAGCCACCGGTAAACCCGGTGATGTGCACCGGGCGGTCTGCTCGCCAGGCGTGGTGTTGTAGATATTCGAAGAGATCACCGGTCGTGGTGTGGTGTTGACCGTTTTGATAAACATCTAACCGGCTGGTTTCTGTGTCCCAGCGCACGGTTTGAGCCAGCTTTCCGAGGTTGGTTCCCATGATGGTCGTGTCCCCTTGACCCAAGTGCGCCGCCGCAGAATCGAGCCAAAAAACACCGGAAGCATCGCGCTGAAGAACCCGGAATGTCGCTTCGGTGTCGAGCACTCCGTCAATCTCACGGGTAAACACCGCAAGACTTTGCCCGCCGATTTCCGCCGCCGGGGTGGTTTCCTCAACTGGGGTATCCTGGGGTGCTAATGCCAGGAAGTTTTGCACAATCTGGCGCCCTGCGATGGACTGTAGTGCCGCAGGATCGCAGTGCATCCCCCAGTGTTTGGTGTCTCGGATCCGATATACCAGCGCATCGTCGGATTCATCGACGGCGTGGATGATAAAGGTATCAGGGTTGAGATCTGTGAGTCGCCAGGCGTGATAGCTAATCAGCTGCACCGGATTGTCCACGTGGACCAAGATACCTGTGCCGTCATGATTGTGCACCACGGGCTCCCCGTACACGGGGCGAGCGGGGGCCAAGGCTTGATGACCGTAGGTCGCCGCGAGGTGTTGATACCCCGAGCCGATGGCTAAAACCGGGAGGTCAGGTAGGGTATGCAGTCCGGATAAATCCGGGATCTGGGTCCCGTGAGCAATGATCACGTGGGTGTAGTCGCTGAGGTTTAACGCCACCAGCTCGGCGGCGGATACGATCTGTACCGCCCCGAGCTGGTGGGCCAAAATATTGGTGGTAAACCCGTGACTGTCAACGACGAGTATCATGCGGGAGAAATGCCACGACGAGGCATTATTTACCTTGGGCAGCGACAGCTGCGGCACCTGCAGCGGCTGCTTCTGGATCCAAGAAACGTGCGGGCGCTGCTGGTTTCATGTTCTTATCGAGTTCATACATGAACGGCACACCCGTGGGCAGGTTGAGTTGGGCAATATCGTCGTCGGAAATACCTTCGAGATGTTTGACCAGTGCGCGCAGTGAGTTACCATGCGCGACGATCAACACGGTTTTGCCTTCGGCAAGCTGCGGCACGATGTTGTCATACCAGTACGGAACCAGACGCGCAACGACGTCCTTGAGGCACTCGGTGCGTGGCAGGTCATCACCCAGATGGGCGTAGCGTTCATCACCGAACTGGGAATATTTGTGATCGTCGGCCAGCTGCGGCGGTGGGGTGTCATATGAACGACGCCATTCCATGAATTTTTCTTCGCCGTGCTCTTCGCGAATCTCGGCTTTATTCATGCCCTGTAGTGCACCGTAGTGACGCTCGTTGAGTCGCCAGCTGCGCTGCGTTGGAATCCACTGACGTTCGGCAGCTTCTAGCGCGAGGTTGGCGGTGGTGATGGCACGACGCAGTAGCGAAGTGTAGACGACGTCGGGCAAAATATTTTGTTCTTTGAGCAGCTCACCGGCGCGAGCTGCTTCTGTGCGGCCTTGATCGGTCAGCGGGACGTCGACCCAACCGGTGAATTGGTTGAGTTCATTCCACGTGGACTGTCCGTGACGCAGTAAGACCAGTTTCGATGTTGTAGCCATGGCGTTTACTTTACCTGGTTTAGTAGGACCACATTTGGAATTCACGCTTCGGTCCGGCCAAATACACGCCGGCTGCGACAATTGATGCCAGACCAAACAGCCCCATCCGCCCACCGACTAAAACGGTGATCGCAGCAGATCCCAGGCCAAAGACCAATGCGGCACCGAGAATAAGAAGCCACGTTGATTTGGTTTGTTTCGAATGATTTTCAAAGGCTGAGGCCGGTCGGCGGACCGCATCGACCATGGCCCAAATCACCATGCCAGCCCCGACCAGAGCTAATCCAGCCTGGAGACCGTATTCGATCATCAACACCACGCGCAAGAGATTCATGGATCTAGTCTAACGACTCAACCCGGGAGTATTAGGCTAGAGGAGGTCGGAATGTGAAAGGTTGTGTCGTGACGGGTCTATTTGTGGTGTTCGAAGGCGCCGATGGGACGGGTAAATCCACCCAGGTTGCTGCGGTGTCGGCGCGACTTCGCGCAGCTGAGCACGATGTTGTGGTGACACGCGAGCCCGGGGGTTCTGTCGTCGCAGAAAAGCTGCGTGCCCTGGTGCTGGATCCAGATCATCATATTTCACCGACAACCGAGGCACTGATTTTTGCGGCCGCTCGGGCTGATCACATCGATCAGACCATTGCTCCCGCGCTGAGTGCAGGCAAGATCGTGATTTCGGATCGCTTCGTTGGTTCTTCGATTGCGTATCAAAGTGCCGGGCGGGGTTTGAGCGAAGAGATGATCATTGACATTAATACCTACGCCACCGGTGGATTGACCCCCGACGTGACCGTGGTCTTAGATCTTGCCGAATCGGTAGCCGGTGGGCGTCGCACAGCGCGCGGAGAAGCCACCGACCGCATTGAAGCCGCACCAGATGGTTTTCAAGACGCCGTGCGCGAGTCGTTTCTCCGACAGGCTCAGTCCGCGCCCGAACGCCATCTGCTCATCGACGCCTCACAAACGCCCGAGGCTATCACTCAAGAAATTTTGACTCACCTGTCGAACACGTATGGAGTGACCGTGGCATGAAGAATCCTGTATGGCAGTCCCTGGCCGGACAACAGGCGGTCATCGAGCAACTGACCGGTTATCAAACGCTCACCGCACCGACTCATGCCTGGCTTTTTACCGGCCCGCCGGGCTCGGGGCGCTCGCTTGCGGCTAGGGCCTTTGCCCAAGCTTTACAATGCGAACAGGTGGATCCCGCCGACCGCGGATGCGGCAGGTGTCAGACGTGCGTGACGATTGCTGCGGGCACGCACGCCGACGTCAATATTGTGACCACCGAAAAAGTCTCCTATGCCATTGACGACGTGCGGGATTTGGTCGCCACAGCTCACGACCGGCCCTCGACCGGACGCTGGCGCATCATCATTATTGAAGACGCCGACCGGATGACCGAACGGGCGACCAACGTGTTACTCAAAGCCATTGAAGAACCGCCCGAACGAACCATTTGGATGCTCTCGGCGCCATCCCCGGCCGATGTGTTAGTGACAATTCGCTCGCGCACGCGACACATTAACCTGGTTATCCCCTCGGTTGCAGCCGTCACCCAGTTACTGACCGAACGTGACGGAATCGACCCTCAACTGGCTGAGGTTTGCGCCCGTGCATCACAATCGCACGTCGGAGTTGCCCGCTGGTTGGCACGATCATCCGAGGCGCGACAACGCCGCGACATGATCGTGCACTTACCGCTGTCCATTCGATCAGCTTCGGGGGCCGTGGAGGCCGCCGAAAATTTACATCAGCTCGTCCAGGATGAGGCTGAGGCATCGTCTAAGGATCGTAATGCTGCTGAACGAGCCAGTCTGTTGCGCTCTTTAGGACTCAGCGAAGACGAACCGATCCCTTCAAAATTACGTGTCCACATTCGACGTATGGAGGATCATCAGACGGCTCGTAATCGGCGTGCCATTCACGACGCGCTCGATCGGGCGATGATCGATTTATCGGGCGTGTTTCGAGACCTGCTATTACTGCACGTAACTTCTAACACCGCCTTGATTAATGAACACTTGCGAACCAAGCTGGTGGAATACGCTCAAACCGTCACAGCCGAACATTGTCTCAGCGCGCTGGAAGCCATTACGCTTGCGCGCCGTCGACTGGCAGGAAATGTGCCGCCACTGCTAGCGCTGGAGGCGATGCTTTTAGCCTTTATTCCACGCACCCGTCGTCATGCTCCCCTCTAACCACCTAAAGGAAACTTTGTGTTCAAAACCCCTCGACTCCTGACCACCCTTGCGGCCCTTGGCGTACTGGTACTGTCCGGCTGTGCCAACGACGACGCCACCCGCAGCGCAGATGTTCTACCCGAGGCTGTGTCGGACGATCTGGCGCCGTTTTACGATCAAACCGTTACGTGGCAGAGCTGCGAAAACCACGACGACTATGAGTGCGGAACCGTCGAGGTTCCAATGGACTATGACAATCCGGAGGCCGAGACGATTGAAATTCACCTGACGCGTGCTGTTGAGACTGCAGATCAACGTCCGATGTTATTCAATCCGGGTGGTCCGGGATCATCCGGGATTTCTTTTGTCCAAGAACAGGTCGATATGATGCTCTCTGACCGGTTAGCGAAGAATATCTCGGCGATTGGCTTTGATCCGCGTGGGGTCGGCGCCTCTGAACCGGTGAAGTGCATGACGGGGCCAGAATTCGATGAGTCTCATGAGACCATATATGACTCATCGACTCCAGAGGGGTGGCAAGAATCCATCGAATTAACCCAAGAATTGGGTGAGAAGTGTTTGGAGCGCTCTGGTAACATCGTCAAATTTGCTGACACCGTGTCGGCTGCAAAAGATATGGACGTGATCCGGGCTGCGCTAGAGGTACCAAAACTCGACTACTTTGGGATCTCCTACGGCACCAAGCTCGGCGCGACCTACGCTGAACTTTTCCCTGAGCAAGTCGGTAAGTTCGTGTTGGACTCGGTGCTAGCTCCAAGTGCTGAAACCTTTGAGGTCACGAAGGCCCAATCGGCTGGTTTTGAACAATCTCTTCACGAATGGGCACGGTGGTGCGCCGATAATAGCGACTGCAACGTTGGCCAACCTCAGGATCCAGACTCGGTGCTGACAGCGGTCAAAGATTTTATCGCTCAGGTCGAAGAAGAACCGTTGCAATATCCCAATGGTCGCAGCCAGCCGGCATCAGATTTATTCTTTGGGATCGTCATGCCACTCTATTCGCAGGATACTTGGGAACTGTTAGGTATGGCCTTTGAACAGGGTATCGAAAATGATTTCGTCAACTCGGAGTATCAGCCGTTATTCCTGGTCTTTGCAGATACCTACCATGGTCGCGAAGCAAACGGTGAATATACCAACAACATGGATGCTTTCAACGCAATCAACTGTCTGGATTACACGGCCAGCGACAAGACCCTGGAGGAGGCTTCGGCTCAAGCCGAGGAACTCGCAGAACAGGCGCCCATCTTTGGACCCGCCATGTCGTATTCCACCGGTTGTAACGGATGGCCTGTCGAACCCGCAGAACCGATCGGCTCGACCCAGGCGAAAGGATCCGACCCGATCGTGGTGACCAATCTGACGTCAGATCCGGCCACGCCGATTCATTTCTCACACCAATTAGCCGAAGATCTCGACAACAGCATTCACATCACGGTAGAAGGTGAAGGACACGGCGCCTACTCCCCCACGAATGAATGCATCGTAGACGCCATCGACGGGTACATTTTGGACGATAAACTGCCCGAAGATGGACTCGTGTGCCAGTAATGTTTTGCCCATTTTGACCAACGGCATCAAAACTAGCTATGATCGCTTATCGGACGTGCTACCAAAACGTCCGCGCCGACTTAGCTCAGCTGGTAGAGCAGCTCCCTCGTAAAGAGCAGGTCACCGGTTAAAATCCGGTAGTCGGCTCTGGTCCCTTTGAAGAGGTAACCGCCCCGGAACCCGTATGATGTGTGTGGGTTCCGGGGTATTTTTCTCTCAAGCGGTTACGACGCCTCAGGAGACTTCTCGGCACCCTGTGTCGTTGGTTGTGGAATTGGTCGCGAGCCCCGGATGAAAAACGCACCGATGCAACCCATTGCTGCGATCACGCCAGCTACGATAAAGGCAATATTGACACCACGAATCAGGCCCTCAGCGCCATGCACGGCTGGATCTAAAGCGGTTCCGGTCATCACGGTCACGAGCACAGCGGTTCCGACCGATGCAGCAACCTGTCGCATCGTATTGTTGAGCGCGGCCCCGTGCGGAATCATACGTTGCGGTAACTGGTTGAGTGCCGCCGTCGTGACGGGCATGATCACCATGGCGGTCCCAAACATTCGAATCGCGTTAAAAGTCGCCAGATAAGCAAACGATGTCGTAGTGGTCAACACGGTAAACATCAGAGTCGACGCGGCAAGCAGCCCGAATCCGATAACGGCTAACCATTTGGCCCCAAAGCGATCAAAGACTCGTCCCGTCAGCGGCGACATCAGCCCCATCAGTACGGCACCGGGAAGCAGCATAAGCCCGGATTCGGTGGCGGTGAAGCCCGCCATATTCTGCATGTACAGCGGCAGGATGATCATGCCTCCGATCATCGCGATAAATACCGCCATGCCCAAAATGGTGTTCAGCGTGAACATCGGGTTTTTCAAAATCCGGAGTTCTAGCATGGGTTCATCAAGGATGAGCTGACGCCAAATAAAGAGGCCAAGACTGAGAAAACCCACAATCAGCGGTACGATCACTGCTGCACTCGACCAGCCGGCATTTCCAGCGTTCCCAAAGCCAAAGAGCATGCCACCAAAGGCTAGCGTCGACAGTATGAGCGATAAGATATCGAGTCGTGGGTTGGTCGGTTCGGTAACATTATCCAAAATGAAATAGGCAACGATCATGTCAATGATGGCGATCGGCAACATGATCATAAACAGGGCCTGCCAGGGAAAGTGTTCCACGATCCAACCCGACATGCTCGGCCCGATCGCAGGGGCAAAGGAAATCACCAATCCGAAGGTCCCCATGGCTTGACCACGCTTATCCATCGGGAAGATTGCAAACAGGATGGTTTGCATCAGCGGCATGATGATGCCACCACCGGCGGCTTGGATAAAGCGCCCGGCCAGAAGGACCGGGTAGGTGGGAGCCAACATAGCCAAGAGGGTTCCCAGACTAAACAGCCCCATGGCCGCAAAAAACAGACTTCGGGTCGAAAACCTCTGAATCAAAAACGCGGTGATGGGAATCATGATCCCGTTGACCAGCATGAAGATCGTGGTGACCCATTGTGCTGAGTTGGCGGTTATTTGGAAGTCTTCCATCAACGCGGGCAACGCGGTATTCATGAGGGTTTGGTTCAAGATAACAACGAAAGCACCCGATACCAACGTGGCGAGCACAACATTACGGTTCACCGGTTTGCGGCGCGCTGTTTTATCTGATTTGACCTTGGTATGTTCGTATTGCGCCTGGTTATAGCGTGCTTCCACTGTGGGAATTGAGCCGGTGATTTCACTTGCCAAGAGAGGGTCCTTCTTTCGTAGAAGATTGCGATTTCAGTTCATCAGTGGCCCGGCCGTTAAGAGTCGGTTGCCGCCGGATGCTGCCTCGCAAGCCCCAGGTGTTCTAAAAGTTCAAATGCGTCATCGAGCAAGTCATATAGTGGCTGATCGTCTTGATGCACCCAGCGCCGTACTGCCACGCGAATCGTGCTCATCGCCACGGCCGCCAGCAGTTGTGGCGTCATGTCGTGTTCCGGATCGGTATCCATGCGTGTTGCAAGTGCGGCTGCGAAAGTGCGCTCTACCTGGGCGATTTTTCCTAGATGGTGTGCCATCAGCGCTGGGTGACTCTGGGTGAGTCGTTGTCGAGCCAACACGCGATCCCGGTTGACTAGGTCAGTGCCGAAATAATCGCTATGGAGCAGCGCATTTCGTAAAGCCGTCAGAGGTGGTTCGTCGGCTGGGCGTTCCAGCAGGAGTTTGCAGACCTGATCGGTTCGCTCGGCAGCTTGTGTCACGAGCGCGTCTTCTTTGGATTCGAAGTAATTAAAGAATGTTCGAGGTGACACACCTGCTCTATGAGCAACGGCTTCAACCGTAAGTTTTTCTAAACCTTGTTCAAGCGCCAAGTCGAGAGCGGCGTCGCGAATGGCACGCCGTGTTTCGCGTTTTTTGAGTTCTCGACGTCCTAATGCTGTTGTCTGCTCTGTCATAGACTTCAACACTAAACAAAAACTTGCACTCACTGCAAGTTTTTATTTTAGGTTGTTGATCACGCTGTCGGGCCCCAGGCTGAAGCGCATCAATCCTCGGCAGGCCCTCCAGGCTGGTCTTTGACCACTTTCCACCGACGGTAGGACCATAGCGTCATCACCAAGACCACCAGCCAGCTGACACCGATGACGACACCGTGCACCATCGTGGGAGCTGAGATGAAACTCCCGATCGCAACGAGTGACACCTGGCCGGGCAGAATCGCAAAGGCGCTGGCCAGTAGGTAGTCTCGCTGACTGACGCCAAAAGCACCACTGCCATAATTCACCGGCCAATACGGAAATCCCGGCAGGAGGCGTAGCATCACGACGGCTTGAAATCCCGCCTGGCTGAGATGTTGTTTTGCGGTGCGGTAATGCGATCCAAGCAGTTTTGCGGATGCTTGTTGGCCCAGGCCTCGGGCAATCCAGTATGCACCCCAACACCCAAGGAAGACCCCAATGACAGACAGGATGGTCCCTTCGAGCACACCGAATAATAATCCTCCGGTTACCGCCATCACGGTGACCGGGATGGGAGTCAGTGCGACCAACGCATAGATCACAATAAATACGATCCATGCTGCCCATCCCCACGATGCGATGAGCTCTTGGAGTTCTTCGGATGACGGCAAACGCACGTTAAAGGCTAACCAGAGCAGGACAAACAACACAATGACCAGCACTGTATTGCGGATAATGGATTCCCAATGAATACCCGTAGGGGTGTGGTCATCTTCAGGTGGCGAACCCGGATCGTCAGCAGTCATGTGTTCACTGTAACCGGCTTGGGTGCACGTCGCAGGCTGCTCCTGTATGTCTTCACGGTGTTGGGTGGGTCAGTTGAGCGGCCGCTCGCACCGATTCCAAGACTTTTTCTGCCCGTCGGCCAACGGTGTCGATACCGGCTTGGCCCCGTCGATACATCGCCGCCGCCTGTGCTGTCGCGGCCAGATCGTTGGCGGCACGTGATAAGTAACGATGAATGTCATTTGCGCCTGCGGGCACATCCAGTTCATGCTCGCCGTAGCGCTGTCGCGCCATTGCACAAATCGCGCGCACGGTGGCCAATGCTTCCGTGAGCACGTTCCCCGCATTGATCAGCCCGTTGAGTTCTTCTTGGCTAAGATCTCCTGGACGCTGTGGGTCGATGACCTGCCAGTACCGGTCCAGCGAGCGAGCAAAACGATCATGAGCTTGGCGCCACAATGTGGTGCCAAGCTCCTTTTCTAAGGTTTTTGCCTCACGACGGCGTGCAAATGGACGGGGTCTCATCATGCTTTAGTGTCTCACATTGTCAACACAATTTTCCCGACTCGATCCGGTTGGCTAAACCGTTGATAGGCTGCTGCGGTTTCTGACAAGGGAAAAGTTTGTGCAATCAGCGGATCGATTGTACCGTCGGCGAATAACGGCCAAACATGCTCCACGACGCCCGAGAGAATCTCGCCTTTTTCGGCTGCAGTGCGAGGGCGTAACAAGTTACCCGTCAACATCGCCTGCTTAGCCATAAGTCGTAAGAAGTTAAGCTCCCCTTTGATGCCGCCTTGCGTGCCAATCACGACCCATCGCCCACCATGGGCCAAGGCGCGCAAATTCTCGTCGGCATACTTACCGCCGATGATATCCAAGATGATGTCAACCCCGTATCCCTCAGTGATCTCCTCAATACGGTCGACAAAATTTTCGTCACGGTAATGAATTCCCTGAGCTCCGAGGAATTCGGTATACGCGACTTTTTCAGCAGAACCCGCCGTCGCAATAGGTTTGCCACCCATTGCTTTGACCATTTGGATTGCAGTGGTTCCAATGCCTCCTGCCCCACCATGAATCAGCACCCAGTCTCCAGCCTGAAACTGGCCGGCCATAAAGACGTTGAACCACACTGTGGCAGCGGTCTCGACAATGCCAGCGGCCTCCACAACGTCGAGCTGATCCGGGATAGGAACCACTTGCCGAGCGTCGACAGCCACATACTCGGCGTAGCCTCCGCCGGCCAGCAGGGCGCAAACCTTGTCGTTGACATTCCAGGTCGTGACACCCTCACCAAGTGTCACAACACGTCCGGCGACTTCTAGCCCAGGAATATCACTGGCACCTTCGGGAACGTTATACCCCCCGACGCGTTGTAAAAGATCAGCATTATTCACGCCCGCCGCATCGACCTTAATGAGCACCTCTCCAGCCTGTGGTGTCGGCGTCTCGAGTTCAACCACGGTGATATCTGCGGGGGTGCCCTTCGAAGGTTTTTCGGTTCCTGGTTGCGGGATGAATCGGATTGCTTGCATTTGAGAAGGTATTGGCATGTCTTTCATCTTCATCACTTCCATCTGCGAAGGTCAATACATGAGATGTTTACCGAGTTATTCGCTCGATTATGCTTCGACCCTCCCAAGCGGGTACAATAAAACCTCGTCTGGATGGTTGTCCGAGCGGCCGAAGGAACTGGTCTTGAAAACCAGAGGGCGGCAACCCCGTCCCGGGGGTTCAAATCCCCCACCATCCGCTGATGAGCCCTGGAATCGATAAGATTTCAGGGCTTTTTCGTTTCCCGCCTGCAGTGCTAAATGCCAAACAGCTCGGCATGCATGTTGTACAGGTCGAAAGTTTTGTTTGAAGGCGCTTGCCTCGTACCAGAACCAACTGAGCAAAGAGCGTCCGGAAGGTCGCCGTTGACATGTGAATTTGCCCAGCTTTCACTCAGACACACTTCATATAACGTCATAGTTCTTCGACACTCGGCATTGCGCCGTGCTTCCGTGGCAATCATTGGCTAGTACGCTTCTTCACCAAACTATTCGGCCAGTGCAATCACCGCAATCTGAACCTTTTGTGGAGTTCTCATGCCGGGTGAAAAGGGACTTATGTAAAGATATTGTTTGTTCAACTACGAAGTTGAAGCTCACGAAGAGTGGGGTGGACTTGAGCGCGCGCCGATGTGTATCCGGGCCTGTGCAGCCAGTCGAGAACCCTTCCGTGAGCGCCTGATGTGGCGAAGATAAGCCCTCAGCAACCGTGAATAGTCCAATCTTCACACGATGCTGAGCCTCCCGGCAGTGGTCAGGCCTGTGAACGCACCGTGCGTTGAGTATTGGACGTTGAGTGAAAGGAAGAATGTGCCGCCTGCAACAGAAGGGCAAGAACTCCTCCAACTATCCATCCCTGTGGTGGTGCTGCTGATCGTCCTCTTCTACGGAGGGACCCTGCTCATGTCGTATTTCATTAGTCGCAAGAAAGAAAACGCTGATGATTACATGACCGCAGGAAATAAGCTCGGCTTCGGGATCTCCGCGGCTTCCATGACAGCCACCTGGATTTGGGCATCCTCAATGTACGCCTCAGCTGAGGCCGGCTATAACTACGGCATATCCGGCCCGATCCACTATGGATTGTGGGGTGCACTCATGATTCTGTTTATTTATCCATTTGGCCGGCGGATCCGAAAAGTAGCGCCGAAAGCACACACCCTAGCTGAGGTCATGTATGCCCGTCATGGGCGTTCATCGCAGCTCATGTTAGCGGGCTCCAATGTCCTTGGCTCCACGATTTCCTTGACTTCCAACTTCATTGCGGGTGGAGCATTATTTGCCATGCTGACCCCGCTGAGCTTCGGAACTGGGATCGTTGTGGTGGCAGCAGGCGTGTTGCTTTACACCCTGTGGTCAGGCTTCCGGGCCTCAGTGATGACCGACTTCGCACAAGTCATGGCCATGCTCGGTGCGGCTGCCATTTTGATTCCGGTCGTATTCTTCGCCGCTGGAGGTCCGGGCATCTTCGAGGCCGGGGTCGCAGCCGGCAATGTCACCGCACAACAGCAGAGCTTCTTTTCTTCCGAAGCGTTCATGAATCAAGGCGCCCCATATATTGCTGCAGTGCTGGCGTATGCGATTGGGAATCAGACTATTGCACAACGCCTCTTCGCCGTGCGGGAGGATCTCATTAAGCCGACTTTTGTCACGGCGACCGTGGGTTATGGTGCGACCATTATCGGAATCGGGATGTTTGGTGTCATCGCACTGTACATTGGCCTGGAGCCACTCGATGGTGATCTGAACAACCTTATTCCTCAGATGGCTGGAACCTACCTGGGACCCATCCTGTTGTGTCTAGCATTCATCATGATCATCGGGTCACTTTCGTCGACGGCGGACTCCGATCTGTCAGCACTGTCATCTATTGCGATGGCCGATATTTATGGCCAGAGCAAGGGTCGTGGCAAAGCGAATCCACGCACGATGCTGCTGATTGGTCGGGTCACGATGATCGTCGCAACGGCCACAGCTTTGTACTTTGCGACGGCGCGATTCAGCATTCTTGACTTGCTGGTGTTCGTGGGAGCCATGTGGGGTTGTCTCGTCTTTCCAGTGATTGCCTCGTTTTACTGGAGCAAAGTCACCAATGCAGCCTTTACCACCGCAGTACTTACGGCGCTGGCGGTCTTCCTACCGGTACGATTCAGCTGGCTCCCCACCGATGGAGTCTGGGGTTATGGCATCGAACTCCTTGCAATCATCGGCATCGGCGTTATCTTGGGCATCATGGGCTTTGGCTTCTTCGGCATGAAACCTGCCCTGATCATTGCAATCGTCAGCATGCTGGCCGTGCTGCCGTTTGGTTTCAACTACTTACGGGACTATCCGGTGCTGTCAGGATCCCTCGTGGCATATGCCGTGAGCTTCCTGGTGTGCTATTTCATGTCGTTCCGGTCCAAGGAGAATTTCGACTACTCAGTCATTCAGCATGTCACCGGAGATTTCGACGAAACCGCTCCCGCACACCAAGACACCGAACCCAAGCAACTCGTCAATATCGCTGCGCGACAGCAAGGAGAATAATATGACCGTCGGATTTACCTTTTACCTCTTGATGTGGCCGGTATTGGTCGCCATCATCATGTTTGTCATTGCTCGTGGATTCTTCAAGGAATGGGCTCAAGCCCGACGAGAAGGACGCATGTTGATCTAATCGACAGCCACCGAAACACCTCAGATGTTTCATCCACAATGAAAAGCCCCTGACGCAGGCTCATCATGCTTGCGCCAGGGGTTTCTCTTACCCCGAAATCTGTATCTTCGCAGTCTCGCTGATCCGATGGTATCCGGTCCTCAAGCGAACATTGCAGCGCATGTTACGGAAATTCTGCCAAGAATGAACTTACTCAAAGTTTTGAGTAACGATCGAATATAGATGCTTTTTCGAGACTCGGAGTTTACATTTTCTTCAACAACTCCTCCTGTGGACTCATCGTCCACTCTTCCTTAGTGAGCGTTACCTTATAGGGCATCTCAGAAGTCCCCCGCAGGAGCGTTTTGCTCTGTCGAACGTTGCTCAACCACTCGATCGCCAGATTGCAAACTCGCACCGAGAAATCACGGCAGTGTGACCGCCCAACTTTACAACGGCCGTCAGATCGTTAGGGTAGAAAATGGTCAAGCCACCTCGCTCACCGAATAGTCCAAGCGCGAGTGGCCAAAGAAAGCAGGCTGGGATGACCCGCGTGATGGCGGGGGAAGAAGCCGCTTTATAAGTTTCACCAACGAGACTTCGACCGCGTCAAGAAACGCACTCTTGATGCGGTTATTTTTGATGCGTTTTTCGGCCTCGGGCCGCTAGAGAACGGAGGTACGTGCGACTGCAACAGCCCTGATGGACCCCTGCGATCACTCGACTTCTGGAGGATTATTTTTTGAAGACAGCAACCACAACAAATACGGTAGAGCAGAGGCCAAAGCGTCGAACGGGTGGCATAGTCATCACGATCTCAACGCTGCTGGCGTTCTCCTACGGACTCCAGATGTATGCGGTCGTGCCCGCGTACTCAACCCTGACCACCGAGTTTGGTTTAAGTTACTCGCAGGTCGGGCTGATGGTTTCACTCTGGTTTCTGGGGTACGCAATTGCACACGTTCCAGCAGGCTTCGCTGCCGCAGCATGGGGTCTGAAACGGGTGGCCGTGTGGGGTGGCATCATCACCGCACTGTCAAGCGGGCTTATTGCCATGTCCGGCTCCTATGGTCTGATGCTGACTGCTCGCTTCATTGGTGGGGTCGGCATGTCGCTGGTTGTTGCCGCGATCTTCCCATTGGGCAATTACTGGTCCAAACCAGAAAACGGCAAACTCGTCGCAGGTATTCTCAACGGCCTAGGCCTAACTGGAGGCTCCGCAATTGGCTTGTATGTGTGGACCTTCCTCATGGAAGGCATGGGTTGGAGAGCAAGCCTGTGGATCGCCACCGCTGTTGGCTTAGGCATCGCAGTCGCTGCTGCGGCCCTGATTCAGGTCCCATCGCATATGGACGAATTGGAAGGCGACGAATTTAGCTGGCGTTCAACCATGCAGGTGCTGAAATCCAAGACGATGTGGGGTATCGGTATCGTCTCAGTTGCTGCCTACGGCGCGTTCTTTACCGTTTCTCAATTGGGCCCCAGTTTCGCCGAATCAGAGCACGGCTTTAGCGCAACGAACGCAAGCCTGCTGGGTCTGGTGATGCTGCTGGTGGGTATTCCAGGTTCAATCCTTGGCGGCATATTTGCTGACCGAGCAAAGAAATTCCTGTCCACCCTGTGGATTCCTGCAGCTATCATTGTGGTCTTGCTGGCACTCATTCCACTTGTCAATAGTGTGATGTTGTGGGTTGTGCTGTCCCTGATCGGGATTTTCGGCATGATGTACCTCTCCCCTGCCAGTGTGTCGCCATCGGAATACCCAGAAGAAGTTTCCAGTCAGGACTTTGCAACCGCTTTGGGCCTGGTGCTTACCCTGGGCAACCTGGGCGCAGTGGTGTTTCCCTATGTCTACACGCTGGGCACGCAGCTTGGCAGCTCAGCAGTCGGTTGGTGGTTGATCGCTGGTCTATCTGCGCTAAGTATCTTGGGCATTCGGATGGCCAAAGAATCGCGTACCCCCGAAACGATGCAAGCTCGGGATGGCATGAAGCAACGCCAACACGCACAAAAAGATATGGTCAGCGTTTCCTAAACCGCCGTCCAGAACTTCCCAGGGCGTGATACCCCACCGGGTGTATCACGCCCTGACTGTTTAACGCGCGGCAAGATACCGACCGGCTAAACTGATATTCAGATGACAAACTTGGCCAAAGATACCGTATTAGACCGCGTATTGCGCATGCTGTCGGCATTTGACGCACGACGGCGGCGCTTGCCTGTCGCCGAGCTATCCCACCTTGCCAATATTCCCCTGGCGACCACCTACCGCCTAATCGGTCAACTGACTAAAGAGGACATTCTGACTCGCTATTCGGATGGCACCGTAGGGTTAGGCATGCGCCTGTGGGAGTTAGCAGCGCGGTCGTCACCGGCGCTGAGTCTGCGCACCGCAGCGATGCCATTTCTGGATGATGTGCAAGCGATCTTTCGACAGCACACGCAACTCTCAGTGCTCGATGACCATGAGGTGCTCATTGTAGAACGGCTTTCGTCACGCAACTCCGTCGTCAATCAAGCAACGGTGGCCACCCGGATGCCCATTCATACGGTGTCGATGGGCTTGGTGCAGTTGGCCTTCCAACCGTCTCATATCATCGATGAATACTTCGCGCTGTATCCGGAGGCGTACCAGATGATTTACCCCGGCACCGGGGAGATCACCAATACCTTGACTAATATCAGACGTGAAGGATATGCCATGTTAGACGGCATGCTCGATGACGGCACCACGGGGGCTGCCGTGCCGGTCTTCGATAAACCAACGGGCCGCAACAGGGTCGCCATTGCTGCCATCTCCGTGGTGATCCCAGATGATTTCGAGCAACGTTCGGCCGTGATTCCTGTTTTAATGGCCGCCTCCCGTGGACTCACCCGTGCCTTGCACCCCGTGACCGAAGCCGAGTGATTCTCACACAGTGAGAATGTAGTGGCGCGCGCCACCTATTGTGTCGGACACTTGGAGGGATATAGAACACCTTGAGGTTGAATCGACAGGAGTTTGAGTGACTACACAAACAGAAACCACACAAGTGGGTATCGTAGGCGGCGGCCCAGCGGGACTCATGCTTTCCCATTTACTCTCCCGAGCTGGCATCGACAACATCGTGCTGGAAACTCGAGACCACGAAACGATCAAAAATACCCACCGCGCGGGGATCTTAGAAACCGGTGCCGTGGAAATGTTGACCGAATACGGGGTTGACTCCCGCATTAAAGACATCGGTTATGAACATCACGGTATTGATCTGCGTTTCAACGGCGAATCACACCGTATCGATTTCAAAGAACTCATCGACGCCTCCGTCTGGTTGTACCCACAAAACGAGGTCTTCGTTGACCTGGCTGCAGCCCGCGCCCGTGACGGCGGCGATGTGCGCTATGAACACACCGTCATTGGGGTCGAAGACACCCAGACCGATGACCCCAAGATTCGTTATACCGATGCTGAAGGCAACGAAGGCGTCATCCAGGCACGCTTTATCGTCGGTACCGACGGATCACGTTCCTTCTGCCGTCGGGCGATCCCTTCGGAGACCCGTCAAGAACACAAAATTGAGTATCCCTTCGCCTGGTTTGGCATCCTCACTGAAGCTCCGCCAAGTGCTGAAGAACTGATTTATGCGAACTCACCACGCGGTTTCGCCCTGATTTCGCAGCGCAATGAGACCGTCCAACGCCACTATTTCCAGTGCGATCCCAACGAGAATCCAGACGACTGGACCGAGGATCAAATCTGGGATGAACTGCAGGCCCGGGTTGATGGTCCGGACGGCTTCCAGCTCAAGCGCGGTCCGATTTTTGAAAAAGTCGTTCTGAAATTCCGCTCTTTCGTTGCTGAACCGATGCGCTGGGGTAATCTATTCTTAGCCGGCGACGCAGGTCACACTGTGCCACCGACCGGAGCCAAAGGACTGAACTTGGCGTTTGCCGACGTCAAAGTGCTATTCAACGCTCTGGAATCGTTCTTCACATCCGGAAGTACCACCGGCATCGACAACTACTCGGAAACAGCACTGAAACGTGTTTGGAAGGCCCAGAACTTCTCGTACTGGATGACCAGCATGCTTCACACACGTGATGACGCCACCTCGTTTGAAGCTCGCCGCGCCATTGGTGAACTTCAAACCGTGGTCGGTTCCAAGTATGGGCGTCAATATCTTGCCGAATCTTACTGCGGCTGGCCGCACGAATAACCCACCGATACGACGAAAGGATTTGCGAAGTGTCTGAACAAAATACCGCACGCCTCGATCCGCAGGCCACAACAGACCCACAGGAAACCATCGACGCCGAAATCGCCCAGATTCAGGCGGACTACCGCGCGGGCATGGAAGCCGATGCATCCAAAGAAGAAACTCAGCCACGGTTGAACTACCCACCGTACCGTTCCTCTCTGCTGCGTCACCCCACCAAGGATCTCCACCACACCGACCCTGAAACCATTGAGCTGTACTCACCAGCCTTTGGCCACCGCGACGTGCACATTTTGGAATCGGATCTGACCATCCAGCACAACGGTGAACCCATCGGTGAACGCATCAAAGTTCGCGGGAAGGTGCTCGACGGTAATGGTCGTCCGGTTCGAGGCCAGCTGATCGAGATTTGGCAGGCCAACGCTGCCGGTCGTTACATTCACAAACGCGACCAGCACCCTGCCCCAATCGATCCGAACTTCTCAGGTGTCGGCCGCGCTATCACGGGTGATGATGGCTCGTATGAGTTCACCACGATTAAGCCGGCCCCGTACCCGTGGAAGAACCACCATAATGCCTGGCGTCCAGCGCACATTCACTTCTCGCTGTTCGGTACCGATTTCACGCAGCGGATGATCACGCAAATGTATTTCCCAGGCGATCCGCTCTTTGCTCTGGATCCGATCTATCAGGGCATCACCGATCAGAAGGCTCGTGACCGTCTGGTGGCAACCTATGACCACTCGGTCACCAGCCACGAGTGGAACACCGGCTACACCTTTGACATCGTTTTGACTGGATCCCAGCGCACCTGGATGGAGGACGAAGACCATGACCACTAATGACCTGACCCCTACCCCCGGCCAGACTATTGGCCCCTTCTTTGGCTACTTCAACGCCGCTGAGAACGTACACTTGCCGTTTGAAAACGGCCAGCACTTGGTACCTCCCGGCGATGAGCGCGCCATCCAGCTCACCGGTACCGTCTACGACGGCGCCGGCGATCCCATCCCAGATGCGATGCTGGAAATCTGGCAGGCAGATGAAAACGGCAACATCCCCACCCAGGATGGTTCGTTAATCCGCGACCCATTCGTGTTCACCGGTTGGGGCCGTGCGACCACCGATAACGTTGGCACCTACCGGTTCACAACCGTTGAGCCCGGTCCAACCGACGACGGCAAAGCACCGTTTATCCACGTGGTCGTCTTTGCTCGTGGCCTGTTGAATAAACTCCACACCCGCGCTTATATTCCAGGAACCCCGGGGTTGGAAGACGATCCAACCATCGTAGCGCTGGGTGATCGCGCGGACACCGTGATCGCCAAGCGAGACGGCAAGCGTCTGATTCTTGATATTCACATCCAGGGTGACCAGGAGACCGTGTTCTTCCAGTTCCCCGGCATGACCTATCCAAAACCATAGGTTGCACGTACCCGATACCCGCTCGTTTTTGTCGAGCGGGTATCGTTGTGTCCAGACCATTGTGTAGAAAGGGAAACCACCCCGTGTACGACTTCGGCTTGCTCAACCCGGTTTGGGCCGGCACCCGCGCAGCAGAACTCACCTCAGACACCGCCTTCGCCCAGGCTATGCTCAATGTCGAAGTCGCCTGGTGCCGCGCCCAAGTAGCATTCGGCACCGCGCCTGAAGGCATTACCTCCGCGGTGGAGGCAGCCTCGGATATCGATGACTACGACCTCGTGGCGATTGCTGAGAAAACTCCTGATGGCGCCAATGCGCTCATCCCGTTGCTATCGGCCATGCGAGCTAAGGTTGCCGAACACGATGCTGAAGCTGCGACCTATGTTCATCGTGGCGCGACGTCGCAAGACATTATTGATACCGCGCTGATGGTGGTTGCCGCCCGGGCAGGCCAGCATGCCGTAGGGCAGTTGAAAACAGCAGTTGGCCATTTGAGCACGCTCGCCGAAGAACACGCCAAGACCGTGATGATCGGTCGATCCTTGGACCAACATGCTCAGCCGATTAGTTTTGGTTACCGCGTCTCCCAGTGGATTGAAGCCCTGGGCGCCGCCGGAGAGCACTTTGAGACTGCGTTGCAAAATGTGCCGCTGCAGTGGGGTGGCGCCGTCGGTACATCGACCTGGTGGGTCGATTATTTCCGAGCTGAACAACCCGAACAAGACCCCATGACCCTGGTCAATGCTCAACGAGATCTCTTGGGCCAGGAGTTGGGGCTGGATTCAGTTTCAGTGTGGCATGCCAACCGTATCCCAGTCATCACGATCGCTCAGGCCGCGTTCCAGGTCGTTGCCGCGGCAGCGAAACTGGCCAATGATGTGCTCACCGCCGTCCAAGCCGAACATGCCGAACTTTCCGAACCGTCCAAACCTGGACGCGGAGGTTCCTCGGCGATGCCGCATAAAAATAATCCAGTCCTGTCGATTCGACTCAAAAATGCCGCGCAGGTTGCAGCGGGCGATCTCAACACATTACACACCGGCATCATTGCCAATACCGCAGAACGCGCCGACGGCGGCTGGCATACCGAATGGGCCGCATTACGGGACCTTTTGCGCACCACCGGGGCCGTAACCGAAATCCTGGCAGAGCTGTCGGGCGGCCTAAAGGTCCACCCTGAAGCGATGCGACGCAACCTGGACATTCATGGTAACTATCTGCTGCTAGGTCGCATCACCCAATGGTTGGGCCCCATCGTCGACGCCCACGAGACGGTGCCAGCGGGCACTGGAAAACATCTCGTCCAAGAAACCTGCCAGCAAGCACTTGCAGATGGGACCGATCTAGCCGAGGCGCTGGTAGCCAAGCTGCCCGCTGGTCTGGTCAGTGTCGATACCATCAACAAAATGTTAGATCCTTCCGGTTACATGGGAGGTGCCGCGACTATCGTGGCAGAAGTCAATTCGCGCTATAGAAAGTGGAGTACATGAGCGATCCTAAAATCTCCGGTATTCAATTCACCGCACAAGATCCGACCAAACCGCTGTTGATCCTTGGTCCGGGCCTCGGGACAGCCGTTGAGCCGCTGTGGGGCAAGACCGCCCAATTGTTGGCCGAGGATTACGAAATCATCGGTTACGACCTTCCCGGTCATGGTCGCTCCGAACCTTCCACGCAACAATGGACCCTCGATGGGCTTGCCGATGCCGTCGCCGAGTTAGCAACACAGGCTCGTGGTGCCACGGATCGCCAGGTCTTTTTTGCAGGGGTCTCCCTGGGCGGTGCCGTCGCCCAACGCCTCACCTTGCGTTATGGCGATCTGTTCACCCGCGTGGCAATGGTCTGCTCCTCACCAAAATTTGGGACGCCGGAGGCCTGGCAGGAACGTGCAGAATTTGTTTCCAAAGCCGGCACCCCAGCCATGGTAGAACGCTCCGCCAAAACGTGGTTTGCGCCTGGTTTCATTGAAAAGCATCCGACCGAGTCGACGGCGCTGCTCCACTCCCTGCAAAATGCAGACCGGTTCTCCTACGCTCACGCCTCGATTGCCCTATCAGAATTCGACATGTCTGATGAGCTGGCACAAGTCTCCACTCCCCTGTTAGCTCTGGCCGGTGAGAAGGATCCAGTCTCGCCTCCAGACCACGCTCGAGCAGTTGCATCGACAGTCCAGAACGGTCAAGCCGCTGTCCTAGAAAATGTTGCACACCAGGGACCCACCGAAGATCCCGAGGCCACCGCGAATATCCTGCACGCGTTCTTTAGCGGTCACACGATTGAACGCTCCGAAAGCGAACAAACCATCGGCGATATTTACGATGCAGGTATGGTCGTGCGTCGCGAGGTCCTATCCGATGCCCACGTCGATCGTGCCACCGCTAACGCTGATGAATTCACCTCCGATTTCCAAGAAATGATCACTCGCTACGCGTGGGGCACCATTTGGACTCGTCCGGGGCTTGATCGCAAAATGCGCTCTGCGGTGACCCTGACCGCAATGGTCGCCGGCAAATACTGGGATGAACTAGCCATGCACGTCAAAGCGGCACGGCGTAATGGTCTCACGGTCGATGAGATCAAAGAAATCCTCCTGCAGACTGCAATCTATTGCTCGGTGCCAGCAGCCAATGTCGCATTCTCTGTCGCCAAGGAGGCACTGGCCGAATACGACGCCCAAGAAGGCTAAATGAGCGCAGCCCAACGCCCGGTTCAATCCATGGATTGAACCGGGCGTTTTCGTTCGCGGATGACAAATACGTCACAATTCCTTGGTTTGTGTGACCTTCACCGCTATACTAATAGTGTCACAGAGCGAACTCATGTTCGCATAGCGAACAAAACCCCCTGTGCTTCAGGCTCGGAAGGAATCATGCAGCAGGTATATATCTACGATGCATTGCGCACCCCGTTCGGAAAATTAGGTGGTGGCCTCGCCGGCGTCCGCCCGGACGATCTCGCAGCAACCGTTATCACAGCGCTTCTTGAACGTTATCCAAACCTCGACCAAACCAAGATCGACGACGTTGTCTTTGGCAATGCCAACGGCGCCGGTGAAGAAAATCGCAACGTCGCCCGCATGGCAACCCTGCTGGCCGGTCTGCCAACCTCTATCCCAGGTGTGACCGTCAACCGCCTGTGTGGCTCCTCATTAGATGCCGCATTCCATGGCAGCTATTCGATCGGTGCCGGCGATAATAACCTCGTGATTACCGGTGGAACCGAATCCATGTCCCGCGCCCCCTACGTCGTGCCGAAGCCAGAACGCGCTTACCCAGCGGGCAACAGCCAGATGGCCTCCACAACACTGGGTTGGCGTCTGATCAACCCGAAGATGCCCGCCGAATATACGGTGTCACTCGGTGAAGCCACCGAACAACTCGTCGAAAAATACGGGGTCACCCGGGAGCGCCAAGACCAGTACGCAGCCCTGTCTCACCAGCGTGCCCACGCCGCATGGGAAGCCGGCCACTATGACAATTTAGTTGTCGCAGTCGACGACGTCGAGCGCGATGAGACCATGCGCCCAGAGACCACCGTGGAAACCCTCTCCGGTCTCCGCACGGTCTTCCGCAAAGAAAACGGTACCGTCACGGCCGGTAATGCCTCGTCCATGAATGACGGAGCCGGAGTGGTCCTGATGGGTTCTGAGGCCGCCGCCGAAACCCTTGGAACTGACCCATTGGTGCGCGTCGTCTCGCGCGGCGCGGCAGCCAATGAGCCACAGTATTTTGGTGAAGCCCCCGTCCCAGCGGCGAATCTAGCACTTGAACGCGCCGGTATTAGCTGGGATCAGGTCGGTGCGATTGAACTCAATGAAGCTTTCGCAGCTCAGGTGTTAGTCAACCTCGACTCATGGGGCATTGCACTAGACGATGAGCGCGTCAACGCCTGGGGCGGAGCGATCGCTCTGGGTCACCCATTGGGCGCTTCCGGCTCACGCGTATTGGGAACACTGGCTCGCCGTCTGAAGGCCGAGAACCGTCGCTGGGGCCTTGCCGCCCTGTGTGTCGGTGTGGGCCAGGGTGTCGCCATGGTCGTTGAAAACGAAGACGCCACGGAGTAAAGGAAACGATATGACCAAGATTGTACAATCCGCTGCTGAAGCCGTTGCAAATATCGACGACGGCGCCACGGTTTTGATCGGTGGTTTTGGCAACGCCGGTCAACCGATGGAACTGATCGGTGCCCTGCTCGATGGCGGGGCCAAAAACCTGACCATCGTCAATAACAACGCCGGCCAGGCCGATGAGGGTCTCGCCTTATTGATCAAAGAACGTCGCGTGGACAAAATCATCTGTTCCTTCCCACGCCAGTCAGACTCTTGGCACTTCGATGAGGCCTACCGTGCCGGTGAAATCGAACTGGAACTCGTACCGCAGGGCAACCTGGCCGAGCGGTTGCGTGCCGCAGGTGCCGGTATTGGAGCGTTCTTTACCCCAACCGGTTACGGCACCATGCTGGCCGAAGGGAAAGAGACTCGAGAAATCAACGGACGCAACTACGTGTTGGAATACCCGATTCACGGTGATGTCGCGTTGATCAAGGCGTTCAAAGCCGATGAGAAGGGCAATCTGGTGTACCGCAAGACCGCGCGCAACTTCGGCCCGATGATGGCCACGGCTGCCAAGCAGACCATCGTGCAGGTTGAAGAAATCCTGCCGACCGGTTCGCTTGATCCAGAAAACATTGTGACCCCGTCGATCTACACCGACGTCATGGTGGCCATTGAAACCGAATCGACCGCCCTGGCCGCACGTGAACAAGGAGCGAAGAACTAATATGCTACGCAGTGAACCCGTTGACCGTAATACCCTGGCTGAGATTGTTGCCGGTGACATCGAGCCCGGTTCGTTCGTGAACCTCGGCATCGGCCAGCCCACCTTGGTGTCAAACTATCTCACCGCTGAGCACGACGTCACCTTGCACACCGAAAATGGCATGTTGGGCATGGGGCGTGCCGCTGAGAATCACGAAATTGACGGCGATCTGATAAACGCCGGAAAAATCCCAGTGACCGAAACCCCTGGAGCCGCGTTCTTCCACCAGGCTGACTCATTTGCCATCATGCGTGGTGGCCACTTGGACGTCTGTGTTCTCGGCGCCTTCCAGGTGTCCGCCAAGGGCGATTTGGCCAACTGGCATACCGGTGCACCGGATGCCATCCCCGCCGTGGGTGGTGCCATGGACTTGGCAATCGGTGCCAAACAGGTCTATGTCATGATGAACCTGTTCACCCGCGACGGTGACATCAAGCTCGTCCCTGAGGCAACCTACCCGCTGACCGGTGTGGGCTGTGTTTCGCGCCTGTACACCGACCACGGGATCTTTGAACTATCCGATTCCGGAACGGTCACCGTCAAAGGTCTCTTCGGTCTGACCTTTGAGGAACTACAAGCCAAGTCCGACATCGATTTTGTTGATGCAACAGGAAACTAGTTCAGCACTCTTCGTCCAGTCGTTTGCCCGGGGTCTCGAAGTCATCGAGGCCTTCGGGCAAACGCCTCGGATGACCTTGACCGAGGTGGCCGAGGCGACCGGGCTGTCGCGCGCGACCGTGCGACGCTTCGTGCACACCCTCGTCCATCTGGGATATATGCGGGCCAATGAGAAACATTTCGCACTGACCCCGAAGATCATGAATCTGGGTTTCGCCTATCTGGCCTCCCAGCCCCTGGTCGAACTCGTCGACCCCGTTTTGGCGAATCTTTCCCAAGAGCTTGGCCAGTCCACGTCGGTCTCCGTGTTAGATGGCACCGACGTCGTTTATATTGCCCGTCAAGAAACCACGTCGATCATGCGCATCAACATCACGGTGGGCACGCGCTTTCCCGCGTATGCGACCTCGATGGGACGCGTCTTATTGGCGGGGTTGACACCCAGCGAGCTGGACGCGTATTTCGAGGCAGCGGATCTAACGGAAGTCACCGATCGCACGATCACCGACGAGGCCACGCTGCGCACTGAGCTGGAGGTCATTCGTCACCACGGGTATGCCGTCGTTGAAGAAGAACTCGAAGTCGGGCTCGCCTCCGTTGCGGTGCCCATTCGCAATCGCGCAGGCGTCACGGTGGCCGCGATGAATACCTCGGTTGCCGTGACCACGCAGGCACCCGAAGATCTGACAGAACTTCTACCGCCCCTGCTGGCCGCCGCAGCCGAAGTTTCCAATGCGCTCTAGGCTTCCCATCGCGTTGCTTGGGCGGCGAAGGTGTCCAACACTGCTGCATCGTCAATCGTTGCGGGAGCAGTAACGGTTTGACCTTCGACTATCGATCGCATGGTGCGTCGCAGAATTTTGCCCGACCGGGTTTTTGGCAGGGCTGTCACGACGTCTACGTCCCGGAAGGCCGCCACAGCACCAAAGTCCTTACGTACTTTGGCCACCAGTTCTTTCGTCAATTGCTCGCGGGTAATGTCTGCTCCCGCGGTCAGCACAACAAAGGCTACTGGTTTTTGGCCTTTGAGCCCGTCACTAACCCCAATAACCGCCGTTTCCGCGACCGCCGGATGCTCGGCGATCAACGATTCCAACGTGCCAGTCGACAGTCGAAGGCCCGCCACGTTGATGACGTCATCGGATCGGCCCAGTACGAAGACATAACCGTCGTCATCGATATACCCGGTATCTCCGGTTTCATAGTAGCCAGGAAATGCCGCCAGGTACGACGAATAGAACCGCTCAGGTTCGCCATAGAGCCCCACCATCGCTCCGGGCGGCAGCGGCAACTTTATGACAATATTGCCCTCCGCACCGGGACTGACCGGCTCCCCCAGCGGATCGACTACGCCGACGTCATAGCCGGGAACCGGCACCGAGGGAGAACCCGCTTTCATTGGCATTGGCGCCAGGCCGCGCAGATTCGCGACAATCGGCCAGCCGGTTTCTGTCTGCCACCAATGATCCACGACCGGTTTGCCCGTTACCTGGCCCAGCCAGTGATACGTATCTTCATCAAGACGCTCACCCGCGGAGAAAATATTCGTCAGTTTTGATAGGTCATAGTGCTGCCACTGCTCCCCTGTTGGATCAGCGGCACGGATGGCCCGGTAGGCAGTCGGTGCTGAGAAGATCATTTTCGCACCGTGTTCGGAGGCGACACGCCAAAACGCCCCAGCGTCGGGAGTGCCGACGGGTTTACCCTCATACACCACCGTGGTGGCACCTGCTACTAACGGCGCATAGACAATGTAGGTGTGGCCAACGACTCAGCCGACGTCGGAGGCCACAAACATCACCTCACCGGCAGCCACGTCATAAATATTTTTCACCGACCAGGCCGAGGCGACCGCATAGCCACCGTGATCCCGAATGACAGCTTTGGGCTTGGAGGTCGTGCCCGAGGTGTGCAGTAAATACAGCGGATCCGTTGCAGCAACAGCAACCGCATCGACTGGGTGATGCATCGCGAGCTGGTCATCGAAATCCAGCCAGGTGGTATCAAAGTCGGCAATCGAATCCGAAATCTCAGGGCGTTGTTTGACGATGACGACCTCGGGTTTGTGCTCAGCCAGTCCGATTGCCTCGGCCACATTGGGCAGGTAGCGGACCGCCCGGGCCGGTTCTAGCCCACCGGTGGCAGCGATAACGGCTCTAGCCTTGGCATCGTCCAATCGGGTGGCGACTTCTTTCGGGGCAAAGCCACCGAATGTCACGACGTGAATCGCACCGAGCCGGGCGACTGCCAGCATCGCGATGAGGGCTTCGGGAATCATGGGCATATAAATTAATACCCGATCGCCCTTGGCAATGCCTTGGGCGCGAAGAGCGCCCGCGAAGGTGGCGACCTTATCCAAAAGTTGGGCGTAGGTATAAGTGACCTTCTGATCGGTCATGGCGGAATCCCAGATCACGGCGGCTTGCTCGCCATGCCCCGCGTTGACCCACCGGTCCAAGGCCTGATACGTGATATTGAGGCGACCATCAGGAAACCATTTCCACTGCGCCTGGCCATCGTAGTCCAGTGCGTTCTTGGGAGCGGTATGCCAGTCGAGGCTTTGGGCTTGTTCTAGCCAAAAACCCTCCGGGTCCTGGCGGGCCTTGTGGAATATCGCGCGGTAGGTCGCTGCTGAGTCGTGGGTCTGCACCATGCTGAGCCTCCATTACCCCATCTCGACCAAAAGGCCGACTGTGTATACATTACGTGGCTCACACGATACTCTGTCGTGACGCAGCTTACAAAACTCAGCGGCGCCTGGGACACGATGAACGGCTCGTTTTGACCAAATCGCTTCCATTCGATATGGTAGAGGGGTTATTTGAACACCGTTTTGTTCAATAACCCGGAGGCGTGCCAGAGAGGCCGATTGGACTTCACTGCTAATGAAGGGTCTGTGTAACGCGGACCGGGGGTTCGAATCCCCCCGCCTCCGCAGCAAAAGCCCTGCAACCACACTCTTGGTTGCAGGGCTTTGGTCATCCCGGGACCTTCAAGTTCCCAATTCTATTCAACGTTCTGAGCCTGGGCTGTGGCACCCTCCTTACACAGCGCTCGACGAGCCCATACTCCCCGGGGGTGGACTGGGACGCCACTGCATCGAGTCGCGCAGCTGCCTCTCACTACGATGACCTGGGCTGTTTCCCGCTGCTTCAAGTTGAGCCTTGAGCTCGTCGAATCAAATATCGTGAGACGGCCTATGTATACATCTCCAAAGGGACCTCATCTTTCCATGACAGCTGCTTTCTTGAGTTTCCAGTGCTCAGGGTGCCTCACAGGGATGCCTAGCGTGTCCGAACTTAGGGCTCAGCTGGGGTGTAGAACTATGATGGAAGGTGACAACAACGTGATTCGTCTCTTGCACTGAGAGCCGTTTTCAGGCCACACTGAGTGCAACGGGCGGATCACCTCGATCAGTATGAGAGATTGGAACGAAATTATGACTCAACACGATGTTTTCAATTCTGCACTCGCACGCGCTGGTCGGGCACTCGTCGGCATTTCGACGTGGTACATCGCAGATGAGACCGGGATTGAACGCAAACAGATTCGCAAATTCGAACGTGGCATCATTAATCTTCCAGATGACCAGAAAGCGGCCATCAAGGATGTCCTGATTGAACATGGCGCACTGTTCCTACCCGATTCAGAGGCTGCCGGCTACGGTGTGCGTCTGAAACATTCCTCCTCGAAGACTCGTCAACTCGACCGCTGGGAAGCCGAAGGTGGCCCCGTGGCAGAGGATGACGTCTAAAAAAGTTTCACGAAGACAACGAGGCGCCCTGGAAAGTTTTCCAAGGCGCCTCGTGTATGTTGAGAATACTTTAGTCCTTGCCGTCGTCCTCAGTGGCGTGAATCTGCTGGGCGATCAATTTGATCAAATCTTTGGCTTCCGCCGAATCTAAGACCGTATGCTCTGTGAGCGTTTCGGCGGCATCATCGAGGCGTTCGTCGCGAACCATCGCTTCGATCTGATCGCGGATCCATGGCGCCAGATCTTCCGATGACATCGAAATGGTCTCATCGCCGCGGTGAACCTGAATCTCAAAACGCTGAGGTTTTGGGAGTTCAGAGACCTCTTCAACCCATTCAGCGGGGATGGTCAGATCGGTGACTTGTTGATCCGCGTCATGTTCATTTGGAACAAATGGGTCGGTCCCAGCCACGTCTTCGAGGGGGGCTTGGATGTTGTGTTCTTGTGGGAACTGGTAGAGCGCTTGCACATCCACGAACGCTTCAATGCGTCCTACGCCCGTGGCGCGATGATAGACCTCCGCGGCTTGTGCGAGTTGACCCACGGCCAAGTACCGGTACACCTTGTTGTGGGTGTCTTCATCCAGGCGCGCAGCAGCAGCTACCGCACCTTCTTCGGACATCCGGTCAAACAGTGCAGGTGATTTGCCCCGGGGGCTAGCGGCAGGTTTGGTGTTGGCCTTATTGGTCAGCCCAGCGGAGCGACCAAGAAAAGCAATAAGGCCCCACACCAAAAGTGCTGAAACCGCAAGCAACAGCAGTGGGATAATGAACTCCATGTCGCCCATTGTACTGTCAAGTGCCTAGCCGTGAGACGAGTTCGGCTCTCGGATCGCATTAATTCGCGGTTGGACAACAAAAACGTATAACAATGCCGTTGCCGCCAGCGCGAACGCAGTCAGTCCTACGGTCATCACAACGGTTCCCAGCCAACCCGCCTGTGTAAAAAAGATGCCTCCTAGCCACCCAAAGATCGACGAGCCAGCGTAATAACACAGGTTATATAACGACGTCGATTGTGCCCGTCCGCCTTCCGCTGCGGCCCCGGCCCATCCAGAAGCCACAGAATGCGCGCCGAAAAACGCCCCCGTAAAGAGTAAGACACCAAGTAACAGCACCCAGATATTGGGCACCAGCGTCAACAGGATGGCCATAATCATCGTTGCGCTAAGCGCCATCAACACCCGAGACGGGCGGTATTGAGTGGCCAGCCGCCCGGCCCACGGTGACGTGACGGTACCCATCAAGTACGCCAAAAAGACGAGCGATACCACCGAGACTGGCAGATTGAATGGTTCCTCCAGCAAATGGAACCCCAAAAAGTTATAGACCGCAACGAATCCACCCATCAGCAGCATCCCTTGGGCATACATCACGACCAGCACGGCAGAGCGCAGGTTTGCGGTGATGGAGCTCAGAGCATGACGCAGCGACGTCGAGGTGGGAGCAAATTTTCTGGCGGTGGGGGTGAGCAACAAAAAACAGGTCGCCGAAGCGATGGCTAACACCAGTACCAGGCCCATCCCGAGTCGCCAGTGGTACCACTCCCCTAGCGGTGCTGCCACAATTCTTCCCAACAGCCCACCCAGTACTGTCCCTGCAATGAAGGTGCCAGCTGACTGACCTGCGGCCGCAGGATGGACCTCCTCATTGAGGTAGGCCATCGCCAGCGCAGGAACTCCACCCAGGGCGACACCTTCAAGGATTCGAAAGACCAAAATCATGTGGAATGTTGGAGAGATCGTGGCTGCCAGCCCAAAGAGACATGCCGCAATAATGGAGATGGTCATGGCGGGTTTGCGGCCCAAACGGTCGCCCACAAACGACCAGGGAATCACGGCGGCGGCTAATCCGATGGTTGAGGCAGAAATCAACAAGGCCGCCTGATCGGGGCTGATGGCCAAATCGGAGGCGATTAATGGCAACAAACCCTGTGGTGAATAGAGCTGGGCGAAGGTTGCCACGCCGGCGAAGAAAAGTCCGGTCATCAAGCGTCGGAAGCCGACAGTTTTTGGCGCATGTCCCATCCACAGTTGCCCGGTGTCAGCGTCGGGGGTGATTGGCGGGTGCATGTCGTCCTTTCGGCGGGGTGTGTGCTATTCCATTGTGTACCATGATCGGTATGGTGACAGGTTTTCGATTTGGTTGAAAGTTTCGGGTTAGACTCAGCAATTGTGAAGATTGCTTTTGATCAGCCCGCACTGGACCTATCCGAAAGTTTCAAGGCCTACGACGTTCGAGGAATTGAAAACACCACGATCAATGCTGACGTGGCCTTGGCTGTCGGCTTCGCTTTTGTCGAAGTCACCGGCGCAGCCGAGGTGCTGGTCGGTGGTGATATGCGACCCTCATCTGAAGAATATATGGCCGCGTTTACCAAAGGTGCTACAGCAGCCGGTGCCAACGTGGTGCAACTGGGATTGATTTCCACAGACATGCTGTATCACGCCTCGGGAGTACTCAATGCGCCAGGGGTCGTGTTTACGGCCTCGCATAATCCCGCAGGGTATAACGGCATGAAGATGACCCGGGCAGGTGCTGTGCCCATTTCTTCGGACACCGGACTCACAGATATCCAACGCCTGGCGCAGGGCTACCTCCACACCGGATTCGTGGAGGCTGGGGCACAACCGGGCTCCATCTCCCACCGCGATACGCTCACGGAGTATGCCCAATATTTGCGCTCACTGGTCGATTTATCTTCCATTCGACCACTCCGGGTGGTTGTCGATGCTGGCAATGGCATGGCCGGATATACCACTCCGGCAGTGCTGGGCGATCAAGCGCTCGAGGCGCTGCCGATCGAAATTATTCCCCTATATTTCGATTTAGATGGCACTTTTCCAAACCACCCAGCTAACCCTATCGAGCCCGAGAATCTGATCGATTTGCAAGCCGCTGTTCGTCATCATGACGCCGATCTTGGCTTGGCTTTTGATGGTGATGCTGACCGGTGTTTCGTAGTCGATGAAACAGGTGAACCCATCTCGCCATCGGCGATCACCGCAATGGTGGCCGTCCGGGAGATTGCACGTGCCCAAGCTGCCGGGGAACCCACACCCGTGATTATCTATAATCTCATCACCTCCAAAGTGGTGCCCGAGGTTGTGGAAGCTGCCGGGGGTCGCGCCATCGAAACGCGGGTTGGGCATTCGTTTATCAAGGCCTATATGGCAGAACACGGTGCTGTCTTTGGTGGCGAACATTCCGCGCATTATTATTTCCGAGATTTCTTCAACGCTGATACGGGCATGCTTGCGGCGATGCACGTCCTGGCGATGTTGGGGACCGAAGATGCTCCCGCCTCCCAGCTTGCTCACCACTACTCACCGTATGTTGCCTCTGGTGAGATCAATTCCCAAGTTATCGATCAGTCGGCGACCATTGCAAAGGTGTTAGCCCAATTTGATCCTGGGGTTGATGTCGAGATTTCTACGATGGATGGCACCACAGTGGCTGCAGCCAATGGGGCATGGTGGTTTAATATCCGCCCGTCGAATACCGAACCCTTGCTGCGTTTTAATGCTGAAGCCCCCGATGTTGCCACCATGGAATGGCTGCGTGACACTGTCTTGGGAATCATCCGTTCTTAGAGGGTTCCAAGCGTCAAGGGCAGAACGCCGCTGGCTCCTGCTTGTCGAAGTTTCAGGGTAGCCACAGTGAGTGACCACTTGGTGTTGGCGAAGTCGTCCACCAAGAGCACTGGGCCGGTTGCGGCTGCTGCGCTCAATTCCTGTCGCACCGGCTCCGGTACGCTGTAGCGCTCGACGACTTGAGCCAGCCGAAACGCACTGTTGGTGGCCGGGGTAGTCACGGGGCCATCCCAGACCAGTTCACCCAGATACGGCAGCTGTCCGATCTGAGCTATCGATTGAGCCATGGAACCGACAAGTTGTGGCCGATGAGGTGATGGCATCGACACTACGGCCATGGGCCGTTGTTCCCAATTCCATTGGGCTAACACTTCGACCACTGCTTTGACGATTGCTTCGCTGACCGGCGCATCTGCAGTATTAGGATCTTGGAGAGCCCTTAAGGTACTACCCCAACCCAGATCGGTCATCCGGGCTAGAGCTCGACCTTCTTCAGCCTGGAGCGTGATTTTACCTTTGAGATCCTCGCCGAGGTTGGCCATGCCCGTGGGCCACATGCGGCGCGGAGCGATCGGCACCCCGGCGCGAGACAATACACTGTGGGCTTGACCCCTGGCGCGATCGGAAATTTCTAGCTGATGCTGAGTGCCCACGCAGTTATCACAGCGTCCGCAATCTTGTGCGTAGGGGTCATCCAGGGTCTCGGATAAGAAGCGCATTCGACACTGCTTCGTGTGCTGATACTGCAGCATTAATTGTTGTTCTGCACCCCGTTGGGTAGCGACATTTTCGTAACGTTGGGCGTCATAGCTCCACGGTTTGCCGGTCGCCTGCCAACCACCCTTGGTGCGAATCATGACGTCATCGACGGCGAGTATTTTCAGCAATAATTCAAGACGCGACGGCGATAAGTCGACCCGGGCGGATAATGCCGGTACTGAGAGCGGCTGGGTGGCCAGCTCGATTACTTGATGGGCCAGGTCTTCGTCGGGCATGGAGGCGGTGGCGAAATACTCCCAAATCCGCTGATCCTCGGGGCCGGGCAGGAGCACGGCCTCGGCATGTTCCGTACCGCGACCGGCACGACCGATGTGCTGATAATACGACACCGGGGATGATGGGGCCCCGAAATGCACCACGAATGCCAGATCTGGTTTATCGAACCCCATGCCCAATGCTGAAGTCGCAACGAGGGCCTTCACGCGGTTTTCTTTGAGGGCACTTTCTAGCTGGGTGCGTTCCTCTGCTGCGGTGGCACCCGTATATGCTGCCACGTTATGGCCGGCAGCACGCAATGCTTGGGCAATATCTTCGGCAGCGGCCACGGTCAGCGTGTAAATAATGCCCGACGACGCAAAATCATGCAGGTGATCGATCAGCCAGCCAATGCGCGTTGCCGGATCCGCTACCGGGAGCACGGAGAGCTTGAGGGAAGAACGGGCCAGCGGGCCGCGTGTCAGAAACACGTCGTCGCCAAGCTGTTCCATGACATCCTCGACGACGCGTTGGTTCGCGGTCGCCGTGGTCGCCAGTATGGGGGGTATTGGGGAGTTGGTCGATGACCGCGCCGATGCGACGGTAGTCGGGTCGAAAGTCATGACCCCAGTCTGAAATACAGTGCGCTTCGTCGATGACCAACATGCCTAGTCGTTGGGTGAGATCAGGTAATTGCGTGTCACGGAATACGGGATTATTGAGACGTTCCGGGGAAATGAGCAGCACATCGATTTCATTACGTGCCAGTCGTTGGGTGATGTCGCCCCAAGCCGTCGCGTTCGTCGAGTTAATGGACTCAGCGACAATCCCTGCACGTTGGGCGGCAGCAACTTGATCCGCCATGAGCGCTAACAGCGGGGAGATGATCAGGGTAGGTCCATGACCTTGTTTTCGTAGTAGTGCGGTGGCCACAAAATATACGGCAGATTTCCCCCAGCCGGTGCGTTGCACCACGAGTCCGCGTCGTCTCTCGGCGACGATGGCTTCAATTGCCTCGTACTGGCCGTCGTGGAAAGTGGCGGGTTTCCCAACCAGATCGCAAAGGACTCTGGTTGCGTCGTCGTATAAAGCCATGTCTTTAACCTAATCAACCGGGCCCGCAATTGCAGACCCGGTTGATCGTGTTGGGGAAATCTTAGCTGTTGAGGCCCAGACGTTCCTTGAGACCTTCAAGCTCCGCAGTCATAGCCTGTGGTAGCTTGTCACCGAATTTGGCGAACCATTCTTCGATCATGGGGATCTCGTCGTGCCATTCTTCGGCGACGAATTGGATTGAGTTGATCAGGTTCTCCTGAGAGATGTCTAGACCGGTCAGATCCAGTGCATCTTCGGTTGGGACGACACCGATAGGCGTTTCGATGCCCTCGCCTTGACCTTCGAGACGTTCTACGACCCATTTCAGGACGCGTGAGTTTTCGCCGAATCCTGGCCAAGAGAATTTGCCCTCCGCATTGCGGCGGAACCAGTTGACCAAGAAGACCTTTGGCATGTTGTCTTCACCGATCTTGTCGGCCATGTCCAACCAGTTCTGCACGTAGTCACCGGCAGCGTAACCGATGAATGGCAGCATAGCCATTGGGTCACGGCGGACGACGCCCACGGTTCCTTCAGCGGCTGCAGTCTGAGCAGAAGACAGGGTGGCACCCTTGAAGACCCCATCCTGCCAGGAACGAGCTTCGGTGACCAATGGGATGGCGTTGTCGCGACGTCCACCGAAGAGAATGGCGTCGAGTTTGATGCCTTCTGGGTCGAAGTATTCCTCGGCCAGCATGTCGGTCTGGTCGATCGGCGTGCAGAAGCGTGAGTTCGGGTGGGCTGCAGGGGTCCCAGATTCAGGGGTCCATTCGTTACCCAGCCAGTCGGTGAGTTTGGCAGGTTTTTCTTTGGTCATGCCTTCCCACCACACGCCACCTTCTGGGGTGAGGGCGACGTTGGTGAAGATGGTGTTGCCCTTGGCGATGGCGCGCATCGCGTTGGGGTTGGTGTGCCAACCGGTACCCGGGGCTACACCAAAGAAGCCATATTCTGGGTTGACGACACGCAGTTCGTTTTTGTCGTTCGGCGTGATCCAGGCGATATCGTCACCAAGGGTTTCAGCGGTCCAGCCTTCCAGGGTTGGATCGATCAGCGCCAAGTTCGTTTTACCGGTTGCGGATGGGAATGCACCGGTAATGGTGTAGGACTTACCTTCTGGGCTGGTGAGCTTCAAGATGAGCATGTGCTCAGCCATCCAGCCTTCATCACGTGCCATCGCCGAAGCGATACGCAGCGAGTAGGCTTTCTTACCAAGCAATGCATTGCCACCGTAGCCGGAACCGTAGGACACGATGGAGCGCTCTTCTGGGAAGTGCACGATCCATTTGGTCTCATTGGATGGCCAAGAGACGTCTTCTTGACCCTCTTCTAGTGGCGCACCAACAGAGTGGAGTGCTGGCACGAAGAAAGCGTCGGTTTCTTCAATCTTGTGCAAAACGTCTGAGCCGATGCGTGCCATGACGCGCATGGATAACACGACATATGGGCTGTCAGTAATTTCGACACCGAATTTTGGATCTTTAGCATCCAAGGGTCCCATGACGAATGGGACAACGTACATCGTGCGACCACGCATCGCACCGTCGAATGCATCGTTGAGGATGGCTTTCATTTCAGCCGGGTCTTTCCAGTTATTGGTAAAACCGGCGTCTTCTTCTTTTTCAGAGCAGATAAACGTCCGCGACTCGACTCGCGCAACATCCGCGGGATCGGAGAAGGCCGCATAAGAATTCGGAAACTGCGGGTCCGTGAGACGGACCAGGGAGCCGGCATCGACCATTTCTTGGGCGATGCGATCATATTCTTCTTGCGAACCATTTACCCAGTAGACAGAGTCCGGCTGGGTCAGCTCCGCTGTTTCTTTGACCCAATCCAATAGTGGCTTGTGCTTGGTGGGTGCGGTGTCCTCGATCTGTGCAGCCAGACCAGAGGCGGCGTTTTCAACCATGTGGATCCTTTTTCGTATCGACTTACCAACCGCAGCATGACAATACCAGCACGTCGTCGTGCTGCGAACCGTTCCGGTCGGAACGAGAGTCTATGTCGCATACTTTAGCAGCCTGGCCACAAGTGGCGGGCAAGATGATTCACCCAAACTTCGCCCAGAGACAACATTGTCTTTACCTTAGTTGGCAAAAGTGATCAAGGCCACCCGGTTTGCAGCGAGGGGAACCAGTTTTTGGCGTAATTTCAGGGTTTTTCCATCTCTAAAAGTTCGCGAAACTCGGTTTCTGCACATTACTTTTGACCAAAAATCGTCCCCGCGAGCGTCGAACTGTAGTTTGATTTTGCATTTCCGAAAAGTCCGAGTATAGTTATATCTCGTTGCTTCGGCGCCCTTAGCTCAGCTGGATAGAGCGTCTGTCTACGGAACAGAAGGTCAGGGGTTCGAATCCCTTAGGGCGCGCTAACAACTTCCGCACTATCATGCGGATCCTAAGCCCCCGAGATCTCTTGCAGAATTGATCTCGGGGGGCTTTTCGTTTAACCGTAAGCGAGATTAAGAGCCTCACGAACACGGAGCAATGAATCGCCCTACTAGACGAGTGGTGCGGTTCCGCGGGTGAGGTACAGGTTGATTTTGGGAGATGACGTCATGTTCTGGCAGCGCCTCGTTTTGGGAATCGCAATTCTTGCGATGACGCTGGCACTGCTTGTGCCCCTCCCGATGTGGCTCACCGTAACGTGTATCAGCGTGGCTCTCGTTGCAGCTCTTGCGGTGATAGCGCGGCTGGTGTTGGGGCGTGATCGTCACTAACGTGGCACGACAAAGTGTGTCATTTTGGCGTCCCTGCCGTCGAGGCTGGCCCACTGGCCAGGTATTTCAAAAATCATCATGCCTAAGGTCGGGTAGTGTTCTGCCATCTCTAAGACTGCGGTTTCGTCCGAGTCAACAGAGGCAAGACGGATGCCAAGTTCTTGAACCCATGGCATATGCCCCACCAACATCAACGTACGGACCTGTTCTTCCGTCTCATTGATCACCGCTAATGCTCGAGTTACGGGCGCCATGTATAGCCTGGAGTCCAGATAGGGCGTGGGGGCCTTATCGCCAAGCTCATTGAGAACCCAGGTGGTGGTTTGGCGGGTTCGCAGTGCATCCGAGGTGATGATCGCATCTGGATACAGGCCGTGTTCGACGAGCCAGCGGCCAACTGCGGGTGCCTCGGCATTACCTCGCTGCGCGAGGGGGCGTTCATGGTCGGGCACTGGCGGGTAGGTTGCCTTGCCGTGGCGTAAGACAATGAGCCGTTTATGGTCGTCAGTCAACACGAAAATGCTCCGGTACGGGGTGCTCTAAATGCTGCTGATACGTGCCGTTGTCGTGGTCACGTATCCACTGGACTATATAAGGACAGATTGGGACAATACAATAACCTTCGTCGATAGTGACATCTAGTGAGTGTTTCGTCAGGCGTCCTGCCAAACCTACGTGACGATGATCGGGGCGTACATGGATGCTCGGAAAGACGCGTTGTTTCGTACCGTTGGCCTGTTCCACGTCACGGTAGTGATTTCGTGCAATGACCTCACCGGCGTCATTATAGATACCAAACGACTTCTCGTCACGGAAATATCTTGGTTCAGTCATGTTTTGCTTCCTTCGGGAAGTGCTCTGGCCGAGCAGGGTCGCGTGCTTGCTCGTAGCGTGCATCGTTGTGCTTTTGGAGCCAGGATTGGACGTAAGGGCAGATCGCGACGATCCGATAGCCGTCGTCGAGCGCCTTGTCCAGTGTGTATTGCACGATCTTGCCGGCCAGTCCTTGGCCGCGGTAGGCTTCTTCGGTCACTGTAGACACCAGCACACGTTGTTTGACACCGTCAGCCGTGACATGGTCATTGTGGTATTCGCGGGCGGCAATGGTGCCCGAGTCGTCCACAATCATGCCGGTAAAGCCTGGCTCTTCGATAAAGGTTGGGTTATCTGCAGTTGGGGCTGTCATAGATCCTCCCGTGGTTTGCGACGTGCAATCGTTGGCGGATTCTTCCGAGGTTTCAACGCGAGTGACGGAAGCGCTGGCGCCGGCAGTGGTGCTGGCTGATCAGGCAGAAACTCCCCGAATTGAGGGAAGCTGATGGCATCGGGGTAGGTTTGTGCGACCAATTGATCAAGCAATGGCCCTGAAATTGCGGTCTCTAAGTTGTGCCCGGCAAGCGGAGAGTCTGCGGTCGCAGCTTCGAATCCCATTTCGGCTTGGTAACGCTGACGCCACAGTTCGATCTCCTCGTGGGAGCGGCCCACGAAGTTCCACCACATAATGATGTCTTCGTTCAGGGGTTCTCCGCCGATAAGCATGGCGCGGATGGGATGTTCGCCTGAGCTGAGCTGTAGTTGAGTGACACCGGTGCCCAAATAGCCCAGGTGGTTTTCCTCAATCCACACGCCATTAAAGTTCGCGGTACATTCTACGGCTAAGAGGCCGTGTTCGTGGTCAACCGGCACATCGATATTCAGTGTGGTGTGCGGCTCGAGTCGAATTTCAGCGGCCGAAATCGGGCTGTAGGTCTTGACCGGGGAGGTTGAACCAAGCAACGAGCCAAGGGCCACCTTCGCTTCCCAGCCGTCACCGAAAACAGTTTCGGGACGATATTGATCCAGGTGCGGCTCAACGAATCGGTGTTCTTCGGGGAAGGCATACCATAATTGCACTCCGTGCAGGACGGTGGTGTCGGCCGTGGAGTGTTCTGAATGGGTGATCCCATACCCTGCACTCATCAGGTTGACTTCCCCGGGTCGCACGAGGGCCCAGTTACCAGCCGAATCAATATGATCAACGCGGCCCTCAAAGAGCCACGATACGGTGGCCAGCCCGGTGTGCGGATGTCGAGCGACTTGCATGCCACCGGAATGGGCGACGTCGTCGGGTCCAAAGTAATCCAGAAAACACCAGGCACCGATCAGTGAACGCGCCCGCTGTGGAATGGTCCGTTGCACAGTCATCGCTCGCGGTCCGCCAAGCGGCACAGCGCGAGGCTCAAGTACCTCCACGATGTAATCAGTACCGGGTTTTTCTGCGAACCCAGGGGCAAGACCCTCTGCGTGCTTAGGCAGGTTGTAATCGGTGAGCTCTGGATTTGGATCGAGATTGGTCACGGCTATTCCTCCAGTGCTGCCAGTGTCTCTTGAGACGGCTGAACCGGGTGGTGAGACAAGATCGAGATGCGGTTCGTGAGATTCATGGCCATAGCTAACCACTGCACCGCAGCGTATTGGTCTTGCGTCAGATGCGCTGACGAGACGAGCTGGGCAGCTTGCACCGAATCGATATCACGAATATGGGTGACCTGTTCGGCCAACTGTAATGCGGCACGTTCCGTTTGGGTGTAGAGGTTTTCGGCTTCCCACCAGGCCGCTAACGCTCCAAGTCGTTGATCGGAAACACCAACCTTAAGTGCGTAACGGGTGTGCAATGCTAAGCAAAATGCACACCCGTTGATCTGCGATACACGAAGGTTGACCAGCTCGATTAGCTGCTCGGTGAGCCCGGCAGCCCGCGCGTCCTCCCCTACGACTTTGACCAATCGAGTGACGGCTTTCCACGCGTCTGGATTCGATTTGTCAAGATAAAACTCAAGGGGGTCATGTCTGGTCATGTGGGTTCCTTCTCAAAGCGTCTGTGCCAAGTCTAGCCTTCTGAGGCTGGAGTGGGCAGAGGCAAGGTGCGGAAGGAGCAGCCTGGTTACTGGAGCTCTAGATGGAGTATTCCGGAGCAGCCCAGACGACGACTTCTGGGTGCTCGTAGAAACGATACCCCTGGCCGCGTACGGTACGCACGGTACCCGAGAGACGCCCAAGTTTGGCACGCAGACGGCGAATGTGGACGTCGATGGTGCGCTCATTAGGGACTTCTTCGGTGTCGTCCCACAACGTTTCAAGCAACTCTTCACGGTTGACGGTGCGGCCACCGTTTTCCACCAGATAGTTGAGCAATTCAAATTCTTTATAGGTCAGATTCAACGGCTCACCGTCGAGCAAGACTTCACGACGTGCCAGGTCGATCAGCACCCCTGGCTGACGAGTCGAAACTGGCGTCGGGGCAGCTGCCAGTTCGGGGGAAATGGCCTGCTGGATGGTGGGGTCGGCAGTGACCTGACGGACGACGTCGAGGTCGTCACCCGCTACATTGGCCGGAGCAATCGCCACGGCTGCGTAGGAGTCAGCACCGGGAACCAAGGTTTCTACGTAGTGGCGCAGCTCGTTTGCCAATCGTGTTAGCGAAGTCCCTGCGGCCAATGCGGCCTGTTCATCCATACCCACATATAAAACGAAGCCACGAGCTTCTGTTTCCATGTGGACGGGCGCGGTCGCACCGTTGCTGGCAGTCGTCTCGGAAGGAACTGCTTTGAGCCTCTTCTGATCCGCCTCCCGATAGGCTCGTACCCTTTCGGCTCGGCGTTGTGCATTACGAACCGAGATGTGAACGTAACCTTGCTGGGGCGCGCTTGTCATAGAGTCATTCCTTCAACAAACTAAACGGTGGTGACCACCGATGACGCTCGAGCCTAACCTGACTCAAGCCGGTATCTGCTACCCCAACATTGACGCGTAACAGTCTCGTAACGCAAACGCGCACCCCACATTCATCTCACTATGTGGACTTTTGGGGTGTATTTGTGACGAAACTCACGTGTAACAATCGAATTCTTGGGCATAAATATGCCAATACACCTGTATAAGGACTACTCGGCGACGCCGTAAAGCCTGTCTCCTGCGTCGCCAAGGCCCGGCACGATGTAGGCGTTTTCATCTAAATGGTCGTCGATTGCGGCAACATAAAGGTTCATGTCAATATCGCTGAGGTTTTCCTCGAGGTAAGCCAATCCCTCGGGAGCGGCCAGCAAGCAGATAGCCGACACTTGGCGGGCGTTGCGTTCATAGAGGAACTTGCAGGCCTCGGCCAGGGTTCCGCCGGTTGCCAGCATAGGGTCTAGCAAGAATACATGCCGCCCGGTGAGATCTTTTGGTAGTCGGTCGGCGTAGGTAACAATGTTCAACGTTTCGTCGTCACGCACCATGCCTAGGAAGCCAACTTCGGCCGTCGGGGCCATCCGGACCATCCCGTCTAACATTCCTAATCCGGCGCGCAGAATTGGCACCACCAACGGGCGAGGTTTTGCCAGCTGCGTTCCTGTCGTGGTGGCAACCGGGGTCTGAATTTCGACGTCGACGACAGCTAAGTCCCGGGTGGCCTCGTATGCCAATAACATGACGAGTTCCTCGGTGACCTGCCGGAAAATCATCGATGATGTCTCTTGTTTCCGCAGGACCGTCAGTTTATGTGCCAGCAGCGGGTGATCTATGTGGTGAACATGCATGCGGCCAGTTTAGCCTGATCGCCTAGGCTAGTGGCGTGACGACTTCGACTACTACCCCGCTACCGGACGAGGCACAATTATCCGCCTGGATGCGTCAGGCTCTCACTGCGGCCCGAACCGCGGCTGCTACCGACGATGTCCCCATTGGTGCGGCAATCTTTGCTCCTGACGGCCAGCTGATCTCCACTGGTGTCAATGCCACACGGATTACGGGTGATCCCACCAGACACGCTGAGATGATTGCACTCACCGATGCCGTTGAAGCATTGAAAAATACTGCGTGGGAGTTGGCTGATTGTACTCTCGTGGTGACGATAGAGCCGTGTTCAATGTGTGCCGGTGCGATTACTCTGGCACGATTACCCCGCGTGATTTTTGGCGCCTGGGAACCTAAGACCGGTGCCGCAGGTTCAGTGCTTGATGTGTTGCGTGAGCCGCGACTGAATCACCAGGTAGAAGTTGTTGCTGGAGTGTTAGCTGACGAATGCAGTCAATTGCTGCGGACTTTCTTTGCGAATAAACGCTGATTTTGGGATTTCGGGATCCCATCGGGTATACTTGATCGGGTGTAAACACACGGTAGCGTGTCCGAGCGGCCGAAGGTGAAGCACTCGAAATGCTTTGTACGGCAACCCCGTACCGAGGGTTCAAATCCCTCCGCTACCGCCACGTTGAAGGCTCCTACTTCGTTGATATTGCAACGGGTAGGAGCTTTCTTTTTGCCTACTCCCCTTTCGATGAGCTTCTGCTCGCTGGCCCAAGCTCTGCTGTAGTCACCGCTCGCCACTGGCGTCAACATCCGATATGCGACATGCACTCCGGCATCTGGCCAACCATGCTGCCGCTGACAATGACGAACGCACCCAGTGGTGGCTCGCTGCAGATGACATCGACATGGCCTGGGAGCCAATGTCTGCTCGGCGGACCGAATAACATAGCTAATCCAGTCTGTTGCAATAAGTGTCAATCGCGATTATTCCGACTGATACGTTGGCCCCCTAATCCAGTAACCTCACAATTTCGTGCAATTTCGCTGGCCTATTCCAGGCATCCCAGGACACGCATACCTGATTGGGTCGACTAGCATCCGTCGGTGCGGTTTGGTGAGTGTGCCCATGAATGAGTGGGAGCCCATAGTCCCGAAGCCGCCATTGGTTAAAACGCTGTTCAACCGTGTGGTCGCCGTGATATGGGAAGTGGGATAGCAAGATGTCGCCACGATTGTGCCGGATTTTTGCAGACGCCAGGACCGAGGTAAAGACCCTGAAATATTCTGATTGTTCCTTGTGTGCATGACGATGCATGGGATGACAGGTGTCATGGTTGCCCGGAACGAGATGCATGATGGCCCCGGCTTTGGACTGGACCTGTTGCAGCAGGGTCAGCGCATGTTCGCGATGGGAACTCCACCCCATCAAGTCGCCAAGAATCCACAGCGTGGAATCTTTGAGCAGAGTGCTGATTATAGTTTCCACGATCATGTCATCGTAGTCATTCACATTGCTGTAGCCACGGTGATCCGCTACAAGTTCATCCCCGAAATGCAAGTCAGCGGTGAAATATAATCTGCTCATGTGGTGATTCCTTCGCCGCGATCATGGCGCATTCTTGGCGCCACGCTCCTGACTCTATTCTCCGACATGCAATCAGGTACTGCTAGGCCAACCAACGATATTTCCCTCAGCATGTTTATCGCTTCTCACACGAGCTCAGGTATCTGGCGTAGCGCCAAGGATACTGGCCACCGAAGCACCACTTTTCTGATGAAATTGGTCCCACATTTTCGTAGACACAATGAGCAGCGTGGGGTAAAATTATCAGTGAGGGAAAAGGACATCAGAGGTGAAAATCAGATTGAGAATTCCCTCACGAGAACCCTAACGGGTATTCGGAAAGGCCAGCGGTCACCGGAAGAAAGAAATTTTTTCCAAAGGTGACCGCTAGTTTTTTGTCCTGGTTTTTCTCAGGAAACCAAAAAGCCACGAACCCCTGCGAGCAAGGATCCGCGGCTTTTAGTATGCCTATGCGATTAGAGTTCGCGCTGATCTGGTCCGTTATAGGCAGACAGTGGACGAATCAGTGCGTTGTCAGCACGCTGTTCGATAATGTGAGCGGTCCACCCGGTAATGCGTGAAGCAATAAAGATCGGGGTGAACATCTCGGTGTCGAAGCCCATCAAGTGATAAGTTGGGCCGGCCGGGTAATCGAGGTTTGGCAGAATATTCTTGGCCTCGGTCATAGCCTTTTCTAGACCATCGTAGAGGCCTAAGATCTCGTGACGACCGTAGTAGTCGATCATCCGATCCAGCGCCGCTTTCATAGACGGCACTCGAGAGTCCCCGGACTTGTACACGCGGTGGCCGAAGCCCATAATCTTGCGTTTTTCGGCCAGCGCGACCTCCATCCACGCTTTAGCGCGTTCTGCGGCCGACTCACGAGATTCATTTTCGTCAATACCGATCTCGTTGAAGGTGTGCATCACGGCTTCGTTGGCACCACCGTGCAGGTTGCCCTTCAACGCACCGATAGCACCCGTGACCGCTGAGTGTAGATCAGCCTGGGTCGAGGTGATCACACGAGCGGTAAAGGTCGATGCGTTGAATGAGTGCTCGGCGTATAGCACCATTGACACACGGAAGGCGTCCACGACTTCTTCGGCTGGTTCTTCGCCGAAGGTCATCCACAAAAAGTTCTGCGAATAATCCAAGTCATCGCGTGGTTCAACGACGTCCATGCCACGACGACGGCGCTGATCGTAGGCGACAATGGCGGGGAAAGCAGCGAAGAGTTCTTTGGCCTTGCGCAGCTCGACCGATGGGTCCGAGTTTTCGGCGTCGTCGTGACGAGCACCGATCACCGAGACCGCGGTGCGGGCGACGTCCATGGGGTGGGCATCTTTTGGCAGCAGATCGATCGCCGCTTTGACTGCCGGGTCGAGTGCGCGGTTGGCACGCTCGAGTTTGATGAAGTCATCTAGCTGAGCTTGGGTCGGTAGTTCACCGTTCCACAAAAGCAGCGCGACTTCTTCAAAGGATTTCTTGGCGGCTAGATCTTGCACCGGATAGCCGCGATATAGCAGCGAGTTGGTGTCTGGGTTGACTTTTGAAATGGCGGTGTAATCGGCAACAACACCGACTAGGCCTTTTCTAATCTCTTCCGTCATGGTCGTGGTTCTCCTCGAATCTAGAGGTTTTCGGCGTTGGCTTCGATATCCGCTCCGGGCACTTCGAAGTTAAAGATCCCGGAGTCAAAGGCGTTGTAGTCCTCGTAGGCGACCAGTTCATACAGTCTTGCACGGGTGAGCATCTGATCTACGAAGGCTTCCTGTGTGCCGTCAGCAGTGATCGTGTCCAGCACACGCTCGGCGGCCCCCATGGCGCTACGCAGCAGCGTGACTGGATAAATAACCATGGCGACACCGGCGTCGGCGAGTTGTTGGCGCGTAAAGAGTTCAGATTTGCCGAACTCGGTCATATTGGCCAACACGGGTACATCAACTGCACTGGTGATGGCTTCGAATTCGGACAAATCTTTCATCGCTTCCGGGAAGATCGCATCTGCCCCAGCGTCCACCATGGCTTTGACCCGGTCGATCGCGGCATCGAGTCCTTCAATACCGCGAATATCAGTCCGCGCCATGATCAGGAAGTTATCATCAATGCGCGCATCAGCTGCTGCTGCAATGCGTTGGGTCATCGTCGCGGTGTCGACGACAGTTTTACCGTCCAGGTGACCGCACCGTTTAGGCAAAACCTGGTCTTCGATATGCATCCCGGCAAGTCCGGCGTGTTCCAGTTCTTGGATGGTGCGAGCCAGGTTCATTGGCTCACCAAATCCGGTGTCCGCATCCACCAGGGCGGGCAGATCTGTCATCCGAGCAATCTGGCCTGCACGCGCTGCCACTTCTGGCAACGTGGTCAGTCCAATATCGGGTAGGCCCAGATCATTGGCTAATACAGCCCCGGAGATATAGACGCCGTCGAAGTTTTTTTCTTCGATCAACCGGGCGCTCAACGGATTGAAGGCCCCTGGAAACTGACGCGCAGCTCCGGGGGTGAGCATCTTTCGTAAGGCGACTCGCTTGTCCGCTGGGCTGACTTTGGAGTACAGCATTAGAAAAGTCCCTTCGGGGCATCAGCCGGGTTAATGTAGCCGGGCTTGGCCACCACGTTGAGTTGGTCGAGTTCACCAGCTTTGAGTTCGTCAAGGCGCTGGACGGCATCCAAGAATCGTGTGATCTCGGTCTCTTCTACAATACCTTCTGCAAGGGTGCGGAATTTGTTGATATATTCGGCGCGGCCGAATGGACGAGCGCCTAGTGGGTGTGCATCGGCCACGGCGATCTGGTCTTTGATGACCGAGCCATCCTTCAGGGTGATCTCCACGGAGCCACCGAAAGCTTTTTCGTTGAGATCCAGAGAGTGGTAACGGCGGGTCCACTCAGGGTCTTCAACCGTGGAAACTTTGTGCCACAGTTCTACGGTATCCGGACGTTGGGCGCGCTCTGGCGCGTAGGAATCTACGTGGTGCCACGCGCCATCTTGCAGGGCCACCGCGAAAATGTACATGATCGAGTGATCCAGGGTTTCACGAGAGGCCTTTGGATCCATCTTTTCTGGGTCATTGGCTCCGGTACCGATCACATAATGGGTGTGGTGGGAGGTCTTGATCAGAATGGATTCGACGTTGGCCGGATCGGTGGTTTCTGGGTGTTCCTTATTGAGCTTGCGTGCCAGGTCGATCCACGCCTGGGCCTGATATTCGGCAGAGTGTTCCTTGGTGTAGGTATCCAGGATGGCCCGCTTTGCTTCGCCTTGTTCGGGCAGTGGGACGACGTATTTGGCATCCGGACCGTCAAGTAACCAGGCGATGACGCCGTCTTCACCTTCGTAGATCGGCACTGGTGAGGTCTGACCACGCAATGCACGGTCGATGGATTCCACGGCCATCTTGGCGGCAAATGCCGGAGCGTGGGCTTTCCAGGTGGAGATTTCACCTTTACGTGACTGGCGGGTCGCCGTGGTGGTATGCAGGGCTTGGCCAACCGCTTGGAAAATGGTTTCGGCATCGGCACCCAGCAGAGTTCCCAGACCCGCAGCTGCGGCTGGACCAAGGTGGGCCACGTGGTCGATCTTGTGTTCGTGCAAGCAGATCGCTTTGACCAGGTTCACGTGGATTTCATAAGCCGTGGCGATACCGCGAATCAAGTCATGACCGGATTTTCCGGCGTGCTCAGCTGCAGCCAGGACCGCTGGGATGTTATCACCCGGGTGTGAGTAATCTGCGGCCAAGAACGTGTCGTGGTAGTCGAGTTCACGAACTGCAACACCGTTAGCCCAGGCGGCCCATTCTGGCGAAACTTTATCGTCGATGCCAAAGACCGAGGCACCATTACCGTTTTTCGATGGAGCGTGGGTGGTGGCCTGTGAACGAGCTGAAATAATCGGTGCGCGATTCAGGGAGGCAACCGCAACCGACGCGTTGTCAATGATGCGGTTAATGATCATCTCTTTGACTTCGTCGGTGACCGCAATGTCGTCGGTGGCAACTTTTGCGATCTTATAGGCCAGTTGTTCTTCGTGTGGCAGTTCTTCGGCGGATGGATAGACGCGGACTTCGTGATTAATCATGTTTTCCCTTCGGGGTTTCAGCGTGGGTCAAAATGTGGTCCAGTGAGGCGTTGAGGTGTATCACCGTGGCAGCGCTTGCCACGAGCGGGTCTCGATTGGCAATGGCCTCGGCAATCTGGGCGTGTTCGACCGCGGAAGCGGCCAGACGCTGCGGGTTGTCCTTGGCCATGCGGCGCACTCTGATGAGGTGAACTCGCAGATTTGCTAAGGCTCCGGACAGATAGCTGTTGCCGGCCGCGGAATCGATGAGGTCATCCATAGTGGAAATCAGCTGGTAGTAGGTTCCAGGTTCTGTCAGCACCTGTGCGTCTTGACTGATGTCGCGGAATTGCTGGGCCAGGGGCCCAAATGCTTCGGTTTGATCGCTGGTTGCAGCCAGCTTGGCGGATTCGGTTTCAAGTACTCGACGCAGCACGAACATATCGGTGAGGTCATCGAGTGAGACATCAGAAACCACGGTGCCGCGGCCACGTTGGGCCTCTGCTAGCCCATCCGCTACCAGTTTGGCTACCGCCTCGCGCACGGGGGTGCGTGAGACGCCGAGGCGCTCGGAGAGTTCCACCTCGGCGAGTGCTGTGCCGGGAGGTAGTTCCCAGTTCAGGATGTCCCGGCGTAGCGCATGATAGGCACGTTCACTGGCTCGCATACCCACAGTGTATACACAGAAGCGGCATCTTGGCCAGTATTGCGGGATCTTTTCGACAGAATCGCCACTGCTGTATACACCAGGCGCTTCGGTAGTATGCTGCATCACGGTTCGCGCTGGGCTGTGGAACTGCCCTGGGATCACGCTGCTGTGTGGCAGCAAAGCCCAACCCCCGACGGGCCACCGTCAGGGAATAACGCAACGGGGCGGGCATGGGAATCCTATTCCCACGCCCGCCCCGATGATCGTATCTCAATAAGAGGTCGTTGTTTGGAGGCCTAGTGCCGCTAGCCGACGGCCGCAGCGGCACGTCGATTCGCTCGTGCGATGAATAATCCCACAATTATCGCCGCAACGGCGATGGTGCCCCAGATGCCCACAACGGCCCAGGCTGCACCGGCGATCACCAGTGCTGGGACGAAGGTGACCGCGGAAATTTCCACCGGGGTGACTGGAATGTAGGCGAGACCAAATTCCTCGAGTGTGTTGGATTTGAGTTTTGGATCCACAATGCGCAGCATCGCGATACCGGTGGCTACCGCACCAGTGGACCAGCCCCACGTGAACAGTGAGCGTTCGAACCAGCCATCGTGCATCAGGCGCGGCGCGACCCACAGACCCAGGAAGAGGCTCAACGCCAGACCGAAGACGAAGAGAATGATGAGCTCAATCCCAAAGTCAGCGACCACTTGCGGTTGAATGGATGCGATACCAGCCACGATCAGGATGTCAGTTCCGGTACCGGAAATGGACTGGAGAGTGGGCTTATCAACATAACGAGAGACCTTAATCTTGGTCATAGCCGCACGAACCACAAGACCTAACAGGAACGCCAGGACGAATACGGGAACGGCAAGATCGGGCCAAATGCCACCAATCCACAATGACAGACCGTAACCTGCGGCAGCAATCATAATCACAACTGACGCTTGGAAGCCTAAGGATTCAATGGATGAACCGGTAAAGGTGTGCTGCCCGATTGAAGGTCGCTTGTTGATTTCACGAATCAACCCGGTGCGTTCTTCTTCCGGTAAGGAGCTCATGGCACCATAGGCTTGAACATGGCCCCGTTTGGCTGCGAATCGGGCTTGGAGTATGCCCCCGACGATGCCAATGATGAGTCCAACGGTCGCAGAAGTGAACGCCAGCGAACTGATCTCAGGGCTGGCGGAAGAAAACGCATCCCCCATAGCTGCGGCGGTACCGTACCCACCGGCCCAGCCGGCAAATAAGACGACGCCCAAGGAATCGGGTACATCAAATAGGGGCTGGAGTAATACCAGAACTAATCCCATGCCCAAGGCGACTTGGAGGGCATACATCAACACCCCGTGGGCGGCGAAACCCCCGACGTTGCGATTGAGTTTTCGAATATCGAAGTCATCGGTCATCGCAACAGCAGCAAAGACCACCGCAATGAGCACCGATGAGTAGGTAGAAAGTTGGTCAGAAAATGGCAACCAGCCCAAAACTTGGGGGCCTAAGAGCAATCCAAGTAACCCCGCCAGCACGGATGCCGGGATCATCAGGGCTTGGAATGGTCGGATCACGGCGCGCAAGCCGGCGCCAATAATCAACAAAATACCGATCAGGCCGGCATCAATCAAAATGGTCCACGGGGTAAATTCCATGGATGAAAAGCTACAATACGTAGTAATTAAACACAATCGCACGACGTCTGGGGTTTTCTATAGTGGCTATTCGAATCATTACGGTAGGAAAGCGCCACGAAGCCTGGGTTGCCGAAGGTATTGATCGGTTTCTCAAACGCCTCAAGAAGCCATACGACGCCGAATTTGTGTTTGTAGCGCACGCAACCGCCGGCGAGCAACGCTCCCGGGAAGAAGAGTCGGCTGCGATCGAGCGGCACTTGCGCCCTAAGGATTACGTCATCCTCTTGGACGAGCGGGGCAAGAATTTCACGTCACCGCAACTGGCCGGTCAACTCCAACAACTCTTTGATACCGGCCGCCATCCCACCTTAATTATTGGTGGCGCGTACGGCGTCAATGATCGACTGCGAGCGCGAGCCGACACTGTGTGGTCGTTGTCGAATCTCGTCTTCCCACACCAGCTGGTGCGCTTAATGGTCGTTGAACAGGTATATCGCGCTCAGGAAATCTCTGCCGGTCGACCGTATCATCATCAGTAGTCGCTGGGTAGTCTAAGCACATGACTGATGCCGTGTTCGAAAAGTTTTCAGCCGCGACACGATCGTGGTTCGAGGCATCGTTTGTGGCGCCGACTAAAGCCCAGATCGGCGCATGGCAAACCATTCAATCTGGTGACCATGCCCTGGTCATTGCCCCGACTGGTTCGGGAAAAACACTCGCCGCCTTTCTGGCTGCCATCGATCAGCTCATCACAGCAGAACCCAGTGACGACGCTTCGGCCAAGCACCGGACGAAAGTGTTATATATATCGCCGCTCAAGGCCCTTGGGGTCGACGTTGAGCGCAACCTGACCGCACCCTTGGTGGGCATCACGCAAACTGCCCGCGGCATGGGCTTTGAGGTGCCGGAGCTTCGGACCGGTGTGCGCTCGGGTGATACCTCGGCGCGGGATCGCCGTCGTCTGATCACCGATCCGCCGGACATTCTGATTACGACCCCCGAATCGCTGTATTTGATGTTGACGTCGAAGGCTCGCGAAACATTAGCAGGGGTTGAGACCGTTATTGTTGACGAGGTTCACGCGCTGGCGGGTAATAAACGTGGGGCACACCTGGCCGTGTCACTGGAGCGTCTCGATGCCCTGCTAGATCAGCCCGCTCAGCGTATCGGCCTTTCCGCTACGGTGCGACCGGCCGAAGAAGTCGCCCGATTCTTAGGTGGTGTCCAACCGGTTACGGTCGTAGACGGCGCCGAGCAAAAGCGCTGGGATATCACGGTGGCGGTACCGGTGGCTGATATGACCCAACCCGATACGGGTGCCTCCCCAGAAGAAAACGTCTCGATGTGGCCACACGTTGAAGCCAAGATTATGGAGTTGGCCGATCAATATCGGTCGATGATTGTCTTCGTCAATTCACGTCGTTCCGCGGAGCGTCTGACCGCTTCGCTCAATGAATTGTGGGAGGAACGCGAAGCTACTGACGGCGAGGAGTTTGCCCGCACCCACCACGGCTCGATGTCTGCCACGGCGCGTTCCGAGGTCGAAGAGGGTTTGAAATCCGGCACCCTGCGCTGCGTGGTCGCCACGTCGTCGTTGGAATTAGGCATTGACATGGGCGTGGTGGACGCCGTCGTGCATTTACAAGCCGCACCAAGTGTCGCGGCGGGTTTGCAACGGGTGGGGCGTGCCGGGCACCAGGTTGGCGAAGTTTCGGTCGGCTGGTTTTTCCCGCTGCATCGTGCCGATGTGGTCGATGCGGCCGTGGTCACCGAGCGGATGCTCGCCGGAGCCATTGAAGCAATTGCGATTCCCGCCAACCCGCTGGATGTCCTGGCTCAGCATACAATTGCGGCCGCCGCGATGGATGACCTGGTGGATGACCAATGGTTAGAACTCATCCGCCGAGCCGCACCGTTTACCACGTTGTCGATGGACGTTTACGCCTCGGTGTTGGACTTACTGGCCGGCAAATACGTGTCGGATGAATTTTCACAACTCAAACCGCGTGTGGTCTGGGATCGAGAGGCCGGTAGCCTCACGGCCCGCCCCGGGGCCCAACGTCTAGCGGTCACCTCGGGCGGAACAATCGCCGACCGTGGCCTGTTCGGCGTCTATCTTGCCACTGACACCGACGGCGCCAAACGAGTTGGTGAACTCGATGAGGAAATGGTGTATGAATCCCGGGTGGGCGAAACCATCATTCTGGGGGCCACCACCTGGCAAATCGAAGACATTACGCATGATCGGGTGTTAGTTACCCCAGCTTTTGGTCGACCCGGGCGACTGCCATTTTGGCGTGGCGACCAGCCCGGCCGCCCGCTGGAGTTGGGTCGGGCGACCGGCGCGTTTCGGCGTGAAGCGCTGGCGGATCCGAAGATCGACGAACGCTTGCAAGCCGCCGGATTGGATGACAACGCACGATCCAATCTGCTGAACTATTTAACGGAACAGCGCGATGCCACCGGGCATCTGCCCACCGACACCACCATCCTGGTCGAACGGTTTCGCGATGAATTAGGCGACTGGCGGGTCATCCTGCACTCCCCGTTTGGCAAGGCCATTCACGCCCCGTGGGCGCTGGTCATTTCGGAACGCGTCAAGGCCACATATGGTTTCGATGCCAATGCCATGGCCGGCGACGACGGTATTATCGTGCGCATTCCTGCGACCGACGGCGAACCGCCGTCGAGCGATATTTTCTGGTTTGAGCCCGAAGAGCTACGGGATCAACTGCGTCAACACGTGGGCGGGTCAGCGCTATTTGCTGCACACTTTCGGGAAAACGCGGCTAGGGCACTGCTGTTGCCCCGCCGAGACCCGACCAAACGCACCCCGTTATGGCAGCAACGTCAACGCGCAGCACAACTGCTGGCGGTGGCCTCGAAGTATCCGCAGTTTCCCATCATTTTGGAAACGGTTCGCGAAGTACTCCAGGATGTCTACGACATTGACGGTCTGTTGGAGATCTTGGAGAATATCCGCACTCGCGTGCTGCGCGTCGTCGAGGTACAAACCCCGCAGGCCTCGCCGTTCGCCCAAACCTTGCTCTTTGGCTATACCGCGCAGTTCATGTACGAAACGGATGCGCCGCTGGCCGAACGTCGTGCTGCTGCCCTGTCGCTGGATCCTGGATTATTATCGCAGCTGCTGGGTCAAGACATGCTGCGCGAACTGCTCGACGACGACGTCATCGCCCAAGTGCAAGCCGATGTGCAGCACCTTTCCACAAATCGTCGGCTTGCCGGGCTCGAAGGTGCCGCTGATCTGCTGCGTCTGCTGGGTCCTTTGACCACCGAGGAACTTGCCGCCCGACTGCGCAACCCCGATGACGACGACGAACCCGCCGAGATCGACACCGCCCGGGCCTGGATTGAGCAACTTGTGGATGATAAGCGTGCTATTCAGGTGCGCATCGGTGCACAACAGTATTGGACCGCCATTGAGGACGCTCCCCGTCTGCGTGATGGATTGGGCATTCCATTGCCGATCGGTGTGCCGGCCGCATTTGCTGAATCCGTTTCCGATCCGCTGGGCGATCTAGTGGCCCGCTACGCCCGGACGCACGGACCATTCACCGCACCCGAAGTCGCACAGCGGCTGGGCATCGGGCCGGTCATCGCGCACCAGGTACTGCAGCGCTTAGCCTCGCAACAACGCGTGACCTTTGGGGCGTACATGTCGACGCCACCACCCGGCGACGGGCCGGTGGCCACCGATGAGTGGTGCGACGTCGAGGTCCTGGCCCGCATCCGTCGTCGCTCGCTGGCCCAGTTACGGGCCGAGGTCGAACCGGTCGAACACGCCGCCTATGCCCGGTACGTCCTCCAATCCCATCAAGTCACTCCGACGCCGCAGGAACGCGGTGTGGAGGGCTTGGCGATCATCTTGGATCAGCTCACCGGTTTTACCGCGCCGGCTCAGGTGTGGGAAACGGCAATCCTCCCGGCCCGCGTGACGAATTACCGGCCCGCGATGCTGGATGAGCTATTGGCCACCGGACAGTTTGTCATGGCCGGGGCCGCCGATCAGTCGGTGGCCTTCCACCACGTGGACACGATCGATCTGACGCTGCCAATTCGGCAAACTGATGATCGCACCGCCGTCCACGACGACATCATCGCGGCCCTGACCGGCACCGGAGGCTGGTTCTACTCGGCGCTGACCGCGCAACTTGAAGACCATTCGGGTCCGGAGGTATTAGCCGCTTTATGGGATCTCTTCTGGGCCGGGGTCGTCACGAATGACACCTATACCGCGGTGCGTGCCACCTATTCGACCACACCGCGAAGAGCTCCGGCTCAACGTGGCTCGCCGAGGCGCACCGCTCGGCTGCGCCGTCTCAACCGTCTGGCACCCGAGACCAGCATCGCGCGGCAACCCGATCCGCCCACCGCGGTTGGTCGCTGGTCCCTGTTACCTGAGCGCACCACGAATAATACGACCGCCCTGCACGCCCAAGCCGAGTATTTGCTCGATCGCTACGGCGTCATCACCCGCGGTGCGGTCAATGCCGAAGCGCTGCCAGGCGGGTTCTCAGCGTATTACCGCTTATTATCCAAAATGGAAGAGGCCGGACATATCCGGCGCGGGTACTTCATTGACGGCCTGGGCGCAGCGCAATTCTCCACCGCACAAACGGTCGACGCGCTGCGTGCTTTCGATCAGGAACCCACACACCCACAAGCCGTGGGACTCGCCGCAACCGATCCTGCTAACCCCTACGGTGCGACACTCGACTGGCCGGGCACCGAAGGCCACCGGCCGGGACGCAAGGCCGGTGCTTACGTGGTTTTAGTGAACGGGCGGTTGGTGTTGTATTTGGAACGTGGCGGCAAAACGCTGCTGCAGTTTTCGGATGAGCATCTCGGCCCCGCAGCCCACGCATTAGAAACCGTACTCCGTCGGGCCGGGACCGATAAGTTGGCGATTCAAACCGTCAACGGTGACCCGCTGGTGGGCACCGAGCTGGCGGGACACCTCGTTGAGGCCGGCTTTTACACCGCGCCCAATGCCGTACGGTTCCGGGCCTAAACTAGAACCATGGCCACACCACCCCCACTGCCCGTGCGCAACGGCGTCGGTCCGACCCGCCTGCGCATTCCCGCCGACACTTCCGGGACGATCATCGACTACCTGCGGGCTCGGTTCCCCCACCTGCCCGGTGAGGCACTGCAACAACGGCTTATCGACGGCGAGATAGTAGGCCACGATGGCACCCCCATCACCGCGCTGACCTCGGTGAGCGATCATGAATGGATTTGGTATTACCGTTCGGTGCCCAATGAAACGCGCATTCCGTTCGACATGACGATTCTGCACGTCGATGAACATCTCGTCGTCGCCGATAAACCGCACTTTTTGCCCACGACACCGGGCGGTCAATTTCTCCAAGAAACCGCCCTGGTAAGACTGCGGAATCAACTCAAGATGCCCGATTTGGTGCCGTTGCATCGTCTCGATCGTGCCACCGCCGGGGTGTTGTTATTTTCGCCCAACCCCGAAACACGTGGCGCGTATCAGCAGCTGTTTGAGTATCGTCAGGTTACACGCCAGTATCGCGCCGTGATCCGCATCCCCGCCCCCGCTGAGCTGTACCTCAAACGTTTTCCACTCACGTTTCGCAATCGGATCATCAAGACCAAAGGGGTTATCACCGCGGAAGTCGAATCCTATGCCACGCCGGATTCCGGACGCATCGAGGCGCCTCGCGTCGGAAAACGCCGTCGGAGTCACGACCCCACAACCGGGCCCAATGCGATCACCGATATCGAGTTATTAGGGTATGCCTTGACCGATGACGGTGGCGCATTGGCTCACGTTGCTTTATTTCCTCACACCGGTCGGACCCACCAGTTACGTATTCATCTCGCGGCGCTGGGACATGGAATTTTGCATGACAGGTTTTATCCAGAATTACTCGACCACGCCCCGGACGATTACACGACACCATTGCAATTATTGGCCAGCGGTTTGGCCTTTACCGATCCGCTGACGGGGCGACGGCGGGAGTTTCGTTCCGCACTGACACTGGACTTTTCCTCAGTTATGCCACGCACACCCTGACAGAACCCTGCTACGACGCGTGTCACGCCGTAGAATATGACCTGGGAACGTAAGATAGCTGGACTCAGAAACAAGCTCATTCGGTAGGAGGAGTGCACGTGGCCAAAAAGCCAACAGAGTCGTCAAAGGCCCTGGCTCGGTTGAAAAAGTCTCAACCCGCGGCACCCCCAGTGACTGCCGACGAACGTTCCGAGCACACTGAGCATTCCAAGTCGTCAGGCCCAGCCGCGGAAACAAAGCAACCGAAAGCTCCGCGACAGCGCCACACATCACGTGAGACCAGTGCAGACAGGCTGACGCTTCGGGATAGGCTCAATGCCTGGCTTGATTCATTCCGCGGGCCGTCACAAGAGGACATTGAACGTGCTATTGCCGAGACCCCGGATCGTTTGCAGGCGCGCTGGCAAAAATTACAAGACGAGCGCAGGGCTGCTCGTGAAGAACAAGAGCGTCTGCAGCAATTAGCGCTTGAGATTCAAGAGGCCAAGGAGGCGTTGGCCTCTCAGCGAGAGCGCGAAGCCGAGCGCATGGCGCAGTTGGAGCGTGAACAGGCTGCCTTGGCGCGTCGGCGTCAGCAGGAGCGCGAGACCGAGGCCCTGTTAAAGGCCGCCCGCGAGTTAGAGTCTGATGATATCCCGGCGCCGGAGAATCGTCCGATGTTGCAGCGCGAGGGCGAGTATCTTAGCGATGACGAACTGCTGGAATTGGCCCGTCAAAATCTTCCGGAGTGGTTGCGTCTTGAGCGGCTCGTGACGAAGGCTCGGGCGATTGAGGCCCAGACCCCTCCCCCGGCACCAGGTGATGAACCTGAAGAGATCGATATTGAACAGGAAGTTGTTTTACCATTCCGTAAACCCATGACGGAGGATCCAGAGCCCCAGCATCTGGATGGCTTTCGTCGCATAACGCTGAGCCTCAGTTGGGTGTTGTTCCTAGTTGTTGGGCTGTTCGCCTTGGGGTGGATGGGATCGTGGCCGTCGATTCTTGATGCGCACGGGGGCTTATATCGGGGCTCGACTTCATTGCTGTCAATGGCCGTGTGGCATGTTCTTGCTTGGCCTTTGCTGTGGGTCTTGATGTTGGTTTACACGGTGTATCAGTGGGCGCCGTCGCAGTATTCGGCGGTGCGAAACCGAGCGACAGCTTGGTATGTTTCCAATGCGATGCTGTTGGCATCTGGGACCTTGTTATTGGCACATTTCCAAAATTTTGGGTTAGAAGTCATTACTGCGGTGGCGGCCACGGTGTTGTTGTACCGTGCCGTGAAAAATCTCAATGAGTATACGGAGCGCACCTCGAAGGAACGGTTTTTGGTGGATGTGCCGATCGGTGCGTTTACCGGTTGGATGCTTATTTTTGCTGTCACCACGGTGTTCACTGCGATGGCGTCTTGGAATCTTTTGAACTTGTTGTGGATCCCGGAGATCATCTGGGCCATGATCGCCGTCATCGTGGTGTTGGCACTATTGTCGCAACTCGCGCTCACCGGTCGTGGCCGGATGTCAGTGGTGTTAGGTTTCACGTTCGGGATGGCAGCTATTGTCGGGTCACGTCTGTTTGGCACGCATACGTCATTTTTGCTGGTCGGTATTGCCCTGCTGGGATTATTTATTATCGTCGCGGCTACGGAGAACCGTAGATATCAGATCGCCTTGGCCGAGAAACAAGCAATGGCGCATCTTGTGTATATTGACTCTGATGACGAATGACACCTCACCCCTGACGGTTTAAACCTTCTAGAGCGCCCAGTACATATTGCGCAACAGCGGTTGGGCCGGGTCTAGCCAGGCTGCTGGTTGGAAGTAGTGGGTGCCACCGAGAGTGCGGATGGTCCATTTGGTGTTGTGGACGGCTCCGTGATGATGGGCGCAGAGTGTGATGGCGTTGTCTACGTTACTGGGGCCGCCCAGTTCCCACGGTGTGATGTGGTGGATTTGGCACAGTGCGGCGTTGATAGTGCAGCCGGGTGCCTGGCACCCACGATCCCGTGCGAGGATGGCTCGGCGCTGAGCGGGGGTGAAGATACGCTGAGCCCTGCGTTGGTTGAGCACACTGTGGTGGTCCTGCCAGATCTGCCCGACTAAGGCACTGTCACAGGCGAGCGGTTGCGCATTCTGAGGATGCATCGCGCCAACGTTGAGAGCCTCGGAAATGTACCCCGTCCAGGGTGGGCTGTGGCCATGCTCATGCTCAGGGTCATCACAAGACCTCGCCGTGGGATCATCTGGATTGGGACGTTTAATCACTGTGGGCACCACACCATGAGGGCCACGTGGTCTTCGTGCCTCCTCGGGAATCGCGCCAATGCCCAGGGTACGGTAGGCGGTTTCAATATCTTGAACAATCACAAGTGTTGAGGCTGCCCCATGGGATTTCTTGAGTCGTAATTCTTCCGGATTCATCGTGCAGATGGCTTTGAACATTCCAATCAGGATCGCCGAAAACATCTGACCCGGAGATAAGGTTTCAATCTCATCGAGCTCTTGTTGGGTGACAGGTTGTTCTTGGTCATCGGTGGCAGTGATTGCTTCCGGATCGCGCTCCAGGCTCAGATCGTCCAAGCTGGCGGTGTTGAGCGGATAGTCGGCTTCCATATCGTCAAACATGTCTGAGATTCGAGGATCGCGGTGGTGGGGGTCGTCATGAGAAGCTGAGTTCTGTTCATTTGTGGAGCGAGATGCACTCCTGGCCGGGACCGGTTCAGCGTCCTCGGGCCGCTCTTGACTTGTGTCGGGGGTGTCCTGCTCGTCATCAGCCGGGGTGTAGAGCCATTCAATCAGGGACGGGTCAGGTTTGAGAGGGGTGCCATTGCGGTTGAGTTGATTGACCACGAAATTTTTATACTCCGCGAAAATCTCCGGAGTCAGGTGAGCCGAAACGCGCCCGGACCCATCAGCGTAGGCTTGGTCGCGGATGATGTTGTCCGGTTTCTTGCGTAAGGTTTGGGCGATGGGTGGTCCATCGGCATCCAAGCTGTGGGCCATCTTTTCTGCCCACCGGCGGCGGGCTGCGTTAAAGGCGTCAGGGTTGGAGGACTCTGCAGCTTCGACCAGGGTAGGTTCAAAGTGACGCAGCACAGCGTCTTTATCTTCCGGTCTGGCTTTAGTGCTGCGAACGTATTTGGTGAGGTCCTGATCTAACCACACGATTCTGTCGAGGTTCTCGGCCGAAATGCTGCCCTCATGGAAGGCTGTTGCTAGCTTTTCGAGCGTGGGCTGGTTGACCCCCAGTGTGGGGTCCTGGCCGGGGTTCCAGGTGACATATGGCAATCGAGCGTGAATTTTCTGAGTGGTCTTGGCCGAAAAGCACAGGACCTCTTTGAAATATGCATTACTGTCCTTGAATGCATTCACGCCTTCAGGAGTGCCCAAGTACTCAGGCTGTTGATCGAATACCGGTTGTAGGTGGCGCGCGAATCCCGTCACCATGGCATCCTGCGCGTACTGGGTACGGCGCAACATGTCCGCAATGACAGGCACCGTATCCCAAAGACATTCTGGCGCAGTGGGCTTTGGACGTGGGGCAATGACGGGAGAGCCATCGGACAGCGTGGGAGCGCTTTCATCCCGGATGTGATCATCACCATGCTCAGCTTCAGACGTTTCAGTCGATTCCTGCCCCTCGACGGGTTGATGTCCCGACCAATCTGCCCCGGCCTCGCGCCCATATTGGGCAAATTCATGAGCGGTAGCGGGGTCGGCCATGCGTTGAGCCATTGTTGTCGTCGCCGCCAGCACGACATAACTGAGCTGTCCAACACTGAGTTCATCGAGGACGCTCAAATCTAGTGCAGCGGGTAGCGGCACGGCCATGCCCACGTCAGGCAGAGCACTCGTGGTAGCCATGGCCGTCTCCTTTCATCTCGGACCGATTTTGGGTACAGATCAGCTGGGTCAGAAACTTGGGAAAGAAAAAGTGAAACGAAAGGGTATTACCCGATCAATCCGTTAGCCCTATTCTACCAATGACAACCATCACAATCAATGGGGATTTATGTCTTTTTAGTAGAGTTAATTCAATTTGAAATTGCCTATACACCGTTATGACAACTTTAGGTGACTGTTATGCAGGTATTGTGGATAAAGTACAAAAACTTTTAGGTTATCCACATTCGTCGATATCAGGGTTGCGGACGCCCGAATGCATACAAAAACCGGCCTGCCCGGAGTGGGTGACCATCGAGCAGGCCGAATAAAAACGGGGGCGCGAGCCGCTATTGAGGGATCCACCGGCCACCGCGACGAAGCAACAGTCGCCCTGGACCGGTAGTTGCAACTCGAGACACGGCATCTTGCATGGCATCGGCGGCCGCGCGGGCATCGGCGTCGTCGTCGAGAGAAAACCGCACGACAATCTGGGGAACATTCGACAGAATCTGGATGTCGGTGTGTTCAACCGTTGCGATGGAAGACACGGCAGCGACCGCACTCTCCATGACCTCTTCGGGCCCATGCCCGGGGTGCAGGTCTCCGACAGGTAGTATCGCGCGGTATGAAGGCATGCAGGTCATTGTATATGTAGAGTGGGACACATGACGGTTCGAACTCCAGACCCAAATCCCGGTTGGCTAGATGAAACGGAATTGACCAGGGCCCGCGCGCGATTGCCCATGGTCTATGTTGAAGCAATCCCTGTTCGCCTCGATGATCACGGCCGTGTGGTGGAAGTTGGTCTGCTGTATCGGGCCGATACTTCCGGTAATTTTAGGTACTCATTCGTGTCCGGCCGGGTGTTATACATGCACTCGATTCGCGATACGCTCATGACCCACCTCGAAAAGGATCTGGGCCCATTGGCAATGCCCCAACTGCCAATTAGTCTGCAGCCTTTTACAGTGGCCGAGTACTTCCCATACGCTTCTAGTTCCGGGCTCACAGATGACCGTCAGCATGCGGTAGCGCTGTGTTATGTGGTACCCGTACGCGGTGACACCCAGCCGCGCCAAGATGCACTGGATGTTGCCTGGATGACGCCTGAGCAAGCGATGTCACCGGAGATTACCAATGAATTTGTGGGCGGCCGCGGCAAGCTTGTGACCCAAGCGATGGCGTGGGCCAACTGGGGCTTCTAGGCTGGGACTGGAGGATTTTATGACGACTATTGATATTGGTGCTGCAGAAGATTTCCCGCTCGAAGAGGGCGTCTACATTGGTCACGAGGTGACCGGGGGCGAACCGATTGCGGTATTTCGCACCGAAGAGGGTATCTATGCCCTGAATGACCGTTGCACGCACGGCAACTATTCCCTATCGGAAGGGTGGGTTGAAGACGGTACGGTCGAGTGCCCGAAACACGCCTCATCGTTTTGTTTGGCGAACGGCAAGGTACTGAACCTGCCGGCCACCGAGGACGCGCCGACCCACAAGGTTGAAGTCGTAGACGGTCGTGTCCTCTTGACACCCCAATTTTAATGTCGACGACGCACAGCTCGACGACCCTAATTGTTGGCGGTTCGGTTGCCGGATTTTCGGTGGCCGCGGGTTTGCGTCACGCCGGTTATCCGGGTGCAATCACGGTCATCGATCCACATCACACCGCCCTGGATCGCCCGCCCCTTTCCACCGAATTTCTGACCGACGACGACGTTGATCTGGCCCTGGCGCCACCAGCGTGGTTCGGTGACAATAACGTGACCTGGGTGCAAGATACCGCGGTGCGCGTCGGAGCGGGGTTCGTGGCAACCACGGCCCAGCGTTTCGAGGCCGATCACATTGTGCTGGCTACGGGTGCGGTGCCCAAAACGTTGGCACTCGACAAACCGGTGTACACGCTGCGCCACTTGGCAGATGCTCAAACGCTGCGCGCCGCGCTCCACCCTGGAGTCAACGTGGCGATTGCAGGTGGCGGATTATTGGCGCCCGAACTCGCGACGTCGGCCAAAGCGCTCGGCGCCCACGTCACGGTGTTTACGCCCCAGGTCCCCGCCGTGGATGTTTTCGGTGAACTTGCCGAAAAACTGTATGCCACCATGTGCCAACAGGTCGAGGTGATCGAACGTCGTCTCACCGTGGATGAAGACCTCGAGCGGTTTGATCTGGTTATCGCCGCCGTCGGGGTCGAACCCAATACGGCTTTCGCCGAGGGTTCCGGGCTGGTCATTGACGATGGCATTGTCGTTGACGAAGCGTATCGAACAAATATTGAAGGAATATACGCCATCGGCGATGTGTGTCGTATCCAACATCAGCCCCGCCAGGATCACTGGGATCACGGGCGTTCCTCGGCCGCGCGGGTTGTGCACACGATCATGGGGACCGAACCCGATGCCCCCGTCCCGCAGTGGGTGTGGTCTGATCAGTTCGGCCATGACGCCCAGGCAATTGGCCGAGTCATCCCGCACGCCCACGAACACCTCGTGCGCCGGGGTGACAACGCGATTTTCGTCGTCGACGGCGACCAGCTTCGCGGGGCTGCGGCACTCGACGAGCAGCTGATCATCCGTGCTGCAAGTCGCATCATGACCCGAGGCATTGCCGTGGATCCCGCCCGACTGGCGGATCCTGACGTCCCCATCCGGCGCCTTGCGCGCTAAGCATTCCTTCCAGGCGGCTACACTAAAAACCATGGCAGAACCCAGCGATTTTTCTTTCACCCTTGGCGCGCGCATGGACGGCGCTCACGGCCGCACCGGCACGATCCACACTCCGCACGGCGATATTCAAACCCCGGCATATATTCCGGTGGGTACCAAAGCTACGGTCAAGGCGGTCCTTCCCGAGGTCGTCAAGGACCTGGGCGCGCAGGCGGTGCTGTCTAATGCCTATCATCTCTACCTTCAGCCCGGCCCAGAGCTTCTCGATCTGCACGGCGGGTTGGGGAAGTTCATGAATTGGGAGGGCCCAACCTTCACGGATTCCGGCGGGTTCCAGGTCATGTCGCTGGGCTCCGGGTTCAAAAAAGTCATCGATATGACCGGGCCCGAAGCCCAAGAAAAGGTTGGCTCCGACGACGCCGTCGCCCCGGGCAAAGAACGCCTCGCAAATGTCGACGACGACGGTGTGTGGTTCACGTCCCACATCAACGGGGACCGTCACCGGTTCACGCCTGAAGTTTCGATGACGATTCAGCACCAGATCGGCGCTGACATCATGATGGCCTTCGACGAGTTGACGACCCTGCACAACTCGCGCGCCTACCAGGTCGAGTCGCTCGAGCGCACCCGTCAGTGGGCGCAGCGTAGCCTGGATGAACACGCCAGGTTAACCGAGCAGCGTCAACATCGCCCGTATCAGGCACTGTATGGCGTCATTCAGGGTGCACAATACGAAGACCTGCGCCGCAAAGCCTGTCGCGACCTGCGCGAGATGCGCGCCGACTTCAACGGCACTGCAGCCGGATTTGATGGTTACGGGCTGGGCGGGGCCTTCGAAAAGGAAAACCTCGGCACGATCGTTGGTTGGTGTGCCGAAGAGCTGCCCGAAGACAAACCTCGTCACTTGCTGGGCATCTCCGAGCCCGATGATCTCTTTGCAGCGATTGAGGCCGGTGCCGACACCTTTGACGCCGTCTCTCCCACCCGCGTGGGCCGCACGGGCGCGTTTTATACCGACTACGGACGCATCAATTTACCGCGTGCCGAATTCGCCGCCGACCTGTCACCGCTGCAAGAAGGCTGCGATTGTTATACGTGCGCCAACTATTCAAAGGCCTACATACGGCATCTGATCAAGGCCGATGAGATCCTGGCCGGTACCCTGTTGTCGATCCACAACCTGCGCTTCACGGTGCGGTTGGTTGACACGATCCGCCAGGCGATCAACAACGGCGACTTCGAAGAATATAAAGACCAGATGCTGGGCCGATATTACGGCAAGCAAAAACGCCCGGTCTAGGCCTCAAACCGAGCCGCCAACTGTTCTAGCGCAATGCGGTGCCCGTTACAGGTGCCATCGAGCATGTCTTGGCCAACATATGAGGTCACCTGGCAGGTCACGCCGACCTGACTGCCCTGGGGCGCATGGTCGAAATGCCAGGTCACCAAACTCGTTGCTAAAAACTGATGCTCCGTACGCAATGTTTCGGTGTACACGACGCATTGCTGCGGTTCGACGAGAACATAGTTGACGTCGGCATGAAACTGCAGGACTCCCGGAGTACCGCACCGGTAAACTGCGTGGCCCCCACTGACGAAATCATCGGACTCATACAGGAGTGCTTCACCGGTGGGGACCGACCACTGAGCACGCACTGCGGTGTCCGCGTATGCCTCCCACACGCGAGCCACAGAAGCGTTCACAGTCGCGGTGACCGTGAGGGTGTCGTGGACGATGTCTCGGTGCGTCATAGTCGTGACGCTACCAGTGCCCAGCGAGGTCGTCTAGACACCCGCGGAACCTTGAAGGCACGGCCAATCGTGCTTCCTGTACTGGCAGCAGACAGCTGGCCTATCCCAGGGGCCTAAAGCTTCTTATACTCGAGGTATCTCCGAGCAAAGGACAGGGTCATGACAAATATCGGGTTTATTGGTCTTGGGAACATGGGCGCACCTATGTGCCACCGGTTGCTTGACGCAGGGCATCGTGTCACGGTCTACGACGTCGTCGAGACCAAGATATGGCAAGCAGCACGTCGAGGGGCTACCGTCGCTGAAAGTGCAGCGGCAGTTGCAGCATGCGTTGACGTGTTATTCACCTCGCTGCCCCGTACCGAGCATGTGGTCGCAGTGATGCGCGAGGCGAGGGCGGTGAAAGCACTTCAACCGGGTGCGATCTGGGTCGATCTGACAACCAACCGCAAAGAGCTCATCCAGGATTTAGCACGCGAAACCGCACCGACCGTCGGAGTTGTCGATGCTCCTGGGACCGGGGCGGTCGATGGTGCACGCACCGGCAATTTGACATTATTTGTTGGCGGGCAATCGTCGCATCAAGAACGAGTCTGGCCTTTGCTCCAAGTCCTTGGCACACCAATTTCATGTGGCACACTGGGGACCGGCAACGTCGTCAAGCTAGTAACGTGGTTTGTTGCGGCAGCAGCCATTGGCGAAGGTTTTGCCTTAGGACTTAGCAATGGCGTTGAGCTGGACGTGTTATGGTCAGCCATCAAACAGTCTGTGGGTGACTCGTTTGTAGCGCGTCACGACGCCCCTTCTATCTTCGCCGGGCACTACGATCCATCCTTCACATTAGACCTGTGCACCAAAGATCTCGGTCTGATTCGTGAGCTTGCCCAAAATGTTACGGCCTTCCTGCCGATGACCACGGCCGCACATGAGGCCTTTGAAGGAGCCTCAGGACGGTACGGGGCATCGGCGCCGGAACTTTCCGTAGCCAAAGCAATTGAAGAAGACGCCGGTCTTAGCTTTCGGTTGCCAGGCGATTGGATAGCTCCGTGGGATGTAGCCGAATCGTAGGAACGCTCAGTGCTCCTGCCTCACAGAGCTCGTTTAGACACGTGCTTGTCCAACGGTGTAATTGCGTTCGGGTGACACACCATTGACGAGGGAATCGCCCAGCAGGCGTGCCCGGTAGATCAGCGGGTTGTGGCTGGCAAGGACTCGGGCGTTGCGCCAGTGACGGTCAAGTGCACGCGTCTGGGAGGTTGCCGAGGCGCCACCGACTTCGAAAATTTTGGTCGCGATGTCTAACACCGCAGGCGCGATGACCTGTTGCGCCTGGTAGACCTGCACATAGAGTGCATCGATCTGGGCGTCCGGGAGGGTTTCTCCCCGGGCATCGGCGTCGAAATGCTGGGTCAAAACGGGTGGGATGGCCCGGAAGATCGCTTCGAGGCCCGCGACTTTCGAGCTCAGCTCGCCCAGCAATTGCAATACCTGGGGGTCGTGTTGCACCGTGTCGGCGGCACCGTGACTGAAGGTCCGAGTTCGAGATTGCACATACGATACCCCGTCGCGCAGCACGGCTTGCCCAATGCCGACCAGGGTTGCTAAATGCACGGTCTGCCAGGCCGCTTGACCATAGGCGGTCCGCCCTGCGGCATCAATGCCATACCCGGGTGGGAAGACCTGATCGTCTTCGACGACGACGTTGTCGAAGTGGGTCGTCCCGGAGGCGGTGAGGCGCTGGCCGAAGCCGTCCCAGTCATCGACGATGGTGATACCGGGCGCATCCGCCGGAACCGTGAGCGAGCGCTCCTCATCATTCTCGGCAGTGGCCGAGACGATGATCCAGTCGGCATACCCGGTGCCGGTGGAATAAAACTTTGTGCCGTTGAGCAGCCACTGCCCATCCTGGCGCGTCAGCTTGGTACCGCCGGTCCCGTGGGCGTTGCCGCGCTCCGTGATCGCATTGCCAATGATCACCCCGGACCCCAGCCGGGTTAACCACCGCTGCTGGAATGCAGCTTCTTCGGGAGCCCGGGACAACACGTCTTCGGTAAATCCCCAATGCGCGCGTAGGGCCTGGGCCAGATTTGAATCCGCGGCCGCCAGGGCGATGAAGAATTCATAGGCCTGTGCTGGTGACAGTCCGTAGCCACCATAGGCTTCGGGCACTCGAAGACGGGTAAAACCAGCATCACGCAGAGCGTGAATTGGTCGTGAATCAAGACCACCCGCTGCGTCCCGTTGTGGGGCGGTGGTCGCGATATCGGCAAAAACCGGGGTGAGCGCCTCCCACAGCTGGGTCACAACGTCGTCGTTCGCGGTGGTTGGACGTTCTTGGGTGATCGTCTGGGTCATGTCAGACTCCTGGAGATTTCGTGGCGTCGGCTTCACGCGTTGCGCACGGCGCCATACTTGCTAAGAACGGTTGAACTTAGCCGAATCATCACCTGGAGCACCCCACTACGGCGAGAGGGTTGCTGGCTGATCAGCCAGGGCCTGATCGATCAGCACTCGTGATTCTGATCCACTACCTCACCAGATTCGCCACCGGTTTGCAATGTGATGTGACACATAACGACTTTTTTGGGTCATGCTGTCGTGCCGTAGTGGGGTTCTGCGGTTTTGACTTTGCCAATCACCCAGATGGTCGCGGGTGCCAAGATAAGTTCGACGGCGGTCTTCCAGACCCAACCGACCAGGACGAATACGACGTATTGGCCAAAGGTCTCAATGCCGATGACGGTCGCTGCGATTGCTGCGAACGCGATCGTGTCCAGGAGTTCACCAACCAGTGTTGACACCGCGATGCGACCAAACAGGTAGCGTTCTCCGCTGCGCTGTTTCATAGCGACCATGATTTTGGCGTTGGATAATTGACCGACGGCAAAACCCGCCAGTGACGCTAACACGATTAACGGCACCGGCCCCAGTGTGCGGGTCAGGGCATCTTGGCCGTCATAAAAGTCTGCGGGTGGCAGGATGATGATGATCCAGTACGTCAGGGAGGCAAACGCTGAGATCAAAAACGTCGTGAAAATGACTCGACGGGACGCTTTGAATCCGTAGACTTCCGAAATGATGTCACCAACGATGTACGCCACTGGGAACAGGAAGAATCCGCCGTCGGTCAAAATGGGTCCGAATTGGACGCCTTTGGCTGCACCGATATTCGACAGGATAAACACCACGGCCATGATCGCAAATAACACCGGGTAGATATGCGATCCAACGGGTGCGAAACTGCCCTGGCTCTGGCGGGTGGCATGGGTTTTTTCGGTCACGAAGCGTCCTTTGTCAAAACGATATATCGCGACGGTGTCACGGCCTCTACGGCCCCGTACTCAGCTGCTGCCCCAGCTGGCGTTCAATTCCTACGACAGCACATTGTAGTCAAAGTTTCGTCCGGGTCTTGAATGGTTCCACTCCGCGGGGTACAAACACCAAGGTCATGACGATGCCGATGATCGACGCTGTGACCGTCATGGTCCATGACCACTGCCACGTGCCAGCGGCAGCAGCAATCGCCGAAAGGACGACCGGGCCAATGAAGTTTGCCAGGTTGAACATCTGGGTGATCAGTCCGATCACGGCCGACGGTGAGCCTCCTTCGGGCGCGATATCAACCGCTTGACGGGTCACCGTGGTGGGCACGAGCGCGCCCATGAATGAAAAAATCGCGGCCGCTAGCAGTGCCCAGGCCACGTTGCCGGGCACGCTCGACCAGTCGGGGGCAAAAACCAACGTGGACATGACCGCCATCGTCGTCAACCCAATGATCAGGAGCCGGCGCGGCGGGTGACCGCGTTGCAGTAGCACGCCGGTGAGGATATTGGCCAGGCCGTTGACTCCCCCGACGACGGCGGTGGCCAGGCCAATGATGATCGCCGCATCGATGGCGGTGTCGATATTTGCTTCGCCGAAAATGGTCGGCAAAAAGCTCAAAATCGCACCCCATTGGACGGTATAGCTTGCAAAGATCAGACCGAGCGCCCAGGGCAGGGGTGTTTTGATGGAGACGCCAATGATGCGACCAATCTGGCGCAGATGCACGACCCCCGGCGGATCGGCCGGAACGGCCATGGCCACAATCGGAAAGAAGCCCAGTGTGGCGGCCCCCATGATGAACCACCAGACATTCCACGACACATCGATTGCGTTGAGTAATATCGCCGAAATGCCGACGCCCAAAAACAGGGCGATCCCTTGAAACGCGCCCCACCAGCCCATGGCCGCATTGACCTTATCCTGTGGCGCCAGCGCCCGGACCATGGCTGGCGCGGCAACCGTGATGAGGATAAATCCGACGCCCTCGATCGCCCGCGTGGTCATCAGCCAGGCGGACCCGCTGGCAAAACCACCCGCGACCGATGCGACACCGGCTAAGAGCAACCCGACCAGCAGGGTGTTTTTGGATCCGATGCGTTCTGCTACCACCGAAGCCACGAGCCCTCCCAGGCCGCCGGCAAGTTGTACCACTCCGATTAACGCTCCGGAGGCTACCAGGGTAATGCCAAGGTCAGCACGGATATATTCGAGTGCCGAAGGAAGTTTCCAAACGTGCATTGCCGCCAGAATGCCAGTTGCTACCACCACGGTCCATGCCCGGGTACGTGATCCAGTTGTTGCCATAAGCACACAGCCTACTCGGGGGCGAGCAAAAAACATTACAATTGTGTCAGTCAGTACCTATTGCCCCAGTTCTAAGGCCCGTTGTGACCACTCCAGTCCCTGAAAAATACGATTCTGCACCGAAACGACGCAAAAACACGACACCCCGATCCCGGTTGTCAATGTCGATCTATGGTTTCTTATTGGCGTGGTTGGTTCCCAACATTGTGATGGCCGGGCTCGTCGTCATTCTGAATCTGCTGCCGCTGTCCGATACGGTTGGCGATCTGACACCACTGCTGACGATTGTCGGGTTAGCCGGTTTGGTCCTCGGGCTGCCCCTGACCTTATTGGCCAATTGGCTCCTGCGGTATCAGCTGAATCATTCGGTGCATATTCTGGCATATGCGGTGATCGGGATGCTCTATGGTTTGACGGTCCTATTGGCCGGTGGTGAGGGGTTGCTCCCTCTATTGATTCCTCTGGTTGGGTTCCCGGCCGCAATTCTTATGGCCTTGGGCCGCTGGACCGCAAGCTCATTCGTTGACGTCATTGACCCCGAAGGTGACGCCGTCACTGACGCCGCTTAAAACGTGGGCGTTATCTGAGCGCATAAATTCAGACACATTGGCCTAGGCCATATAGTATGGGCGGCATGTATAGCATTGAATCACCTGCCGTCACGCTGACCATCGCGGGTTCCGAGGCCACCGGCGGCGCTGGTGCCCAAGCGGATCTTCGCACCTTCCAAGAACTTGGTACCTACGGGACCGCCGCGCTGACCTGTATCGTGTCGTATGATCCCAACGACGACTGGAACCACCGGTTGACCCGCATCGACCCCACGGTGTTGGCTCACCAGTTGGAGGCCATTCAGGCGAATTTCGCCGGTCAACTCGACACAGTGAAGCTGGGCATGATGGGCTCGGTGGAAACCATCGACGTCGTCGCTGCGGCGCTGCAATCCCAAGAGTGGAAAAACGTCGTTTTGGATCCGGTATTGATCTGTAAAGGGCAAGAGCCCGGCGCAGCCCAGGACACCGATGAGGCGCTCAAGGCCAAACTGCTACCCCGGGCCACCGTGACCACCCCGAACCATTTCGAAGCTGAACAACTCTCGGGCATGACGATTACGAATCTTGCGGAGCTCAAGGATGCGGCACGCAAGATTTACGATGATTCGGGAGTGACTGTGTTGGCCAAAGGCGGCGTGCGTCTGGATGGTCCGGATGCCGTGGACGTGTTCTATGACGGCTCCCATCTTGAGGTTTTGGGACTGGCCAAGATTGGCAACCATGCGGTGTCTGGGGCAGGCTGTTCGCTGGCTGCTGCCGTCGCGGCAGAATTGGCCAAGGGGCGCACTGCGTTTGAAGCGGCCGAGCGAGCAAAGGATTTCGTGACCGCGGGGATTCGTCAGCGGCTGGAAGCCGCCACCCCGTATGACGTCATGTGGCAGGGTGGATTGCGCAAATAGGCTTCACTCATCGGGGTGCCTACACCCCTAATCGAAGTAGCTATCATCGTGGTTCCAACGCGTCTTTGGGACCACGATGATGTTATTGCAGGGTTTCGATGGGTCGTTGATCGCGGCGTAATGGGTGATCAGCAGGGATCTGCACCAGCACGATCTGGATACCGTCGGGGTCGGCGATCCAGGCTTCGATCAGTCCCCAGGGTTCGGTGCGTGGTTCGCGCAGCGTGGTGACCCCTGCTTGGCGCAAGCGTTGAAACTCGGCTTCGACGTCACGGACTTGAAGCCACAAACAGACCACGGCGCCCGATGCGGCCTGGGCAGGGGTAGGGTGCCCAGAAATTTCCAACAGGCCGTTACCATAAAAGAACACCAGGCTGGGCGCATCTGGTGGCCCAAACTCCCGGTAAATCGCCAGACCCAGCGTGTCGCGGTAGAACGCTTGGCTGGCTGCTGGGTTGGTGGGGCGAATCAGGGTGCGTCCGGACAGTACGTCCAATGCTGCTCCAATCGTTAGATGAAGTCGCGGTCGATGCTCGTCGTCCACGTTTTCGATGCGACTCGGCGTTCCCCTTCATAGGCGTCGAGTTCAGCATAGAGGTGGAAGGCATCCGCCGTCGAGGTCAGCACCGTTTTGGTGAAGGTATAGATGGACCAATCATCGCGTTGGAATCCCATGACCCATTCGGTTTCGCCACGCACCGAGTTCGGTTGGGAATCGTGGAAGGTATAGCGTTCGACTGCCCGGCGGGTCACGTCGAGATCGATTTCTTTAAATCTGACGACGCCCAGGTCTTTGACGACCTGCAGTTTTCCGGTCAGATTGACCAAATTTCGGCTCACCGTCCAATCATGATCGGCCGGTTCGATCTGGAGAGTTTCCAGCGGTTTGGCACCTTCAGGCCGGTCGAATACCGGCAGCATCGCGGGGTCTTCGGCTTCATCGGGCGGTCGGACCGGCAGAATAAGTTGACTGGCCATCGGGTCAATGGTCAACCGCACCGATTTCGGGGACGGCCAGACCACGGGCCAATACGTCGTCGATACTGAAATGCGCAGCCGGTGGCCTGCCGGAAAAGATTGGGCCAAACCGTTGAGCGGGACTTGGTAGGTGTGTTCTTCTCCTGGTGCTAGTGCTTTGGGTTGGTCAGAGCCGTCATAGTGGTTGAGGTTCAGCACCCCGTAACTCACCCGGGTGGCCGAGTCATCGGGAGCGACGTCGGACAGACGCACCGCCACCATCGCGACCGGTTCATCAGAGGATAAGGTCAATTCCACAATCGGTTGGCCCAGCAATTCCAGACGGCGTGGTAGCGGATCACTGTCAAATGTCAGGGCGCCGCCGTCTTCTTCGCGCTGGTCATAGGGCATATCGGGTGGTGCGTTATATGAACACCATTTCCCACCGAATTGACCGACTGATAAGGGGGATTCGACGGTGAGCTTGGGGCGCTCCGGAAGAGTCTGGCGTTCGTGTTCAGAAAGTAGGATCCGACCGCGTCCCAACGGGTACGGGGTTCGAATGATGCGCGGGCTAGGCCAGCTGCGCTCCCCCACCCAACGTCCGGGCCGATCCTCATAGGTGGTGGAAGGTTCCACGGAGTCTTGCATCCAGATGGATAGCTGCGGACCGTCCATCGCGCCGTTGTCGGTGCGATCTTTGAGCCAATAATCCCACCACCGCACGACTTCTTGCAAGAATCCGATGGCGGGGCCGGGTTGGCCCAGGTGGGGGTATTTGTGGCTCCAAGGGCCGATGAGTCCGCGGGTCGGTGATTTTAGGCCGCGCAGCAGTCGGAAGACCGCATTGGAATAGCCGTCGGCCCACCCGCTGACCGCAAAAACGGGAACTTGGATGTCGTCATAATTTTCGTTGATCGACCCGTGCCGCCAATAGTCATCTTTGCGCTGGTGTTGCAACCAGGTTTCTAACCAGAGTCCGGAGTGGTCGAGACGATCGTGCCACATCTCGCGCCACTTGTCACCGACCAGTTCGGGATCAGGCGGTGCCGAGTTATAGGCAAACATGGTTGAGGCCCAAGATAAATTGTCGGTCAGCAGGCACCCGCCCATGTAATGGACGTCATCGGTGTAGCGGTCGTCTGTGGAGCACACCGTGACGATTGCTCCTAAGCTTTCGGGTCGGCGGGCGGCCACCTGTAAGCCGTTGAACCCGCCCCACGAGATCCCCATGATCCCGGTCTGACCGCTACACCAGGGTTGGCTGCTGAGCCAGTCCAGCACATCTTCGACGTCGCAGAGTTCTTGTTCGAGGTATTCATCGGTTAACACGCCTTCGGAGTCGCCGCTGCCGCGTAAATCGACACGCAAGCACGCGTAACCGTGGCCGGCCATATATGGGTGATGAATTGAGTCTCGCACGGCGGTCAGATCGCGTTTGCGATACGGAATCATCTCCACGATGCCCGGGACAGGAGCATCGTGGGCGCCCACGGGCTTCCAGAGTCGAGCGGCGAGCCTGGTGCCATCGCTCACGGGAATCCACAAGTGTTGGGTCTCTTCAACGTCATACGGTAGTGAGGTCACGTGGCGCATCGTGGTCCTAACGGTCTTCGATGTCGAATGCTAAAGCGTTGAGACAAGCCTGGTAGGTGTCGACAACGTCCTGGTCGGTCTGGCCGGTGGTATAAATGGTGGCCAGCATGTAGCTATAACTATCCTGACTGAAACTATCGGATAGATGCTGGCCTTCGGTCACGGCAATTTCGATGATCGTTCCGGGATAGCGTTGTTCAAGTTCAGCGACGGCTGCGGCGGTCGGGATCTTGTGGACGACGCCGTCCGAGAATCGACGGTGCATCCACTTTGAGGCGGTCGCGAAATAGCCTTCATTCATGGGGTGTCGTGGTTCGCGTCCGAGCGCTAGATCCACCATTTGTGCGTGGTTTGTCAGTCCATCGACATATCGAAACAGTGGGGCATGAGATTGCGAATGGCGGGTGTTGATCTCCAACAACACCAACCGGTCAGTGGCTGGATCCCAAAAGTATTCCACGTTAAATGTGCTGTGGCGTAGCCCTAGTCCGGTGATAACTCGGCGGGTGACGTCGCGGATTCTCTCGAGCACTTCGCCTGGCAGGTCGGAGGGGTATTTATAGCGCAAAAATGATGACGAATTGTCGTAGTGTAACGAATCGACAATCCCGGTGAGGATCACTTCATCCTGCCAGCTATAACCTTCGATGGTGCATTGCCGACCGACGGCGGCCTCTTCGACCATGTAGGAACCACCCGGAATATCGGCGATCTCTTCGGGGAGTTCGAGCATCGCCAAAATGTCGTCGAATGCTGGGCCGGCACGTTCCGGTGTTTGGCGAACCGTTGCCAAGACTTCTTGCAGCTGGCGATCACTGGTGACCCGGTAGGCGCCTTCGGAGGAAAAAGATTTGATGGGTTTAGCCCAGACCGGATAGGACATGTGCTCCGGGAGGGTGGCGTGCGGATCCTGGAAATCGATCAGATCGAATTTCGGGTATTCGTCGATATAGCGTTGTTGTTCTCGTCGGCTCCAGTATTTATGTTCGCATTTGACCGCGGCCAAGAGATTCTTTGAGGGCAGCTGATAACGCTGGCACAGAATGGGCACCATCAAGCTGATGGGAAAGTCCCAATACCCCACAATGCCATCGATGGAACCCTCAAATGCGTCCAATTGCTGTTGAGCTTTTGCTAATAGGGCCTGCACGTCGATCGTGCCACTTTGCAATTCACCCAGGGTCATGAGCCCGTGGAATACAAAGTCATGCGCATCGGGAAGACTGGCCAGCTCGGAGGCTCCCAATTCGTCGAGACCGAGAACAAAGACGTTGTAGGGCATGGGCTACCTCCTCGTGCGCGGATCGGTTCACCGCACGGGCCTATTGCGCGTCAATCTAACACGGCAGCCTGACGAGGCGACCTCCAGAATGCTGCGAATTTGCTGAAAGAATGTCGACGGGGCGACTCACATGGGCACCCGGAGGTTCAGGCCATTGCGTGGGTGTTCAACATGTTGGGTACACAACAGCCCGGTCGAGACATGCTGACAGGGCTGTGGTAACACCGTGTTGAGCCAGTACTATTCTGCGTCTTCGGCGTCTCCACCCGAACCAATGGAACCAATGGAACCAATGGAACCGATGGTTTCCTCCGGCTGGATGGCCGGAGTTGCTGAGGTTTCTTCTTGTAATTGCTGCTCGGTGGGCTGCGCCGCGGGCGTTTCAGGCGTGGCCGGTGCTGCAGGTTCCGCAGGTGTTTCTTCGACCTCAGGTTCCTGGTCTTGTTCAGTTTCGGGCTCTGGCTCAGCTTCTGGCTCGGGTTCAGGAGCTGGGGTATCAATCCCTTGGAGATCAGCGCGTTTCTCCTGGGCGTCTTCGACGAGACCTTGGATTTCGTCAAGATGTTTTTCGATCGCGTCGATGTATTCCTGTTTCGCTTCACCCCAGGCTAGGGCGGCCACCGAATCATCATTATCGGTATCTGGGATGGCCGATAGCATCGCGACTGTTTGCTGCGCATCGGATCGGATGCGGTTCATTTCCCCGATGTATTTGGTCAGCTCAGTGACGTCATTGGCGCGCGGTGAGTCAGGTAGGTCTTCGAGCATTTCTAGCACCGGGTTGACCTGGGACGGTAACGTGCAGTCGGCATCGGTGGAGAAAATGCCCAATTTGTCATGCCGGGCTTTATCTTGTGCGGCTCGCATCGCGTCAAGTTTTTGTGGGTCATCGACCGAGGCGGGATCGACGACGGCATAACCTGCCTCAATCATTTTCACACCCAAGTCGCTGCCACCGTGATAAATCTGCGCCCACAGTTCCCCGTTGGGAGCATTCGCATAGGCCTCAATTTCGACGTCTAATGACGTGCCCTCGCCTGCCAGGCTCTCGAGGTGGTCGCGAGCTTCAGCTGCCAAACACGTGTCGAGGGTATCGGCGACGTCCTCTTCGGCTGGCAGTGGCGCACGGACTGCTTGGAAACGGATGACATCCAGTCCGGTCGTGCGATTGACTTCCATGGACTGGCCGGTCAATACCGCGTTGACCACCACGGGGTCTTCTCCGCGCGTCATGGCTTTCACCACCGAGGCGATAGTCAAGGCGAGCAGCAGTGCCGCGATGACGACGAAGGTGATCATCACCGGTGTTGTCAGGCGACTTGTGCGCCGAGTAGACGTTTTAGACATAAGTTTTTCTTGCTACTTTGACGAGGACTGTGGACCAGCAGCTTGCTGGCTCTCACAGATTCTACAGTGGGAATCAGCGGTGTTCCTATTTCACTGTAGGACCGGTCAGCTAAGCTGCCCTATATGTTAAAAGATATGCCGGGTTTAGTGGTAGCTTTCACCGCTGCTGGTATCAGTTGGGCGATAGCCCAATTGGCTGCTGAAGCGTTTCCCGGCGTTTCAGCACTGCTGATTGCCATCCTGCTGGGCGTCATCTGGCGCAATACGACTCGCGTTCCTAGCAGTCTGGATTCTGGATTAGCCATCGCGGCCAAACCTATCCTACGGCTGGGCATTGTCTTTTTAGGTTTGCAACTGTCGCTGGCTGAGATCATAGGCCTCGGGTGGCCCGTCATCGGTGTCATCATCGCTGCGGTGTTGATTACCTTCACCGGAACTGCAGCCCTTGGCCGCGTCATGAAGCTGCCACCAAAGCTTTCCCTATTGATCGCTTCCGGGTTTTCAATCTGCGGGGCGGCAGCCGTTGCCGGCGCCGACAGTGTGTTGAAACCCAAACAAGAACATTCTGCAACCGCACTGGGACTGGTCGTACTCAACGGCACCGTCATGATTGGGATCATGCCCGTATTGTTCTGGGCATTTTCGACAGACCCGGTCACTGCCGGCATCTGGACCGGTTCTTCAGTCCACGAAGTCGCACAAGTCGTGGCCGTAGGCCAAACGCTGGGGCCTGAGAGCCTCAATATTGCCGTGACCGTGAAGCTTGGTCGTGTCCTGTTATTGGCGGTGATTCTGGCGCTGTTGGCCGGCTATATGCGGCGCACCGAACAGTCTGAGGAATCCGCCGGCGTCAAACGTCCACCAATCGTGCCGGTCTTTGCTCTGGGTTTTGCCCTGGCTATGCTTCTTCGAACCACCGGTGTCGTGCCGGAACCGATTTTGGATGTTGCCGCGCTCGTCCAGACGTTGTTGCTGACGACGGCGATGTTTGCCTTGGGCATGGGCGTGCACCTGAAGTCCTTGGTCAAGGTGGGTGGCAAGCCTGTTGCCTTGTCGTTTGCTTCTACCGGACTGATTACCGTTGTGGGAGGAGTCGGTGCCCTGCTGGTGAGGTGCCCCCAGGCTTGACGCAACGGCTAATAAGTCTCGAAAGCGTGCCGGATCGCAGCGTGGTCCAGCTCGTGCGCCAAGCACAATTGCAACAGGATCCGAGCTTTTTCGGGGGTCAAGTCGCCATTAGGAATGAGACCCCGGTCTATCAGGCCAGGTCGCGCCACGACGGCTGGTTCCAGCACGGCGCGAGTAGCCTGCACGACGACGATCCCGTCAGCGATGACTCGATCCACGGCGTCGTCCAATGGTTTCGGCAGGGTACCAGGTGGGTAGCCCACCGCGATGATGCCGGTCGCTCCTGCTGCGCGGAAGGCTTCCAGAGCGGTGGCATCGGCGTCTGTATAGGCGTGCACCACATCGACCCGTGGCAGCGCGGTACATCCGGTGGCAAACATTGATGCTGCGGTGTGAGGCTGCGTGGGCGTGCGAAAATATTCAACAGTGTGATCGGCGTGAAGCACACCCAGTGGCCCGCGCACCGGTGACTGGAGGGCATCAAGCCGGTGATTGGCTACTTTCAACACATCGCGTGCGCTGTGAATTTGTCGGTTCATCACCACCGTCACCCCCGCGCCGTTCGAAGTCGGGGCGGCGGCGACCCGAAACGCATCGGCCAGATTCAATGCAACATCTGACCCCAAGGTGATGCCGGGACGTTGGGCACCAACCACGACCACGGGTTTTGTGGTGTTGAGCGTCAAGTGCAGAAACCAAGCGGTCTCCTCAAGAGTCCCTGTGCCGTGAGCAACCACCGCACCACGACTATCTGAGTCTGCCAGTACCGTGGTGATGCGTTGGGCCAGCTGCACCCAATGCGCTGAAGTGATGTACTTTGAACGCAGAACACCAAATGGTTCAACACGAATATTCGTCACGGGTTGGAATTCGGCCTGAGACGCCAAGAGTTCTTCGGCCTCCATGACTTCGCCCACATCAAGGTAGTCCAGGTAATCATCCGGTGTTGTCCCGCGGTTAGCAATCGTTCCGCCCGTACCAAAAAACGCGATGGTCATATGTGCCTCCTGGAGCCAAGAGTCTATCGGCCAGCACATACCCAGAGATTTTCCATGACCCAGCCACTGACATCAACTCACCCAAGTTTCTACACTAGAGTTAGTCAACGAGTCGACGACAGAAAGCAGGACACCGTGAGTATCCACCACAAACTGGAACGAACGATCGCTGCAGAACAGCAAGCACTCAACGATCCACACGATCGCAAACCTGCCAAGCGTTTACCGTTCAGCGCGTTGAAATATGCGCTCATCCGGGCACTCAAACAATTCTCCATAGACAAAGGCACCGACAGAGCCGCAATTCTGACGTATTTTGCTGTGTTATCGCTGGCGCCACTGCTATTAGCGGTCTTTTCGATTATGACCTTATTTCTCGCTTCAGCAGCCGATACGGTCGAAAATTTTGCCCAAGATTTAGTATCGCAAATGGTGCCGGCCGAGTATCAAGACCTCGCGCTGAATCTCGTGAATACGATGACCCAGTCGGCATCGGGTGGCATCATCGCCCTGATCGTTGGTACCGTTATAGCGCTGTGGTCAGCGTCGAAATACGTTCAAGCCTTTGCTCGCAATATCAACGATATTTACGGTGTGGTCGAAGGTCGATCGCTCGTGAAACTGTATGGCACCATGCTGCTCATCACCCTGATCATGGTGGTGACGGTCGTTGCTGCCTTGCTCTCATTAGCACTCAATAACACGATTGTTGATGCCGTGTTTGCACCCTTCGCTCAGGTAGTCGGCGCTCAAGGGGCGTTGACCACCTTGACTGAGTCGTTTCTCCCGGTGTGGCAGTGGGTGAAGTATCCGGTGGTGTTGGTGCTGCTGATCATCTTGCTCGGAGTGTTGTATCACTTCACCGGTAACGTGGAACGAAAATTCAAAGCGTTATCTATCGGAGCTATCGTTGCGGTGATCGGCATCGTGCTGGCCGGTGTCGCCATGATCATCTATCTGACGTACTTTGCGTCCTACTCGTCTTACGGTGCCATCGGCACCATCATGGCCGTGCTCTTTGTTATCTGGATCTTTAACATCGTCATCCTGCTAGGCGCCGAGATCGACGTCGAGGTGCTGCGCGCTCGCCAGCTGGTAGCGGGCATCCCTGCCGAAGAACATGTGCAGGTCCGTCCCCGCTCCGTGGCCACCGTTGAAAAACAGACCGAAAAGCACACCGAATCGGTTGAAGACGGCAAAGTGTTGCGTCGTTCTCTGTCCGTTTTGCATCAGGACAACGACAGGTAAGTTACCTGCATACCTAGATCGCCGGTGCTTGAGTTTTCCTACGGACAACAAAGCGGCTCTGAAGATTTCAGAGCCGCTTTGGTTTTAATGCGTAATTCTTGAAGGCCTATTTCTTGTCTTTGCCGCGATCCAAGCCCAGACGTGTCAGTGGGACACCATCGATGGCGCCGTCAATGGTGCGTTCGGCTTCTTCGTGATCTACATCGAGCACGAGAGCAACTTCTGCCACAAGCATGTCTTTGGCTTCCTGATACAGGTTGCGTTCTGCCATGGAGAGGTCTTTTTCTTGCTGACGACGGTAAAGGTCACGGGCGACTTCAGCAACATTGTCCAAGTCACCGGTCGCGAGTTTCTCACGCAGAGCCTTCAGACGACGGGACCACTGCTTTTCGAGTTTGTCACCGGTCTTGGCGAGCAGCGACATCAATTTACGCAACCGGGTGTGGCTGGCTAGGTCACGAACACCAATTTCAGACAGGCTGTCTTCGGGAACGGCGATCTGCAGGCGCTGGTCTTCTACTTCCAGCACTACGTACTCGACGTCTTCACCTTTGACCTTCCTGGTTTTGCGCTCAACGACCTCCGCCGGACCGTGCTGAGGGTGAACAACGAATTTACCAAGGGTCAGACGCATGTGCGGTGGGCACCTTTCGTTCGGTTGGACAACGAGCTGTGTGGGTTAAACCGAACTGTGTGGGTTAAACCGAAAAAGGGCACAGCTGTCGCTAATAGTTTAGTAATACACACCTTAACAGTGCGGGTGAAGTTCAGCAAGATGCGTGGTGGCAGAATTCGCTTACTGTTGGAAATGTTCTTGAGCAGCTAAAAACTCATAGACGGCCACATCGTCTACGCCGGGGAACGCGCCGGGTGGCATGGCAGCCAACATATGCGCATTAGTGCGCGCGGCCGGCCAGGCATAGCCACCCCATTGCGCTTCTAATTCCGGTGACGGGGTGCGGCAACACGTTGGATCCGGGCAATTCGACTGTGAGCGCTCGGCGGTATCAGCGCCGCGGAACCAGCGAGCTTGCTCAAAGGGAATGCCCACGGATAAGGAAAACAGCGCTGATTGAGACGGCTCCACAACCGCGGTGCACCAATACGTCCCCACGGTGGTATCCGTATATTGATTGAAAGGCCGGAAGCGGTCGCTGCTTTTGAATACCTCGCGCGAGGTCCAGTACCGACAGGCCGCCTGCCCTTCGATGGCGCCAATGGAATCGACGGGAAAATTCACTCCGTCATTCTCATAGGCCTTATGCAGCACGCCAGACTCGTGAACTTTCTGGAAGTGGCACTCAATATCAAGATGACGTGTGGCCACATTGGTAAATCGGTGCGCGGCAGATTCATAAGACACCGAGTAAGCGTCGCGGATATCTTCGATCGCAATATCGCGATTATCTTTGCGCTGCCTGAGCATTTTGACCAGCGACTTCTCCGGCATCATGAGCGCTGCAGTCATGTAATTGGTGTGGACGCGCTGACGCAAAAAGTCCTTATAATCCACCGGCTCCCCATGACCTAATACATAAGAGACTAAAGCCTGCAATGCCACGGAGCGCGGATCGTGGTCGGGGTTGCGAGCATCAGCAAGAAATATGATGCGATTCTTGAGATCAGTCACCGAACGTGTCGAGTGGGGCAAGGAGGAAATGAACCGCAATTCGAAATTGAGGTGGTCGGCAATATCCGCAATGGCGTGATAGGACAGGGGCCCTTCGCTATGCCCGACGGCAGCCAGCAGTTCTCGAGCCTGGGCCTCCAGCTCGGCGTAGTAATTATCGCGCTCACGCTGCTCCTTGCGCATCGCCACGTTGGCACGGCGGGCCTCTTCAGGGGTCGCGGCCTGCTCGGCGTGTTGTCTGCGCAATTCACGAGTCAACCCATCAATCACTTCCAAGACCTCCGTCGGCATCCTCGACGAGACTCGGATGGTTGGCAAACCCATCGCATGCCATTGGCGACTACGCTGCGCTTTTTCGACTGAGATCTCCAGTGCGGCTCGAGCTGAGGGTGCTTCCGGATTCAAAAGGTCGTCAAGCTCAATCCCCAGATATTCTGCCGCATCAGTCAAAAGTGAGATCTTCGGCTCTCGCTTCCCGTTTTCGATCATCGACAAATGCGAAGCCGTCGCCCCAAGTTTGCTCGCGAGCTCATCCAAGGTCATCGAAGCAGCCGTACGATAATGTCGCATTCGGTGCCCCAACATGACTGGATCAATTGAAGACCGGGAAAGGTCTTCTGGGTCCTGGAGTGCACCTGTGTCAGGATTTGTGAGTGAAGTCATAGTTGCAGCCTAGTCAAATTTAGGGTTTTTTCACAACTGAACCCCTGCTGCTGCGCAAAGTTGCCTCTGAGATTTCTTGAAACCTCGCGCAGGTGCGAAGCACAAGACCACGACTTTTTGACAATTTTTCAGTGAAGCACTCCAGGAAGATACAATTATCCTCAATAACAATCTAATTCGGTAGATTTCTCACAGGAAAGAAAAGCGAAAGTTTCGGACTTCCGGGACACGAAAGTCGACAGCGAGAAATTTCAATCGAAAAGTCCCTCAATATTTTCTCGACGAAAATTTGATCATTCTTTTCTCGCCTAGTCTCTATTTTCCGCTTGTCAACCACGGCAGAGTAGTTCCTACACCGATCGAACAGCCCAGAAGTTGTCGATCAACCACGTAGTCAAAATGTCTGTTCGGTAGCACGAATACCTGCTACAGCAACGAACTGTGAATGAGGGAGAACCATGGAACAAGCGAATACACAAGCAATCCAGGCGGCGGCAGATCAGATCCAAGAAGATTGGAAATCCAATCCACGTTGGGCAAATATCACCCGTGACTTCACCGCAGAAGAAGTCGTACGACTGCGTGGCCGCGTTCAAGAAGAACATACCCTCGCCAAACGAGGCGCCGAAAAGCTTTGGGAACAGCTCACCCGTGAACACGGCGAAGGGCAATTCACGAATGCCCTGGGTGCAATGACCGGAGGCCAAGCCGTTCAGCAGGTCAAAGCCGGTCTACGGGCAATTTACTTGTCCGGATGGCAGGTTGCAGCCGATGCCAACCTGTCGGGTCATACCTATCCTGACCAGTCGCTCTACCCGGCCAACTCCGTGCCACAGGTCGTGCGCCGCATCAACAATGCACTGCTGCGCGCCGACCAGATTGAATGGGCCGAAGGCATCCAGAGCGTCGAAGACTACCTGGTCCCCATCGTGGCCGATGCTGAAGCCGGTTTCGGTGGCCCGCTGAACGCCTATGAACTCATGAAATCGATGATTACCGCTGGTGCCGCTGGTGTGCACTGGGAAGATCAGGTCGCCTCAGAAAAGAAATGTGGCCACTTAGGCGGCAAGGTCCTGATTCCGACCTCTCATCACGTGCGCACGCTCAATGCCGCCCGCCTTGCAGCCGACGTCGCCGGGGTCTCGTCCCTGATTGTGGCACGGACTGACGCCGAAGCCGCCACCTTATTGCAATCCGATATCGACGAACGCGACCACGAATTCCTGACCGGTGAACGTTCCTCCGAAGGCTTCTACTACATCAAGAACGGTCTGGAGCCATCGATTGCTCGTGCGAAAGCCTACGCGCCGTATTCGGACCTGCTGTGGATGGAAACCTCCACACCAGATCTCGATGTGGCTCGTCAGTTTGCTGAAGCCGTCAAAGCAGAATTCCCTGATCAGATGCTGGCTTACAACTGCTCACCATCGTTCAACTGGAAAGCCAACCTGGACGACGAGACGATCGCTAAATTCCAGCGCGAACTCGCCTCGATGGGTTATACCTTCCAGTTCATTACGCTGGCAGGCTTCCACTCCTTGAACTACTCGATGTTCAATCTGGCAAAAGGCTACGCAGATCGTCAGATGTCAGCGTTCGTGGAACTCCAGGAAGCAGAATTCGCAGCCGAAAAAGACGGCTTCACTGCGACCCGTCACCAGCGAGAGGTCGGTACCGGTTACTTCGACCTCATTTCCACAACAGTTAACCCAGAATCTTCCACCACCGCTTTGGCAGATTCAACCGAAGCACAACAGTTCTAGTCTGAACCACTAGACAAGATAAGGAGCACCCGCCATGGCGTCACCAACTATCCAACACACAACACCTGAAGGCATCAATGTGACCGTGTTCGGTGAACTGGATGCACGGCAGCGCGAAGTTCTCACCGACGAAGCCCTTAATTTCTTGGCTTACCTGCACACCAAGCAAGACCCTCGTCGTCTTAAACTGCTCGCAGCGCGCAAAGATGCGCGAGCCAAAGTGGCAGCCGGTGAACAACTCGACTTCGAGAAGTCGACTCGTAGCATCCGTGAAGATGACTCATGGCGGGTCGCTCCCCTGGCTCCAGGTCTCAAGGACCGCCGCGTGGAAATTACCGGTCCGGTTGATCGCAAGATGACTATTAATGCGCTGAACTCTGGGGCAAAGTGCTGGCTGGCTGATTTTGAGGACGCATCATCGCCGTATTGGACCAACATGGTCAATGGTCAGGTCAACCTCTATGACGCCATTCGGCACAACATAGATTTCACTTCCGAACAGGGCAAATCCTATCGCCTCAAAAAACCCGCATTGGCTCAGATGCCAACCATCATCGTCCGCCCTCGTGGTCTGCACCTTGAGGAATCTCATGTTCAGATCAATGGTCAGCCTTTGTCCGGATCGCTAATGGATTTTGGTCTCTACTTCTTCCACAACGCGGAGAAGCTCGTGGAATTGGGCCGGGGACCATATTATTACCTACCAAAACTGGAACACCATCTTGAGGCACGTTGGTGGAATTGTGTTTTCAATAAGGCTCAGGATTACTTGGGTATCCCCCAGGGTACAATCCGCGCCACGGTACTAATCGAGACGATCACCGCAGCCTTCCAGATGGAAGAAATTCTGTATCAACTACGCAACCATGCTGCCGGGCTCAATGCTGGACGTTGGGACTACATTTTCTCGATCATCAAGACGTTTAGAGATTCTGGTCCCGACTATGTCCTACCGGATCGCGCAGACGTCTCCATGACTCAGCCCATGATGCGTGCCTACACCGATTTGTTGGTACACACGTGTCATAAGCGCGGTGCCTCAGCGATCGGAGGGATGAGCGCCTTCATCCCGGACTCGTCGAATCCAGAGCGCACCAAAGAGGCGCTGGCTAAGGTCCGGGAAGACAAGACCCGAGAAGCCAATGATGGTTTCGACGGTTCATGGGTCGCCCACCCCGGTTTGGTCCCAACCTGCATGGGTGTTTTTGATGAACTCCTTCTTGATGCACCTCATCAGATCAGGACAAATAAGCGTGAGGATGTCGTCCCGTCGGCAGCAGCATTGATCAATGTCCAGGACACCGTCGGCTCGATTACCGAAACCGGTTTAGATACCAATATTGAAGTCGGCATCCGATACATGGATGCTTGGCTGAACGGCTCCGGAGCAGCGGCAATCAACGGTCTGATGGAAGATGCTGCCACCGCAGAGATTTCACGATCCCAGATCTGGCAGTGGATCAATTCACAGGCCGAAGCCCTGCGGCAAGATGGTTCTTTGAAAACCATCACCACCCAGTGGGTCCGCCAAAAAATCGATGACGTCTTCGCAACACTTCCGCGTTATGAGGAAGATCGGCTCGATGATGCCAAGGAGTTGTTTGCCGAATCCGCCTTGTCAGAAAACTTCGAAGACTTCCTGACTTTGCCGGCATACGACCGCTTCCTGTCAGCTGACGCGAAGGTCAGCGCCTAACACTTCCTCGTGTGCTCACAGTTGTGGGGTCTCACTGTTACCAACGGTGAGACCCCACAACCCTTTAATACCAGTGCTCAATTCGAGGTATTCTCACGACGCTCGTGGCGTTGTTTCACTCGCCACGTCAGCATGATGGCTAAGACCGTCATGGCCACGACGGCCAACCAGACAGACGAAATACCCAGCACCACATAAGACCACCCACCAACGAGCGCCCCAATAGCAATGGCCGACCACAGAAATAGGTAGCGTACAAATCGGGCTAAATAGACGGGTGATCGCAATACAATTGCCGAAGCGAATGACTGCCCCATTTTGACCAACGTTCCGGTCATATAGGTCAGCCCCACGGTGACTTCTCCTCGACGGGTAAAGGTTCCATTGACGGCGCCCGTGGCTGATGCAATGACGAAGGGCGCATACGGTTCTAATACCGGAATGGATGCGGTGATCCCACCGAGCAGCATCAACAAAAATGCGGTCCACACCGCCGAACCGTGCGGCGCGACCCGGTCAGACAACAACGATTCAGCGGGCGGATGGAAACGTTTCGGCCCGAATCGCACCGCAAATGAAGAGCACATGACGCCGACGACAAACGCCACGATGAGCAAGAAAGCAGCCAGCCATCCACCAACATCACCCTGGGCCAACGCCGCTGCAGCGCGAGTCGAATTTCCCGACATGAACGATACGAAGTACCCACCGAGGTGAATAAAAAATAGACCATCCACAAAGCCGGCATTTGCGGTGAGGCCAACGGCTAAAATTTGTTGTCTCGTGGAAAGCGAGGCTGCCAAGAATTTCCTTCCTGTATATTTCCCTACGCTTTATTATCGTCAATGCTCGGGCGGTTGCTGTCTTCAAGACGAGACTCCCATCGAAACTCTTCGCTCTCTTGGCAATGTTTCAATACCAGCGAACGTTTCACCCTGTTTCGAGCCACGATAAAAGCCGTTGACCCCCACGGCGTGTGGAGGCCAACGGCTCAGTGTTGGTGAAATACGTTGTTAGTTCGTCAGACGGTCAACGTATTCTTGGTTCTCTGAAACCCATTCTTCAACGATTGGTTGGTAATCTTCTGCATCTGGGTTTTCGTTGAACATGACGTTTTCTAAGGAGTGCAGGGTGTCGCCGTCCATCGTGAAGTTCCGCAACCACTCGGCAACCTGTTCGTTTTCAGCTACGAAATCTGGGTTGGCGAAGGTGTGAATGCTTTCGGCATCACCCAAGGTACCTTCGGGGTCTTCAAGGTCACGGATTGGGAATTCATCGTAGGCCCAGTGTGGACGCCACAGGGTGACGACAATGTTATCTCCGCGATCCAATGCAGAGCGGAGCTCTTGCAACATGGCTGGCGTGGAGGATGTCGTGTACTCCATGTCATCTAAGCCGTAGGTTGGGATGACATTGTCGGTTGTGACACGTGTCAGGCCTGCGCCTGGTTCAATGCCGACAATCATGTTGTTGAACTCGTCAGCGTTATCCGCCAATTCCTCAAGAGAGGTGATTGGGGCGTCTTCATTGACGGCAATTGTTAGGGCTGCCTCGTCGTTCCAGGAACCGAGGTCCTCCATGTCGTCGCCGTATTCTTCGATGTAATCCTCGTGAGTGATGGGCAACCAAGCGTCCATGAGGAAGTCGTAATCGCCAGAGGCAATCCCGGAAAAGGCAGGAGCGGGATCCGCGTATTCGAGGGTCACGTCGTAGCCTTCTTGTTCGAGGACGTACTTCCAGAGTTCTGAGACGGCGATACCTTCGTCCCAGCCATTGAATACGCCAATCGTGACGGGTCCGCCTTGAGCTTCTCCGTTGCCTTCAGGAGCGGTGTCCCCGTTGCCGCCGTCGTCGCCGCAAGCAGCAAGGGCCAAACCTGCTATAGAGAGCAGTGCTGTGGTCTTATAGAAACGAGCTGATAGTTTCATGGTGTGTCCTAGATGTCAGAGGTGTGTGGATGAGCTGGGCCGTTGCCTTCAATCAACATGCTTGGAGGCAACGGCGTTCAGCAAATTGAAGGGCTGACTTACTGAGTCAGACCATCAACGTATTCTTGGTTTTCTGCTGCCCACTCTTCGATAATTGGACGATAATCATCGACGTCCTGGTTCTCATTGAACATGGCATTTTCTAAGGAGTACAGCAGTTCCGAGTCCATTTTGAAATTTTCCAACCAGCCAACGACTTCGGCGTTAGCCTCATCAGCAGCCCATTCTGCGTTTGCATAGGAGTGCAAATATTCTACATCGCCTAAGGCGCCTTCGGGATCCTCAAGATCTCGGATTGGGTAGGCATCGTAGGCCCAGTGCGGACGCCACAGGGTGACGACGACGTTTTCGCCGGCTTCAATAGAGCTTTCCAGTTCCTGCAACATGGCAGGAGTGCCGGAGGTTGTGTACTCCATATCTTCTAACCCGTAGGTCGGAATGACTTCGTTTTCGGTGATCTGAGTGAGACCCGCGCCGGGATCGATGCCGATGATCTGGTTGTTGAACGCGTCGGCATTCTCGGCCAGTTCTTCCAAAGATTCGATGGGAGCGTCTTCATTCACTGCGAAGTGCAAGGAAGATTCTTCATTCCATGCGCCCAAGTCAACAATGTCGTCTGAGTACTCTTCGACGTAGTCAGCGTGCGTAATCGGCAGCCACGCGTCGAGGGTGACATTGTAATCGTTTGTAGACAGACCAGCGTATACCGGGGCGGGATCAGCGTATTGCAGATCTACGTCATAGCCTTCTTCCTCGAGGACGTAGGCCCACAGTTCTGATACGGCGATGCCTTCTTCCCAACCGTTGAAGACACCGATCGTGATTTCGCCGCTGTCACCTCCTGCAGTTGCTTGATCGCTGCTGGTCGGATCTCCAGAGCCACTACAGGCGGTCAGAGCGAGGGCAGATACCGATAGAGCGGCTACAGATTTGAACAAACGTGACTTCGCAGTCAATATTTTCCTTTCATGAGATTTTCATTGCGTGATGTGCGGTGCATACAGCACCGAATTAGCGACCGTTTTCCTTCGATTGCATTGAAGTGAGTCGGTCAAGGTACATCGCCAAGATGACCACGGCCAGACCAGATTCGAAGCCCAGACCGGCATTAATGCGGTTCAACGAGGCCACGACTTCCCCACCAAGACCGCCAGCGCCGACCATACCGGCGATAACGACCATTGACAGGGACAACATAATGATCTGGTTGACGCCGGCCATGATGGTTGGCATAGCCAGGGGCAACTGGATCTGGCGCAAGATCTTTCCTGGAGGGGAACCAAAGGCTTTCCCTGCTTCCACGACTTCGCGGTCGACACCGCGAATACCGAGCTCCGTGAACCGGACGCCAGGGGCCATCGCGAAAATGACGGTCGCGACCATACCTGGGACAACGCCTACCCGGAAGATGACCAGTGCTGGAATGAGATAGACCATTGGTGGCATGGTCTGAATAAAGTCCATCAGCGGACGCAAAACCTTCGATGCGGTCTGAGATTTCGCGGCCAAAATACCGAGTGGTATCGCAAAAATAACAGCAATTAGGGTAGCAATCGTGACCAATGCCAGCGTGGACATCGCATTAGACCACTGATTGACGCCGACGATAATAACGAAACCGATGAGGGTTCCGACGCCGAGCTGCCAGCTTCGTAACCACCAGCCCAGACCAGCAAGGACCAGGGTGACAATCCACCACTCTGGTGTGGTCAACAGCCATAACAACAGTTCATAGGCCTGCACCAAAATGGTGCGGATAAAGGTAAAGAATCCCCCCAGGACCGCAAGAATCCAGTCCAGGGCAACTTCAACCCAGTCACCAAGGGGAATACGGGGCACGGGTATTTCCATTTAGTTTGCCTCCTCTGGATCCGGGACAACCTCGGATTTTTGTGGTGTGAGTGCTTCCAGAAGTACGCCAAGTGGAATGAATCCGAGGCGCTGGCCAGTGTCTACGCTCTCAACTGCGATAGGACCATTCGCCTCAATGACCACGGGCACAATTTCTTGCAGCGTGGCATTGCTTTTCACTGACAGTGCTTTACGTTCGAAGGCTGCGCGATCACTTTCTGTCAGCGCCGATTCATCAACCATGACTTTTTCAGCAGTCAGAACACGAGCTCGGTCAACATCGGCGGTAAATGATGCGACATATTCATCTGCTGGTTCGGACAGGATTTGTTCAGGGGTTCCGATTTGCACGATTTTGCCGTCTTTCATGACGGCAATACGGTCGCCTAGGAACATCGCTTCATTGAGGTCGTGAGTAATGAACACAATAGTGCGACCCAGTTGATTTTGGATGTCTCGCAGTTCATCCTGCATCTCACGGCGAATGAGGGGGTCCAATGCAGAAAACGCTTCGTCCATCAGCATGATGTCGGTACCGGCAGACAATGCACGAGCAAGGCCCACGCGCTGTTGCATACCACCGGATAATTCAGCGGGGTAGGAATCTTCCCACCCCTTCAGACCCACGGCGGCAAGTACTTCACGAGCTCGCTCATAACGTTCTTTCTTCTCGATCCCTTGCGTTTCGAGACTGTATGCTGCGTTTTCCACCACGGTCCAGTGTGGGAACAGCGCGAAGTGCTGAAAGACCATGGAAATATGTTTTGAACGCAGGGCACGCAGTTCTTTTGGGGACAGCGTGGATAGGTCGTGGCCTAACACTTCCACCTTGCCCGCCGTGGCGGGCTGCAATGCGTTGAGTGTACGAATGACGGTTGATTTGCCGGAGCCGGAAAGTCCCATGACAACAAAAATCTCACCGGGGTACACATTGAAGGTGGCATCGATAACCGCTGCCGTACCTTCGTTTTCGACATCCTGTCGCGTTTCGCCGGCCTTCATACGCTCGACAACGGCTTCAGGACGTCGGCCAAAAACCTTGTAGACATTTTCAGCCCGTATCACGGGCTGGGCTGTGTTTGGTTCGCTCATGGTACTTGACCCACCGCCATTAATAAGCGGGTGAGCTCCTCCTCACGTCCTTGTACAAACTTGCTAATAAAAATATAGGTCGGGTCCAGTCGGCGACACCCGATTGAGCGGGATGCAGCGGCGAGTAGACACAACCTCTTGGTTTTCAACGGTAACAAGATTGCCAAGGCAATTACAGGGTTCGTTCAGAGTGTTATCAGGAAGTGACTCTTCGGGTTGACAAGAGCAAGAAAGTTATATGTGATCCCAAGTGAGACACCAAAATTTGTGATATAGATCACCCTCAATTACGGCGTGCGTGACGGCAACCACCGAGTGGCTGCGCCGAATCGCAGGCCCCGTGATGCTCATCACCGTGAGGGCCAGGCTTCAAAAAACAGAGACGAAACCGCCAGTGGGGCTAAAAAATACTCCTCAGAGGGCACTTTAGTTTTAGCTTATAGCATAAGTTGTTTTGCCTTTAAGCGCTTTAGTATGCGCCTGCATGCGGTAAGACAGCGCACCCTGACGAGACTCCGGAACTTGACATAGTTCACAAATTACGGATCAAAAAGCCGCAATCAAAAGTTAGGATCGGCTGGCCTTGCTAGCCACAGTCAGCCCAGCAAGGCATATTAGAGGCATGGGCCTCATAAACCGAACTGATCGTCATCCCCTATTGCAACCGATTGTGTTGCTGGTTGCAACCGGCCTCACCCTGGGCGTGGTCTTTTTCTTCACTGGCTGGAGCCTAGCCCTTGCCCTTACGGCATTTTTCGTCGTCGGAATCACGATAGTGGTCACGGCGATCGACATGTTCCGAGCACTCCAAGCCGGTCATTGGGGTCTAGATATCCTGGCAGTTGTCGCGATGATTGCGACCTTAGCTGTCGAAGAATACTTGGCGGGCATGATTATCGCACTTATGCTGACCGGGGGTGAGGCGCTAGAAGACATGGCAGCAGGCAGAGCATCTCGGGAACTGGATGCTCTCATTAATCGTCGGCCGACATTCGCTCATGTACGTACTGACCAAGGAAATATCCGGCAGGTAGACATCAGTGAGGTCAAAGTCGGAGACACCCTGGTCCTTCGTAGCTCCGAAGTAGTGCCGGTCGACGGACAGCTCATATCTGCTCACGCTTCGCTTGACGAGTCGTCAGTTACCGGTGAAGCCCTACCTGTGAGTAAACAGCAAGGGGAGCGCATTATTTCGGGAACTGTTAATGGGTCCGAAACGTTTCAGATGCGGGCCACAGCGACGGCGGCCGATTCACATTACGCCAAGATCGTGCGACTCGTCGAGGAAGCAGTGGAATCCCGCGCGCCGATAGTGCGGTTGGCGGATCGCTATGCCGTTCCTTTCACAATTGTGGCGCTTCTGGTGGCGGCGGTGGCCTGGTGGTACTCAGGTGATCCCGTGCGATTTGCAGAAGTGCTGGTCGTAGCAACACCCTGCCCATTGCTGATTGGTGCACCCGTTGCGTTCATGGGTGGCATGTCCTCAGCTGCACAAGCCAATGTGATCGTCAAAGATGGCGGAACTCTCGAGCGTTTAGCCCGGCTACGCTCCGCTGCCTTTGATAAAACCGGGACGCTCACGCAAGGCAAACCGACCGTTGCAAAAATTCATCCGGTGGCAGGATCTACCGAGGAAGCCCTGCGACTAGCTGCCTCCGCTGAGCAGTACTCGGTGCACGTCTTTGCAGCACCGATTATTGCTCATGCACAACAGCAGCATCTAGAACTCGTAGGTATTGAGCAGGCTCAGGAAGTGGCAACGAATGGTGTTCAAGCAACAACAATCAGTGGCCAACAACTCCGGGTCGGCAAATCTGCATTCATCGCCGAAGTCGTTGCCCCATTCCAAGAATTGCCACTCAACGCGGGAGAAACTGCCGTCTATGTTTCCTGTGATGATCGACTCGTGGGCATTATTGTGCTCACCGACCCACTCCGACAGACCACGACGGTCACCCTTGAATGGTTGCGGGAGCGCGGAGTTGATCAGATGGTCATGGTGACCGGCGATATGGAAGGCACTGCTCAAGCTGTGGCTAAGGCCATCGGCTTTGCACCACACCAGGTTTACTCATCATTAACCCCGATGGATAAAGTCGAGATTGTCAACGCGATGGAGTCTCCTACCTTAATGGTCGGTGACGGTATTAATGATGCCCCGATTCTGGCAGCAGCAGATGTCGGCATCGCCATGGGAGCCCGGGGCGCAACAGCCGCATCGGAGTCCGCTGACGCCGTCATTACCTCGGAACGCTTCGCCCGCGTAGCGGATGTTACCCACATCGCCAAGCGCACCGTTTCCATTGCCCTGCAATCGATCTGGTTCGGGATGGCCGTGTCAGTGGGGCTTATGTCGATCGCGGCCTTCGGTTATTTACCCGCCACGTTCGGTGCACTCATGCAAGAAGTTGTGGACATCGTCGCCATTGTCATCGCACTGCGTGCTCTGCGACTCCATCGCGGTCTTCCATCCGAGACCATTCAGAATCGATCCCGGGACGCCAAGCAGCTTCACGTCTAAGTTCCTTGTCAGGAACGCCACTTCAGCAGCAGTATTCCTAGCGTTCGAAATAAAGATCGTAGTGGGCCCTACACGCCGGATTAAAGCTCGAGGCACACGTGGGACACCGGTCTTGGCCCAGGTATTGCTGCGTCGACAGCTGTGTTTTACAGACACCACAGAGCACAGCTGGTTCATCGGCTCGATTGGCGGGCCATGGTTGTCGTGAATGCTCGGCCGTTTCGTCGTGGCACTTGTAACAGGGATAGTAGCGTTCACAGCAGCCAAATTTTAGCGCCACGATATCGAGTTCGGTTGCATAATGTTGACATCGGGTCTGCTCATCGACTGTGAGACCATACACTTTTGGTTCACCCATGGTTCCAAAGATAACAGCCCAGCACGCACAACGATGCTCCGAGCACATTGTCATCCCCCTATGAAGTGACGAATCGAGGATGGACAGAATCTGCGAAGACGCGAAAACCCCGCCAAATCAAGGATCTGACGGGGTCATATTCCGCGGAGGATGGGGGATTTGAACCCCCGAGGGCTTTCACCCAACACGCGTTCCAGGCGTGCGCACTAGGCCGCTATGCGAATCCTCCTGAAAGGAACTTTCCAAAGTGTTCACCTTGCAAAGACCAGACTTTAGCATAGCCCATACTTTATTGAATAAGCAAAATAGCTACCCAGGTCTTAATCACACCCGTTGACGTCGCATGTTTGACCATCTGCGCTAAGCGTCTGCAACGGTGCCGGATTGAGTTCGTCCCAGACCTGCTGTAGCGCCTGGCTGAAGGTCTCAACGGATTGGGCTCCGGGCAGCGCATATTTTTCGGCTAAGACGTATGTCGGGACTGCGGATACTCCGAAAGCGCGGGCCTGATCGACATCTGCTTGGGCTTCGACATCGAATTCATCCGAGGTAAGCACTTCTCGGACACGGGTTTCATCGAGGCCCACTGAGATGGCGACCTGCGCCAGTTGTTCGTGATCAGAGAGATCCAGGCCAGTTTCGAAGTGGCCGGCAAGCAGCTCTCGTTTCAACGCCGGAGTGATCATGTCATGGTGATCGCTCACGTTTTCGTCATGCTGTTTCGCCAGGTGCAGCAGCCGGTGGGCTGTCCAAGAGTTCGCGACCACCACGTCGTCCATATTGAAATCAATGCCGGCTTGCTTACCATGAGACTTTACGTTTTCGAACATCTGATAGATCTGGTTCGCGGGGAGGCCCTTGGTCTCAGATAAGTACTGTACCTCGCTGCGATCATCACGTTCGGGCAGTGTGGGGTCCAACTGGAAGGTGCGATAGTGCACCTCGACGGAGTCCTTGTGTGGGAAGGCTGCGAGCGCTTTTACAAAACGGGTCAACCCGATGTAGCACCATGGGCAAGCGATGTCAGACCAGATATCAATTCTCATGGAAGCTACTCTAGTCACGCCCGTGCGCGCGAGGCCAAGATGTTATCCCAATAGCGTGGCAACGGTGAAGATCACTGTCAGAGAAAGGGACTGGTCGAATTCGCACTTTGGCAACTAATTGGTAGTATGGACTCCGGCCCCTCACGCGGTGCTATCTTACTCAACTCCCCCAGGGCAGGAATGCAGCAAGGGTCGGTAGGCTCTGGCAGGTGCGTGAGGGGTTCTTAGGTTAATGCCTTTCGAACACAAAGCATTTTCTGGAGTGTACCTTCGTTCTGCCCTGACGAGTAACCGTCTGGAGCGCAAAGCGACATTCATCTCAGCGCCAGTTTTCGGCTCGATAGTCGCCACAGTCCCCTCCTCTGAGAGGCGCTTCGGCACTCAAGTCGCCCCTTTTGACGGGTTCATACAAGTTATCCCCAAGCACGAATAGAACCTTGGACCGGAATGTGACTGGTGTTACCGTGGAACAACCTGCTCGCTTACACAGAGGAAAATATGCGCAGTACAGCACAGAAAAAAATCCCCGTTCTTGGTCGTATGACCGCCCTTGCTGCAGCGGCTGGTCTCGCTCTGACGGCTTGTGGTGACGGAGAAACCGCAGATACCGGTTCCGGCGGTGGTGGCGATGAAATCAATATCGCTATTAACCACGGCTGGGAAGAGGGCATTGCCGTAGCTGAACTCTGGGCCTTGATTCTGGAGGACGAAGGCTACACCGTCAATAAGACGTATATGGATTTAGCTCCAAGTTTCTCGGCACTGTCGACCGGTGACATGGACTTTAACATGAACATTTGGCAGCCGGTCACTCACGAAGAATACCTTGAAGAATACGGTGAGGATCTAGAAGAAGTCGGAGTCTGGAACAGTGATGCAAACCAGGTGATCGCAGTCAATGCTGACGCCCCGTTTGATTCGCTCGACGAGTTGGCCGATCATGCATCGGAATACGAGAGTCGCCTGGTTGGCATTGAACCTGGTGCTGGGTTGACCGAACGTACCGAGCAGTACGTGATCCCAGAGTACGGCCTGGAAGATTGGGACTTTAGAACCTCCTCGACTCCTGCAATGTTGCAAGAGGTGGCCACCGCAACCGAAAACGGTGACCCGATTGCTGTAACCCTGTGGCGTCCGCACTGGGCGTTTAATAGCTATGACATTAAGGCCCTGGAGGATCCGAAAGAAGCTCTTGGCCAGGAAGAAAATATGACCATTTACGCTCGAGCAGGTTTCTCAGAAGATCAGCCCGAGGTGTTCGAATGGTTGTCAAACTTTGAAATCGAAACCGAACGACTCCAAGACCTCGAAGTTGTCTTATTTGAAGACGAAGTCGAACAAGACCAATACGAGGAAGTCATCCGCGGTTGGATGGAAGAAAACCAAGACTGGGTCGATTCGCTGACCTCCTAATCGTTGGTTTACACGATCTGACAGGCCTCGTCGAAGGATAGCCGTCCAGCACGTGGCCGAACCGCGAGATCATCATCAGCGTTGGGCGCCCACCCGACGTTGATGATGATCTCGGTTCGCCACCCGGTGTCGAGATGGAATGCCTCGTCGACGCCTGCGGCGTTAAAACCGGTCATCGGTCCGATGTGAAGTCCATGTGCTCGAAGGCCAAGGATCAGATACCCAATCTGCAGATGCGCCGAGCGTTGTCCGATCTCTTGACGAGCAGCCGGATCGGATTCTAGCTTGTCTCGTGCCGCGGGCTTGTGCGGGGCAAGCACGGACAGTTGGCGGTGCCAATACGGGTCCCAGGCGCACAGTATCGTCATCGGGGCCGCTAATGTTTTGTCGCGATTGCCTTTGCGCATATGCGGAGCTAATCGGACACGAGAGGCTTTGGTATGCACCAACGTCAGTCGCAGGGGCTGAGAGTTCATTTGCGTTGGGGCCCAGCGGATGTCGTCATACACGCGCGCAATAATCGCCGGGTCAACGGCGTCGGGAGAAAATGCATGCGTGGTGTGAGCGTTGAGAAATAACGTATCAAGCAGGTCGCGAGGAAAGCCAGGATGTGAACCGGTGTGGGCCATGGGTTTTCCTTTCGTGGGCTGGGACGAATAAAGTCTAGTGGTACAGTTCGGCCAGCAGATAATGCTGGTGCCGAAACAGTCCTCGCCACGCTAGGGTATTGAGAGTGACCACCGCTTTATATCGCCGCTACCGTCCGGATACATTCGAAGAAGTCATCGGCCAAGAACACGTGACCGTGCCGCTGGCCAATGCCATCGATAAGCACCGGATCAACCACGCCTATTTATTCTCCGGGCCACGCGGGTGCGGCAAAACCACCTCAGCACGTATTTTGGCACGTTGCCTGAACTGTGCCCAGGGCCCAACCGCTACCCCATGTGGGACGTGTGAGTCCTGTGTCGATCTGGCTACCGGCGGTCCGGGGTCGCTGGATGTTATTGAAATTGACGCGGCCTCTCACGGTGGTGTCGACGACGCCCGAGATCTGCGCGAACGCGCGACCTTTGCCCCGACACGCGATCGCTACAAAATCTTCATCATTGACGAAGCACATATGGTCACCTCGGCCGGGTTCAACGCGTTGCTGAAAATTGTTGAAGAACCGCCTGAACACATCAAGTTTATTTTTGCCACGACCGAGCCCGATAAGGTCATCGGGACGATTCGGTCGCGGACGCACCACTACCCGTTCCGTTTGGTGCCACCCGAGCCGCTCATGGCATATCTCGAAACCCTGGCCACTTCCGAGCAGGTAGCGATCGCACCCGGTGTGCTGTCACTGGTGATTCGCGCTGGAGGCGGGTCAGTTCGCGATACGTTGTCGGTGTTGGATCAGCTGATCGCGGGGGCGACGCAAGACGGCGTCAGTTATGATTTGGCCGTCAACTTACTGGGCTTTACCCCCGAGAACCTGTTGGACGACGTCGTCAATGCGTTGGCCGCTGAGGATTCCAATACGGTCTTCCACGTCGTCGATCAAGTCATTCAGTCAGGTCAAGATCCCGAACGATTCGTCCAGGATCTCTTGGAACGTTTCCGCGACGTCGTCATTGTGAAAGCCGCACCGGAACAAGCCCCGGGGATTTTGCACGGCATGCCCGCCGACCAGTTGCGTCGACTTGAGGCACAAGCCCAACAGCTGGGCCCCGCCGAAGTCTCCCGGGCCGCCGATATCACGGCGGGCGCGCTCACCCAGATGTCTGGAGCGACCTCGCCGCGTCTTCACCTGGAACTGTTGATGGCTCGGCTCATGTTGCCGGCCACCGATGAGACCGAACGCGGTTTGGCCGCACGAATTGACCGGTTGGAACGTCGCATCGAATACGGTGGCGTTCCCGAGGCCGCCACCCCGTCGTCACCGACCGCGCCAATTCCTCAGACCGCACCTGTGGCTTCAGAGGCCGCGGAACTCTCCGGGGCTGCTGCGGCACGCGCCGTACTGGGGCGCGATCGTGGCGAAGAAGAACAAGCACAAGACGAAGCGTGGGCACCCGTGGCGCAATCGCCACAACCCGCTGCACCGCCGCAGCGGCCTGCTGCCCAGCCCGTACAGCCACCGGCGCAACCACAACCCGAGCCAGAACCAACAAGCCCGGCCGAGTCGCAACCAACCTGGCCGAGACCTTCCGAGCCCGCACCCTCCCAACAACCGCCTACACCCCAGACCGCACCCGCCGCACCACAACAACCTCCGGCAGCACAACAACAGCCCCCAACTGCGCCACAGCAACCTGCCGCTAAGCCTGCAGTCCAACCGTCGCAGGTCGAAATGGTGCGCCGCGCCTGGCCAGAAGTGCTGGAATTTTTGAAAACCGAGTCCCGTCTGATCTGGATGACCGTCAACGGCAACGCCCAAGTCGTCGGGTACGACGGCAAACTGCTGACCATTGGTTTTGATAACGACGGCGCCCGCACCACCGTCCAACAGCGCGGTGGTGAGAAACTCCTGGCCGCAGGATTTCAACATGTCTTAGGAATTCAGCCGGAACTTGATCTCATCTCGGGCACCTCGGATGGTGGTTCCCCAAAAGCACCTAGCCGCCCGGCTCGGCCACAGCCTCCACAGGCTCGTCCCGCCATGCCACCACAACAACCCGAGCAACCCCCGGCGACCCAACAAACGCCCCCGGTTCAACAACCTGCACAACCAGCACCTCCGGTTCCAGCCCAGCCCCAACGCCCGGTCGCCCCTGCACAATCGTCGCCGGTTTCTCCAACTTCGGCGGACTCACCGGCCTCGCCGAGCTCACCTCAGGCGGAACAACCACCTCGCCCAGCGACACCACAGCAACCCGCCCAGCAATCACCGCAACGGACACCAGCGAATCCTATTCACCCCACCCCACCGGCAACCGGTGTAGCGGGTTGGGGCACCGGCGAGCCCAGCAAGGCCTGGGGCCAACCCGAAGAACCAGCTTGGGGCCAACCTGCAGAACCCGACCGCGGTGAGCCGGATCCGAATTGGGGTCCCCCAGAAGACGACTGGATGCCCCCACCCGAAGACGATTGGACACCCGAGCCGCCCCACTTCGAGCAGCCAGCCCCGACCCCTCAGGTCCAGCCCGAACAACCGGCACCACACCCCGAGCAGGCCTCGGGCGAAACAGCTACCCCGCAAACCAGCCCGGAGTCCAGCCCTGCGTCCCGCCCCGAACCGGGTGTCCCCGCTGCCCCAGAAACACCAACGGAACCGGAGCTCCCAATCGAACCGGATCCTGTAGCAGCGGATGGTTTTGCAGGGTTTATCCCACGCCATACCCCGGATGAGGAACCTTTCGCGCCGGCCTTTGCGAAATCTGAGGCCGAACTGCGCGAAGAGTTCAAACGCCGCTTCAGTGACATCATTCCGTCGTCGGGCGAAGCGAAAAAGCCCCAGCGAGAACAGGCCAAACCCGCAGGATCTCGTTTCGCGGACATGGTCGCCCAATATGCGGGACAGCAACCCACGACCCCGCAGGCCGAGCCGGCCGCACCGCAGGAGGAAACCGTTGGCGATGATGACGATGACTATGCCTCGGACGATGACGAAATCATCGAAGAGTCCGGGATTGCCGGTCGTCGCGTCGTCGAAGAGATCCTCAATGCACGACTGATCGAAGAGCGCAACGCTGACGGCACTCCGAAAGTCTAAAAACTTCCCTTAACTGAACGAAAGAAGGCACCACCGTGTACGACGGTGCAGTACAAACCCTCATTGATGAACTGGGCAGACTCCCGGGCATCGGTCCCAAATCTGCCCAGCGCATCGCGTTTCATATTCTGGAGGCCTCAGAAGAAGATATGGTCGCCCTGGCGCATGCCATTACCGAGGTCAAAGCCAAAATCCGTTTGTGCGAGATTTGTTTCAACGTGTCGGAACACGAAATCTGTGCAATCTGTCGCGACGAACACCGTGATGCCGGTCTGTTGTGTGTGGTCGAAGAGTCCCAAGACGTCGTCGCAATCGAACGTACGCGTACCTTTAATGGGCGTTATCACGTCCTCGGCGGGGCCATCAACCCGATCGGTGGGATCGGTCCCGAACAGCTCAGGGTCCGCGAACTGCTCACCCGACTCCAAGACGACACGGTCACCGAAGTCATTATCGCTACCAATCCGAACCTCGAAGGCGAAGCAACCGCAACCTATCTGACCCGGATGCTATCCCCCGTGGGGATTACCTTATCTAGGCTTGCCTCCGGGTTGCCGGTCGGCGGAGATCTCGAATACGCCGACGAGGTCACCCTCGGTCGGGCGTTTGAAGGACGACGCAAACTTTAGCGCACCTCACAAACCAAGCCGTTACACTTAACCGCAGTCCATGTTCGAACCACAAAGGTAGATATGAGCCTGATCATCCAAAAATACGGCGGCTCGTCCGTGGCCGACGCCGAAGGTATTCAACGCGTCGCCCGTCGAGTAGTCGCCACCCAACGAGCTGGCCACCAGGTGGTTGTTGTCGTATCCGCAATGGGCGACACCACCGATGACCTGCTCGACTTGGCAGCCGAAGTCACCGACGACGCGCCAAAACGGGAAATGGACATTTTATTGTCCTCGGGTGAACGCATCTCTATGGCCTTATTGGCCATGGCCGTCAACGCCAACGGTTCCCGCGCCCGGTCATTCACCGGTTCCCAGGCCGGCATGATGACCGACACTTACCACGGCCAGGCCCGCATCACCCGGGTCTCCCCCACTAGAATTAAAGAAGCCATTGACGACGGTAACGTCGCCATCGTCGCCGGCTTCCAGGGCATGTCACCCGAGTCCAAAGACATCACCACGATGGGTCGGGGCGGTTCCGATACCACCGCCGTTGCGCTCGCGGCCGCGCTCAATGCTGACGCCTGTGAAATTTACACTGACGTTGATGGTATCTACACCGCCGATCCACGATTGGTGCCCTCGGCGTCAAGAATTTCGGAAATTTCCTCCGAGGAAATGCTGGAACTTGCCGCATCCGGTTCCAAGATTCTGCACCTACGCGCGGTGGAATACGCCCGTCGTTTCGGTGTGAAACTCCACGTCCGGTCATCTTTCACCGATGAAGAAGGCACCTGGGTCATCCCAGACGCACAAGACACCATCCAACTACCAGAAGGCCAACCCATGGAACAGCCCATCGTCGCCGGTGTCGCCCACGACACCTCTGAAGCCAAAGTGACCATCGTCGGGGTCCCAGACATTCCGGGCAAAGCCGCCGAAATATTCAAGGTCATTGCCGATGCGAAGACCAACATCGACATGATCGTGCAGAACCCCTCCCGTGCCGGGGCTGGAGCAACCGATATCTCCTTTACCGTGCCGTTAGACCAAGGCAAAGACGCCATTGCCGCCCTACGTGCCGCTCAGGAACGTATCGGATTTGAAGACATCGCTCACCAACGCAATATCGGCAAAATCTCGCTGATCGGTGCGGGCATGCGTTCCAACCCGGGCGTCTCCGCAACCTTCTTCGATGCGCTGCACAAAGCGGGCGCCAACATTGATCTCATCTCAACCTCCGAAATTCGGATCTCCGTGGTGACCGCTGAAGATAAGCTGCAAGCCGCTGTCCGTGAAATTCACTCGGCCTTTGGTCTGGATGCTGAAGAGGAAGCAAAAGTTCACGGCGGAACCGGTCGCTAACCAGCAACCAACACCGCTTTCTTCAAGGCCAGCGCCAGCACAGCTCATCATCGCTGTGCTGGCGCTGGCCTGATGTTTTTCTGTCAATATTCTGAGGAAACTACCGCCAGATTCTCATGAGCAGGTCACAGCACCACGTCATCCCCAGTTTTCCCGGAATGCTGAGGATATGCTACACATTCGCAAACATCCAGAAGGTGTCATACCCGACAGATTAGTGTTGTCTCTAGACGGCGCCAAGGCCGGAACGCGGTGGGAGGAGGCAAGCGTGTTGGATTTCGATTTCGACGTCACAGGAACTGAGACGGTACGTCAAACCGGTCAAGCCTTCCTTGAAAAATTGCGTTCCAATGCCAAGGCCGATCCGACCGAACAAGGCGCCACCCCATTTCCCGAAGCCAGCGAAATTACCGGGCTCGCCCTGCGCTATCATCCAGGTTCCAACATCGAATTCTTAGAGCCTTGCGTCGGGACGGGCATCTTCTTCTCAGCACTGCTTCACCATGTAGCCGATCGCAACGGCAGCTTAACGATTCACTCGGCTCACGGTGTGGAACGCGACGGGCAATTCGCTACACTCGCCCACGACTTATGGGCGCCCGCCGGGCTGGACGTCCACACGTTAGATTTTCTTAAACTCACCACCGACGACCTGCCCCGGGCCAGCATGGTGTTATCTCGTCCCCCGGCAACCTTTCACCATCAGCTGTCATCCGAGGCGAAAGTGCGCGCCGCCGACGCCGCCGAGCAGTCCTGTGGGATCCGCCCCACCGGGATTGCTGATCTATACACCCACTTCGTGCTGGCAACCCATAAGTTTTTAGCGCCACAAGCGGTCTCCGCATGGGTTTTACCGACAAAGTTCTTACGCCATTCATCGGGACGAGCACTACGGTCATATTTATCCCAACACGTACGCCTGCATCGCATCCACGCCTACGATGCTGGCGCGTTTGATGTGACACGACTTGATGAGACCATCGATGAATGGTCAGTCGTTATCTTTACGAACCAGCCACCGCAGCCCTCCGACGCTTTCGAATTCTCTATCGGAGGGCACCTGCTCGATCCGCATGAAACCACCCAGCTGACTTATGAGTCTCTCACCGCCGAGGTAAACTGGCTGCAGCTGGCGGACCTGGATGAGAGCGCTGCCACGAAGCGTTCTACGTTGGAGGATTTTTTCTTTATTCGCAGCGGCTGGGACGTGCCAGCTCCCAAGTTTTTCATCCAGCCCGAAACCCGCGCGTGGGCCTTGGGCATTCAGCCCATGCACATGTACCCATTGCTGCCACCACCTGAAACCATCACGGATCGGCATATCCCGGTTGATGAGTGGGGATGGCCTGCCGGTGAGAACCGCGACGTCATATTGACCGCGCATAAAAATCCTGACACGCTGGCCCAACTCGATCCGGCGTTTCTGCGCTACCTCGATTCCGCAAACGGGGACACCCGACAAGCCGCCCGACGATCACCCGATGCCCCCTGGTACAGTTTGCACGTGCGTCGGCCAGCTCCCATCGTGGTCCAACCCCGCTCGGAAGCGGATACGAGCCTGTACCGTTTTATCCTTAATGAATCTGAAGGCATCGCGGGCCCCGGGTGGATCACCATGTCCCCGAACCTTGGCTTCGCCAAACCCTGGTTCCTGGACAACGACGTCAACTGGGCGGAAGTGGTCGAAGTTTTAGAATCGATTCAACTGCCAGCAGCGTCCGAGCCCCCGGCGTTTACACCCGACGCACTCGCATCATTGGATGCCACACCGATTGCCGAATATTTGGCCAGCTTCGAGTAACACCTGCCAGAGCAATCGCTACGCACCAGCCACGCGGGCCTCACGACCACTTCGGCATTGTTGGTATACATGCTCATATGACCAACCAATCTTGGGCCACGAGCCAACCTGTCTCCGACGGCGAGATGGCTGAGCTGCGTGCTGAAATCGCAGCGACCATCGATGACCACGATCAGGCACACAAAAAAGCCACCCGGTTCCATCATTTGAAACTCCGCCACAGCAATCGAACACCTCACCGTACGCGTGTGACCGACCAGATGCGCTTATTGCGGCATCACCGCCACGAGGAGGAGCCAGGCGACACGACCCGGACACCACAAGACGTTCATCACGGGTCCCATACCCCGGTCAGATACTCCGAATTCAGTCTGAACTGTGATGACTGCGAACACACCCATCACCACGAATTTGCACCACAACGTTTCGACTCAGTTGAGCAGTGTCTCAACGCCATCAGGGATCTGTCGTGCTATTTAGATAAAACCCCTCGCACCATTTGGCTTGCCCTCGAGGGCATTTTCACCGACCGGCAATCGACGTCGGCGCCCAACCTTGTCCGCCATCGGGTGGGCATCATGGCTCGGACTTTACCGGCCGCAGGGCTTTTGTTTCTGCTGGCACTGGTGCTGTTACGGTTTCTACTCCCAGAACATGCCGCCACGAGTGGCTATATTCCTGTGTTTAGTGAACTGGGATTTCTTGTGATTCTGACTGTATTGACCACGCTGACGTTCTTTTGTCTCACCATGGCCATGCTGTTAATGAACTCCAGCATTCAAGAACGCTTCCTCAACGGTTTTCGTGGACTCATGACGTGGTCTATCCCAATCGTGTTGTCTTTCTTCTTTGTGTCTGCCGAGTTCTTATCACTCATTCAAGACATCACCGACAACGGGGCAAGCCTCGAGGCCATTTTCGAACAACACGATAATATTATCGAAACCATCTACTGGACGGTGGTGGCCTATGTGTCGCTGTACACCGGCACGCTCTTTGCTTTTATTGCATTTTCGAAAGTCTTTCAAGAACAACGCGATTATGCCCACCGCCACGACGTTCTGCGAGATGTCATCCCAATCTTGGTGAGTGAATCACAATCGCCAAAGGAGCGCAGCTGATGCGTCATGGGCAGGGTCTGTCTTGACTAGACTAGAAACGATCTGCGCTGTCACACCCCGACCTGTCCCAAGGCCTGAAACTATGTCACCTCATCCCTCATCAACTCATCCGAGCTCGACTACTGCTGAAGACCAGTTTGTTCGAAAACTTCCAGAAAACTGGTTGCGAACCGACATCATTTTGGCGTTGGTGGTGGCCTTCGTATCGGTACTGAGTCTGCAGGCATTACGGCTCACCGAGATTTATGAGGAGATCGGCGTGAATATGCTCACGGCCCAAGCGTTCTCCTTACTGATTTCCTCGCTATTGGTGATCTACCGCCGTTTTCCCATCATCGCCGGTGCAATCTTCACAGTGATTATTGTGCTGGGGTCGCTTAGTGCCGCAACGGAATCATATTCGGTGCTATTCGTAGGGTTCATGACGATCTATTCGATCGGGGCATGGGTATCCAACCGAAAAGCCGCTCTGTGGGCGCGCGTTATCATCATCGCGGTGCAGTACCTTGGGTCGGCATATGTGCTGGCAACGAGCACCGAAATGGCTGACTTAAATGCTGAGATCGGTCGAGACCTCTCTGACGGTGAACTGCTCTACACCGCGATCACCACCTTTCTGCTCTTCGCCGGGTATTACGCCTCCGCTTGGTATTTCGGCACCCGAGCCTGGAATCGGGCCAAAGAACGGTGGAAGCTACAACGCGCACATGACGAACTTGCGCACGCGCAAGAACAGATCGCCGACGCCGCTGTGCAAGCCGAGCGGATGCATATCGCCCGAGAACTTCACGACGTCATCGCACACCACGTGACCGTGATGGGTGTGCACGCCTCCGCAGCTCGTCGACTCGTTGAAGTTCAGCGCGATCCGGCTGCGGTCATCGAACAACTTGAACACATCGAAGCATCCTCAGCCCAGGCCGTTCATGAGTTACAGACCATGGTGTATACGCTGCGCGACCAAGACGGGTCCACCGAGCCACTGCCAGATCTCAGCCAGTTACCCGAACTGATTCGTCAGGCCGATTCCACAACGCAGACCGTGACCTACGAGGTGGTTGGCCAACCGGTCGAGGTGTCTGCTGCTGTTGAACTCACCCTGTATCGGGTCGCGCAGGAGGCGTTGTCGAATGCCCGCAAACACGCGGGTAACGACGTTGACGTGCACGTGAAATTAGCATACAACGATCACGATATTGCGTTATCCGTCACGGATGATGGGAAAGCCTATGACCCCGTGCTCAATGGTACCGGAACCGGCATTCAGGGCATGAAAGAACGGGTCCATGCGGTGGAGGGCTCGTTAGAATATGGGCCACGAACTCCGTATGGTTGGAAGGTCATTGTTCGCGTGCCGTGTAGTAGAACAACGGAAAGAGTCTCATGACCCAGCAAACTATTCGCGTGTTGTTAGTGGATGACCAGCCCTTATTGCGCACCGGCTTGGCCACCATTTTGTCCACGGAACCTGGACTCGAAGTGGTCGGTGAAGCATCCAATGGTCGCGAGGCGATAGACCGAGTCGAAGAGCTCGACCCCGATGTGGTCTGCATGGATGTTCAAATGCCACATATGGACGGCATCGAAGCGACTAAAGCGCTCACGGCGTCGGGGGCCCGCGCGGCGATTTTGATTCTGACGACTTTCGATCGAGATGATTTCTTATTCGAAACACTCAAGGCCGGTGCTTCTGGCTTTTTACTTAAAACGGCCGGACCCGAACAGCTCATCAACGCGATTCAAGTGCTCGCGGCCGGTGAATCGCTGCTGGCGCCCGAGGTCACGGGACGTGTCTTGGATCGGATGTTCACCGAGCCTGCTCCCGAACCTGAAGTCACAGAACAACCGAGTTTCGACTTGCCGGTGCCATTAACAAAGCGCGAGGATGAAATTTTATCCATGCTGGTCAAAGGCAAATCAAATGCTGATATCGCCCAGGAATTATTCGTTGGACCGGCAACCGTGAAGACGCACGTGTCGAATATTTTGATGAAGCTCGACGTCAAAGACCGTATTCACGCCGTCATTTGGGCGTATGAGCACGGTTATGTCGACTCCAATGGGTGAACAAGCGCCGTCGTCGTGGTTTCGACCCATTCAGATATGTCCGAGCATTTTTCGATAAAATCGTTGATGCCAATTGGTAGATTCCAGATCAGGAGCAATCATGCCCACAATCGTCGTTGAAGTCATGCCGAAACCAGAGGTGCTTGACCCACAAGGGAAAGCCATCGATGCTCGGCTGTCCGAACTAGGGTTCCGCGAATTTTCTGCTGTCCGGCAGGGAAAGCGTTTTGAACTCACCGTTGACGGGGAGGCAACCGCGGATGTTCTGGAACGTGCCAAAGAACTCGCTGGCCAATTGCTCGCCAACCCATCAACCGAATATATCGCCAGTATTGAGGTGGCTAAATGAACGAACCGAAAATCGGCGTCGTGATGTTCGACGCGGCAACGGATGCGCCCTCGGTGATGCGCGCCGTTGAGTTGGCCGGTGGTCAGCCGGTCGCGTTGCATCCAAAAACGACAACTGCACCCGATCTGGCAGAGCTGAAAGTGGTTCTCTTGCCGGGCGGGTTTTCTTATGGGGACTACTTACGCCCCGGCGCACTGGCCGCAACCCAGCCCATCATGCGGGTCATTGAAGATGCGGTGGCGGCCAAAGAGCTGACCGTCATCGGGCTGGGTAATGGGTTCCAGGTGTTGACCGAGGCAGGATTGCTCCCGGGAGCCTTCATTGCCAATGCCACCCCAGGGTATGACCACGCTGAAGTCGAGTTTGTGGTCGAAAATAATGTGTCCGCGATGACCAATGCCTATGACACGGTCGAAGTGATTCGACTGCCGCAAAAGGGCGGATTCGCGCAATACACCGCGTCCGAAGACCAGCTTGACGCGCTGGAAGCTAACGGGAATGTGCTGGTGCGTGCCAAGGACTCGAAGTCCGGCTCGGCCCGAGATATTGCTGGGATCAGCTCGGATGACGGACTGGTGTTGGGGCTGATGGCCAGCCCGGAATACGCGATCGAAGAAGGCTTTGGCACGGATCATCCTGACGGCCCCGGTTTGGGCGTGGATGGTCAGGGTCTATTTATTTCCGTGGTGCGTGCCGCTGGTGCAACCCACGACGAAGGAGTTGTCGGTGAATAACACACAACTAGATACGGTTGCCCACGCCGGTGAAACCCCCGACGTTGAACAACCTTGGGCCGACCTAGGTCTCAATGCGGAAGAATACGCTCGCATTCGGGACATCCTAGGACGTCGTCCGACCGAAGCCGAGTTGGCGATGTATTCGTCAATGTGGTCCGAGCACACCTCGTATAAGTCATCGAAAGTTCATCTTCGTCAGTTCGGTGAAAAAACCACCGAGGAAATGCAAAAGCACATGCTGGTGGGGCTGGGCGAAAACGCCGGTGTGGTCGACCTGGGTGACGGCTGGGCCGTGACGTTTAAGGTCGAATCCCACAACTCGCCGTCCTATTTAGAACCATTCCAGGGCGCTGCGACCGGTATTGGTGGCGTGGTGCGTGACATCATCTCGATGGGTGCACGCCCGGTCGCTGTGTTGGACTCGCTGCGCGTGGGCCACGAGGATCACGAAGACACCGCCCGCATCGTCAGAGGTGCGGTGGCCGGGGTTGGGCACTACGGCAATATCCTAGGTGTCCCCAATATTGCCGGGGAAACGGCTTTCGATCCGGTGTTCCAGGGCAACCCGCTGGTCAATGCGGGAGCCGTGGGGGTACTGCGTCACGAGGATCTGCGTCTGGCTCAGGCCTCGGGGACCGGCAATAAGATTGTGCTGTTCGGCGCACGCACCGGGGGCGATGGCATCGGTGGGGCGGCCATGAGCTCGGCGGCTTTCGACGATGAGGGTGCCGCGAAGACCCCAGTGGTTCAGGCCGGTGACCCCCTGCAGGAAAACGTGCTGATCGAGGCCACGTTGGAACTGTTTGCTAAATCGCTGGTCGAGGGCATCCAAGATCTTGGTGCCGCAGGAATCGCTTGTGCAACTTCCGAACTGGCAGCCGGCGGCGACGGCGGGATGCACGTCGAACTGACCAACGTGCTACTGCGCGATGAGGGCATGACGGCCGGCGACATTTTGATGTCGGAATCCCAGGAACGCATGATGGCCGTGGTGACACCAGAAAATGTCACCGATTTCGAACAGATCATGGCCAAATACGGGGTTGAATACTGCTGGTTGGGCGAAGTCAACGATTCGGGTCGGCTGACGATCGACTGGAACGGCGAGCGCATCGTCGACGTCGACCCAACCACGGTTGCCGATGGCGGGCCCGTATACAACCGCCCATATGCTCGCCCGGAATGGTTGGATGCTGTCCAAGCCGACACGTTCCGTTCCTCGGCGGCTGCAGCCAACCTGCCGGAAACCGGTGAGGAACTCAAGGCCGCTGTCATCGAACTGATGGGCTCGGCGAATATGGCGGATCGTTCCTGGATCACCTCCCAAACCGATAGCTCGGTTGGTGGCAACACTCGTCAAGGCGCCCCGAATGACTCGGGAGTGCTGCGTGTCGATGAAGAAACCGGCATGGGCATCGGACTGGCCGTCGATTGCAACTCACGGTATGTGTATTTAGACCCGTATGCCGGTTCGCAGCTGGCGGTGGCCGAGTCGTACCGCAACGTTGCGACCTCGGGGGCAACCCCGCTGGGTATCTCCGACGGTCTGAACTTCGGTTCGCCGGAGGACCCCGGTGTCATGTGGCAGTTCGCTGAATCTACGCGCGGTATTGCCGATGCTTGCATGGAACTGGGTGTTCCGGTGACCGGTGGCAACGTGTCACTGTACAATCAGACTGTGGATACGGCGATTCATCCGACCCCGATGATCGTGACCCTGGGTCGTTATGACGACGTCGCAACCGCGGTGCCCTCCTGGTTACACCCGGCGTTTGATGGTTCGGCCATCTACCTGCTGGGTGAAACCCTCGATGAGCTCGACGGTTCCGAATTCGCCCACCTGCGTGGCCACCTGGGTGGTATCCCACCAAAGGTGGATCTGGCCAAGGAACAACAGCTGGCCGGGTTGCTGTCCAATGCCTCACGCACGCACATGCTGGATGCCGCCCATGACCTGTCCGACGGCGGATTAGCTGGTGCGCTTTCCGACATGGTGCTCAAGGCCGGGGTTGGCGTTCGCATCAACCTGAGCTACATCACGGAACGCGATAACATCGATGCGTTTACCGCGCTATTCTCCGAATCTCAGGCTCGTGCCCTCGTGGTCGTGCCCCTGTCGGAGGAAGTCCGCTTCCGCGGTATTGCAGAATCACGAAACTACCCGTCGTTGCGCATCGGCGTCGTCGATGCTGGGTCGCAGGCCTTAGAAATTCAGGACCTGTTCACCGCAACCATTGACGAACTACGTGCTGGCTGGGCCACTGCTCTGCCTCAACGCTTCGGCAACTAACACAACATCTGAGCGGGTGGGATGAGCGATCATCCCACCCGCTGTGGTGTGCACACGAAAAATCCATCTTCCGGACGAGTTCGGTTTACCAAGATCTCGCTAAACTTGAAGTGGCAATAGGCGTCTTGAGGCAGGTAACTTTTTGTCCGAATCCACCCCGCTGCGCAAAAGCACGGCATCGTTGAATTCCAGTACATCCCAGGTGGATGTATCAGCTGCTTATCGCCGGACGCTGCTGGCGGCTCGCGGTGTCGCCGACCCGGGGATGGTTGATGACACAGTCCTCTTAGAACGCGGACTCACCGATGCGCAGGTGCAAGCCCGGGTGGACGCCGGACTCACCAATGTCCAGCCCGATGACTCGTCGCGTTCCCTACTGACAATTCTGCGCACCCACATTTTGACCCTGTTTAATCTGGTCATCTTCCTGTGTGCGCTGGGCATTGTGGTGTTGGGTCGCTGGCTGGATTTGCTCTTTGCGATCGCAGGGGTCACCAACGTAATCATTGGGGTGGTGCAGGAGTATTCGGCCAAACGAAAACTCGATCGCATCGCGTTATTGCATCAGGACGGCATCATCGTTCACCGCAACGGTGAACACACTGAAATTCACCTCGACGACGCGGTCTTAGACGACGTCGTCTATGTGCGTGCCGGCGATCAAATTCCCGCCGACGGCGTCATGTTGGCCTCCGAGAGTCTCGACGTCGATGAATCCCTCCTCACCGGGGAAGCCGACCCGGTGTATAAGCCAACCGGTGCCACCGTATTATCTGGTACCTCGGTCGTGGCTGGCAATGGCTACTTCCGGATAACCGGCGTCGGCGCGGACTCGCATGCCGCGAAACTCACGAAGCGGGCTCGACAGTTCACCAAAGTGAATTCCGAACTGCGGGCGGCCTTGGATAAGGTGGCCAGTTGGCTTACCATCGCGCTGATCCCACTGATCGCGGTGGTCGCGTGGGGGCAGATTCAAGCCCTGGGCGGTTGGGCACAAGTCGTCGCCGATGGGACCATGAATTGGGCGTTGGTCGCCACAATCGCGGGGATCACCACGATGATTCCTCAGGGTCTGGCGCTGATGACCACCATCTCCTTCGCGGTGGCAGCACTGACACTCAGCGGCAAAAAGGTCCTCATTCAGGAACAACCCGCAGTCGAAATCCTGGCTCGGGTTGATACCGTCTGTCTGGATAAGACCGGAACCCTGACCGAAGGGATCATGCAATTTTCCGAGGCGAAACCGCTGGGCGACACCGATCATGGTTGGCGTCTGGTCTTAGGCCATATTGGGGCCGATCCCAACGCAAATATCACCGCCGCGGCATTACGTCAGCCCTTCCCGGACACCCCTCCCCTGCCCCAGACCGATACGATTGCATTCGCTTCAGAACGACGCTGGTCGGCTTTTGCTTTTGGCCTGCCCGGTGCTACCGGCCCAACCGCCGGAGCCTGGGTGTTGGGAGCACCCGAGTCCATCATCCCGGCACTTGACGTCGATGAAGCAACCCGAGATGCTTTTCAGGAGCGCGCCCGGCACCTGTCATCAACCGGCAAGCGCACCATGATGCTGGCCTATTCCACCACCCCCTCTGCTGCCGCCACTGATGAGCACCCGTGGTTTGGTCAACAGCCCCAACTGCCTACCCATCTCCAGCCGGCAGCCGTGTTGACGTTTGAGGAAAAAGTCCGCGACGACGCACGCGAAACCCTCGAATACTTCCAGGCACAAGGTGTACAATTGAAGTTGATCTCCGGGGATTCCCCACACACCGTCGCGGCCGTAGCCCGGCAGATCGGTTGGGAACATCCCGGACCCGGCTACGATGCGCGTCAACTGCCCGACACGATCGAAGAGATGGCTACAGTCATGGATCAGTATTCGGTATTCGGTCGGGTTTCTCCGGATCAAAAAGAACAAATGGTCAAAGCGCTGCAGTATCGCAATCACGTGGTGGCGATGACCGGTGACGGCGTCAATGATGCCCTAGCCGTGAAAACCGCCGACCTGGGGATTGCCATGGGCGACGCCGCGGCTGCGACGAAAGCCGTCTCGCGGATGGTTCTACTGGACTCTAAGTTCTCCCGCTTGCCACACGTGTTGGCTGAAGGACGCAAAGTCATTGCCAATATGGAACGCTTAGCCCACCTGTTCCTGGCCAAGACCACCTACGCGTTCTTATTTGTTTTATTCTTCTCCCTACTGGCCTGGCAATATCCTGCGCTACCGCGGCAGATGTCGACCGCAGACTTTCTGTTTATTGGCATCGCCTCGTTCATTCTTGCGCTGATGCCCAACCCACGACGCTACGTCCCAGGGTTCTTATCGCGCGCTTTGAAATTCGCGATCCCCTCGGGCATCGTGCTGGTCGCAGCACTCTGGGGTATTAATTGGTACGCGCGTGTCTGGGCCGGGAATTTCAGCGGCGTCCTACCCTTTGCGATCGAAGATCCGAGCGCGCCACTGGTCATGGAACAACTCCAAACGGCAACATTTATCACGCTGACACTCACCGGTCTGTGGTTGCTCAACGTCATATCGCGGCCATTGAACTGGCAGAAACTGAGCTTGCTGGTGATCTTGCACGTCGTGTTCGTGCTCGTCCTCATCGTTCCGGCGTCTCAGTGGTATCACCATTTCATACTGCCCCCGACTCCGGTCATCTTCGCAGCGGTCGGGATCGCCGCACTCGGGGCAATCGGAATTGAGATCGTCTATCGCATTCACGATGCACGAATGGGGATGGCACCCGACGATCCACGTCCCCAAGGCTGACGCTTTAGGACACGAGCAAAGCCCGGGGTCAGAACCTCCCCGGGCTTTGGTACCGCAACCACAGAACCTCAGCGGTACAGCAGGATGAGATTCCCGCCTCATATAACCACACAGGAACAACACATCTGCGTCTTCGGTAGCGCCGCAAGTCATCTCGACCTTCAGCCTCCACCAGATGGTTTCCATCGTGAGACCATTATGCATGTGACAACAATCACAGTCAAGCGTTTGTTCAAGATAATTTAGAAGCCATATGCCGACTGACATACTGCGACACGATTCATGCTTCACATACGCCAACCGAACGAACGCATGCGCCCCTCAATCGATGGACAGGTATCAACTACGACGTTGAGTCCAGCAGCCAACGCCTTGTTTACGGCATGGGGACTATTGACGTCCATTTGGAACCAAATATTTTTCACACCCTTTCGAATGGCCTCTTCCACGACTCCTACAGCTGCAGCGCCATTGACGAAGACATGGACGACGTCGACCGGATAGGGAATCTCGGCAAGGCGACCAAATGCTCGATCGCCATTGACGGATTCGCGGCGCAGATTCACCGGAATGACCTTCATCCCCAGTTCAGATTTCAGAAATGAGGCGATGGGTTTTGCGACACGGTCGGCACTATCGGTGAGTCCCACAACAGCCCAGGTGGCACCCGAAGTACCCAGCAGGGCTTCAATAAGGTACGGATCACTTGCGGCTTGTCGCCGATTCGAAAGCTGTGTCATGCCTTGAGTATAAGTATGTGACACAGATCACGTCCAGCGTGGTGATTTACCTGGGCTGCTTCAAACCGTATCCTTAGAGTTGGTTATTCTTCAGGAGGTATCGTGGCCCAAGTGGTGTATTCGACCCGGTTAGCCCAGTTATGTGCGGCTACCGGTGTGGAAACCGTATTTATTCCAGAACAGCTCTGGGATTCACGACTCACCGAAGCATTCGGTGACGCCGAAGGCAATATCGCCACCGCTGACGGCATCGCAGAAATCAATTTCCAGGTTGTCCAGACCGGCAGCCCCGACGGCGCCGTCATGGCAGCTGCAGGATACCGGCATGCAGGCGGTCCGCCCGCCGCAGTCGTCCTGGACGCCTCACAGGATTTTCTGAGCACCTTGGATAAAATCGGCCAGGCCGTTCGCGACAAATTGTCGATGATCATTATTTTGGTTGAACCCGATGAGCGGTTCAATGGGATCAACGCGAATTGGGCCAGTTTGATCACCGGGGTCGGGGCGATCGCAGTGCCGGCCGGTGAGGCGGAAAACGCTTCGCAGGCCATGGTTGATGTGATCGAGGGCCTGAATAAACAATTGCCCGCCGTGTTATTGGTGGACCCTGAGCATCTTGATGACGAACTAACCGGTGAAGCCGAACCTGAATTCGCCGAACCCCGCACCGGCGCGGTACCCCAGGCCTCCCAGGTAGTACGCGCTGCGAAATCATTGTCGCAAGCTCGTTGGCCGCTGATCATCGCAGGACGCGGGGCGCGCCATGCCAAATCTGCGATCGTGGGTTTGGCGAATACCACCGGAGCGCTCTTAGCCACGTCTGCCGGAGCACACGGGTTATTTGAGGACCAAGAGTTCAATATCGGCGTTCTGGGACGCATCTCGACTCCGACCACCGCCGAGTTGGCTCGCAATGCGGATGTCATTGTCTCGTTTGGGTGCGCCCTGGATGATTGGACCACTCGCGATGGCAAACTCATTGGGCCCAATAGTGTGTTAATTCAAGTCGATACGTCCCCGTGGGCCGTGGGTCGGTTCAACCCGGTGTCGCAATCACTCATTGCCGATGCCCAAGCGGTGGCCACCGCGCTGGATCTGGAGGTTAATAAACTCCTAGCCGAGCCAAAAACCGGGTATCGCACCGCGGATACCGTGGAACACCTGACCACCAAGTATTGGAACTCACGTCCCATCCCTGAACATCAGTTGCGTGACGATTCCGTGGATGCGCGAGCTTTTTTGGATCGACTCGAAGACGTCTTACCCACTCAGCGCACGGTGATTGTCGATCAGTCAGCCCAGGCCGGCTATGCCACCAGTTATCTTCGGGTCCTGGACCATCAGGGGTACATGTTTTTCCCATCGGGCGCTGTGGTGGCCGGGATGGGCGCGGCCATTGCCCGCGATGACCGCATGATCGTCGTCGTCACGGATGAATCGGGGCTGATGGACGCGCTTGCTGATTTCCGCACCACAGTGGCGAATCTGCAACGCGGTGCACTCGTGGTGTTCCAGCAGGAAGCTCCGGTGGTGGAGATGGCCCGTTACTACGGACTGCCCGTGCATGAAATCACGAGCCTGGAGCAGCTGGATGAGCAGATGTTTGCTTCCGGCGTGGTGGTCTTAGCGGTGCAGCAACAATAACCCTCTGACCGCGAAGCCATTTGCTCCCTGCGCGACAACCTGCTGAGCTGAGGGGATGCTCCCCGTTGAACTGTCGATTTTAGACCGCGCCAACACCCGGATCGTGGATGGACAGCCCGTTGCTGCCCAGCAGATCTTTTCCGAGGTGACCTCGCGTGCCCAAGCAGCCGAACGGTTAGGTTATCACCGGTTTTGGGTTGCCGAGCACCACTCCGTGCCGGGCATTGCCGGCTCTGCCCCGACCCTGCTGATCCCCCACCTGGCCGCTGCGACCTCGCGCATTCGATTGGGCACGGGTGGCATCATGGTGCCGAGTCATCGGCCGTTTGTGATTGCCGAGCAGATTGGCACGCTCCAAGCATTGCTGGAGTCACGGTTCGATGCTGGGCTTGGCGCGTCCGTGGGGTTCACCAAACCCATTCGCGCCGCCCTAGGACACACCCCGGATGCCAAACAGCATTTCCCCGACGACGTCGACGCCCTGATCGCCTACCTTGACGGCACCGCGAAGATTACCTCATACCCACAAGACGCCTCACAAACTCCGTTGTTTCTTCTCACCGGTGGCGGGTCGGCAGAATTCGCGGCGCGACGTGGCATGGGGCTGGTGCTGGGTGGTCCGGCCGTGACCAATGGGCGGAAAGCTCCTCGCGAGGCAAATAGTGCGACGGAGTCTTACCGACGGCACTTCACCCCGCCGGCATTGCGGCAACAACGCCCCACGGTGATCGCGTCGGTCAACATTGCCGTGGCCCAGACACGACAAGAAGCCGAGGATTTGGTGTTGTCTGAAGCTTGGGCACTGGCGCGCTCACGCAGCACCGGAGTCTTTGAACCGCTCGAGCACCCCACATCGCTGCGTCGGGCTTGGCCCTCGGCTCAACAGCAGCGTCGTATCGACCGATTCTTGTCGACCACGCTGCACGGAACACCGCACGACGTCGTCGAACAACTTCGCCGAGTAGTCGAATATACCCAGGCCGATGAGGTGTTGGTGACGGGCAATATGTGGAACCCCGTGGCCCAGCTGCACTCCGATGAGCTCCTCATGCAAGCGTGGCGCGAAGCTATCGCCTAACGAGTTTTCGGGCGACCGGTGACTTCACCGTGCGGCGACACTGCTTCAGCGATCCTCGCGGCGGCTTCACCCAGGGCCTTGGATTGTTCTTGGGTGAGTTGGTCAAAGATGGCCTGCTGGACGGCTTCCACGTGGCCCGGTGCCATTTCAACCACCTTGTCCCACCCCTCATCCGTGAGTCTGCCGAGCGTATACCGGCCGTCCTCGGGGTCTGGAATCCGCTCCACCCAACCGTTCTTCATCATGCGCGAGATGACTCGTGACAGGTGCGATAGCGTCATATTGGTGATATTGGCCAGCTCGGACAGGCGAATTTGACGGTCCGGGGCTTCAGAGATTTGCGATAGCGCGTAGTACTCGTAGAGACTCAAACCGGTGTCTTCGCGCAATTGTGCATCGAGTTTGACCGGCAGCCAGGTCATGAGCGACCACACAGCACGCCATGTAAAGTCTTGTTCTTCGGTCAGCCAGCGGGTTTCAGGTGTGTCATTCATAACACCAACCCTACATGACTTGACGTGGAAAGTCATGGCCGTTAGGTTAGCTTCGATAGCAAGTCATGATCTTGCACAAGCTTTCACAAGGAGTTTACATGATCCGCATTCCACGCACTGACCTGGACATCTTCCCGCTGAATCTCGGCGGGAACACGTTTGGATGGACCTCTGATCGCGATGCATCGTTTGCCGTCCTGGACGCTTTTGTCGCAGCCGGAGGAAATTTTATTGACACCGCCGACCTCTACTCGGTGTGGGGTGAGGGTCACGAAGGTGGGGAATCCGAAAAGATCCTCGGTGCCTGGATGACCGCTCGTGGCAATCGCGACGACGTCATTATCGCAACCAAAGTTGGCGGTCTGCCAACCCGCCCGGGCCTAAGCGCAGACAACGTCGAAGCGGCTCTGGAGGAATCCCTGCAACGCCTGCAGACCGACTACGTTGATATCTACTATGCACACTACGACGACGAAAATGTTGCAATCGCAGACCAGGTCAAACACGCTCACAGTCTTGTGGAATCCGGCAAGGTCAAGCACCTGGCGCTATCCAACTTCGAGCCTGCTCGCATGCGCGAATGGTTCGAAACCGCCAAGGCCCAAGGACTGACCCTGCCGGTTGCAATCCAGCCGCAGTACAACCTGATTCACCGCCAAGACTTCGAAACCGGCTACAAACCGATCGTTGACGAATTCGACGTCGCAGTGTTCCCATACTTCGCGTTAGCCTCGGGTGTACTCACCGGTAAATACCGCTCGAAACAAGATATTCAGGGCAAAGCTCGTCAGGGCTTCGCCGAAGATCTCATCACCGAAGACGCCCTGAACGTCATCGACGTCGTCGTGGACATTGCCGAAGCTCGCGGCGTGGAACCGGCCACCGTTTCCCTGGCCTGGCTGTTGGCCGACGGTAAGGGCGTGACCGCTCCAATTGCCTCAGCTTCAACACCAGAGCAGCTGCCAGCACTGATGGCCGTCGCTGAATTAAAATTGACCGCAGAAGAAGTCCAAAAACTTGATGATGCCTCGAAGGCTTTTGCCTAAACCCTAGGCTTTCTTTGAGCGTGCACTGGTAGCGAACGTCTTGGGACCAATACCGTGGGCGTCTTGACCGTGACCTGATTGTCTCGCAATACTAGTGGACAAATGAGTGAAACAAAGGGTCCTGACATCAACTGGTTCGGGGCAGCTGGTTCTGCGCTCGGCTCGGTCACCGCAGCTGTCTTATTATCGACCCTGGGCGCGACCGGCACAGTCATTGGTGCGGGCCTCGGCACGCTGATCATTACCGTCGGTGGGGCTGTCTACGGACATTACTTACAGCGGGCCAAGACGAACCTTGAACTGACCGCTGACCGGGTCAAACGCAACTCTGCAAAGCGACGTCCCACTGATTTAGCCCACGAGACGGCGCCCATTTCGGCGTCGAAAGATCCCACCCACGCGGTGGGTTCGGCTCGCCCCAGTAAGAAACCGCAACCTCGGCTAGCTCAGGTCCTTCGAGAGATTTCCTGGAAACGGGTCGCCTGGCTAGCTACCGGACTCTTTGTGTTGACCATGGCCATCATCCTGGTGTTTGAATTAACAACCGGTCGTCCGGTGTCGTCTTTCACCGGTGGTACGAGCCCCGAGAGTACCGGCACCTCACTGACCGGGGTCAACGATCCTGCACCCAACAGTCCTCGCCAGCCTCAGGAGCCCGGTTGGCAGCCAATCCAACCAAACGCCCCGGCCTCCCCCGAGTACGTGCCACCGACCGACGAGGCCACGCAACCCGACGACGAACCATTCCCACAAGAACAGCTCCCCACAACACCTGTTGAACCGGAGTTTCCCGAGGAAGTACCCGAAGAGGCTCCACCCCAAAACGAGCCACCGCAGCAGCAACCACAACGACAGCAAATTGAGCCGGTCGAACCTACCGAATAGCGCCCGCGCTGCGTCGCTAACTCACCGCTGATGAGGGCATAATAATGCACAACCGGCCCTTCCACCACGTGATAGCGGAAAAGGGCCGGTCGCAACAAGGGTCATGTGCTAGACCAGCGCACTGGTCCCCAACTTATAGTTCGCCGAAACATGGTTTTCTGGCAAACGATCACCACGACCAAATAACTTATGACGCAGGGTGCCTTCGGTGTATTCGGTCTTATAGCGACCCCGTTCCTGAAGTTCTGGGACAACGTATTCAACAATGTCTTCAAACGTTCCAGGAGTAATGTGGTACGCCAAGTTAAAGCCATCCACATCGGTCTCATCTTGGATCTTGATGAGCTCTTCGGCAACGGTTGCCCCCGAGCCGATAAGGATCGGACCAAAGCCACCAACACCAACCCATTCAGCCAGTTTCCGAACGGTCCACTCCTCACCGTCCCCCGATGCCTTGCGGAACGTTTCAGCGGCTGACTGGATCGCATTGGACTCGATATGACCGATGGGCGCATCAAGATCATATTGTGAGAAGTCTGCACCCATCCAACCTGACATCAAAGCCAAGGCGCCTTCCACATCCGCATACTGCGCCAGGTCGTGATACTTCTCCTGAGCCTCGGCATCTGTGGCACCGGTAATGATGGTCTGCATGCCAAAGATCCGAATATCGTACGGATCGCGACCGACATCGACCAGCGCCTGACGGGTCTTGGCGATCGAACCGGCCAGCAGCTCATACGTTGGTGAGTTCAAGAAGGTCGCTTCTGCGTGTTTTGCGCTAAAGGCCCGACCACGTGTGGAAGCACCGGCCTGATAAATCACCGGGGTACGCTGCGGTGAAGGTTCCGTTACCGCGGCACCGGGCACCTTGAAGAATTCACCTTCGTGACCAATATTGTGCACCTTGGTGTGGTCGGTAAAGACACCCGTTTCGCGGTTAAACTGCACGGCGTCATCTTCCCACGAACCCTCTAATAACTTGTAGATGACTTCGAGGTATTCATCGGCGTGATCATAGCGACGATCATGTTCCATCTGATCATCGTTGCCCATGTTGCGAGCAGCCGAGGGTAGATAACCGGTGACCACGTTCCATCCGACACGACCATTGGTCAGGTGATCTAACGTCGCCAGGCGACGCGAGAAGGGAAACGGGTGTTCATAGGCGGTCCCGGCGGTCACACCGAAGCCGAGGTGCTTGGTCACAGCGGCCATCGCCGAGACCAATAAGAACGGATCATTGACCGGCACCTGGGCACCTGAGGCCAACGCGGCATTCGAGTTGCCACCGTAGACGTCATAGGGACCGAGGACGTCGGCGATAAAGAGGCCATCGAAGAGGCCCTTTTCCAAAGTTTGTGCAAGGTTGGTCCAGTACGACAGTTTGTTGTAGTCGCGGGATTGATCCTGCGGGTGACGCCATAGACCTGGGGACTGGTGTCCAACACAGTTCATATCGAAGGCATTGAAGAGGATTTGACGGTTTGATGACACGATGAGCTCTCCTTCCATCGGTTCTGGCGGTAGCACCTTCCCCGGTCAGGGTGGTTGCTGCGGCGTCGTCGAGCCAGATCTCTCAGCCGCTCTGGATGGTTACAGCACCGATTCAAACACAAATGTGACCAAGATTGCGAATTGATTCGTCACAAAATGACCATCGGCACTGCTATACGAGCGTATACTCATCGAGGAATTTTTGTAAGAAAGGTAACAACATGTCAACGCAAACCACCGGTCAGCAGCCAGTTAAGCTGGCAAAAACGCTGACCAATATTGATGCGCTGGCCCTCGGCTTCGGCGCCATGATCGGTTTCGGTTGGGTTGTCCTCACGGGCGGCTGGATTGAAAACGCCGGAACCATGGGCGCGGTCACCGCGATCCTCGTGGGTGGCGCCATCATGGCCGCCGTCGGCTTAGTGTATTCAGAACTCACCTCGGCGATGCCACTTGCCGGCGGCGTCCATCAATACGTGCTGCGCGGGCTTGGACCCCGTTTTGCGTTTATTGGTTCCTGGGCGCTGGTCGGCGGCTACGTCACGATCGTGGCTTTCGAGGCGGTGGCCTTCCCACGCACCGTGGCCTATATCTTCCCCGAAATCAATGCCATCCCGCTCTGGGAGGTAGCCGGCCACACGGTTCACTTGACCTGGGCTGCCATCGGCGTCATCGGCGGGATCATCATTACCTGGCTCAACGTTCGCGGCGTCAAACAGGCCTCGATCGCCCAAAACTTCACCGTCATTTTCTTGCTGGTGGTCGGGGTGCTCATGATCTTCGGCAGCACCACCCGCGGTTCTGTTGCCAACATGGAACCGTTCTTCACCCCGGGCACAGCAGGATTCTTTACTGTGCTGATCGCCATCCCGTTTTTATTCATCGGGTTTGACGTCATCCCGCAGTCCGCTGAAGAAGTCAATGTGCCCGCTCGAAAAATTGGCCGGTTGGTCATCATCTCGGTGGCCATGGCCACCGCCTGGTACATCATGGTGGTTTTGACGACGTCGTCGGCCATGGGCGTCACCGAATTGGCACAAGCCGATATCGCCGTCGCCGATGCCTTCGGCTCGCTATTCAATTCACAATTGATGGCCAATATTCTCATTGCCGGCGGAATTGCCGGGATTTTGACCTCGTGGAACTCCCTGTTGTTGGGTGCCTCGCGTCTGGTCTATTCGATGGCCAACACCGGGATGCTGCCGGCATGGTTCGGTACGCTACATCCTAAATATAAGACGCCGGCCAATGCCCTGTACTTCATTGGCGGGCTGTCGCTGCTGGCACCATTTTTCGGGGAAAATATGCTCACCTGGCTCGTTGATTCGGGCGCCCCGTCAATCATCATCGCCTATTTCATGGTGTCGGTGATCTTTATCGTGCTGCGCCGTCGCGACCCGCAGATGGAACGTCCACTGCGCATTGGTGGCGCTGGTCGCGGTGGCGAATTCATCGGCTGGGCCGCAATCATTCTGACCGGCGTGCTGTTTAGCGTCTACCTGCCCGGGATGCCCTCGGCGTTGGGTTGGCAGCCGTGGCTGATCTTTGCCATTTGGTGGGGCATCGGCGCGTTATTCTTCTTCAAAGTACCCACCGGGGTGACCCCGGGGCCCGATGCCGGCGATCGGGTCTTGGCGATTGTTCAAGAACGACGACGTACCAAACAGCGCTCCTAAACACTGAGTGCTCTTATCGCGTGGCGTCTTCCGAATTGCGGGGGCGCCACGCTTTTTTACGCCCCGTGACAAACTCCACGTCAACAATTTTCCATTTTCGCGCGCAATATGACTATGCTTGTCTGAGTAACCATCCAGAGCGACTGAGAGACTTGGCTCGTCGACGTCGCAGCAACCACCCGCCGGGCAGGTGCTAACGCCAAGAGTCGATGGAGTGAATCTTTCATGACTCATGCAAATACCTCAGCTGTTGTGTGCCGCAATGTAGGCCGCGCGTTCGGGACCAACGGGTCAACCCGCCAGATCCTGACCAATATTGACCTAGACATTGCCTCCGGGGAGATCATCTCGATCATCGGTGCCTCCGGTTCGGGCAAATCCACGCTGTTGCGCGCACTGGGCGGCCTGGATGTAGGCTTTACCGGTCAGGTCCTGATCAACGACACCGCCGTGGAGCAATACGATCCACGCTGTGCCATTGGTTTCCAAGAACCCCGGCTGCTGCCCTGGGCCACCGTGACCGACAATGTGGCCCTTGGTTTGCCAGACGGCGTCTCAAAATCCGTCGGCACGACCAGGGTTGCTGAACTGCTGGACCTGGTGGGTCTCACGCATGCCGCTGATCACCGGCCGCGCGAAATTTCGGGTGGCATGGCCCAACGGGCTTCGCTCGCCCGGGCGATGGCGCGCGACCCAGAGATCCTGCTGCTGGATGAACCCTTCGGCGCCCTGGATGCGCTGACCCGCATCAAAATGCAGCAGTTGCTCCTCGACGTTCACGCCCAAACTGGTACCACGACCGTGATGGTAACTCACGACGTCGACGAAGCACTGCTGCTCTCGGACCGGATCGTGCTGCTCGATGCGGCACCACACACCGAGGGCGCCACGATCGCCAACATTTTCACACCACCAATCCCCCGCCCCCGCGTCAGCCACGACCCCGCTCTGGTCTCGCTGCGCGAACAGTTACTGGCTGGGCTCGGTGTCCACTCACTTGCCACCTCGAAAGGGTAATCATGTCATTTTCACGTAAAGCTTTCACCGCTGCCCTCCTCACCGGGGCACTGGCCCTGACCGCTTGCGCAGGCGAAAACGCTGACGCCGATACCGCAAACGGCGACGCCGAAACTCTCCGCATCGACTACGCAACCTACAACCCCTTGTCACTGATCATCAAGGATCAAGGTTGGTTAGAAGAAGAACTCGATGGCGAGGTCGAATGGGTCTTCTCGGCCGGTTCCAATAAAGCCAACGAAAACCTGCGTGCCAACGCGATCGACGTCGGCTCCACCGCGGGTTCAGCCGCACTGCTGGCACGCTCGACCGGTACCCCAATCCAAACGATCAGCGTCGTCGGCAATGTCGAATGGACCGCCCTGGTGGTCCCACAGGATTCCGATATCGAATCCGTCGAAGACCTCGAGGGCCGTTCGGTGGCCGCGACCCGCGGAACAGACCCGTACTTCTTCTTGGTCCAGGCCGTGGAAGAGGCCGGACTCGACTTGTCCGACGTCGAAGTCCAAAACGTGCAACACGCCGATGGCTTCACCGCCCTGAATAACGGCTCCGTGGATGCCTGGGCGGGCCTGGATCCGATCATGGCCGGTGGCGAAGCCGACACCGAATTCTTGTACCGCAATGTGGATCTGAATACCTACTCATTCCTCAACGCGACCGAATCCTTCATCGAAGAATCCCCGGAAACCGCCCAAGTTGTGGTGGACACTTATGAACGCGCTCGCGCCTGGGCCCTCGAAAACCCGGAAGAAACCGCACAACTGCTGGCCGATGAGGCCGACCTTGACCTTGAGGTCGCCAACATCGTGATCAACGAGCGCTCCGGTTTCGATATCAGCCCGGTCCCCGGGGATGAACAAGCCGGTGTCCTGTCCGCCATCGCCCCAATTTTTGTCACCTCGGGTGACGTCGATGCCCAAGAAGATGTCGACGAAGCTCTCGAGACGCTCTTTGCCCCACAGTTTGCGCAACAGGCCAGTGCGGAGTAACCAATGACGACGATTGAACAAACCCAACACCGCGTAGATCAGCCGACGACCACGCCCCAGGTTGTCGCCAACACCCCGCTGGTGACTAATCCAGCCGATAAGACCCGGCTGATTGACCGCAAGGGTGTCAAGCCGGCTGTGGGATTCATTGTGCCCATCGTGCTTCTAATTGCTTGGTGGGCGGTGACCGCGGCCGAAGTGTTCACCGCTGTCCAGCTACCACCACCGGTCGCGGTCTTCGAGGCCGCTGTTGGGCTGATTCAGCGCGGGGATCTCTGGTCACACATCGGTATTTCCGTGCAGCGCGTGTTGATTGGTTTTGGTATCGGTGCCGTGTTGGGCATGATCTTCGGTGCCATCCTTGGCCTGTCGCGGTGGGCCGATGCCCTGTTGACTCCCCTGCTGGGAGCGCTGCGCGCGGTCCCATCGCTGGCCTGGGTACCGCTGTTGATCCTGTGGATGCAGATCGGCGAAGACTCCAAAGTCACCCTGATCGCCATCGGCGCGTTCTTCCCGGTGTTCACCACTCTGTATGCCGGACTGCAACACGTTGATCCACACCTGGTTGAAGCCGGGCGTGCGTTCGGATACAAAGGCTTCCGCCTCTTCAAAACCGTGCAGCTGCCCGCCGTCGTCCCGTCCATCTTCTCGGGTCTGCGCCTGGCGCTGGCACAGGCGTGGCTGTTCTTGGTTGCCGCCGAACTCATCGCCTCCTCGATGGGGCTTGGGTTCTTGCTGACCGACTCGCAAAATAACGGCCGTACTGACCGCCTAATTCTGGCGATCATCTTACTGGCCGTGCTGGGCAAGATCACCGACACGATCCTGGGCCTGGCCGAAAAACGTGCCATCGCTCGCTGGACCTAAACCAACTGTTTTCCCTACGACGCCGCTCGGAATGCTTTTCCGGGCGGCGTCGTTGTTATGTCGTTGGAGTTATGGAGCTGCTGGATTGCGAATGAGAGCCCGGATTATACGGCGGAGTGCCTCCGGCGCTGCGTGTTATCCACAGGTCACTCCGTGGGCCTCGTTTCTCCACAGAATGCACCCCGCCGTCTCTTAGCGTCACAGCGTTGTCTAGGCTGAGTATCACCGCATGCGAGCTGCTAGGGAGGTGAACACGGTGGTCACCAAGATGCCTGACACACAAGAACTCTTATCCGAAGACCAATTGCATGAGCTATCCATGGGACAGATCCAGGCTCTCCAATTACGTCTGGCTCAAACCCAGCAAGCTCGCTTGGCCGATCCCCACGCCTATGAGCAGTTCGCCCGGCATACCTTGGCCAGCGGAGCCGATTGGAATACCCTCTGGGCTTCGACTACCTCCCAAGAACAAGAAACCGAAGAGTATGGGGCGAGCGCATCGAACTCCGTTTCTGAAGGGAAGTTCGCAGGTCCCACCCCAGTAGCGCCAGAAGAGTTTTATGACACTTTACCTGGACTCGTCGATAACTTCGTGACCACTATGCGACTATTCGACGCGACGCTGCTCAGTGTGTCGCGAATCGTTGACCATGCGTATCGGCTCGATCGCGACACCATGCTTGGTATCCCCGCCAGTGTGGACTTATTTAAGACGGGCAAACGATGGTTAGCGAACCGGTTTGGTCTCGATACTCGCAATATCACGAAATATTTTAATCGTGCCGAACTTGTGAGCGGGAAACAAGCCCATTTTGACGGCGTCACGAAGGACCCACTCTTCCCGAAGATGGCACAAGCCTATGCTGCTGGGACGATTCCCTCCGAGAACATGGACCGCATGTCACAGGTTGCTAACCAGTTCTACGATTTCTATCATGCCATGGGGTTGGATAAGAGCAACGCGACCGATATTTTACAGACCATGGATGCGGTCTTTACCGACGCCGCGCAACACATGACTCCGCAGGAGCTGTCCAGGCAGTCGACGAAATGGCTCCATCAGCTGGCACACATCGTCGACCCCGATGGGCTTCCACCTGAGGAACGTCTGACTAAGACGAAGAACTCGCTGACAACACGGATCGTCAGAGGAAAACTTCACATCAACATTGTCACCGATGTGGTCAACCTCGAACTGATTGAAGCGCTGATTCTGGCCGGGCTGAACTATAAAGCCAACCAAGACAAATTCCGTTCAGACTCTCGCGAGCAGCATGATCCTGCGGATGACCCAGAGCACTCGGCCTCACCAGAACACGATGACGCCGCACACCCCTCTCCTGCAGAGACAACCTCAACCAGCCACGAGGATCATTCGTCTGCCCAAGATTCGGCTCGCAACAGAGCCTCAGAGCAAGAATCCGAAACTTGGGCAGACAGCAGTGACGGACTCTTCGACGATTTCGATACCGATGGCACACCCTCATGTGATGACACGATCTCTCCCGAAGAACGGTTGGGGCAATTCCATCAGCACATGGATGAGGCCGTTGACGATGATGAAACCTTTATGGAAACGCAAGATGGCGAAAAAATCTCTCGAGAGCAGGCCCGTACGCTTGATCCTCGCCGCCGCGATGAGAAAGCCCACGATATTTTCTTCACCGTCCTCAAAGCGCAAGGCAAACGCTCCCCTGGAGCCGAGGGCATGGCCGAATATAAACGTGCACCATCGATTTTATGGACAGTCATGGATTACCAGACCCTCCTCGAGATGCTCCAGGAAACCCTGCCCGAGACGTATCATCTCGATGAGGAGCACAGGCGAGAACCCGGTATGACGGGATTCAGTCGTAAACCACCGCCGCGTCTCGACCCATGGCGGGCATTGATCAACGAAAATATACCGCCCGACACCGAGGATCCAGAAGCTATCTTGGGCGCAGATCCTGTACTAGGCAGGTATTGGTCGAATACAGCAGATCCTCCAGATCAACAGTCACATAGTTCATCCGCGACGACACCACCCTATGCACAACAGCGCGGTCATCCCTATGTGTCGCACCGATTTCAGACGGGCAGTGTGTCCCCGAGCGCAGTGCTGAAGGATCTTTGTGACGCGAAGGTCATTCCCGCCATTTTCGACCAAGCTGGCGTGCCATTATTCCTTGGCAAAGGAAAACGACTCTTTAGCGATCACCAGATCCTCGCGGCCGCGATGCTAGGCGGCTGTCGAGGCCCCGGATGTCGTGTCCCACCCGTATGGACTGAGGGACACCACGCACTCTACTGGGGTGACGGTGGCGGCACGAATACTACCAACCTCATCTTGTTATGCAATGCCTGCCACGACCACGTCCACCAAGGCGTCTGGACACCAACCTGGGATGACCAGGGTCTGCTCTATTGGATTCCTGCCCCGTGGCTCGATCCAACCCAGACACCAGTACGAAACACATACTGGGATGATTAAACGACGCGGTTAGCAGCGTTCGTAGCGTTGCAGGAACCCTATAACGTCGTAAAAACCGTGACGGCTGAACCTCTTCCATAAACGGAACAATGGTTATTTGTTGAACTTTCGAATGACGAGTGCCGGAAACCCACAAAATCTACCGCGGAGCCCAACAGCCAGCTCTGCTGGCCCTACTATTGATGAAAACCAGCTAGTACACGCGTAACGATGGGCAGCTTGAACGATTACTTTCAACCAAACCGCCCATATACTTTTAATCATGACTACCCCGACCCAATCCCCAGATGTCCTGGTCGTGGGTGCTGGACCCACTGGCCTGACCGCAGCACTGCTCGCGCTTCAAGCCGGGATGACCGTTCGGATTATCGACCAGCGGCCTGAACGTGCGGCCTATTCCAAAGCGCTCGTGACGCACGCGCGGACCATGGAAATCTTTGACTCACTCGGGGTAGCTGATCAAGTCAAGACCACCGGGCGCGTCTTAGAAGCGCTAAAACTGCGTGGTTCATTTGGTGTCAGCGGTCGTGTCGCTCTGGATCAGCTGGATTGGGGTGACACGCAGTATCCGCATTGGTTAATCATTCCCCAGTACGAAGTCGAAAACATTTTAGAACAAGCGTTAGCCAACCAGGGCGTCGAGGTCGAATGGGGCGTCCAATTCCATGAGCTCACCCAGTCCGACACGACCGTGACCTCACAGCTTGCCACGTTAGACCAGGCCACCACGGTGACGTCTGCGTGGGTCATTGGGGCTGATGGCGGGCACAGTGCGGTGCGCAGTCAGATTGGGGCCAAGCTGACCCGACAGGCATCCGATGCACCGTTTCTGTTAGCGGATGCCTACACCACCGCACACCTGCCGGATAACCAGGCCCAAATGGCCCTGGCGCCAGAGGGTTTCGTCTTGTTGATTCCACTGCCCACGCACGGCCTGTGGCGCATCATCGCGCACCTGCCAGGCGAGACGGATCACACCGCGACCCCGGTCACCACCGAACTGCTGGATCACCTCATTGCATCCCGCACAAAGATTCACTTCGGCAGCCACGATATCCAATGGACCTCCCGCTTCTCCCCTACCTATGGGGTCGCGTCTCCCCTGCGAGCAGGCAGAGTGTTCCTCGCCGGTGACGCCGCACACGTCCACAGCCCCGTCGGTGGGCAAGGTATGAATTTTGGGGTCCAAGACGTTCATAACTTGGTGTGGAAGTTGGCACTGGCGCGTCAACTGGAACCGAAGCCGGCCAATCAGCTTCTGAACAGTTACGAGGCCGAACGGCGTCCAGTGATTGAACGCATGGTGGCTCGGGTCAAACGCATCACCACCGTGGTGACGGATTCGCGCCGTGCCGGTCGACGCATCCTGGGCACCGCAGCGCCGACACTGCTACCGCATATCCCTACCCGGCAGCTCCTTGGACAAACCCTGGGTGGGCTGAACATCACGTATCGACACGGCCCACTGGTCTCGCTTCGAGATCACCTTTCGGGCACGCGGGCTGCCAGCGACCTCCTGATGCGACAAACCCCGGGAGCCTGGCACTGGCACGAGGGTGACACCATCCAGCTCATTCGACCCGACGGCGTCGTTGCGGTTTCTGGATCGACACGCCAAGAGGTGCAGAAACGGATTCGCCGCAATCGACTGCTGCAGAGTGTGGTTGATGTGGTGGAACCCCGCGGCTAACGAGTCGGCATTTTTTATCGTGTCCTACCCCACCGCGTAGGATCGAGCCATGGCTTCATTAGGATCTCGCATCGCAACCCAGCGTCATACGGCTGTGGAGCAACTAGCATCAGCGCTGACCGACGCCACACCAGTATTGGGTGTGGTTGATTACAATATCTTGGACCAGCTCATTGAGCTCGTCCACGAAACGTATAGCGAAGACTGGTTTGTCCCCGCGGTTTCAGTGACCACCATGGGCTTACCCGGTGTACTGGAACATTTCCGCGCCCGTGGCATCGGCGTGCAAACCGGATCTGTCGTGGAACTCGAAATCGCCCGGCACAGCGGCTACCCCACGACCGAGATTATCCATAATGCGCCGGTGAAAACCCATGCGCAGCTCCAAGATCTCACCGATGCGGCCCTGAATTTCAGTATTAGTAACTTTGCGGAACTGTCGCGTGTCGATGAGCTGCTCAACAACGCCGAACACTATGACGGCACGATTGGACTGCAAGTCACCCCGCAGGCATCGGCGGATGACAATGCCACGACCTTGGCGCATATTGGCATTGGGCTACGCGATCACCGTCAAGACCTGATCGAAGTCTTCCTCGAACGCCCCTGGCTCACACAACTTCACGTCAGCTTTGACACGCCTCCGACGACCCTGCAGCAGACCGCCGAACAAGTCGCGGCCGTTTACCAATTTGCCGAAGATATCGAACATGCCGTCAGCGGTCCACGGATTCAGGGGCTTCATTTCAGCGCAGGACTGGCGCTGAATGAAACCCTTGATGAGATCCATCCCTCGTTAGATAACCACCGGTTCGTCCACCAGGCCATGATCCCCGATCTTGTGCATGGTAAATACCAGTTCACCATGGACTTTAGCCAGTTTCTGACCGCCACGGCGGGGATGATCCTGGCCCGGGTGGAATACACCAAAGACCTCGACGGCCGGATGATCGCCGTCGTTCATGCCGATGCTCAACTCAATCCAGAAACCAGCAAGATCGCGGTCTTTGATGCAGATGGGCATCGAAAAGAGGATTTTCAACAGTATTACTACGACGTCGCCGGACCCAACGGACTGGTGGCCCAAAGTGTGCCGCTGCCGTTGATCGAAGAAGGTGACGTGTTGGCGATTCTTGACGTTGGCGCCACTACCTTCGGGACTCGTTCAAATTTCACTGCCCCCGTCTATGGCATTCGTGCCGACGGGCTGCTGACCGAATCCACGGTGTTATCGACCGGCCGCTCCGTACGCGACCTGACGAAAGCCGCCGGGATTTACCAGCCAGAAAAGCTGCTGCACTAGTCCAGGCTGCGCAATGTGACATCGTCGTTTTTCAAAACCGCGGGAAATTGCCTAAAGTAATGGGCGTACCCCATCCAGAGCGGCTAAGAGATCTGGCTCGTTGACGCCGCAGCAACCACACAGTGTGCAGGTGCTACCGCCAGAACCGATGGAAAGGTTTTTTCTTGACGCAATCCAGCATCGTCACCACTGACGCGACACTTGTCTACCGCACCGGTCTTGCGGCCAAGCTCTTCGACGAAGAGTACGCACCACTGCCCAATGGGCTACCCGGCCCGCTGCCACAGGCCATCGTCGACGCCGCCGATCCTGACGTCAACCCGGGCCGTGATGCCGGACTGGCACATCATCGCGACGATGCGACCGGCCAACAGGTGGATGAACGCCACCGGATGGCCTACTGGGAAGCCGCCGGCCAACGCCTCACCTGGGATACCCCGTTTTCCACGATCCATTCCTGGACCAAACCCGATCCGGATACTGAAGAAGGCCCGGTGGCCCGCTGGTATGAAGACGGCACCCTGAATGTCTCAGTCAACTGCCTGGACCGCCACGTGGCTGCCGGCCGCGGCGATAAAGTTGCCCTGTATTTTGAAGGCGAACCCAGCGACCGTCGCGCGGTAACCTACCAGGACCTGTTAGAAGAGGTCTCCCAAACCGCACACGCCCTGACCGAACTGGGCATCAAGCCCGGCGATCGCGTCGTCGTGTATCTGCCGGTCATTGTCGAAACTGTGGTCATCGCCCTGGCCTGTGCCCGCATCGGGGCCGTGCACTCGCTGGTTTTTGGTGGCTTCTCTGCCGATGCTCTGAAATTCCGTGTCGAAGACACCGGGGCCAAACTGCTGGTCACCTCTGACGGCCAGTTCCGACGCGGCAAAGCCGTACCCGTCAAACGCGCGGCTGACGAGGCCGTTGCCGGTGAGAACAACATCGAACACGTCCTGGTGGTCAACCGTACCGGCCACACGGATATCCCCTGGACCGAGGGGCGCGACGTGTGGTGGGACGACGTCGTCGCCAAGCAGCCCACGACCCATGAGCCACAGTCCTTCCCGGCTGAGCATCCGCTGTTTATCATGTACACCTCGGGCACGACCGGACAGCCGAAAGGCCTGGTGCACACCTCAGGTGGCTACCTCGCACACGCGTCGATCACGTATGATTTCTTATTCTCCAACCCCGATGTGACCCAGCGCGACGCCGACGTCCACTGGTGCACCGCCGACCTGGCCTGGGTCACCGCGCACACCTATGAAATGTACGGTCCGCTGTCCAATGGTGCCACCCAGGTGATTTACGAGGGTGTGCCCAATGCCCCGCACACCTCACGCCACTTTGAAATCATTGAACGCTACCGGGTCACCAGTTACTACACCGCACCGACCCTGCTTCGCTCACTGATGGGCTGGCACGAGACCGGCCCTTCCGAGGAATACGATCTGTCCTCGATCCGCCTGATCGGCACCGTGGGCGAAGCCGTCAACCCGGAAGCCTGGACCTGGGCGCGCGATAACATTGGCCGCGACACCCCCGAGGGGGTCCCCATGGTGGATACCTGGTGGCAGTCAGAAACCGGTTCGACCATCATCTCCCCGCGTCAGACCGATACGACCTTCAAACCCGGTTCGGGTTCGCGACCGCTGCCCGGGGTGAATGTGTCCGTGGTGGACGAGGCCGGAAACCCATCGGCACCCAATGAACAGGGCGTCATCGTGGTTACCCGTCCCGGACCCGGTGCGGCACGGACCGTGTGGGGTAATCCAGCACGGTTCTATCACTCTTATTGGAAGGACTACCACTGGGCCGAAGACGGTCGCGGATGGTTTTTGGCCGGTGACGGGGCAAAGACCGACGACGACGGCGACATCTGGATTCTGGGTCGCATCGACGACGTCATCAATATTTCGGGACACCGCTTATCGACCATCGAAATTGAATCCGCGCTCGTCTCGCACCCCAATGTGATCGAAGCCGGTGTCACCCCGGTCCCGCACCCGAAAACCGGGCACTGCGCGATCGCGTTCGTGGTACCGCGCGGGGATTTCAACGATGACGCCGCAAAGGCCGAGCTCACCCAGCTGGTCGCCAAACACATCGGGCCGGTGGCAAAACCAAATGACATCGTCTTCGTCCCAGATGTGCCCAAAACACGGTCGGGCAAGATCATGCGCCGCCTGCTCACCCAGCTCTACACCGGTGACACCCTGGGTGATACGACGTCACTCCAGAACGAACCGGCCGTTGCCAAAATCGCCGACGTGCTCAAGAACCGGTAGCCCGCACACCAAGGTTAGGCCCCGGCCCGGCGCAGCGTTGCCACCAGATCGCCGTGAGCATCGTCAGCGATAACAACATTGAGGGCGTCCAACCAGTCGGCCATCACGTGGAGTTCGGCGAGTAACTGTTGGCTAATGGTCGTCTCGTCCGGCCACGCGGTGTCCGGTTCGGGCTGCTCGGCATATGCAGAGCCCACGACCAACACGCCGCGAGCTCGGTCGTGTTTCAGATCCACCCGTGCCACCAGGTGCTCCCCCAGCAGAAACGGCAGCACATAATACCCATAGGTGCGCTGCGCCGCCGGGGTATAAATCTCGAGCCGATAGTGCATGCCGAACAGTTCCAGCAATCGGCGTCGTTCAAAAACCAACGGATCAAACGGCGCCAACAATGCCCGAGCATGCACCGTTCGTGGCACTCGAGCTTTCGCGTGCATCCACGCGGGGCGGTCCCAACCGGTCACGGCGACCGGGATGAGTTCGCCGGAGGTTTCCAACTGTGCGATGGCGCGGCGGGTTTCGTCGTGTTTGAGCCGAAAGTAATCCGCAAGACATCGCACCGTGCCGACACCGTGAGCACGTGCCGCAATCCGGATGAGTTCGGTGATTGCCTCGGGCCGCTCCGGCACGGGGTGATTCCGGACCGCCGGGGGCAAAACGCGTTCGGTCAGGTCAAAGACGCGCTCAAATTGGGCATTGCGCCGTGCCGGCGTCAACTCTCCAACGTCGAAGAGGATCTCCAGCGCGGTTTTGGCGGGCGTCCAGGCCCACCCCCAACCGTGGCTGGGTTTGCGGCCATACTGGTCATCCACGTGGGCTAACAGTTCTCGGCTGGTCAGTGGTCCGTGGTCGGCAACCACGTTGTGCACGCGATCCAAGAGCCCGGGGAACCGGCCTTCCATGCGGGCAACATCCATGCGGCCCCAACCACGACGCACCCAGGTTAACAGCGGAAACGTATCGACGGGAACAAAGGATGCCTCATGCGCCCAGGTTTCCACGATGCGGCGCGGGGCCTGTCCTGCAGCGCGGGCTATCAGTGCGGTGTTATAGGGGCCAAGCCGCGAGAAGAGTGGCAAGAGGTGGGCGCGGGCCAGCACATTGACCGAGTCGATTTGGAGCACGCCAAGACGTCTCACGGTGTCGGTGACGTGGCGCAGCGTGACCTCTTCGGGTCGGGGTCGATTCAACCCTTGGGCAGTGATCGCGATGCGACGCGCTTGGGCCAGGGTGAGGTTTCGGGTCATCACAACGCTGCCAAGAATCCAAACATCTCATCCACACTGATTCGACGGAATGATTCGGTACGCACGAGACGCTGACCGACCTGGTGTCGCCGCTGTGTCGCTGCTCGGCGAATGGGTTCACGGTCGACTTCATCTTTTCTCACGACCACCGCGTCAATCCAGTGTGCCAGATCAGTCGCGACGGATGGTCCCGCCCGGCTGAGGGATTCGGGGGCGGCGAAGTATTGGTCGAGGATCTGCTCACGCTCCAGGGTGCGGGCAATATTGGCTTCGAAGGAGTCATGATCGGAGGACAGCACGACATCGGCGTCGTTGGTCTTCCCGCTTGGACTATAGACGAAGCACGAACTCAGCAGGTTTTGGGCGGAACCCAGATCGGCGAAGGTATTGACGCCGTCGCGCAAAACCTCCGGATCTGTCGGCGTGCCGGCGGGGACTGCCAGGCGGGTAATGCCACGGTCGACGATGGTGGCCAGAAGCTCGGCCGGGCGGCCTGCGTCGAGGAAGATTTCCTTGCGCGGCGGCCAGAAATCAAATGAACTGTGATCGCCGAACGCGCCGCCGATATGAAACATGTAGATCTCCGGATACATCGGTTCGGTGTCGCGCCGTGCCGGATTGAGGTCGTAGAAGTGCACGATGGCCGCTTGGATCAGCAGACTTGCCCCAAAACTGCCATAGGGTTGGGTGATCAAAAACCCGTACCGATCATAGCGGTGCCCCTGGGGAAATAGCGCCTCAAGATCCGCGTCGCGTTGCTGGATGGTGATGTGCAGGTTCTCGGCTTTGAGTTGGGTTGCGACATGCACGATGATCCTCCACAACCAATCGAGACTGACTCTGGTTTGTGAGTCTAAGGACCACCGCGAAATCATTCAAGGCCCGATCCACACCCCGTGTGCCCGGTCGGTTAGACGGGTGTCAGGTTTCGACGCAAGAAGGCGAGCTGGGATTTGATCACTTCGTCGAAATGGTCAACAAAGACTTCAAAATGACCGCCGTGGAACGTGCGGAGCTCGGTATTGGGCGCTTGTTGCGCGAGTCGGCGAATGGGGGCCGATGGCACCATCGTGTCGCGGGTCGCCAACCCGATCCACAGCGGAGAAGTGACCTGTTTGGCGTGGCGGATGGGGCGAATACGCAGGGGCGGTTGAGTGGGTTTGACCAGAATGTCATTGCGCCACAGTGAGTTTTCGGCGCGGATAGATTCGAAGCCGAGCACGGCTTCGGGCTGGTTGAACAGTGCCAGTTGTCGGGCAGGGGCGGTCACCGGCATCTCTATGGGTTCACGAATCCAGGATGCCCGAGCGGCTGCTGCCAGTCTGCGTAGTGTATTGCCTGCCCCCGAGTGCGCGGAGAAATTCAGGCCATCCAGAAATGGGCACAAGGTGATCGCAGCGGCGATGTGTTGATCCGCTGCAGCCACCGCGATGACGTGGCCGCCACTAAAAAAAAGCCCCACAGCACGATCTGGTCGGAGGTGATACGATCCAGCGAGCGCGCGTAGTCAACTGCGGCACTGAGGTCTTGGCGTTGTTGTTGATAGTCCACCAGTTGCCGCGGCTCGCCGGCGCTGTCGCCGAGGTACCGGTAGTCAAAGACCAGCGCAGCATACCCGGCCGATGCGAACTGCTCGGCAAAGCGGGGGTAGCCATCGACGCGCGTGAGGTTCACGCTCGGGGCTAGAACGATGCACGGAACCGAAGTGTCTTGAGTCGTGGGCCAGTACATGGTGGCCGCACAGTCTGTGCCCGAAGACTGAAATGTCAGCTCTTCGGTGCGAAAATTTGTAGGCCGTGCCATCAGAAGCTCCTGTCAGCTCCCGGACGCATACCGGTGTGGGTCACCGATGCGGTCACTGCGTCGACGATATGCCTCATTTTACAACGGGAGCCGACACACAGCGATGGTTCAACGAATCACCGTAAGCGCGGGGCTCCTTCCCCGTCGTCTTCGTGGGGCTCGACATCAATGATGTTCTTGCGCACATCACCATTGGCGTACTCAGTGATCACGCGTTTACGGAGTCGCACGTGACTGGGCCCCGGCTCACCTGCAGCGTCTTGTTCTTCGGCAGCCGGGGTAGGCTCCTGGTTGTAGTCCAGGCCGTAGTACTCAAAAATCTGGCGCTCTTCTTCCGGTTCCAGGTGCCCATCCGGGTCGATATTGGGCGCGTCTTTGATGAAGTCTTGACTATAGGGGACTTTCAGATCCCCATCAGCGATTGCCCACGCAGCGTCTAAGGGTATGAACGTCTCTTTCATGCCGAACAGGCCGGTGGTAACCGTGGCGAACCGTGGATGTCCGGTGTGATCGTCAAGATACACTTCTTTGACTGCGCCGATTTTGTCATTGTCTTGGTCGAAGACGGTTGCACCATCGATGGTCTCCAGGTCGAAGCTGTGTGTCATGATGCCGCACTTCCTCTCTGAGATCCTCTGGCCCACAGGGTTCTGTGAGCCTAGGGTTGCCACTCTAACGACGAGGCATCGCACTGACAACAGGCTTTAGGATCGAAATATCTTCGATCGTCCCGAGTCTTTGCGTACCCTAGGAAAGAAGCATCAAATCGTGTCCCTGTTGTGGGCACAGGTAGAGAAGGTAGCATGTCGGATCAGTCACGCGACGCCAACCCTTTTGCGAATGCGTTTCAGATCTATGCGCCGTCGTTAATTTATGCCATCGGGCTGGGTGCGATCATGCCAGCTATTGCTGGGGCCTCCACCAGGTTTGGGGTGTCTTTAGCAGTGGCCGCAAGTACCGTCACGCTCATCGGCATCGGTTCGTTGATTGCCAATGCCCCCGCAGCGCAGTTGGCGTCCCGGGCCGGAGAGCGCCTGACCATGATTATCTCTGCGCTGTTCGGGACGCTCGGGGTCACGTTGGCTTGGGCGATGGTCGCCGGCTGGTTCCCGCTCGAATCCCCCTATGATTTCGCCGGGTACACGGTTGGCATTCTGCTGATCGGTATGGCCGGAGCGGGTTTTAATCTGGCCCGCCAGTCCTATTTAGCGGTCGCGGTGCCCGTGGCATATCGGGCGCGGGCGATGTCCCTGTTGGGCGGGATGATACGAATCGGCTCGTTTGTGGGCCCGTTTTTTGGCGCGCTAGCCCAAACCTTCCTCGGCGTACAAGGGGCCTTTGCAACCGGAGCGCTCTGCATGGCCACCGCGGTGATCGTGTCCTTATGGATTCAAGAACTCACAGAACCTCCGACGCCAACGCATCTAGAATCGACCACGACCAACCCCATCGAAATCATCACCAACCCCACGATGACGTCGTTAGCCAAAGAACACTGGCGCGTGTTGTTGTCCTCCGGGCTGGGGGTGCTGAGTCTCGCGGCGATGCGTGCATCGCGGACCGCCGTCATCCCACTGTGGGCCGAGCACATTGGCCTCAGCCCTGCCCAAGCGTCACTGATCTATGGTGTCGCCGGAGCGATCGATTTGATCATGTTCTACCCGTCCGGATTGCTCATGGATCGTAAAGGCCGACGTGTGGTGGCGGTGTCGTGTTTGACCGGATTAGCGATCGGAACTGCGGTGGTCCCATTGACAAGCTCCAGTGCCTGGCTCATGGTCGCCGCCGTGTTGATTGGTCTAGGCAACGGCTTTGGTGCCGGCATTGTGATGACCTTAGGCGCAGACTATTCCCCCGCCGTGGGCCGGCCTAAATTCTTAGCCCTGTGGCGGTTGCTGTCTGATACGGGAACGCTCACCGGCCCGCTGCTGATTTCTGCGGTGACAGCGCTGTCAAGCCTGGCTTTCGGGGTGTGGGCAATCGCGGTGCTGGGCTTTGTGGGTGCCGGGATCTTCGCGCGCTCGCTACCGTCCGGGCCTGGTTCCGTGGCCCGTTCCAGTGCGCCATAAATACATCCACGGACTGGGGACCCCACCGTTTTTTCGAAAGTCTGCGTAGCTTCTCGGAGATCTTTTGGTCATCTGTGCACAGTTTTTGTTCCGTTCTGCAAGGCCCTGCAATTCGGTGGCATTCGCATGGCAACAGGTCGTGACACATGCCACACTGTCATGTGACGCATGGCCTGCAAGTGCTCATCGATGCTTGTGGTCGCCAATAAATCTGTAATTCACATGCCATCCCTGTTTTTAATAGAAAGACAGCCATCATGAACACTCTCACTTCGAACCGGGACCGCTCGGCATACCTCTATATCGGGGTCTACTCTGCGGTGCTCTATTCTGTTTTGCTCATCGCTCCCGTTGTGGCCTCGATGCTTGTTGCCGATTTTGATCTCACCCCAAGCAGCGTTGGTCTCGTTTTTTTCGGTGGAACTGGCGTGCTTTAGCCTTGCCACGCTACCGGCCTATCTGTGGCTTCGCCGAGCCAATGTTCGTACCGTCACCATCTTGTGCACCGTCCTGGTGGTCTTGGGAAATCTCCTCTCAGCATGGACTACCAGTTTTGAAGCCCTGTTAGTTATTCGTGCCCTGACTTCACTGGCGGCGGGCTCCATTACGGTGATCCTTTTGTCGCTCAGCGGCAAAACGAGTAATCCTTCGCGCGCGTATGGCATCTTCGTTGTCACCCAGCTCGCCATGGGCGCTGTCATTCTCTTGGTATTCCCTGCCCTGTATGCAGGTAAGACGGCCGCATCGGTCTACCTCACGATTGCCATCCTCATGGCGTTGACGTTGCCAGCAGCTTGGTGCGTTCAGGGACATGAATTCAAAAGACGAACGAAACGGTTTCGCCCACTATCCAAGGTGCATCCAAGAAAAATCTCATCGTCTTCGGTGCTGCGCTCATCGCCGTATTCGGTTTTTATTTTGCGTTGGGTGGGGTTTGGACGTTCATGGCAGAAATTGGTCACGCCGGTGACATCGCACTTGAAGTAGCTTCCTCAACACTAGGCATGGCCACGATCGCTGGGCTCCTTACCGCGCTCGTTGCTAGTATTGTCGGTGAATCGCGTCGAGCAAATCTCTACATCGTGGCAGGGTACCTCGCCATGGGACTGTCGGTATTCATGCTCTACGGTGGCCCCGGGGTGTTGCGTTATGCAATTGCCGCAGTGATCTTCAAGATCGCCTGGTCTTGGTTACTTCCATTCCTGCTGGCAGCGGTCTCCCGCATTGGCGGGCCACACGTGATGAGTTCTACCAACCTTATGATCGGTTCTGGGCTTGGACTCAGCCCGGTTTTCGCTGGCCAACTCATCGAACTGTCGGGTGGCTACCAACTGATGCTTACCTTCTCCCTGGTCTTCCTGGGGGTCGCACTCATCGCATCATCCGTGGTCATGCGCAATGAACGCGCCCGCCATGCTCGTCAGCCCGAGGCCGAGTTGCTGACCGTCTCGAACTAATTGACCACCACATAATTCAGGAGGAACACATGACTCATGCAACTGTCATCTATACCGGATCGATTTGGACTGGTACCGCCGACGACCACTGGGTCGAAGCATTTGCCGTGCAAAACGGCATGATTCTGGCAACGGGAACACTCGACGAAGTCAAAGCCGCAGTCGAGGCCGATTACGAGATTGTGGAGTATTCCGAGGGCATCATGATGCCGGGTCTCATTGACGGCCACCTCCACCTGAGCCTTGCAGGAACCCAACTGGCCCACGAACTTCCGCTGGCACCCTCCGATGACGCCGACACCATTTTGCAAAAGGTCGCCGAATGGACCACGCGTGTCGAACCGGGTGAGTGAATCATCGGGGGCATTATTGGTAGCGGCGTCTATCCAACACTTAACAGTGTCGAATTTCTTGCCAAACTTGATGAAGCGTCGAAAGGCCATCCGGTGTTACTGCGAGACGACACCATGCATAACCGGCAGGTGAACTCCGCTGCCCTGGAAGCCATGGGCGTCGCCGCTGATTCCGAGGATCCTGAGGGTGGCACGTATGTTCGAGATGACCAAGGCCGTCTGACCGGGGCACTATGGGAATTGGCCGGCGCCGTGGCGGAAGGGGTGGCTGCGAAATCGCACCGCGATCCAGCTGGACGCCAGCGCGAAGCCTTGCGTGCAGCCCTTGACCGGTTGGCGACCGTGGGGATCACCTCGGTCCAAGATGCAGCAACCATGCTGCCGCATTTTGAAGGGCTCGCGGCCCTCGATGAAGCTGACGAACTGAACATGCGAGTTGTGGCTTCGATGCCGATTCGCCCGTTCATTGAACCCGGTGCGGTCGGCGAAGAACTCTTTGCTCAAGGGATCAAATACCACAGTGACCACATCCGTCCGGCCTTTGCGAAATTCGTGCTCGACGGCGTCCCCACAACGCTGACTACGGCGCTCCTGACACCGTATAAGTGTGCCCACGGGAATCACGATCCAAACTTCAAGGGCGAGCTGTACTGGACTCTTGACGATCTAGTAGCAGGGCTGCGTCGTTGCTCCGAACTTGGGTTGGGCGCTAAACTCCACGCCACCGGTGACGCCTCGGTTCGCCAAGCGTTAGATGCCGCTGAGATCGTTCGCCAAGATGCCAATGGTGGGCCGGCAATGCAGATCGCGCACATGTCGTTTATTGCATCGGAAGACATCGCTCGCTTCGCAGCACTCGACGTCAAAGCCGATGCTTGCCCGTTCATGTGGTTCCCAAGCCCACTGACCGATGGTGTTGGCGAATACGTAGCAGACGAGACCATGGCACACATCTGGCCGTTTAATGATCTGCTGGCAACCGGTGCGATTATCGCCGGTGGTTCAGACTGGCCGGTTGGATTACCCGTGGTCAACCCTTGGCTGGGCATTGAGGGGATGGTCACCCGAACTGGTCCGGTCGAAGACGGCGACGACCGGACAGTTAATATCGATCAGGCGATCACGCTACCCCAAGCGATCGCCGCGTTTACCCGTGAATCTGCCAAAGCTCTGGGCATTGCACGTGAGACCGGAACCATCGAGGCCGGCAAGTCGGCCGACTTCATCTTGACCGATCGAAACGTTTTCGAGGTCCCAATTACTGAAGTTCACAACACCGGCGTCGTCCAGCGTTGGTTGGCAGGCGCGGCAACCTATGAATTTGCCACATAAGACAGCCTAAGTGGCTCTGCTGGCCCAGACCGGCACCTATCGCGTTGACCTCATCGTGCACTCGCCGATGAGGTCAACGCGCTTCAAGACATCTCTTGGCAAGGCATGCACGAATGTCCAACGCTTCTGCACGCACACCCTAGTTGATATAGATCACATTGTGAGAGTCTTGAATCAACTATGGTTCCACATATAGAACCACCAGAACTATTCGGAGGATCTCATGCCTACTGACACCTTGACCTATGAAAAACTATTGGCTGCTATCACGGTAGAAGATGGCCAACCTGTCTATGATCCAGCGACCGGTGAGCTGATTGGCAACACCAAAATGTCCACGCCGGCCGATGTTGATGCCGCAGTAGAAACCGCCAAACAAGCGCAGAAGTCCTGGGGTGCGCTCAGCCACGCTGAACGTTCCGATTATCTGCACAAAGCTGCCGACGCCGTAAAAGCTGCCAATGAACCGCTGGCACAGATCCTGGCGCGTGAAGTCGGCAAACCACTCAACGGTCCAAACGCCCGTTTCGAAGCCGGCGCATGTGAAGCCTGGCTACGCGCCAACGCAGACTTCCCCATGGAAGACGAAGTTTTGGTCGATGACGATTCCGGCAAAGCCGTGCTGAGCTATGTACCCATCGGTGTGGTCGGTGCGATTGGTCCATGGAACTGGCCGATGATGATCTCGATCTGGCAGCTAGCGCCCTCGCTGCGCATGGGTAACGCCGTGATCCTGAAACCATCCGAATACACGCCACTGTCCGTTCAGGCCCTTGTGGAAGTACTCAATCAGGTCTTACCCGAAGGTATTCTTCAGGTCGTGCCCGGCGCCGGTGATATTGGTCAGGCCGTGTCTGAACACCCAGATATCGATAAGATCATGTTCACCGGCTCTACTAAGACCGGCCAGGCCATCATGCGCAGCGCTGCAGCTGACATGAAGCGTGTGACCTTGGAACTTGGCGGCAACGACGCCGGTATCGTCCTTGATGACATCAACATTGAAGAAATGGCTCAGGACATCTTCTGGGGTGCCTTCATCAACACCGGACAGACCTGTGCTGCGCTGAAACGGCTCTATGTTCCAGCCTCAATTTACGACGACGTCGTGCAAGCACTGGCAAAGATTGCCGCCGAGACCCCGATGGGTCAAGGCGTCTCCGAAGAAAACGTGCTTGGTCCACTGCAGAACGAAGCACAGCAGAAAATTGTCGCTAACCTCGTTGAAGAGGCGCGTAAGGGCGGGGCCAAGATTGTCACCGGCGGGAATCCATCGGATGACCAGACCGGATACTTCTACCCCGCAACGATCGTGGCCGATATTGACCAGGACAACCCACTGGTTCAGATTGAACAGTTCGGTCCAGCACTGCCGATCATCAAATATGATGATCTGGATCAGGCCATTGAATGGGCCAATGAACTCGAAGTGGGTCTGGGCTCATCAGTTTGGTCCGCCGACGAAGAGCGCGCACGTGAAGTAGCCAACCGACTCATCGCTGGTACCACGTGGATCAACAAACACGGCGCGATCGATCCTCGCGTGCCGTTTGGTGGGGTCAAGAAATCCGGTATGGGTCTGGAATTTGGCGTCGAGGGCCTCAAACAGGTCGCTCTACCGAAAGTGACTTCACTGTAAACAATACGTTCGCTGCTCTACAGCGCTGTCATGCACCTTCCGCAAGGGGATGCAGGACAGCGCTGTTTGCGTTCTTGGACAGAACACGGATTGATATAGTTAATCAATGATTCATATTCCACAGCTGTCTTCTCGAACGCAGAACGTATAGAAAGCACTGGGCGAGACTCCATGCACCAGCAGCACGATGCCACAGTCCAACTCAACTCCGCGCCGGTCCGCGATCAAGACTTTTGGACGTGGGCGCAGCAGGCCCAAGCGAATTTTCCCCACATTGAGCTCCGTACGCCCGACCGGGAAGCGTTTCGTGCTGGTCAGCACCATGTGTCGCTGGGCGAAGTCGCACTGTTCGATATGTACACCGGTCCGCACACCGTGACCCAGCATAACGTCGTACCGACAGCCGAGCATGAAGCCCTGTGCAAATTGTCCTTGCAGTTTTCCGGTACAACCGTGTTGACTCAGGATGGGCGTGAATGTCTGCTCCAACCCGGTGATCTGGCGCTCTATGTAGCGAATCGTCCCTACACCCTGCACTACGAAGATGAGCAACGCAGTTTGATCATTCAGTTCCCACAAGAACTCTTACATTTGGTGCAAAACCAGATCTCACAGGTCACGGCAGTGCCCATCAGTGATGATTCCGGGCTAGGAAAAGTTGCAGTGCCCCTGTTTAAACAGCTGGCCCTCAACCTGCACATATTACAAGGACCCCACGCACTACAGCTGATTCGTTCTGCATTAGAGATGCTGGTGACCGTACTCTTTGCGGCTTCCCGAAATCAGGACGATCTGCAGGAAGACAATCCACTATTTCAACAAGCGGTCGCATTTATCGACGATCACCTTCACGATCCTGAGCTCGGTCCGCAGATGATTGCCGATCATTTTTACGTTTCGCTACGCCAATTACATGGAAAGTTTTCGGAAGAAAACCAAACGGTCAGTGCCTATATTCGAAATGAGCGCATCCGGCGGATCCGTGATGATCTGGCCAAGCCGGCCTACCGCGATGAAACGGTGCAATCCATTAGTTCGCGCTATGGCCTGACCGATGCCTCGCACGTGTCAAAACTCTTCAAACAAACCTACGGTGAGACCCCATCGGGCTACCGAAATACGATTTTCAACGCCTAAAGTTCCGGCAAACAATACAGGTCATGCCTCCGATCTGGGAATCAGAGGCATGACCTGGTTGATGAGTGATTAGGCATCAGCCCGGAACTCGTCGATGACCCGACGAGCCGTAGTCATACCGGTTTCCAATGCGCCGTCAATGCAGACGCCGCGCCATCCGTTGGACCATTCTGTTCCAGCAAATAGCATGCGGGTTCCGGTGTCTTTGAAGTTATCCCAGCCATCGCTGAACTGGCCCCTCTGTAAGGTGCCCCAGGCCTGACCGGACCATTTATCAGCAACCCAGTCATGCCCGGTGGAATCGACCACCTCAAGTTCCGGATTGAACTGGTTGATGATTTCTTGGGCTACCGCCGTATCGTTGAGATCAACAGCCGAGTGGTCTCCACCGAAGCCCACAAGAATGGTGGTGTCGTCATCGGTAAAGTACTCGGATCGCACCACCGACATCTTTGCGGGGAATGGCGCGTAGCCCAGGATCTTGTGGTGGCCTTTAATCTTGATCCAGATCTTGGCACCCTTGGAGTTCCAGCCGCGGTCGACCACCTTTTGCATCTTCTGCGGCAGTGCCGGAGAAAACTCGATCGTATTCATTGCCCCAGCTGGAACGGTGACAATCGTTGCATCAGCTGTGATAACTTCACCATCTTCCAAAGTGAGTGATACGCCGTCGGTGGTGTGCTGAACCTTGGTCACTGGAGTATTCAGTCGAATATTGCAGGTCAGATCTTCAGCCATCGCGTTGTAGATGCCCTGCATCCCGTTGACCAGCTTGAATTTCAACGTGATGTCGTCCAGCAGTCCCAGATCCATATTCGACAGTGCCGCCCACTGCTTGGCCATCAAGGATGACCCGGTGTCTGGGTTGCCAATGTAGCCGGCTGCCCAGTAGGAGCTGATCAGATCGAGTTGTTCGTGGCTGAATTTTCCCGATTCACGGATGATGTCGAGCACGGATTTCTGGTCATCGGCCAGAAATTGTTCGCGCAGTTCTGCTGGTCCGTCGTACCGATCCGACAAAATCCACATTGGGTCTAACGGATTCGGAAAATATTCGTCGCCTCGGGCAAAGACTTCGGCCATGGCCGGACGCAGCAGTGCATCAACCTCGTCCATCGTGCCCTGGCAAGTTTCACCGGTCGAGCGATTCCAATACACAGTCTGCGGCTCGGGCGAGGCCACGATCGGTTGGTTGTAGCGGACGATCTCGGTCCAGGTGTGCGCCTGGTACCAGTGCACCCAGGTTGCCCCGAGTTCCAGCGGACGCCCCATCCGCTCCTCGGTCCAGGCACGCCCACCGATGCGATCCCGGGCTTCAATAATCTCGACGCTGATTCCGGCGGCTTGCAGCTCACGTGCTGCCATCAGGCCCGCAAATCCAGCACCGATTACAACAACATGCTTCTTCGTCACGACATTTGCCTTTCGTGTGAATGTTCTGGAATTTAGTTTGTGCTACGTTCGTTGTCATCAAGCGAGCCCTGGGCGATCGCAATTTCTTCGTCGTCGCTGATCATGTCCTGGTCACGCATTTCTTCGTAGTCTTGCGGACGACGGCGCTGAATGATTTCTCCCCAAATCAAGCCGAGTACGCCACTGAGAATGATCAGACCGGGCATGATGTAGATCAGCGCGGAGCCTGCTTCGGCGTCGATCATCAGATCGAAGTTGACCAGGATCATGATGAACACGGCGGTCAAACCGATGGTGGCGACGCTTGGTGCAATAACGCGCGTCCAAATGCCGCGCTGCAGTTGATTGGTGCGGAACCATGCAATGATCGCAACCGAGGTGACGGCCAGCAAGAACACCAGACCGAATGCCGCGGCGTTGGTTAGCCAGGTGAATAGCGTAATGACCGGGAACAGATCGCCCAGTTCGTGGCCAATGCCGGCGATCGCAAATCCCGCAACGACGACAAAGGCCAGTCCTGACTGCATCATCGATCCGTTGCGTGGCGCACCGTTTGGTGCCGTCGTTCCCAGGGCCTTGGGTAGTACGGTTGAGCGGCCCAGTGCAAAGAAGTAGCGGGCCACGGCGTTGTGGAAGGCCAGCAGTACTGCCAGCAGACTGGTGACAAACAGCAGGTTGGCAAAATTCGCCAGCATTGGTGAGTGTTGGCCCAGCCAGTTGAAGATCAGATCGGGGCCGAAGGCCTGGGATTCTTCGACAACGCTGCTTGGCCCCACGCCAACGCCGACTGCCCAGGCAGAAAATGCGTAGAACAGTGCGATAACGATCAGCGCAATATAGGTTGCTCGCGCTACGGTGCGACGTGGGTCAACAACTTCTTCGGAGTAGATGGCACCGGATTCAAATCCCATAAACGCTGCGACGCCGAAGGCCAGCAGCACGCCGATGCCGGGAACGAAGAACTCATCGGCGGCAAAAGCAGCGGCCGAAACACCTTCTGGGGCAATCGAGATGGCCATGATGTCAACAATGACCACGACCACGAATTCCAGCATGACGACGACGCCGAGCACCTTAGCTGACAGATCAATTGATCGGACACCAAGCAGTGCGACGATCAGCCAGGCAGCAAGTGCGGTCAACCACCACGGGAGGGCTAGTCCGGTGAAGTTGGCGATGAGGTTCGATGCGGCAAAACCGAACAGCCCGTAGAGGCCGATCTGCATCATGTTGTACGACACCAGCGCTAGGATGGCCGCGGCGATGCCCTGTCGGTTCCCCAGGCCCTCGGTCACGTAGGCGTAAAAGGCACCGGCGTTTTGAATTTCCCGGCTCATGGCCGTGTAGCCCACGGCAAAGAGCACCAGGATCAGTCCAAGCACAATATAGGTTTGCGGCACCCCGAGAAGTCCTGCAACCGCATAGTTGGTCGGAATGCCTCCGGCCAGAACGGTTAGTGGAGCCGAGGCCGCGATGATAATAAAAACCAGCGATGCGGTGGACAGACGCCGCCGATCTAAACGTGTACTTTCCATTGTGGGGTCTCCTTGGTCCAAACAATAATCCCAGTGTGTCCCATCCCACACGCTTATTGATTGGCCGTCAGTGCACGTCACTTGGTAAACCGTGCCGGACCTCACATTTGGCGTGCACCCACAGGCAAGACGTGTGCACGGCAATCACAGAATCAGCACGGTTCGATAGGCCAAGATCAATGCGTATCCAGTTTGGTTGTCTACAAGGAGACGCTATGAACTACGACATTGGCCGGTTGTCCGACACCACGTTCCAACCCTTCCCCCACCCCGCAGATCCGTCGCTATCTGCCGGTGAATTCGCCTGGATTCGCGAGGGGAAAGCCCAGTTTTGGCGCGGTACCGAAGACACGATGCCCCAGGTAGCACCCTACCCATTTGCTCGGGCCGAAATTATCCACGTCATCGAAGGTGCGGTAGATATTGAAATGCCCGACGGCGAGGTGATCCATCTGGGTGTCGGCGATGTCGGCGCGTTTGATCAAAACATCGACACCACGTGGAGATTTACCTTCCCGTTCACCAAGCTCTCGGTGTTTCCCGAAGACGACGCCTAACGGGTCTTTCGACCACGGGCCTGCAGTCAGCCAATAGCGTTGGCATCAGGCCCGTCGTCAGGATCCCAGCGGTATCGTTTCATATCGATTTTGTCGCCCGAGATCTCTAGTCCTTCGCCGCGCAGCATTGGAAGTTGTTGAGGTTTGGCCACGGTGCCGTCGGTGCGCACGATGCGTTGCCAGGGTAGGTCCCCGCCGTCTTCTTTGAGCACCCATCCCACGATCCTTGGGCTAGGGGCATCCGTCATTGCGGCAATGTCTCCATAGGATGCGACCCGTCCACGCGGTACCCGAGCAATGGCCGCACGTATCCGTTCACATGTTTGCTCATCCATGCCTTCATTGTCACATGAACAACCCGAGCGTGCGCTGCAGACTAGCTTCAATGCTGACCGGCGGGATCGCATGCATATTGCTCTACGATTTTTTCCTGTCGCCCGCAGGATCATGCCCAACGACAGTTGAGTGAAGCGCTTGTCAACACGGCATCTCCAGGCCACTGCACCACACAAAGGGATAATATTTCT
>DATBUL010000046.1:0-1803 GCA_036516115.1 Enteractinococcus sp. | reverse complement strand
TAACTACCTGCCACGTTTGAACGGCGCACACGGCACGTATCAAACCCTGATGCGCATGTTCGACAAGGGTGTGGACGGCTACTTCGTGCTCGGGCAGAACCCAGCAGTTGGATCCGCCAACGGACGCATGCAGCGCATGGGCATGGCGAATCTCAAATGGATGGTCGTTCGCGACTTCCAGCAGATCGAAACCGCCACGTGGTGGCGAGACGGCCCAGAGATAGAGACTGGCGAGATGAAAACCGAAGACATCGAAACAGAAGTCTTCTTCATGCCAGCCGCTAACCATACCGAAAAAGCGGGAACGTTTACCCAGACGCAGCGTCTGGTGCAGTGGCGCCACCAAGCAGTCACCCCACCGGGCGATGCACGCTCCGAACTCGAGTTCTTCTTCGATTTGGGCAACCGCATTAGGAAACGCCTGCAAGACTCAACGGACCCTCGGGATCGTCCACTGTTGGATATGACCTGGGACTACCCGGTTGATGAAGAGGGCGAACCATCCGCTGAAGCTGTGCTCCGCGAGATCAACGGCTTCCATACCAGTGGCCCCGACGCAGGAAAGCCACTTGAGAACTTCAACCAGATGAAAGCCGACGGCTCAACCGCAGGTGGATGCTGGATCTACACCGGCGTCTATGCCGGTGAGGTCAACCGTGCCGCCAAACGTGTTCCAGGCCAAGAACAAGACGAAATGGCACTGGATTGGGCGTGGGCCTGGCCAGCCAACCGGCGTATTCTCTACAACCGGGCCTCAGCTGACCCCGAAGGTAAGCCGTGGTCCGAGCGTAAGAAGCATATCTGGTGGGATGAAGACCAAGGCAAGTGGGTTGGGCCCGATGTGCCAGACTTCCCAGTTGATCGTGCACCGAGTGCTAGAACTGAACACGGCGCGTACGGTCCACAGGCCCTTGCTGGCGATGACCCGTTCATCATGCAGCAAGATGGTAAGGGCTGGCTCTTCGCTCCGATGGGCATGAAAGACGGCCCCTTACCTACCCACTACGAGCCACCAGAATCGCCTGCGGCCAACACGTTGTATCCGCAACAAGAATCACCCAACCGGGTGCTCATCACGGCGGAAGGCAACGAACTAGCACCGGCAGCCGGACGCCCAGGTTCAGACGTGTACCCGCACGTCTTTACCACCTACCGGTTGACAGAGCACCACACCGCCGGCGGGATGAGTCGCTTCCATCCGTACTTAGCTGAACTCCAACCCGAAATGTTCTGCGAAGTTTCACCTGAACTCGCTGAAGAATACGGTCTAGAATCATACGGCTGGGCGACGATCATTTCACCGCGTTCCGCTATTGAGGCTCGAGTCTTGGTCACGCAGCGGATGAAGCCGCTGAAAGTAGGCGGCAAGACGCTGCACCAGATCGGACTGCCTTATCACTGGGGCCAAGGCACCGAAGCTCTGATCACCGGCGACGGGGCCAATGATCTGTTGGGCATCACGATGGATCCCAACGTCCACATTCAGGAGTCCAAATCGATGGCGTGTGCTATCCGACCAGGACGCAGACCGCGTGGTGCAGCACTGCGACAACTCGTCGAGGAGTATCAGCAACGTGCCGGTGTCACCATATACACGGGACATGACCGGCTGACATACGTGCGTGATCCGGAGACGATGAAAGTGAAACAGCCACTGCAATGCGCAGAGCCCGAACACCATGAAGGAGACGAACTTGTTTGATTTCAGGGAAAAACCGGGTCAGCTGATCGATGCTTACGATGACGGCAAAGAACGCAAAGGGTTCTTCACTGACACATCGATCTGCATCGGGTGTAAAGCCT
>DATBUL010000045.1:0-4875 GCA_036516115.1 Enteractinococcus sp. | reverse complement strand
CGAAGAGAAACCTTCAACGGCGGGTTGGGGATTGGTTGGGTGATCAGTCACGGCGTTACTCCTGGGTTGTTTCAGTCACGGAGGTGGCGGTTGCGGTCAGGCGGCCTGCAGCCACCAAGATATCAAGTTCATCGCCCACCTGGACCTGGGCGGCGTCACGCAGAATCGTTGCCTCATGCTGGACGACTGCATATCCACGATTCAGTGTTTGTTGGGGTGACAGTGAGCGGACGCGAGCCGTCAGCTGACCGATGTGGTCGCTAGCCCGATACAACAGGTGTGCAAATGTGGATCGGCTGCGAGCCAGCAGCTGGCGTATTTCATCGGTGCGGGTGGTGATGATGGTTTCGGGCTGGGCTAGCACTGGGCGTGAACGCAACTGTTGGATTTGCTGGCTTTGTACTTCAACCAGGCGTTGAACGGCTTGGGCCATCCGGACACGGACATCGGCGATCCCGGCCAGTTCCACGGCGGCGTCCGGCACGATCGTTTTTGCCGCATCGGTCGGAGTCGAGGCCCGAAAATCTGCGACATCATCGAGGACGGGTCTGTCAGCCTCGTGGCCGATCGCCGAAACGACCGGGGTAGTCAACCCGGCTACCGTACGAATGAGGCCTTCGTCGGAGAACGGCAGAATGACTTCCTCCAAGGCGCCGCCACCGCGAGCGACCACGATCACGTCGACTTCTGGGTGTTGGTCGAGTGCATACAGGGCCGCGGTCACTTCGGGGCCGACCTGGGGTCCTTGCATTGCGGCGTGCACGACCTCAAATTGGGCGGCCGGCCAGCGCAGCCAGACGTTGCGCTGCACATCGTGCATCGCATCAGAGTCACGCCCGGTGATCAGTCCGATGCGGTTTGGTAACACCGGAAGCGGTTTTTTCAGCTCGGGTGCGAACAGTCCCTCTTCGGCCAGGGCTCGTCGCAGCCGTTCGACCCGGGCGAGCAGTTCACCAATACCGACCGGCCGCATGTCATTGACGGTCATGGTCAGCCGACCGGTCTTGGTATAAAAGTTGGGTTTGACCAGAGCAACGACGCGGGCGCCTTCTTTGATGGACGCATCAAGTGTCCGGGCGGTTCGAGCCCAGGCCACGACGGGCAGTGACATTTCGACATCGAGGTCGCGCAGCGTCATCCAAGCATGACCACGGCTGACGCGGTGCTCGATGAGTTGGCCTTCAACCCAGGTGGGAGAAACCCGTTCGATATATTGTTTGAGATTATTCGACAACCGAGACAGCGGCCACGGGTTATCAGGCGTGGTCTCTGCTGCAAGTTGCGGTTCGGCGGTTCCGGAAGTGTGTTCAGCCATCTGTTCCACCTACACTAGTTTTTGAACACCACGATGATGTCATACATCTTGTCATGTGAAGAAAGCGGGATTCACGGATGCGTAACTTCTTGGCCGTCATACTCGCCGTTATTGCTGGTTTGACGACGGTACTTGGTTTAGTCTCCTGGCGGCTCAGTGACATCATCCACGAACCCGAGCCCGTCCAAGAGATCTTGGGCACCGGGGAAGCTGCCGAGGAAATCAAACAAGCCCTTCCCGAGACGTTAGGCAATATGACCGTGGGCGCGACCGGGGTCGACGCAGTGGATGAGGTGATCAACCAGGCCGTCAGGGAAGCGAGCGGCCAGATTGTATCCCACGACGGGTTTGACGCGGCTTGGAGTGAGAGCCTGGAGCAAACACGAACCGGCTGGATTGACGACATCGAGGAGTTGCGTGCCCAGCTCAATGCAGGCGAGTCGATTCCCGAGAACTCGACAGCAGCCCAGCTGGACTTACGGTTAGAGCCAATCCTTGGGCTGGTGGTGTCGATGATCGAGGACGCGTTGACCGGGGTGCCCGGTGTCAATGCCTCATTGGATGTCGAAAGTGATCTCGAGGCAACGGTTCCCACCTCTATTCCACCGGTCAATGTGTTGACGGCTGAACAAGTCGTCATGGCTGAAGAGCTCGTGACTCTTTGGCCTGCGATCCTGGCGCTGGCGGGGCTGGTGTTTGTGATGGCGCTCGTGATTGCTTCTCGTGGCAGTCGATGGATCGTGTGGTTGATCACCGGTTTGATGGTGGCCATCGGTGGTGCGGTGGTGAAGGTCGGATATACGCTATTGCAAAACCAGGTATTGGAACGCGTCGAAGACGCGTCCGCGCTGACGCTCTTGCGGCCCTTATTGCGTGCGGTGCAAGAATGGTCCGACCCCCAGCTGATTATCTTGATGGTGGCCGGAGTCGGGGTCACCTTGTTGGGTATCTTGGGTGGTTTCATATCATCACATCGGCGCCGTTAGCTGCGGTAGCGCACAGCGGCCTGTCCATCGGGCGAGTTGACGTGGGTCTCGGGTCCTCCAGGCACCACATCGGTGTTTTGCGCCGCAACCGCGTGCCATGAGATGTCGTCACCTTCGAACGTGCGGGCCACAACGAACGTGAAGATGGTCCGACGATCTCCTGCGATTTCGCCGTCGGGCCTGAGCTGTCCGGTCACTGTGACTCGTGCATGAACGACCGCGTGATCCTCACCCAGCATGCGGATCTCGGTCCGACCCACGGTCATCTGCGACTCGCCAAAGATTTCTTCGAAGCCAAACCGGTGGGCCTTGCGGATCTGTTCTTTATTTGACCACCACAGGCCGGTGACGTTGACGAAATGCGCGTCTTCGACGAAGAGGTCGGCTAGAGCGTCTGCGTCGTGCGCGTTCCACGCGCGCTGAAAACCGGTGACGATTGATTTCGGGGATTTTCGGTCCATGGCAACTACTCCGCGTCTTTCATGCTGGTCACGGCATCGATGTCGGCCTGGAACTCGGGCGCGGTCACGTCTCGGGTACTCTGCTGGACGGGATCGCCAATCTCCATGGCTTCGAGCGAAGCATCGAGTTCTTCGAGGCGGCGAGCTGATGGCAACACCCGAGTTTCTAGTGTTCCCATCAACGAGTTGAAGCGTGTGACGGTGGTGTTAATGGATTTGCCCAGCGAATCCAGCCGCCGGCCCATAAGCCCCAGGCGCTCGTAAAGTTCGCGTGCAGAAGCAAACACGGTTCGAGCGTTATCAACCAGATTTTCTTGCTGCCAGGCATACGCGACCGACTTCAAAGTCGCGAGTAACGAGACCGGCGACACAAGCGCGACGCCCTGGCTGAACGCATAGTCAAGCAAGTTTGCATCGGCTTTCAGCGCCGCAGATAGGTGAGATTCGGCGGGCAGGAACAACAACACCAAATCGGGCGTGTTATCTAAGGCATTCCAGTACTTCTTGGTCCCAAGCTCTTTAATGTGTGCACGCAGGGCGCGCGCATGCGCTGTTTGGTACTCTGCACGCCGACGCTGTGTTTCTTCGGTCCCATCGTCGGGCAGTTCAGCGGCATGTAGCATGGCTGACATCGGAGCTTTTGCATCCAGAATCAGTGATTTACCGCCCGGCAGGTGGACCAGCATGTCCGGCCGGAAGACTTCACCATCGCGTTCAGCAGTATTAACTGAAAAGTGAATCTGTTCTTCAAAATCGGTGTGTTCCAGCATGCCCGCTGCCTCAACGATGCGCCGCAATTGCACCTCACCCCAGTGGCCACGAGCCGATGAAGAACGCAGGCTAGCAACCAGCTTGTGCGTATTTTCTAACAGGGCAGCGTCTGTTGCATGAGCGGTACGCAGCTGCTGTGATAGTTGGCCATATTGCTGACCGCGGTCACGCTCAAGCTGTGCCACCTGACCACCTAAGTGTTCCAATTGCTGCGACAGTGGTCCTAACATTTGCATAATTTGCTGTTGCGATTGGAATTGCTGGCGATCTTCGGTACGCTGCCGATCCAGCAATTCTGCCCGAGTCTGAGCTGTGGCCAACTGTTCGCGCAAGACCGCTTCATTACCGGATGGGTCACCGGGTGAGGTTCGTCGAGCGACCACGAAGCCCGCTGCAAAAAAGACGACGGCCACGACTAGACTCAGCACCACCGCTGTTGAAATCTCCATGTTCTTTACCTTGTCATATAGCTCGGACACGATAAGGCTGCCGCGCTGTGTCAGTACCGAAGCGCCGTGTGGTCTTCGGTACTTGTGGTGTTGATGGCCTCTGGAAGAATGTAATGTGAATTACAGTTTGAGTGAATGGAGCCACGGTGTCATCATCAGCTTTACATAATACGACGGTCCTTCTTTCTGGTGGCAGCCGAGGAATCGGTCTAGCGATTGCAAAACGGCTAGCTGAAGACGGCGCCAACATCGTCTTGATGGCAAAGACCGCCGAACCGCATCCCAAACTTCCCGGAACCGTCTATACGGTAGCGGATGAGATCCGGGGTGCTGGTGGCCAAGCCCTACCGATCGTTGGCGATGTTCGAGAAGAAGCAGATGTGCAAGCAGCCGTGGACGGCGCCGTGGAATCCTTTGGTGGCATCGACATCGTCATCAATAACGCCTCTGCGATCAACCTTGAACCTGCAGCAGATATCGAAATGAAACGTTATGATCTCATGCAAGATATCAACGAGCGCGGCACGTTCTTGCTCACCCGCACTGCGTTACCTTACCTCAAAAAATCAGCCGACCCACGGATCTTGAGCCTCTCTCCGCCGCTGAATCTGTCGCCCAAATGGTTAGCAGCAGCCCCGGCATATATGTTGGCCAAATACGGTATGACCCTGGCGACCCTCAGCATCGGGGCTCAGTACAATATTCCAGCCACGTGCCTGTGGCCAAAGACCACAGTCCAGACGGCAGCGGTACAGTACGCGCTTGGCGGGACCGAAATGTATGAGCGTTCGCGCACTCCCGACATCTACTCCGATGCAGCCCATGTGGTACTTACTGCAGCACCTGAGCAATATGCTGGACAAACTGTGCTGTGTGAGGATGTGCTCGAAGAC
>DATBUL010000044.1:0-6575 GCA_036516115.1 Enteractinococcus sp. | reverse complement strand
GAACGTTTCTTAGACTAATAGGCACCTCTTCAAGGTGTGAGTGATGAGAGTGTGAGGCCCCGGGTTCATCCCGGGGCCTCTTCTCTTGCGTGAAGTATCGATCTGCGAAGAACTAATCGTTGTCCAAAAGCTTGATTCCGCGAACAGAATCGACGAGTATGTCTTCGCCCTTGTGGTTTTGGGCGTAAAAGAACGCCTTATACACTTCCTGCTGTTTGATCACGTCGATCCGGGGTGGTTTGTAGACTTTATATTTATGTCTCAGCCAGCGCAGCACCAGTTTCCGAGCTGCCTCGATGGCTGCCGCATCCGTCACTAGACGTGGGATCAAAGCGGCCGTGCTGATTTCGATGTCTGCGGATTCCGGAAACATGTTTGAACGTGCAGCATCGCCTTTGACTAAGTCAACGGTAACGGCCGAATAGACGGTTCTTGGTTGTAGGAAGAGGCGCGGGACTTCAATCTCGAAGAGCAAGAGCAGATTTGGATAACACACAATGTTTCTGCCCTGGAGATCATATGGTGTTTCCACCAACTGCACCACGGCGAGGTCATGGTGTTGTTGAGCCAAACGATGCACTTCCCTTCACTGGTTTGAAAGAACTTGCGACGGTCAGTTTCTCTTCTAATAGATCACGGACTATCCGTTTATCTGATTTCAACCGCAGCTCATCCGCGCGCATATTTTTGAGGTAGTGGTAGTCCGATGCCAAGAACGACGGGGTACCGGCCTCGTTTTGTTCGTTATATGCAGACCACATCTCGTTGAATTGCTCGTCATCCGGTGACTTCGTCAAAAGGCTCACCACAACGATCGTCAGCAGTGCAGCTATGAAAGCAGGACCGCCTTCATAAATATCGATCGGCGGCCACAGGTACCACACAACGGTGACAACAGGTCCAACAATCATGCCGGCAATAGCACCGGTCCTGGTGACGCCTTTCCAATACAGTGACAAGATCACCGGTGGGCCGAAACAGGTTGCCTGGCCTGCCCAAGCAAACACTGCCAACCAGAAGACGGAATCGAACGGGTTGTTCGCAATGGCGATGGCAACGACGCCGATGATCACCGTAGAGATCTGCGATACCAGAATGGTTTTCTTCTCGCTGAGTCGTCCCTTATAGAACATTTTGTTCCAGGTACCGTTATGGCTGAACAATAGTTCGGTTTCCAGCACGGTCGATAAAGCGCATAATGATGGGTTCAATGTTGCCCTGCCTGTATTCGTCCAATGCTTCGAAATAATCCTTCGTAATGGTGAGCAGCCCCGATGATAACGGCACCGTGAAATTCTGTGTCGTTCCTCTGGCCCGTAAGATCGCAGAAACCAGGGCGCGTCTTGTTCGCCCATTCCCATTGGTGAGCGGGTAGATGGTTTCGAATTGGGCATGCGCGATCGCTGCCTGAACCAGTGCAGGTATATCGGTCCGCGCCATAAAGCGCACGAGATCTTCTAACGCGTCGGGGACATCTGTGTGCTGCGGTGGCACGAACATCGCTGTGACTGAAGAATCGCCGCCAATCCAGTTTGGCTGTTCCCGCAGCCTCCCTGCGTGCTGCAGCCCTGAATCCTCTAACAGTGCCCGATACATAGTCAGAATGGCGTCGACGTCTAGCGTTGCTGCTAGTTGAAGAGCAGCTTCCAGAGCATTTGTGTTCCGAGCAATCAGCGTGGCGTTTGGCCGCGAACGGTCGCCCAGTCGGGCTAATGAAATCCTGCGCGCATTGGCAGTTAACTGTTCGATTTCAGAACTTGCTGCAGATTCGCTTCAAAGCAGCACTGCCCCGAACGGTGCGCCACCCTGGTATATGTACAGGATCTATACACGTTCTCAAAACATGTATAAAAAATCGATAATTTTATGCATGTAGCTTCGTGTAAGGCTCTGCTGGTGGGCGGAGGGGAGTCGTCGAAGTTAACGTGTATAGACTTTGAACACGTTTGCTAAATGTGTATAAAATTCCCAAAATTTTATGCACATCCAGTGCGTTTGAGGTATATTCCTAACATGTCTTGGTCTCCTGAAATCCCGTATAACGACCTGCCCCCTTTGCCTCCGAGCGTGGAACTCGAGACAAAAGCTGTTCTCAAGAGACTTGTCGACGCAAAATCGGAGCTCAGCGGTTTAAACGAGGCTTTAGTGTCGTTGCCGAATCCTCACGTATTTGTGAATTCATTAGCGTTGCTCGAAGCGCAGGCCAGCTCCGAGATCGAGAATATCGTGACCACAACGGATGAACTTTTTCGGGCTGATACCGTACAACGCGATGCAACCCCGGCTACCCGTGAAGCTCTTCGTTATAAGCAAGCTTTATTTTCTGGTCACGCTCGGATGGAAGAACGGGCAGGCTTGTTGCTCACCGGTATGGCAGCAGAAATCTGCTCAGCGATTCGCGGTACTACCACTGATATACGTCACGGTGAAGGCACATATATCGGCAACCCCGAAACGGGGCAACGTATCTATACGCCGCCGTCTGGACGAGAAGTTCTCGAGTCAAAACTCAGGAATTGGGAAGAGTTTATCAACCAAGATACTGATCTTGACCCAATCGTTCAGATGGCCGCCGCCCATTATCAGTTTGAAGCAATTCACCCATTTGATGACGGCAACGGTCGAACCGGTCGAATTCTCAATGTTTTGTTACTTGGGGCTAAAGGGGTCTTGAACGAACCGATACTTTATATCTCGCGGTACATCATTCAGAACAAGAACAAGTATTATACGCTGCTCAACGACGTGACAGAGCATGGGCGATGGGAAGAATGGATCATCTTCATGCTGCAGGCCGTCGAGCATACCGCCCGATCGACCCGGCTCAAGATTAAAGCTATTCAAGCATTACAGAGGACTTTCGGACAGAAGCTGCTGGAAAGTGTTGGTCCGCAATATCCTGTAGGTCTCGAAGAGGTACTTTTCGAGCAACCGTATTCGCGGGTCCGTGACGTTATCGACAGATGCCAGGTCACCCGAGTGACGGCAACCAAATATCTCAAAGCTCTCGTGGACGCCGAGATGTTGGAAGTTCAGAAGAGTGGGCGTGAGAATCTTTACGTGAATGTACACTTCATGCGCATTTTGCAATCACCTGATGACGCGTGACCTCCGGCTCTGCATACCTCGTAGGTAACTGCTTGATTTTAGAAGTTGCTACAGATTCGCTGCAACGCAAAACTGTTCCGAACGGGGCGCCCTCCTAATCTTGAGCATCAGATCTCGCTGCTGGCACATATTGAACGCTCTGCTCAAGTGCTCTGAGACTATATTGACGCGACCCTCGACTCATAGAACTGGGGTACCTGTTCATCAAAGTGCAAACGCGAAAGCAAGAAAGTCTGCAACGTCGTGAGGACGAACTGTCCCAGCCAAGGACGAAATTGACTCCGAGATGCGCGATTCCATCACGACGTAAGTGCCAGCGCTTCTCCAATGTTTTCACACGTGGAGTACATTAACTTTCAATAGAATTTGCTGTACGAGGTGAACCTGTCCGCGTGCTACAGAGAGGCTACCTCAGTTCTGTTGCCGCCCTTTCGAGAGAATGGGATAGTCATGAAGGTACTTCCAGTGCTGACTGCTAGCGCAGTAGGCGGGGTGATGGCTGCGGTAAGTATCAGCTCCGCATATGCGACTGCTGCCGAGCCCATCTTCCAAGTACACAGCACAGTGAGTTTAGAGAGTGCCTCGTTTCCAGAGCCTGAGGAGTCAGGGAACTTCGAAGATGTGGCGGTCGAAGAGGGCACGTCTGATGAGACGGACATAGTCGAAAGCGACACTCCAGCCCCTGAAATCGAAGTTCAACCGCAAGCTACCAAAGCTGAAGTGCCTACCGAGCCAGAAGTTGCAATCTCGGAGACCGCTGGTGCACAAGCTGCCGAGACACCGGTGATAGGGGCTGTCGAGATCTTGTCTGCGCTGCCTACCGAAGAGAGCTTGGCTGAAGTAGCACAGGCTCCGCCCGAAAAATCTATGCCACAAGCCACGGCCCCACTAAACCAGCAGCCTGCTACGCAAAGTACGCTTCCTTCGATCGAGGAGGCTTTGTTAGAAGCCGGCAGTTCATCCACGAATGGGGCTGGGCTGGGAGGCGAAGCTCCCTTAGTTGAGGCAGGGGCCGCTCAGGCAGCTGACGAAGGAGACCCGGACACTCCTCGCGAGCCACGGCCGGTAGAGACTCTCGACCCAGCGGAGATACACGACGAGGATCCTCCGTCAGAGAATGCAACTGAGAATAGTCCGGCGGCGGCGGAGGAGACACCGTCAGGCTCTGAAGCGAAGAAGGATACCGCGTCTGAACAAACCATAGATCGAGAAGTTGAGGCAGTCGAAAGTCCTTCAGAGGATTCCCTCTCCCAGACCGGGTCGCCAGCAGCGGCGCTCGCAATCGGGGCAACGTTGCTACTCGTTGCCGGTATAACGTTGGCCGCTTGGCGCCGACGGCACCACAGTTGACCGCCTAGCGCAAGCTGTTGGGATCGTCGCCGACGAGCGCGGCCTCAAATAGTGCGGTGAGGTTTTCGGGTGTCACAGCCCGCGGATTGTTCGCAGGGACTGCAGGCAACGTGAGTTCGACGGCCTGGGCGATATCGCCCCGGGTGAGGCCATAGTCGGAAAGTCTGGTGGGCGCGTTGAGTTGCTTGCGCAACTGTAGGAGTCCCTCTAGAGCATCATCAGCACCGAGCGCCCGAGCGATCCGAGCACGGGCCTCTGGGGCGGCATCCATGTTGAAGGCTAAAACGTAGGGTAAAACGGTCGCGTGGGTTTGGGCATGTGGCAGATCAAAAGTCCCACCTAGCACGTGACAAATCTTGTGGTGCAGGCCTGAGCCGGCAGAAGTAAATGCCACCGCAGACAGATACGCGCCGTAGAGTAGTTGTTCTCGCCCGCCCAGATCGTGTGCGTCTTGGACGATGGCTGGGAGTCCGGCTGCGAGCGCCCGGATGCCTTCGGTAGCCAAGGCCTGGTTGATGGGGTTGGCTCGAGGCCCCCACATCGAATCAATGCAGTGCGCCATCCCGTTGAGCCCGGACGCCACCGAGAGGTCGACGGGGAGTGACATGGTCAGCTCGGCATCGTAGATGACGGCCGACGGGAGAACCGCATCATCAACGCCGGTGGTTTTACGTCCCGCTTCGGTCAGGCCCCAGACATTCGTGCCTTCCGAGCCCGAGTAGGTGGTGGGGATCGCAATGATGGGTAGACCGGTTTCTAGCGCGATGGCTTTCGCCAACCCGGTGGTCGAACCACCACCTGCACAAACCAGCAGATCAACAGAGTGCTCTTCGGCGACGCCGCGAGCATCCTGGGCAACGTCAACGGGCACGTGCATCACCACATTGCGGTAGGTGACTTGCACAACGATATCCGCGGTGACACGTTCGGCGAGGTCGCGACGAGAACTCCCGGCGATCAACATGACCCGCTGGGCGCCTAAACGTTCAACTTCTTGGGCCAGATAGTTGGCAGCTTGTCCAGCGCCGAAGAGTACCCGTTGTCCCAGCGTGGTATGAGAAAACTGCAGTGGCATATCGTTCCTTGAGTCTGCGGTAGGATCTTCCATCAACCCTACGCTGCAGCCATGGAGTCCGACGTGTTGGAGTTGTATAGGGAGCTGTAGACCGTCCCAGAGTTTCTCATAGATCGAACCGTTTTCACCTTGTGTCGCAGCAGAGCATTAGGATTGAAGGGATGTGATGCGCCTATGCCAGCATCACCAACACCCTTCGAAGATGTGAGGACACGTGGGCCAGACTAGACAAATTGTGGGACCGGTTCTGTTGTGGTTGCTGGTAGCAGCCACCATCGGTGCATTATCCACAGTGCCCTCGTGGAGTGCTGAGCTGTCCGAAACCATGGCGGTTGATCCATGGATCGGCATCGGGCAGATCATCTCCCCGGTGGTCATGATCCTGTTGGCGATCTTCTATCTAGTGATGCTGGTGCGCGCCTGGACGGCTAAAGAGCACCTGCCATTTGTCAGGCTACTCTTTGGAGCCGGCACCACTCTGGCGATCACAGTCATCAGTTTTGTGCTACAGAACTCCTTTGGAAAACCCAGGCCCTGTCATATGGTTGAACTCGACGGAACCTGTCCTGCGCTCGAGAGCTTTGCGTATCCCTCGAGTTTCGCAGTCATCGCGTTCGCGCTAGCCATCGGGCTGGCTTTTGCTGTGCCGTGGACTGCGTATCTTGCTATTCCGCTTGCTATCTTGGAAGGCGTGGCAAGTATCCTTGCCGGCCATCAGTACCCGCACGACGTGCTGGTGGGCGCAGTCCTTGGCGGCATTGGCGCAATCGGTTTGCTCTATATGTTTATCAAAGTTCAAGCTCGCATGGCAGCAAACATGACTGAAAGAGCCGAGGCTCCCTGAATTGTTAAATAGCTTCAACTACGTTTGAGAACTTGAAGCTACAGATTACTCGGCGAAGTCAGTATCTAGTCCGATGTGTTCCCACTCCATGAGGTCATCCAGTTGCTGGTTGAGGTCTTGCTCAGCTGTTTGGTTTGCTGCTTTGCCCAGCACCAGCCGCATGGGTGGTTCCTCCAGCTGGGCTAGTTTGATGATCGC
>DATBUL010000043.1:0-31872 GCA_036516115.1 Enteractinococcus sp. | reverse complement strand
AGGAGGGTGTGCAGTTCTTTGTTCACAACATATGCTTAACACCCTCCAACCTTCTTTAATAGGCCTCGTCTGCTCCAGCACGCAGAAACATTGGCCCCGAAGCAACGCCACTGCAGCACAGCACTAATAGGAATTACTCATATAGCTCTGGTAGCAACTGTGGATAACCGGCCGCTGTCCACAACGGTGTAGACACGGCCAGAAAAATCCGCTCTGAGACTCTATTGATTCGTAGTCAGGGTGCTCCCATGAAGTAGCTGACCTGCAAGGACTTAGCTGACAGCTATAGGTGCGCGATGCCATTGTCTGAAGCATGGACGTTGGGGCCATCGCATGCGAAGATGCAACCATGAGCTTTGATCCATATGAACGATTACCACAACTTCACGAGATAACCCTGACGAGCGAGGACTTCACCGACGGTGACTGGCTACCTTCCCGGTCCGTTATGGGGGAGCTGGGCGGTAAGGACGAATTGCCTCAACTGTCTTGGTCCAATATTCCGGAAGGCACGGAAACCTTTGCTTTGTCCTGTTTGGATCCGGACGCCCCCACGGGGTCGGGCTTTTGGCATATGTCCGCATTCAACATCCCTGCCTCGGTGACCTCGATTCCTGGTGGCGCGGTCCGTTGGGACACGATCGATTGGGAAGCCTTCGGCGTTTCTGGCCAGGGGCAAGGCCCTACGTTTGTTCGCAACTCTCGCAACGTGGCTGGGTTTACCGGTTCTCGTCCACCGGTTGGACACGGGGATCACCGGTACATGTTCGTCGTCCACGCGGTGGACACGGTATTAGAACTCGGTGCAGATGCAACACCAGAACAGGTGGGGATGAACCTGTTTCAACATGGCATCGGAAGAGGCCGCATCATCGGGGTCTTCGGTCGCTAGATGGCGATCAGACCACTCATGATCGGTATCGGATAGGAGCCACGAGATGCGACCGCTGCCAGCTCAGCATGAAACCGCAAGACCATCAGTTGCTAGCGTCTTGGTGATTCAACCTGATGAACAGGTCCCGTTGGGGCGTTTCTCCGACTGGTTGACACAGTCCGGCGTTGACGTCACGGTTATTCGACCATATACAGGCGATCCCATACCTTCCGAGCTCGACTCGGATGGTCTCATCGTCTTGGGCGGGACCATGACTGCGCATGATCTCGAGCAGTTCCCGTGGCTGGCCGATATTCAGGCGCTCTATCACCAAGCCCACCAAGTAAATGCTCCGACATTAGGGGTCTGTCTGGGTGCGCAGCTTCTTGCGGTCGCATTTGACGGTGAGGTGACCTCAAATGCCCCGAGCGGTCCTGAAATTGGCGTGGTGGATATCGAATGGACCGCTGATGGTCACAACGATGCGATCGCTCGCCAGCTGCCCCAGTCTTTCCCGATGACGTCATTTCACTATGATGCGATCTCTAGGTTGCCTGCCGGAGCAGTGCTGTTAGGTCGGGGAGCCCGCTATCCGCATCAGGTCTTTCGATTCGGCAATGCGATCGGGGTGCAGTTTCATCCTGAAGCCACACCTGAGCTGTTTCGCAAGTGGTGTGCCGCTGATGTCGTCCAGGAACCAGAACTTTCACAGTTTTTCCACGACGCAATGGGTCATGTGGAACGCGCGGATGAACAGATTGCCACACATGCGGAGCTTCTTGCACGGAACTTTGTCAGCGCGCTGCACGCTGTGCCCCGGCTTGAGCTCTCCTGAATATTCCCGAGGTAGCCTAGCTGTTGAATAGCCAGCATAGACAACACCCCGCAGGTTGTTACCAGCCTGCGGGGTGTTGTTCTAAAACCGGAAGCCTAACGGTTAGGCGTCGACAGTGGTGCGGTGTTGGTTGCGAGTTTCGGCCAGAATGTCGGTGATGACGGTCAGGCCTTCTTTGAGAAGATCTTCACCAATCACAACCGGAGGCAAGAAGCGCAACACGTTGCCGTAAGTTCCTGCGGTCAAGGTAATGACACCCTGTTTGCGAGCAGCAACAGCAATATCGTTGACCAGTCCGGCAAGTGGAGCCTTGGTTTCTGGGTCGACGAATTCCACGGCCATCATCGCACCGCGACCGCGGATGTCGCCGATGCGGGCATCGTCCTGCTGGACCGCAGCGAAGTGCTCGGTAATGATTTCTTCGATGCGCAAGGCTTTGGCTGCGAGGTTTTCGTCTTCCATGACGGCAATCGAAGCCAGACCAGCGGCGACGGCAACCGGGTTTCCACCGTAAGTGCCACCCAGGCCGCCGGCGTGGACCACGTCCATCACTTCGGCGCGCCCGGTCACCGCTGACAGTGGCATACCACCGGCAATGCCCTTGGCCATGGTGATCAGGTCTGGTTCGATGCCGTGGATTTCGGAAGCGAACCAGGCACCGGTGCGAACGAAACCGGTCTGGACTTCGTCAGCGATGAACAGCACGCCGTTGGCGTTACACCAGTCGACGACCTTGGCCAGGAAGCCTTCGGCTGGTTCGATGAAGCCACCTTCACCCTGGATGGGCTCCATGATGACGGCGGCCAGGTTGTTGGCGCCGATCTGGATTTCGAGGGCCTCAATGGTACGGGCTGCGGCTTCTTCGCCGGTCAGGCCGTCACGGAATGGGTAGGAGCCGGGGACGCGGTACAGTTCGGAGGCAAATGGACCGAATGATTCTTTATACGGCATGTTCTTGGCGGTCAGACCCATGGTCAGGGTCGTGCGGCCGTGATAAGCGTTATCGAAGGCGGCGATGGCCTGTTTGCCGGTGTAGGCGCGGGCGACTTTGACGGCGTTTTCCACGGCTTCAGCACCGGAGTTCAGCAAAACGGTGCGGGTTTGCCCCGAGATTGGGACGATCTCATCCAGTTTCTGTGCCAGTTGAACGTAGGACTCGTATGGGGTGACCATAAAGCAGGTGTGGGTGAAGTTTTCGACCTGGGCTTTGACGGCTTCCACAACCTTTGGGTGTGAGGCACCCACCGTGGTAACCGCAATACCGGAGCCCAAGTCGATCAGGCGGTTGCCGTCGACGTCTTCCACGATGCCACCTTCAGCGCGTGATACGAATGCCGGGGTGGAGGGGCTAACGGCCTTGGGAACGTAGGTTTCAAGCTGTTCGCGCAGCTGGCGGGCTTTGGGGCCAGGCAGCTCGGTGACGAGTTTGCGAGACTGTTCCAGTGGTTCACGCGTCATGACAGATTCCTTTGGGGTTGAAAATTACGACAGGATTCAGCACCATTATCGAACATTCAAGCTATGTTCGGCCAATAGATTCTCGTCATTGTGGGTATGCTTAACCGTTATGGACGAACGGTTGCTCACGGCGTTTCTGACCGTGGCGGAAACACAGAATGTGTCGGTGGCTGCTGGCCGGTTAAATATTACTCAACCGGCGCTGTCGCGTCAGTTACAAAAACTCCAACGACACCTGAGAGTCGACCTGCTGCAGTCGCATCACTCGGGGGTCGCGTTGACGGCCGCGGGGGAAGAATTCTTGCCGGTCGCCCAAAAAGTTGTTGACGAGATTCGTAAGGCCGAAGCCTTTGCCGGCATGCTGGCCACCGGAAGATTCTCGGAAATCACCTTCGCTGCCCCCGGCACCACACTCATTGATATTGTCATCCCTTTCGTGGCGACCCTGGATTCTTCGCAACTACATTCGCACGTGATTGAAACACCCCTGGGGACGTCGCTGAAACAAGCCGTTAATACCGCTGATTTAGTCATCATGCCCTCGGCGCCACCCAAGGAATTCGCGTCGATTGCACTCGTCGAGTTACCTGTCTGGGCGTATGTGGCACCAGGGCACCCGTGGGCCGATCGCGAAGAAATTTTATTAGAAGAGTTGGTCGAAGAACGGGTTGTCGTGACGACGACGGATTTCATGTCGCGACGTGTTTTGGATGGGGCCGTCGACGTCGCCGGCCTGACGGTACCCCAGATTGTCGAAACGAATTCGGGGCGGGTTGCCCAAGCACTCGTGGCCGCGGGCAACGGGGTCGCTGTCGTCACCGAGGACGCATATTTTGGTCTCAAACCAGCCAAGATCGCATCGCAGCAGCAGATTTTATCGGTGTGGTTATATGCCGGATGGCGGGCTGACCACTACGCATACGACGACGTGCAGGCACTGGCGCAACGCCTCGCTCGATTTGCCCAGGCGCGGTATCCGGGATTGACCCCGGGGCCGATCGATCCACCTGTCAGTAGCTGATGGTGAGCCAGGGGCGATTAATCCGGCAAATGCAGACATAACGGCATCGGTGGTGCGTGCTGGGGGCTAGACTAGGCGACGTGAGTACGACCAACACATCTGAAACCAAGACCACCGTTGACGACGGCGAGAACACCCGCGATCAACGAAAGGTCCGCCACGCCAAGCGCCAAGAGCTGCTGGACGCGGGCCAACAGGCCTACCCGGTTGCCGTAGAGCGCACCCACACGCTGGCACAGATCCGTGCAAAGTACCCGGATTTAGAGCCAGGCGTTGAAACCGGTGACAAAGTCTCGGTGGCCGGTCGGGTCGTATTCCAACGCAACACCGGAAAACTGTGTTTCGCCACGCTGCAAGAAGGTGGCGAGAACGGTGAACATCCGCGCATGCAGGTGATGCTCTCACAAGGCAAAGTCGGCAAAGAATCGCTGGATGCCTATAAGCACCTGGTCGATCTGGGCGACCATATTTCGGTCACCGGAGAGGTCATTACCTCCAAACGCGGTGAGCTATCGATCATGGCTGATACCTGGACCATGGCCTCCAAGGCGCTGCGTCCGCTGCCGGTTCTGCACGCTGACCTTTCCGATGAGACGCGCGTGCGTCAGCGCTACGCGGATTTAATCGTGCGCCAAGAGGCCGCCGAAATGGTCCACAAGCGCGCCGGGGTGGTCCGAGCAATCCGTCGCACCCTGGAAGATCAGGGCTACATCGAGGTTGAAACTCCCATCCTGCAGCTGATTCACGGTGGGGCCCAAGCCCGTCCCTTCGAAACGCACTTGAATGCTTTCGATCAGAAAATGACACTGCGTATCGCGACAGAGCTGTTCCTGAAGCGCGCCGTCGTCGGTGGCATCGATAAGGTTTTCGAAATCGGCCGCGTCTTCCGTAACGAGGGTGTCGATTCGACCCACTCACCAGAGTTCACCATGCTGGAAGCCTATGAGGCGTATTCCGATATGTACGGCATGGCCGAACGTATTCGCGAGATCATTCTGGCCGCCGCCAAAGCCGCTGGCGTCGACAAAGAGCTCACCACTCCCGAAGGCAACACGATCGTGTTGGATAGTGAGTGGGAATGGAAAGAGTTTTACCCGGCGGTTTCTGAGGCTGTGGGGCAAGAGGTCACCCCCGATACGACTGCCGAAGAACTGTTGGCGATTGCCAAAGCCAATAACGTCGACGTTGATCCAGCGAAACACAACGACGCCCAGGAATTGGCCTTAGAACTGTTTGACGAACTCGTTGAGCCACATCTGTTGCAGCCAACATTTGTGTATCACTACCCACAGGCAGCCCAGCCATTGGCTCGTCCACACCGTGAAGATCCACGCATGGTTGAAGCCTGGGATCTGATCATCGACGGTTTCGAAGTCGGCACCGCGTTTTCCGAACTCGTGGATCCGGTGATCCAGCGCGAACGCCTCACCACGCAGTCCGAAGCTGCCGCCGCAGGCGATGAAGAAGCCATGCAACTGGATCATGATTTCCTGCGCGCCCTTGAATATGGGGCCCCACCAACCGGTGGCCTGGGCATGGGTGTCGACCGACTGGTCATGCTGTTGACGGGGGCCGGGATTCGTGAAACCATTCTGTTCCCGTTGCTCAAACCAGAAGGCGACGAATAAGGAGACGCCGTGGACGTATTCATGGACTATTTTGAGGTCCTGGCCCCATCCGTCGGGCTGTTCTTTATCTTCTGGTTGGTCATGCGCTCACTGTTTCGTGGTGACTCGGGGGAACGCGATGCCCGCCGCGAAGCGGAAGAGCGTGAGGCCCAAGCGTGGGCACAAGCCAAGGCTGCCAAGCAGCGTGGTGACGGCGTCGATGAGGCCGTCGAAAAGCTGTAACTGATGGGAATAACGCAGCACCAAACCTGGTTATCCTGAACCTCACCAATTACGTTTGTGTGAAAGGATACGGTTTGTGCAATTTGCCCCTGAGCCAACATGACTCAGCTCTGGGGAAAGATGGCACATTTCCTTCGCCCAGCAGTGAACAGCAGTCTCAATACAATTTATAACTCAGTACGATCAGACCTATAACCAGCAAGGAGCGTGCCTATGTTTGAAAGATTTACCGATCGGGCCCGACGAGTCGTAGTGCTTGCGCAGGAAGAAGCGCGCATGCTCAACCACTCGTACATCGGTACCGAGCACATCCTGCTCGGGTTGATCCACGAAGGTGATGGCGTGGCCGCCAAAGCCCTTCAGTCCCTCGACGTTTCCCTGGGCGCAGTGCGCGAACAGGTGCGAGAAATCATTGGGCAGGGTCAGCAAGCCCCATCCGGTCACATTCCATTTACCCCGCGCGCCAAAAAAGTTTTAGAGCTGTCACTGCGTGAAGCACTGCAGCTGGGCCACAACTACATTGGCACTGAACACATCCTGCTGGGTCTGATCCGCGAAGGCGAAGGCGTCGCCGCGCAAGTCTTGGTACAGCTTGGCGCTGACCTGAACCGTGTCCGTCAAACCGTCATCCAACTGCTTTCCGGCTACCAGGGTTCGGGCGAATCCGAGGGCAAAGAACCCGCCGGTGTTTCATCGACCGGTTCCAGCCAGGGCCAGCCAGCTGGTTCTGTCGTCCTGGACCAGTTCGGGCGTAACCTGACCGCTGCTGCACGGGAATCAAAGCTTGACCCTGTTATTGGTCGTTCCGATGAAATGGAACGCGTCATGCAGGTGCTCTCTCGTCGCACCAAGAACAACCCGGTGCTGATTGGTGAACCCGGTGTTGGTAAGACCGCCGTCGTCGAAGGTCTGGCCCAGGCCATCGTGCGCAACGACGTGCCTGAGACGCTGAAAGATAAACAGCTCTACACCCTGGACCTTGGTTCTTTGGTGGCAGGCTCTCGTTACCGTGGTGACTTCGAGGAACGCCTCAAAAAGGTGCTCAAAGAAATTCGTACCCGTGGCGATATCATCCTGTTCATTGATGAGATTCACACCCTGGTGGGTGCCGGTGCTGCTGAAGGCGCCATTGACGCCGCATCGATCCTGAAACCGATGCTGGCTCGTGGTGAGCTGCAGACTATTGGTGCCACCACGCTGGATGAATATCGTAAGCACATCGAAAAAGATGCGGCTCTGGAACGTCGTTTCCAGCCGATCCAGGTGGATGAGCCATCGGTTGAAGACACCGTGGAAATTCTGCGTGGTCTACGTGACCGCTACGAAGCACACCACCGCGTATCAATTACTGATGACGCACTCCAGGCAGCAGCCACCATGGCTGACCGCTACATTTCGGATCGTTTCCTGCCGGATAAGGCAGTGGATCTGATTGATGAGGCCGGTGCCCGGTTGCGTATTCAGCGTATGTCGACTCCACCGGAGATCAAAGAATACGATGCGCGCATCGAACAGGTTCGCCAGGAGAAGGAAGCCGCCATTGACGGCCAAGACTTCGAAGGCGCTGCATCCCTGCGTGATAAAGAACAGCAGCTACAGGATGAACGCAACCGCAAGGAACGCGAATGGCGCGAAGAAGCCGCCACCGGCATTGCTGAGGTTGACGAAAACCTGATCGCAGAGGTGCTGTCCAAATCGACCGGTATCCCTGTATTCCGTCTGTCGGAGACCGAAGCCGAGCGTCTGCGCAACATGGAAGACGAACTGCACCGTCGGGTCATTGGCCAGGACGAAGCCGTTAAATCCTTGTCGCGTGCGATCCGCCGTACTCGTGCAGGGCTGAAGGATCCGAATCGTCCAACCGGTTCGTTTATTTTCGCCGGTCCAACCGGTGTGGGTAAAACCGAGCTGGCCAAGACCCTGGCCGAGTTCCTCTTCGGTGACGAAGACGCGCTGATCACCCTGGACATGTCAGAGTTCCAGGAGAAGCACACCGTGTCACGACTCTTCGGTGCCCCTCCAGGCTATGTCGGCTACGAAGAAGGCGGGCAGCTGACTGAACGCGTTCGTCGTCGTCCATTCTCCGTTGTGCTGTTTGACGAAGTTGAAAAGGCCCACCAGGACCTGTTCAACTCGCTACTGCAGATTCTGGAAGAAGGTCGTCTGACCGACTCGCAGGGTCGCGTCGTGGACTTCAAGAACACCGTGATCATCATGACCACCAACCTGGGTACCCGCGACATTTCGCGTGGCGTGCAGACCGGTTTCCAATCGATCTCCGATACCCAGACCGGCTATGAACGCATGAAGGCCACCGTGCAGGAAGAATTGCGTCAGCACTTCCGTCCAGAGTTCCTCAACCGTGTGGACGACGTCATTGTCTTCCCACAGCTCACCAAGGACGAGATCGTCGAAATTGTCGATCTGTTTGTCAAGAGCCTGCAGGATCGTCTGACCGAACAGAACCTGACCATCGAACTCAACGATGCCGCCAAGGAAGTTCTGGCCGATCGCGGTTACGACCCCTCGATGGGTGCCCGTCCGCTGCGCCGTACGGTCCAGGACATGCTTGAAGACAAACTGTCCGAGAAGCTGCTCTACGGCGAAATCCCAGCGCACTCTCACATCGTGGTCACCACGTCGGGCGAGGGCAAGGACGCCGTGTTGGAATTCGAAATCATCAAGAAGACCGAATCCATCGAAGCCCCACCAGAACGTGAGGCCATCGAAGCCGGTAGCGACAGCTAAGCGAAAATGTTGTCAGAAAAGACCGGAAGTCTCCGATGAGACTTCCGGTCTTTTCGTTGTTGAAAGGGTTTTAGAGCGAGCCGAAGAATTCCCGGATTTGGTCGGCAAACGCTGCAGGTTGCTCCCACGGCCCGAAATGTCCACCCCTGGGCATCTGTTGCCAGTGGGTGACATTGAAGAATCTTTCAGCAAATGCTCGAGGCGCCGGAACGATATCCTTGGGAAAAATGCTTAATCCAGTGGGAACGTGGACTCGTGCGGCGGGATCTTTGGCTTCCAAGGCGGAGTCTCGGTAATAGCGCACTGAGGAACCGGCGGTTTGGGTGATCCAGTAGATCATGAGATTATCGACGAGCTCGCCAGGCTCAAAACTATTCCAGACGTCTCCGTCGCAGTCGCTCCAGGCCTGGAATTTTTCAAGCATCCACGCGGCCAGACCCAACGGTGAATCATTGAGCGAATAGGCCAAGGTTTGTGGTTTCGTTCGATGCATTGCAGCGTAGGCACCGTGGTGTTGAAACCATTCATTCATGCCCTGGAAATAGTCCTGCTCAATGGGCGTCAACTCAGTGGGGTCTACCGTATAGCGGTGCCAGAATGGTACATCGAGCAGATGCAACCCGATCACCGTGTCGGGATAATGCAACGCGATGGCTTCGGCGATCGCCCCGCCGATATCCCCACCGTGGACTCCGAAACGCTGGATGCCCATCATGGCGAGGGCTTGTACTAGAAGGTCTGCAATCCGGTTCGGACCATAACCTGTGGATTGCGGTCGCTCAGAGAAGCCGTATCCGGGAATGCTGGGCATGATCAGCTGAAAATCTTGTTCAAGATACGGTATCGCTTTTTCAAACCGGAGCGGTGAATCGGGCCACCCGTGCAATAACACCAGGGGTGTTCCGTCAGGATGACCAGCCCGGAAGCAGTGAATCTGGGTGTCCCCCACGGTGAGGAGCGTCTGCTGATACGAATTGAGGCGCTGCTCGGTAGCGGGCCAGTCATATTCATGTCGCCAATATTGCATGAGCTTGCGCAGTGGACTGCCCGGGGTGCCCCATGACCAATCCGGGTGGTCAACCACCTGATCGGGCCAGCGGACGTGTTCGAGTCGGTGCTGTAGATCGACTAAAACGTTGTCTGGGATGTTTATTGAATACTGCTTCAATCTCACTCCAATGAAGGCTTGTCACATTCCGTGCGGTGATGTGAGCTCATGACAATCTGAGATCCGACGTGGGTTGGGTCACATAGTGACCAACATAGCGTTAAGTGACAGGCAATGCGCGCATGATGGTGGGCCATGTCACCTTCAGGGTCTGAGGTGGGTTTAGACCTGAGTGGCAGCGGTCAAGGCGCGCAGCGTAGAAGAAGCGTAGCCGGCACCGAATAATAAAACGTGAACGAGTAGCGGCACCAATTGGAAAATAGCAATGCGATGTTCCCAACCTGGTGCTAATGGGAATATTCGCTCATAATTTCTCATTACGGTCGGTCCAAAGCCACCAAATAAATGCATCATGGCGATATCTTGTTCCCGATGGCCCCAGTGGCAGGACGGGTCGCTGAGCCAGTTCGCACCGGAAGCATCAATCATGCGATTACCGGCCCACAGATCACCGTGCACAATCGTGGGTGGTTCCACCGGGCCGAGATGCTCAGGTTGGATGCTGCGGGCAAGGTCCCGTGCCTGGTCATTGAGCAGTCCACGGTGCACGGCTTGGTCGGTGAGTGGCAGGATCCTGTTGACCACGAGTGATTCATACAGCGTAGGTGCTGGCCGTAAATCGATGGGAGCTGCGCCCAAGAACCAGGCGGAGACCCCGTCGAGGGACCCAAAGTGTTGATCGGGTGTGGCAGAGTGTTGTCCTGCTAAATGCATGCGGGCAAGGTCGCGCCCGAATGCAGCATCCGCGCTGGTCGTGCTCTTACCACCGGGGGCAATGAATTCTAGGATCAGGTGCTCATCAGTTACCTCATAGACTGTGGGCACTCGGGCTCCCAGCGCCCTTAACGTTTCAAGACCGGCGGCCTCGAAGGCAAAGAAACCTTCGGGGGCGCCGGTCAGTGCCTTGCGGAACGCTGTAGTTCCGTCATCGAGGCGAAGCACTGAGGTGTTGCCGGTAAGGCTCACTTGCCACCGTAGCGTTGCAGAACCCTTTGGAGACTGTCTTCCTGGATCGTTTTGACCAGACCGCGAGCGGCGTCTTCGATTTGGTCATACATCGCCACGAAGGCCTCTTCGGGGTGGCCATAAGGGTCCGGCACATTGGCGATTCCATCGGCATCAACGGTGGAACCGAAGGCACCGAAACGAACAATCTTGGAACGCTGATCACCGTTGTGAGTCAGGGCCAGGATATTTTCCAGGTTCGAATCATCCATCGCCAACACGAGGTCTACCTCGTCAATGTGTTGGGCGGTGATTTGATCGGCCACCGAGGTGAATTCATATCCTCGCTGGGTGCCGACTTTGCGCGTGAGATGGTGGGCGTCCTTTCCGATGTGATAATCGGCAGTGCCGGCCGAGCGGACTTCGGCTTGAATCCCGGCTTTGGCGAATTCATGATTCAGAACTGACTCGGCCGCGGGGGAACGGCAAATATTTCCAAGACAAACGGTCAATATTTTCATACCTACCATTGTGCTGAGATTTATCTCAGATAGCTATTTATCCGACGTCATGTCGTCATACGGCGAAGTTGTTGAGTCAAATTGAGCTGTAAACAAAGGGTTTTTCGACCAATTCGGCCCGAGACCGGCCAAGCCAGTACAGTGTGGAGAATGGAGATTCGCATCCGGCCAGCCCGGACCCCAGATGTACCGATCATTCGTTCCATGGTCCAGCCCCTTGCCAGTGAGCGGGTGCTGCTGGATAAGGACAAGGTCGCCTACTATGAGGCTGTCCAAGAGTTCCTCGTGGCAGAAAACCAGGACCGCGAGATCCTCGGGTTCGGGGCCTTGCATGTGATGTGGGAGCACCTTGCCGAGGTGCGTACCCTTGCCACGGCTGATGATCATCAGGGTCGCGGGGTCGGCGGTCGAGTGCTGAATGCTCTCTTAGATAAAGCTGAAGACTTGGGCGTCCAACATGTTTTTTGTTTGACGTTTGAGACCTCATTTTTCCAGCGCCACGGCTTTGAAATCATGAAGGATCAATCCGTGTTAGACCCTGAGGTATTCAATCAGTTGCTGCGCTCCACCGATGAGGGTGTCGCAGAGTTTTTGGATTTAGCCCGGGTAAAACCCAATACCTTAGGAAATACGCGGATGATTCTGGATCTGTCTCAACGCCGGAACCGCAGCTAAGGTAACGCCAAGACTTCATCGTTGAGCACTGCCAGCCCGTCATTGACGAGTCCGGTGAGCGCTCGGTCCCATTGGGTTTGTTCTGGCACGTGTCGGCCAAGCCGACCGGTTGCAGTGACGGTGGTTTGAAGATGCCCGACGTCGATAGCTCCCTGGGCTCGCAGCACCCCCATAATTGCGCCGCGGACTTGACGGTCGGAGCCAGTCCAGGATTGGGTTTTTGCAACGGATGTTGGTTCCGGTTTGCCCGCGGCCACCCAGGCGCATTGATCTAGGACCGGGCATTGTTGGCATTGTGGCGCCCGTGCGGAACAAATCAGCGCCCCCAGTTCCATAGTCGCCACATTCCAGGTGTTCGCTTCGGCGACTCCCGTCTGGGTTGACGTGTCGGGCATGAGCTGGGCGGCAAGACGGCGTTCGGCGGCCGTGAGGCTTGGTGCAGCGGCACCGTCGCCGGTGAAAATCCGGGCGTGCACGCGCCGAATATTGGTGTCGATGACGACTTCCGGGATACCGAAGGCAAATGATGACACCGCGGCTGCCGTGTATTCGCCGATGCCGGGTAGGGCTAAGAGTTTTTCGGGATCAGCAGGTAGGACGCCGTGGTGGTGTTCTACGACTGCTTTGGCGGTTTCGTGCAGTCGCAGGGCACGGCGCGGGTAGCCGAGCCGGCCCCACATGATCAACACATCGGAGGGAGCTGCGGCGGCAAGGTCGGTTGGTCCGGGCCAACGTTTCATCCACGCCAGCCAGGGCTCCCAGACGCGGGCGACTTGGGTTTGTTGCAGCATGACCTCGGAGACGAGCACACCCCAGGCGGTGGTGTCGGGTTCGCGCCAGGGTAGTTGGCGTGCATTGGTGGCGTACCAGTCCAGGATGCGTGCGCGTACTTGGTGCACGTGGGTGTCGGTGAGGTGGTCCGTGGCTGATGACATAAACACCATGGTAGTGCCGAGCGGATCTTGGGTGTTTCAATGGCTAAACTTGTGGTTATGTCTGATCAGCATCTTCCCCCACAGCAGCCACGTCCACGTCGAATTCCGCCGCATATTTTGCGACGTCGCCGTATTGTGGCGGTCATTATTTTGTTGATTATCCTCGGACTGCTCGGCTGGGGGATTTGGGCGTTGATCGGGTTGTTTTTGCCTGATGACGACGAGCAGGCCACCCCGCAGCCGCAACCCACGGTTACTGAGACGGTTTCACCGGAACCGTCGGCGTCTGAGGACGACGACGAGGATGACGAACGTGCTCAGGCGTGTGATCCCGAGATGCTCACGGTCACGGGTTCCACGGATCAGGACGTGTATGACGCCGATGAGATGCCGGTGTTTACGTTGACGGTCACCCATGATGGTGACGTGTTGTGTAACGCGTCGCTGGGTTCGGATCAGCAGAACTTTGTGGTGGAGGACTCGGAGGGCGATTTCGTGTTTTCCACGCGTGCTTGCCAGGTTGATCCGCAGGAACAGGTTGTGGAAATGGAGCCCGGTCAGTCGGAGAGTGTCACTTTTGAGTGGGAGCGAGTGGGCACTGATGAGGAGTGTGAAACCATCGTCGAAGACATCGAATCCGGTGAATATCAGCTGCTCGTGGCGATGGGTGAGCGAGAAGCCGAACCGGTGTCGTTTGTCCTAGAGGATTAGTTATCCCAGACGTCGTCGGGGCTGAGCTTGATGACGTCGGCAAGTTTTTGTCCTGCTGAGGGGCGTGGTGGTGGCCGGAAGGCCGGGTCGAAAATCGCGGTCATCGCGTCACCAAGTGAGTCGGTTTGGACCACGCGCATGCCCTGCGGAATGGTGATGTCGTCATCTTTGGGCACGATCGCGTGGTGGAAGCCTAACCGGTGGGCTTCTTTGAGCCGTCGTTCGATACCGGTGACCGGGCGCAGTTCTCCGGCCAGGGAGATCTCGCCGATGACGACGGTGCTGCGAGGCAGTGGGGTATCACTGCGTGAAGATATGATGGCCGCGGCCAGGGACAGATCGGCGGCCGGTTCGTGGACGGTGATCCCACCGACGGTTGAGGCGTACACGTCTTCGCTGGTCATATCGATTTTGAAATGGCGCGACAGGATGGCCACGACCGTGTTGAGGCGCGACTGGAAGAGCCCGGTCACCACTCGCCGTGGGGAGCCACCGCCACTGGTGGACACCAGGGCTTGGACCTCGGTCATCAGGGGGCGGTGTCCGTCCATGGCGACGGTGATCGCGGTGCCCGGAGCAGGGGTGGCGAAGGTATTAATGAACAGTCCCGACGGGTCATCAATAGATTCGATGCCTGAATCACGCATGGAAAAGCAGCCGACTTCATCGGTGGAACCGTAACGGTTTTTGACCGAGCGAATAAAGCGTAACTGCGAGTGCCGGTCGCCGTGGAACTGGCAGACGACATCAACGAGGTGTTCCATGGTGCGCGGACCGGCGATGCTGCCCTCTTTGGTCACATGACCCACCAGGATCGTGGCAATATTATGGCGCTTAGCTACACGAATGATGCTGGCGGTGACTTCCTGAATTTGCATTCGGCCGCCCGGCGTCCCATCAATGGCTGCCGACTGGATGGTTTGGACCGAGTCGATGACCATGAAGTCCGGTTGGATCTGTTCGATCTGCCCTAGCACCTGACCCAGATCGGTTTCTGCGGCCAACATGAGATGTTCACTGAGCGCACCGATGCGTTCTGCTCGCAATCGTACCTGGGCGGCGGATTCTTCACCGGTTAAATACAGGGTCTTGCGTTGTTTGCCTTCGGTCGTGCGAGTGGCGGCCACGTGACCGGCGATATCCAAAGCCATGGTGGATTTACCAATACCGGGCTCACCGGCCAGTAACACGACCGCTCCGGGCACCAGGCCAGAGCCGAGCACCCGATCAAATTCCGAAACCCCGGTCGGGAAGCTTTCGGCGTGCGAGGCATCGATCTCGGTAATGGGCTGAGCCAGCTCATCCACGGTCACTTTCGTGGCCTGGGTGCGGGTCGTCGCCGGGGTGACCCCGACTTCTTCGATGGTGCCCCACGCTTGGCATTCGCCGCAGCGTCCCGTCCATTTCGCGGTCATCCAACCGCATTCGGAACATTTATAGGCCAGTTTGGTCTTCGATTTCGCCATGCCGCTAAGCCTACTCCGCGACTAGGACACGATAAAGCGTCTACACGTTGGGCAGATAGCTGGTGGCTTCGTCATGATCGGAACCCGTGGCTTCAATAAAATCCACCATCATTGGACGGCACATCATCACGAGTGCTTCGCCATGGAGGGTCTCGGCCCCCAAGTCGCGCGGAGTCAGTTTCGTGGTCACGGCGCCTAGCGAGCTGCGGGCGATTGACAGTGAACGATGCCGCCCAGGTGCCACCGGTTCGGCCACCGAACGCCCCAGGACGGCGACGGCGTCTGCGGCTTCGGCGAACCACGCAGACATACGTTCTAGATCATCTTCGGTGTGATCCTTGGCGTCGAATTCATCGATGACGGTGATAACCCGCCGGGCGATAATGCGCAGCGACCGCACCGCCAGATCGGTCTTTTCCAAGGTGCGTGACATCTCTTGTAAATCCTGGCGAGCCGAGCGCTGCGTTGGTGAGTAGGTGGCCATTTCATCAGCCCGCGAGATTTCACTGCGGACCGCATCAATTTGTGACTGCAAGCCCCGCGCCTCGATCAGGGCCACCCAGCCGCTGCGGGAGTCGTGTTCAGCCAAGGCTTGCGACAGCTCACGGAACACCCCGGTGATAGAAGTGAACAATTCACGCATCCCCGCGACGGTTTCTCTACGAAGTGAAACAGGCGTGAGCATCGTGATGGCAATGGCAATCACCCCACCGATGACGGCGTCAACGGAGCGACTCAACGGTCCCTCAACCGGAATCGGCAGCAGCACCACCAGTACCGCTTGAATCGACATCTGCGTTGTAAAGATCACCCCGGAATCAATAAAGCGAGCCAAGACGATCGTGACAAAGACCACGATGATGCCCTGCCAGTAGCCTTGCCCCAGCAAAGCTTGAAGCGAATCACCCACCAGTATGCCCAACGTCACACCAATGGCCACCTCAAGTGCCTTTCTGATGTGCGGATCCCGACCAAAACCCAGTGAAATGAGCGCGGCTGTGGCCGCGAAATAGGGCTCGCTGTGACCAAAAATAATGGCGGCAAAGGCATAGGCCGCAACAGCCGCAATTGCTGATGTTGCTGCGGGAATAAGCGATTTTCGGGCGCGCCAAATGCCCGACCGGAACCGGGTGGAAAGGAACTTTTTGACCTTCTGCCAACCCTTGGGCTCCGGGGCCACTGGGAGTGGGGTTGTGTGCATGCGTTCAGTCATGCTCTTATCCTACGAGGTTGGCAAAAATTGCTGAAAAGTACGGGGTAGGTAAACGTTAACCAAGCGTTAATCTTTCGACTGCCAGCAGGTTACCTAGCGTGCGTAGCTTCGGTGAGTAGTTCGGGCCAGCAAGCCAAAATACCGATGGCCCAACCTATTGACTCGCAACGAACTCGAAAGAGGAAAACCCAGTGAAGTTTTCTCGTTTTTACCGCTCCGCTGCTATCGCATCCGTAGCCGCTCTGGCTCTGGCAGCATGCTCATCTGACGATGCTGCCGACGACAACGCCGGTGGCGACACCGGTGAGCAGGCTTCGACCGAAGTATCGGGCAACCTGATTGGTGGTGGCGCTTCCTCTCAGGAAGCCGCAATGACTGCCTGGACTGCAGGCGTCACCGAAGTTCACCCAGATCTCACCGTTAACTACGACCCAGTTGGTTCCGGCTCCGGTCGTGAAGGCTTCATTGCCGGCCAGTACACCTTCGCTGGTTCCGACTCCGCAATGGATGCTGAAGAACAGGAACAGGCGTGCGGTGCAGGAAATGCGTTCCACGTTCCTTCCTACATCTCCCCGGTAGCAGTCGCCTTCAACCTGGAAGGTGTTGATAGCCTCAACATGAAGCCGGACACCATCGCCAAGGTATTCTCCGGCGAGATCACCTCATGGGATGACGAAGAAATCGCAGAACAGAACGAAGGCGTAGAACTGCCATCGACTGCGATCACCGTTGTCCACCGCTCAGATGACTCCGGTACGACCGAAAACTTCACTGACTACCTCAACGGCGCAGCCGGCGACGTATGGACCTGGGAAGCTGCAGACGCATGGCCAGAAGAACTTACCGGTGAATCTGCACAGCAGACCTCCGGTGTCGTCTCCCTGACCAGTGACACCGATGGTGCCATCACCTACGCTGACGCTTCCCAGATCGGTGGCCTGTCCACCGTTGCTGTTGGTGTCGGCGAAGACTACGTGGAATACTCGGCTGAAGCTGCTGCTTCTGCTGTTGAAACCGCTGAGGAAAACCCAGACTCTGAAGGCGCTCGCATCCTGGATCGCAGCACCGAAGAAGAAGGCGTTTACCCAATCGTCATGATCTCCTACCACATCTTCTGTGACACCTACGACAACGAAGAAATGGTAAACCAGGTCAAGGCCTTCGGTAACTACGTTATCTCCGAAGATGGCCAGGCTGCCGCTGAAGAATCAGCCGGTTCCGCACCAATTTCGGACACCATCCGCGACGAAGCTACTGAACGCATCGAAGCGATCACTGTTGCTGGCTAAGCCAGAAATTAGCTTTTGAGCTGATACCACCGCTTGGCACCACAAGCGGTGGTATTGGCATGAAAGCCACTTATAGTCCATAAACGTTACAGGAGTACAACGTGACAACCACATCCCCGCGCACCAAGACACCAGCGCGTAATACCACTTCCGCGGTGGGGGATAAAGTCTTCAAAGGCATGTCGTGGACCGGCGGCGTGATCATTCTGGTCGTGCTTGCCTTCGTGGCCCTCTTCTTGCTGATGCGATCCCTACCGGCCATCGCCCCCGATACCTTCGGACCGGGCCAGGACCAAGCCATCGATTTCTGGTCCTATGTGTGGCCGCTTATGGCAGGAACGGTTATCGTATCCGCCATCGCACTGCTATTAGCTACGCCAGTGGCTATCGGCGTCTCACTGTTTATTAGCCACTACGCGCCGCGTCGTTTCGCCTCGACCATCGGCTACGTCATCGACCTGCTGGCAGCTATCCCATCGGTCGTCTACGGTGCCTGGGGCATGTTAGTCCTGGCGCCACTGATGGTACCGATCTATCAGTGGTTGCACGATAATTTAGGATTCATTCCACTATTCGCCGGTGACCCATCGACCACCGGTCGAACCATTATGACTTCCGGCGTTGTGCTCGCCGTGATGGTCCTACCGATCATGACCGCGCTGTGTCGTGAAATCTTCCTCCAGGTGCCACACCTCCAGGAAGAAGCCGCACTGGGTCTGGGCGCAACCCGCTGGGAAATGATCAAAATGACGGTCTTCCCCTTTGCTCGTGCCGGCATCATCTCCTCGATCATGCTTGCTCTCGGCCGCGCTCTCGGTGAAACCATGGCCGTGACCATGGTGTTATCACCAGGCGGATTCTCTTCATCGTTGATCACCTCAGGCGCTAACGCCACGATTCCATCAGAAATCGCACTAAACTTCCCAGAAGCCTTCGGCCAGCGCCAAGCTGAACTTATCGCTGCGGGCCTGATGCTGTTCGTCATCACCCTCATCGTCAATATGATTGCCAGGGCGATCGTCAACAGCCATGCGAAGAAAGCTGAGGGTCTGGCATGAGCTCCCAAATTCATTCGCGTCCCAAGATCAAGACTCCGGTCCAGCCACCCCAGGACCCTAGAGGCGAAAAGAAACCAGAAGACATGACGCCAAAACAACACCGCACCCGGCTGGCTTCCCTGACCGCACACCGGAAACCTTCGTGGACCTGGATGGCCGCAGCTGCTGGATCCATCGTAGTGTCTGCGATCGTGACCTTGCTGGCCTTCGAATCCTTTAGCTTGATTGGCTTCGCCATCATCGCCGGATTGCTCTACGTGGTGTCGATGTATGTCGTCAGCCGTGTGTTAGAAGACCGACTGAAAGCCACCGATGAATTCTGGCGCCACCTGATCTGGACCGCATTCCTGATCGCCTTGGTCCCACTGATTTCGGTTATCTGGTCGGTCATTTCCGAAGGGTTACCGACCCTGCTGGCCCACCCCGGCCTGCTCACCACGGATATGCAGGGCGTTGTGGGTGCCGATGATATCGCGACCCAGGAAGAGGGAGCCGCACTGCAAGGCGGTATTCTCCACGGTCTGGTCGGCACCGTGATGATCACCCTGATCGCCAGCATCATCTCCATCCCGGTTGGGCTTTTTGCTTCCATCTACTTAGTGGAATACGCCAACCGCAACGCGTTTTCACGCGCCATCCGCTTCTTTGTTGACGTCATGACCGGCATCCCATCGATCGTTGCCGGTCTTTTCGCCTTCGCTGGGCTGAGCCTGCTGATCGAATTGGTGGTTGGCACCTCGCCGCAGGCGCTGCAGTCGGTCAAGACCGGTTTCGCAGCTGCCCTGGCGCTGAGCGTGTTGATGATCCCGGTGGTCGTACGCTCGACCGAAGAAATGCTCGGCGTCGTCGCCGATGAACTGCGCGAAGCCTCCTACGCGCTGGGTGTGCGCAAATGGCGCACGATTATGAAAGTCGTTCTTCCGACTGCGATGTCGGGCATCGCCTCCGGCGTGACCCTGGCTATTGCCCGTGTGACCGGTGAAACCGCACCGATTCTGGTAACCGCCGGTTATGCTGCCACGACCAACTGGAATCCGTTCTCCGAGTGGATGACCGCACTGCCCGTGTTCATTTACCGCCAGTTGACCAACCCGACTGCACCTGCAGCAGGTGACCCATCGACAGCACGCGCCTGGGCCGGTGCCCTGGTACTGATCGTCATCGTGATGGGTCTAAACCTCGCAGCCCGTGCCATCGCAAAATACTTCGCTCCGAAGACCGGTAAATAAGCCAGGCTCTCGGCTACTGAACTCAAAGGAAAAGTTTCACATGGCAAAAAGCATCGAAGCCATCGATCTCAACTGCTACTACGGCGACTTCTTAGCCGTCAAAGATGTCAACATTAAAATTGCGCCACGCTCCGTGACCGCCTTCATTGGCCCATCCGGCTGTGGCAAAACCACCTTCCTGCGCACCCTGAACCGCATGCACGAAGTGACTCCGGGCGCCCGCGCCGAAGGCCAGATCCTGCTCGACGATGAAGATATTAACTCCCCAAATGTGGACCCGGTGCGCGTTCGGTCAACCGTGGGCATGGTCTTCCAGCGACCAAACCCATTTCCGACCATGTCGATCCGTGAAAATGTGCTCGCCGGGTACCAACTCAACGGCATCCGGCTCTCAAAGTCTGATGCCGAAGCGATCCTGGAGCGCTCACTGACCGGGGCGAACCTGTGGAATGAAGTCAAAGACCGGCTTGATCGTCCAGGCGGTGGCCTCTCGGGTGGTCAGCAGCAGCGTCTGTGCATCGCCCGCACGATTGCGATCGAACCAGAAGTCATCCTGATGGACGAACCCGCCTCGGCGCTGGATCCGATCTCAACGCTTGCTATTGAAGACCTCATTCACGAATTAAAAGAGGAATACACCGTGGTCATCGTGACCCACAATATGCAGCAAGCGGCACGTGTGGCGGATAAGACCGCGTTCTTTAACCTGCAGGCCATCGGTGAACCAGGCATGCTCATCGAATACGATGACACCACTACAATTTTCAACAATCCATCGAATGAACAAACCGAAGCCTATATTTCAGGACGCTTCGGCTAAACCCATTCAACGACTGTCATAACGGTGCGGTGGGAAACTTTCACACAAGTGGAGCCCACCGCGCCGTCGTGTTTTTAACCGCTGGAGCCCAATACCGTTGCCGGCTGCAACCTGGTGGGAGTCAACTTGCGTACAGACTTGCAGGCGAAGGCGGAAGAAATGAAATATCCCGGCCTGCGAACAGGCCGGGATGCTGAAACCTACGATGTCGGGCCGGGCACGCCTCACGGCGTGTGGCCGCTCGAAGCGGCTAATGATTTGGAGCCCGGGGGTACCGCAACCCGACATCTGTAAGTCACTCTATCTGGCGACATGACAGATAAGCAAGGACAGTTCACGCGACGGTCAATCCCCAATCATTTCGCCGTTTTCATTGACCCTCAGACCCCTAACGGGTATAAGCGCGCCCCTTTGCACGGTGCTTTCTGCAACTTAGGTGAGGGCCAGGATTAGGGATAACAGACCAAACCCAGCAACAGCACAGATCACAACCGTCATAAAGAAATACAGCATCAAACGGAGCACCTGCGACCAACGGACGGCGCCGCTATTATGCGCCGTCCCGGCACCGGTAATGGACGCGACCGTGGTCAACGACGAGGACAACGGGATGTGGAGCATGAAGGAACCCACGACGAGTAGCAACGCCGAGGTGCTCGAGGCGATGGCAGAGTGCAGCGGATCCAAAACGCTGATCCGCCGGGCTAGCGTGTAATTGACCCGCCAGGCATTCATGAAGGTTCCCAGACCTAATAGGAGTGTCACGAACCCGGCTAACAGCCACGTCGGCGCCGTCTCGACTCCCGCCGCGGCAAGCGACATGAGCAACACAATGTAGATGCGCTGACCGTATTGGACTCCATGGCCCAGGGCGTTGGCAGCGGCCGTAATGGCCAGGGTGCCACGGGATCCAAAACCGATGCGGTGAGGGGCGATATCCTTACAAAACCACGTCACCGGAATCGCTAGCCCCCAGGCCAGTACCACAGCCAGCAGGGGCGAGGCGATTAAGGAAATCCCAATCCCAATGGTCACGGGCGACAAATCGGACAACACCAGGTGATTGGTCTCAAGCGCGGACACCGCGAGTGCTCCACCGGTGATAGAAGCGGTGAGCGCATGCGAAGATGACACTGCGACACCCTTCCACCACGTATAAATTGCCCAGGCCAAGGCGACCCCAACACCGATGACAGCGATCACGAGCCCGGAATCATCCAAGGGGACGAGTGCGACAAAATCTGCGGCAAAAAATTGGATGGTTCCTACACCCATGATGGCGCCGACTATGCGCATGACCGCCGTCATGGATAAGGCGGTGACCGGTGTCAGGGCCTGTGCTGCTATCGGTAAGGCCACGGCGTTCGGGGTGTCACGACCGGCCACCACAAAACTAAACGCCGCGATCAAAATGAAGACGGCGATAACCAGGATGATAGTTGTCATCTAGGAGTCACGCACCAGGATCCGTCCCAACTGGGTGGAGAATTCCCGGATGGTCAAAAAGGTGGCTTCTAAGGAACGTGCGACTTCTTGTTGGCGGTAATAGTGGCGAGCCAGTAATTCATCAGCGTCTGTGAGTCGCCACGACACCAGTGCGCGCTGGGCCTGGTGTGTGAGCCGTTCCAGGTGCATCCACGTGCTTTCTAACTCATCGGGAGTCGTCAGCTGTCCGGTGGTATCCAAGACCAGATCGGCTTGGCGCGTCAGGATTTCCAGCACATCCCCGGCACGTGCCGGAAGACGGTACTGGCGCGTGGCATGGATGATGGTGCCGGTGATGGTCACGGCTTCGACCGCCCGGTTGATCCAGGTGCCCAGCAGGTAGAGATCTTCACGAGGCAGCGGCGTCAGGTAGGTGCTGCGCAGCGCGGTGAGCATGGTGGTTTGGACTTTGGATGCCCGAGCGTTGAGATTATCGAGCTGTGCATCCAGTTCGGTGCCCGTTTCTGGGGAGGCACCAAACATTTGGGTGACCAGATCAACGGATTCCACTAGGAGTTTTGCCAGTGTTCGCACGTGGGTCGCGCCGGATTCATCGGCTGAAAACAGGCGCGTAACAGACAGCTTCATAATTGGTTACTTTACACACCGAAACTTCATGCGTCGGCCAGTTAAAGCCTCGAACGACGCTCGGCGGTTTCAACTTCGAGGCGTCCTTCACGCCAGGCGGTGGCGCAGAGTTCTAACTCGGTGGCGGTGCGCTGCAATTTCACGGAGCGATGTTCTAATGCGGCTGCCGCGCCCGGGTTGTGATCTTCTAATTGGACGGCGTGCTGGTGTTGTCCAGCGGCGATTACCCGGGCATACGCGCCGCCGCGTTCCAGTGCGATCGCGAAATCTCCAGCATAGACACCGGTGAGAATTTTGGTGATTAAGGTTTGCAGATCTTTCGCCTGGGGTGGTTCGGTAGCGCCCGCGATCACGCGAGACGCATAAGCGTCATAGCCGCACCGGTACCAGGCAGCCCATCGGTCGCCATCGCGGTCAGTGGCCTGCTGCAAAGCATAGAGTCGCCACAGGGCGCCGCCGAAGGTGACGGCGGGAGCATCGGCCCACAGTTGGGCCATCGTATCGAGTCCGACGTCGTCGACCAGGTCGATGAGCCAATCCACGGTTGCAGTATCGGCGTCGGGATCTTGTCCGGTGGCGACAAGTTTGGCGGCCAGCGTTTGGGCAGCGGAGAATACCTCGGCCGGATCTAAACCGCCCGAGCGATGTTCAAAATCTTCCATCGGCATCAGCTTCGGACGAGAAAACTGAATGCCGGCGGAACTGCCCCGCTGATAACTCAAACGTACTCCTTGGGTAATCGACACGTACCTTCGACAGCCTAGGGCAGAGATACCCCGAAATAACAGCCTGCGGGCAGATTTTTGTTCCGTAGCAAAATAGGCTACAATCGTTTATCGGTCCTCAACGGGCCGTGGGCCTTTAGCTCAGTTGGTAGAGCATCGGACTTTTAATCCGCAGGTCGCGGGTTCGATCCCCGCAGGGCCCACAACCGCAACGAAGTTGCACATGAGAAGACCAGTCAAGTGTTTTGCTTGGCTGGTCTTTCTCGTTCCCATGATGGTCTGACTCCCGCACACATAGTTGTGTGTTGTATATCACGGCGCTATGGAATACTGGGATGCATGACTCAGCCTACGTCGCGCATCATCGAAGACCTTCCCGTCGTCGCCGAGCACTGGGCTGGAGAGGGACCGCCGATCGTTTTCCTGCACGCAGGAGTGTGCGATCGTCGGGCCTGGCGTGAGGTGGCCGAGCTGCTGGCCGGTCGGCGCCAAGTGGTGACCTACGATCAGCGAGGCTTCGGGGACACCCCTCTTGGTGATGCGCCGTTTCGTCACGTGGATGATCTTATCTTGCTCTTGGAGCGGCTCACCGCGGAGTCCCCAGCACAGCTCGTGGGCTCCTCGATGGGCGGCCAACTCGCCCTTGACGTCACTGTATTGCGTGAAGAATTGGTCAGCGACCTGGTGCTTTTTGCCCCGGCTGTCAGTGGTGCACCGGAGCCCGAAGCGTTTGAGCCCCATACGCAGCGACTCATCGAACAACTCCAGGCTGCCGGGGCGGCCGAGGACCTGGCAGAACTCATCCGTCTCGAAGCATGGATGTGGCTTGATGGTCCAGGCAGTCCAGAGGGTCGCGTGAGCGGACCTCAACGAAAGCTGATGCGACAGATGAATGACATCATCTTGCGCAATGACCCGCCAGAAGCTGCAGAAGACAGTGGCATTACAGCCTGGCAGCGCTTGGCAGACATCACCATCCCGGTCACCGTCGCCTGGGGGACACTCGATGCCCCCTCGGTGATAGACCAATGCCAACAACTCATAGCACGCCTGCCTAACGCGACGGGTCAGGCCCTGACCGGTCTGGCGCATCTGCCCTACCTGGAGGACCCTCAGGTAGTTGCAGAGCTGATTGACAACGCACTGTGACCCCTGGGGCTACACTGCACACCATGGAAACCTCTCACGACCCCGTCGATGGGCACACGTTAAAGTCCTCACCGTTGGAGCCGCACCTTGAAGCCCAATACGAGCGTTTTGTTGCCGAAAGCCCCGTCGGCGCTGATGAAGACGTGCACATGCTGCCGGCGATCGTGGAACATGTCATTCAGCGCTGCACGAGCCCTGACAACATTGTGCTGGACCCATTTGCGGGGTTTGGTACCACACTTGATCGTGCGGTGACGTTGGGCAGACAAGCGATCGGGGTCGAGCTGTTATCGGAGCGCGTGACCTATCTTCGCCGTCACGTCTCCGGGGCTCGTATCCTCCAGGGGGATGCCAGACGTCTGACGGAAACCCTCCGTGCAGCGCTCCCAGACCTGACACCGGGCAGTGTCGATCTCATCTTGACCTCCCCGCCCTATATGACGGCACAGCATCATCCGGCCGATCCGCTCAGCGGATACGTTGCCAATGACGGCGACTACGGGCGCTACCTGCGTGAATTAAGCAGCGTGGCCGCACAATGCGCCCGGCTGATTGCACCAGCTGGCTACGTGGTGTGGAATGTGGCCGATATTCAGGACCAGGGACATACCACCCAGCTGATTGCTGACTGTGCTCGGGTCCTGGCAGGGCATCTGGAACTGGTGGGTATCACCGAAATCGTCTGGGACCGGTACCCGCATGATTTGATCTGCGATGCGCTGTTGATATTCCAACGTCCATGAGTTTCCATGCCCGCGCGGTAGACCGCGGGCTAGGGCCCGGTGAGTAACATCCAGCCACCGGCCACGAGACACCCCGCGGTGATCAGCCAAAAGATCGCAACCCATAACCCGGCAGGGGTGCGGGTGAGTCGGCCCAGTTGATCCGCGTCACTGTCGCTGCGGCCGCGTTGACGGCGTCGACTGCGCTGAAGATCGACGACGGCGCGCGGGGCGATTAATAATAACGCCCACACCATGACATACGCGGCAACGGCGAGGACCGTACTAGAGGCAAGCCAGCTCAGGGCTGCCACGCCAAGCCCGGTGATCACAACAACCAAGAGGCCATAGAAATTGCGAATGAACACCAACATGATCGCGCATAAGGCCACGAGCGCCCACAGGGTGCCAGCAGCATACCCCAGTCCAAGCAGCCACGCTCCCGCCAGACCGATCATCCCCGGGGCGGGGTAGCCGGCCAGCAGGGTGACGATCATCCCCGGCCCGGTCGGTTTGCCCCGCGACAGGGTCAGCCCGGAGGTATCGGAGTGTAATCGGATGCCCCGAAGCTTTCGACCGACCAGGACGGACACGATCGCATGCCCGGCCTCGTGGAGCAGGGTGGCCAGGTGCCGCACCAGGCGATAACCCAACGGCGACCAGGTGATCACGAGCGCTATCGCGCCCAGGGCGAGCACCCAGAGTTGGGGCAGTGGTGGCTGAACGCTGGTGGCGCGCTCCCATATCTCGAGCAACATTCACCCACATATAGCAGAATCACCTGAAAACGCCCCGTTCATCACCGACACTGGTGTTAGGGATTCCCGTGCGCGGCGTCACGAACCACAAGCTCCCAGGCTGTCGGAGAGAGTCCCAAGTGCTGGGTGGTGGCTGTGGAATCGATGACCCACGGGCCCGTGAATTGATATGAAATTGAGTGCAGTTCCCGCAGCATGGGACTGCCCACCGATAACAGCTTTAAGAGGCGCTGCGGCAAGACCGCGACTTTCGGGGTTGGCCGATTCAGTACGGATGCCAGCTCGACGGCAAGCTCACGCTGCGTGACCGGTGGGTTGGTCGGCGCGAACCAGATCTGACCGTGGGCGTCGTCTCGCATGGCCACGGTTGCCAGCGTGGCGGCCACGTCGTCAATACTGGTCCAGGAATGGGGATGGTCGGCTGAACCGATGACCCGGACGGTCCGGCCGGTTGCGATCGCCGGGATGTTTCGCGTGGCATGACCGTTGCCGCCCACTGCTGGACCGATGAAGTCGGACGCCCGAACGATCACCGCCCGTATCGATCCTTCCCGATGCGCTTGGAGCATCTCACGATCCATCTGGGCTCGGATTGCTCCTTTGGCATCCTGGGGATGCTCAGACGTTTGTGGGGTGATCGGTGTGCCGTTGACCATTGGGCCGTACATGTACAGATTCGACAACGTCACGCATACGGCACCGCTGGCCTGTGCCGCCTGTATCAGGGAGCGATGCAGCGGTGGCCATTCTTCGGACCAGCGCGTGTAGGTGGTGGGGTTCATGCAGTTATACATGGCCACCGCGCCATCAACGAGTTCAGTCAACGCGATGGCATCGGTGGCGTCGAGTTTCACACGAGCCACGCCTGTAACTTGCGGACCGGTGCCGGAGCGACTGGCAAGGATGACGTCATGCCCGTGGCGTTGTAGAAAGCGTGCGGTGGCCCGTCCTGCCGGACCTGCACCGATGATGACGTGTTTGGCGGCGGTAGGAGATGGGTTCGTCGTCATGGTGACTCCTTCTATGGGGCGTGGAGAGCACTGCTCTCTGAAAAAGTATGACACCAGGAAGCCCAAGATTCAAGAGCACTGCTCACAATTGTGATCGCCGATCATTTTGGTCATAATGAAGTCATGCCCAAGACGTCGAATTCACCGCGCACCGCACGTGCGCTCGCCCACGAAGAGATGCAACGACGCATCCTAAATGCAGCCCGACAACAGCTAGCCACCGTCGGCCCAGCCCAGTTGTCCCTGCGCGCGATCGCCCGAGAAATCGGGGTGGTGTCGTCGGCGATCTATCGGTATGTTGCCTCTCGAGATGAGCTCATAACCCGGCTTATCATGGACAGTTTCACCACCCTGGCAGATACGATCGCTCAAGCGTGCGCCCAGGCCAAGGCCGAGCCCACCGTCCAGTTCAGTACCTGGGCTCAAACGCTGCGCTCCTGGGCCCTGGAACACCCCTATGACTGGGCGCTCATTTACGGGATCCCCATCCCGGGTTATGCTGCCCCAATAGACACGATCGAACCGGCACGTCGTGTCAATGATCCCGTCTTAGCGTTATACGGCCGCTTGCAACCCGACCTGCATGCGGGGCCAACCATCGATGCCGCAGAGGCCGCGTTGGACCCGCTGCGCTCGATGCTTGAGCAACACTACGCCGCGGGGCCGGGTACTTTCGGGGTGGCCACCGCGATGCTCATGGCCTGGTCGAGCATTCATGGGTTCATTTCCTTAGAGCTCGGGGGACACTTCCAGGGATCAACAACCGATACCGATGTGGTTTTCCAGGGCATCGTTCGAGAACTGGCACTGCAACTGATCGGCCACAAAGAATAAACACCTGCCGGAGTACGGGCGTGGTCGTCAGGCGTGGTCATTGAGCCAGTTGACCGTCAGGTCGGCCACGGCTTGGGGTGCGTCGTCGACAATAAAATGGGAAGCCCCTTCGACGTAGGCGAATTCCATGCCGTCCGCATATCGTTGCGGGTCGGGGACGATAGTTTGCATCAGCTGTTCGGTGGTTGGGTAATCCTGTCTGCCATACACCACCAGGGTGGGCACCGTGAGCCGCCGACGACGATACACCCCGCGGGCCATGCGAGCCGCTTCGGGCAGGATCATTCTGCGTATCAGCGGTCTGACCGCGGCATCAATCTCCGCCCGTTGCAGCGGTGCCAGATAGGTTTGTGCAACCTCATCAGACATCGGCTGGGCAGTATACCGACCCGAAAAGGTGTGCCGGATCGAGGCCCCGGGCCGGTGCCAGATGAAGCGCGGCAAATGCTGAAATGCGGGGGCAAGCTTCGGGTGAAATTTCGCAAAGCCTGGAAAGACCGACAGCTGCACGGCCGAGCGCAGCCGCTCGGGATGGTCATAGCTCAACTGCAGCGCGGTCATAACACCCATGTCGTGTGACACCAGGTGGACTCGGGATAGTTGCAAGACGTTGAGTATTGACAAGACATCTTGCATTCGTGTTTCCCGGACAATGTAGGGGTCATCGGTAACGGTCCAGCCGGCACCGCGCAGATCTGGGCACAACACCTGATAGCCTTCGGCGGCAAGTGCTGGGGCGACATTTCGCCACTGCCACCAGTGTTGCGGAAACCCATGCAACATCATCACGGGTTCGCCCTCGCCGATCACGGCAACATGGGAATGTAACCCGGAGGTGTCAACAATGAGATGGTCAAAACCCGGGACCTCAGGCAGGGGTGGGACCCACGTTTCTGGGTCAGCCGGGCGAACATATTTACCCTGTGGAATTGCCATGACCAGCACCCTTATTGAAGGGGGATGAATGCTCTCATAATATGCCCGTTCAGAATCTAGCGTCAACGGCGTTCTGGCCATCATGACCCTTGAGGCTTCTATAACAACACGAGTAAAATGATGGGACCGTGACAAGGGGGTCTGGGCTATGAGGGTATTTGTAGCAGGTGCTACCGGAGTAATCGGACGCCAACTGGTGCCACAGCTGGAAGCGGCTGGACACATAGTCATTGGTATGGCCAGATCGATCCGCGGAAACATGGGCGCCACCGCGTTCGCCGTTGATGCTTTAGACCGCGACGCTGTGATCCAAGCAGTGGAAGAAGCGCAACCCGATGCGATCGTCAATATGCTCACCGCAATTCCTGAGCGCATTAATCCCAAACGCATTGATGAAGACTTCACGAAGACCAATACATTGCGCATCGCAGGCACGGAGAACTTACGTTTCGCCGCACAACGTGCCGGAGTTTCGCACTTCATTTCGCAAAGTATTGCCTTTGGCTATGAACCACGGGGCACGGTGTTAGCCGATGAGAAGGCCGCCTGGTGGCGAGATCCGCCAAAACCTTTTGCCACGGTGCTTGAGGGCGTGAAACGTTTGGAAGCAACCACGCTCGCCGCGCACGGCACGGTGTTACGGTTCGGCCACCTCTACGGCCCGGGGACAAGTTTTTCGCCCGAAGGGTGGTTCTTCCGAGAGGTACAACAAGGCGAAATGCCACTGATTGGGGATGCCACAGCCACGTTTTCTTTCATTCATTCCCAAGACGCGGCAGCTGCCATTGTGGCCGCGCTGGCCTCCAAGGAGCGCGGGGTCTTCAATATCGTTGACGACGATCCGGCAGAAGTCCGTGAATGGTTGCCGATGCTCGCTGAAATGATGGGTGCACCGCCACCGAAACGGGTCTCGCCATTGCTCGCCGGTTTTGCGGTGGGCACCTGGGGTATCGCGTTTATGATGCGACTGCGTGGAGCCGACAATACCAAGGCTAAGCAGCTGTTGAACTGGCAGCCTGAGTACCCCAGCTGGCGCGATGGTTTCGCCGATGAACTCGCCCACGTGCACTCGTAACCCCTGCCTGAGCCCCGGGCGTGGGGCCAAGATGCTAGGTCGGATTGGTGCGAGTTTGCAGATCTTGTTGGGGATCCCTATTGGCTTCGACATCAACACCGCGCATGAATAATAAGGCGACGGTGGCCAAGAGGATCAGCACGCCGACCGAAACGTAGATGGCTTCCGGGCTCCAGCCTGCATCCATGAGCGCACCGGTTGCCGTGGGGGCGATAATGGCTCCGAAGCGGCCAATACCGATGCCCCACCCAGCGCCGGTAGAACGCAGCCCAGAAGTATACGACTGCGGGGTTAAGACATATAGGCCAGCGATACATCCGTTGATAAACAGGCCAACAATGACCCCCAGTATCAGCACGACGACGGTCCATTGGGCAGAAAAGACGAAGACCGCCATCAAGATGGCCGCCAGCACCGTGAAGCGGCTCAGGACGACTCGAGTGGACCAGCGGGCAGTGAAGAGCCCGAAGACTAATGATCCGATGGCACCGCCCAGTGTCAGGCCCACGGTCACAAACATGGACAGGTTCTCGCTCAAACCGGTGGCGTGCATCAGGCGCGGCGTCCAAGAATTCACAAAATAGAACGCGAACATGATGACAAAAAATGTCGTCCAAATGACCAGAGTGACCCGACGGTGCTGTTTGGTGAACAGTTTGGCAATACCGGTTTCTTGTTCGCTGCGCTCGGAAGCGGAGTCGTGCACCGTGAGATCGACGGGACCCTGATAACCCAACCGCTGAGCAATACGATCGGCTTTGTGTTGGGCATTCTTGGGTTGGCGATTGTAGAGATACGAGGCCGACTCGGGTAGCAGGGGAAGAATCATTGCCAGTGAAATCACGGTCATGATGCCGCCGACCACAAACACCGAACGCCACCCGAAATTATTGATCAGCCCGACCATCGCGGTGCCACCGAGGGAGGCGCCGATGCCGTAACCCGCGGCGTAAATACTAATGGCTAGCCCGCGGTGCTTCCGGGATGCGTATTCAGAACTCAGCACATTGGTGCCCACGAGGATGCCACCAATACCCAGCCCGGTGATCACACGCCACAGGCCAAGCTCGGTTGCGGTGTTGGCAGTGGCAGATAAAAATAGTCCGGCGGCGTTGACGATCAGGGCGATAATCGTCATCGGACGGCGCCCGATGCGATCAGCTACGGGTCCTAAAGTCAGCGCTCCGACTGCCATCCCGAAGAGCGCTGCGCTCATGACGATCCCAAGCTCGGTGCCGCTGAGCCCGAATTCTTCGGTCACGGCATTTGAGGTGAATGAAATGGCCAGCACGTCGTAGCCATCCAGTGCATTGAGGAAGGTACACAGGCCGATAATCAGCCACTGATAGCCGGACATCGGGCGGATATCGATCTGTTGACGCAAGTCCACAGGTGCTTCCCCTTGATCTCTACACAAAATAACTATGGTGATAGTGAGTTTTCGATAGCTACGCTAATCCTGTCGTTTAGACCACGCAACATTGTGACGCTGCGGACACCTTGAGTTCCGCTACGTGCTGGAAAGCATCGCGAAAGGGGTGCCGGTCAGGTCTCCGGGCGGCAGCGCACGGAAAGAAGAAACTTTCCTCAGTATCCGTGAAGATTGTTCAATAGTCCGGGGACGTCCAGGACCTTTCTGTACAAGCCGCCACGGGGATGTTGCATCACAGACGAAAAACGTCCTGGCTCCCACAGTGTAAGGTGCCAGGACGTCCCGGTGAGCTGTGCTGCTCTGTTGGCTATTAGTTCTCGCGAGTGGCGGTCGTGCCGCCTT
>DATBUL010000042.1:0-58516 GCA_036516115.1 Enteractinococcus sp. | reverse complement strand
CACGGCTTCGAACACACCGTACTGCCGCAACTGGAACGTGCCATTATCGCAGGCCACGACATTGTTCTGTTAGGTGAACGAGGTCAGGGTAAGACCCGACTGCTCAGAACCCTCGCCACGTTGCTAGATGAATGGACTCCTGTGATTGCGGGTTCGGAACTCCACGAGCACCCGTATGATCCGATCACCGTGGAGTCGCAACGTCGAGCCGAGACCCAAGGCGAGGAACTTCCGGTGGCCTGGTTGCACCGGGATGAACGCTATGTCGAAAAATTGTCGACACCGGATACTTCGGTGGCCGATCTCATTGGAGATGTCGACCCAATGAGGGTCGCTGAGGGCCGACGGCTCGGGGATCCAGAAACGATCCACTTTGGATTGGTGCCTCGGGCTCATCGAGGGATTGTCGCGCTGAATGAGCTACCGGATCTTGCCGAAAGAATTCAGGTCGCACTCCTCAACGTGATGGAAGAACGTGACATCCAGGTCCGAGGTTATGTCCTGCGGTTGCCACTGGATGTGCTGATGGTGGCCAGTGCAAACCCAGAGGACTACACCAACCGTGGCCGGATCATTACCCCGCTCAAAGACCGGTTCGGTGCCGAGATTCGAACCCATTACCCGGTCGAATTAGCAGATGAAATCGCTGTGATCCGACAAGAGGCTCAGCTCAGCGCCGAGGTTCCCGATGTGCTATTGGAAATTTTGGCTCGTTTCACCCGCGCGCTACGGAACTCTCCTGCCGTGAATCAGGCATCGGGAGTCTCAGCTCGTTTCTCGATTGCCGGAGCCGAGACCGTTGCTGCAGCGGCCAGACATCGGGCCGTGGTGTGTGGTGAGGAGGCCATCGCTCGGTTAGTCGACGTGCAAACAGCCACAGATGTACTGCGCGGAAAAGTTGAATTCGAGCCCGGCGAAGAAGGTCGGGAAGACCAAATCCTGTTGCACCTGCTGCGCACCTCCATCGCGCAGGCCGCTCGTGCACACTTCGGTGGGCTGGATTTCAGTCCGCTTGTGGCGGCCTTCGATGGCGCAACAACTATTACCACCGGTGACCACGTCACGGCCGAGCAATTTTTGGCTGAACTGCCAGAACTTCCCGATTCCGATCTCTATGACGACATTGTTGCTCGATTGGAGGCCGGTGCGTCTTCGGGATTGCGTGCCGGTGCCATCGAGCTGGCCTTAGAGGGTTTGTATCTGGCCCAAGAATTATCGAAAGTCATCGAAGACGGGCAAACCGTCTACGGCTAAGGAGGCGTTATGCGCCACGGAAAAGCTGCACGCTACGGCCGCTACACTGGTGGGCCCGATCCGTTGGCACCGCCCATTGACTTGACCGACGCCCTAGAAGAAATCGCCGATGAGGTCATGGCCGGCTATTCTCCTGAGCAGGCGATGCGCGAATATCTTCGGCGTGGTTCCAAGGATATGACCGGCTTGGATGAATTATCGTGCCAAGTACAACAGCGTCGTCGTGATGTATTAAACCGGCACCGCTTGGACGGCACACTGGACCAAGTCCGGGAGTTGCTTGATGAAGCAGTATTAGAAGAACGTAAACAGCTGGCCCGAGACACTCAGATGGACGATATGGATCGGGATTTCCGCGAAATGCAGCTGATGAATCTCCCCGATGCGACCGCCGCGGCCGTGACCGAGTTGTCGGATTATGATTGGCAATCCACAACGGCTCGCGAGAAATATGACCAGATCAAAGACCTCCTGGGTCGCGAAATGCTCGATCAGCGTTTCAAAGGTATGAAGCAAGCACTCGAAGGTGCCACGGACGAAGACCGTGCTGCCATTGCGGAGATGCTCAACGATCTCAATGAGCTTCTCGATAAACACGCACGCGGAGAAGACACCCAGCAAGACTTTGACGACTTTATGGCCAAACACGGTGACCAGTTTCCGGAGAATCCGCAAAATATTGAAGAACTGATCGATACGCTGGCCCAGCGTGCGGCAGCGGCCCAGCGTATGCTCGCCTCCATGACGCCGGAACAACGTGCCGAGCTGATGGAATTATCTCAGCAAGCCTTCGGATCACCCGAATTGATGGATCAGCTCAATCGACTTGACGCAAATTTGCAGGCGTTGCGACCCGGAGAAGACTGGACCGGATCCGAACAATTTGAAGGTGACCAAGGACTTGGCCTTGGCGATGGCACTGGCGTCCTCCAAGATCTTGCCGAACTCGATGCACTCGGCGAACAGCTCTCGCAAACATATGCGGGCTCGACGCTGTCGGATATCGATATTGAGAAACTTGCGCGCCAGTTGGGTCATGAGGCTGCGGTATCCGCCCGCACGCTCGCCGAGCTCGAAAAAGCGTTGAAAGCATCAGATATGCTCCGACGCAGCTCCGATGGCGATTTACGGTTATCCCCACAGGCCATTCGTCGGCTTGGTAAATCCCTGTTGCGCGACACCGGTCAGTTGTCGGATCGTCAGGGGCAACGCGATAGCCGACACGCTGGGGCCGCGGGTGAGCTCACCGGGGCGAGTCGGGCGTGGCAGTTTGGGGACACGGAACCGTGGGATGTTACGCGCACCATCACCAATGCGATCACTCGGACCGCTTCTGAGGGCCACGACCCACGCACCGGGTTACGGCTTGAGGTTGGTGACGTCGAAGTTCAAGAAACCGAGGACCGTACCCAAGCCGCCGTAGCATTGCTCGTCGATACCTCATTTTCGATGGCCGCTGAGGGGCGTTGGGTGCCCATGAAGCGCACCGCGCTAGCCCTCCATCAGCTCATCTCAACCCGCTTCAGAAGCGACGAGTTAGAATTGATCAACTTCGGACGCTACGCCAGCAAGGTAGAGCTCGACGAGCTGACCGCTATGGCTCCGGCATACGAGCAAGGTACCAACCTGCACCACGCACTGTTGCTTGCGACTCGCTTCTTCCGGCGAAACCCCACCATGCGGCCCATGCTGCTCGTTGTAACCGACGGTGAGCCAACCGCCCATCTCACATCCCACGGCGAATCCTGGTTTTCCTACCCACCGTTGTCTCAGACCATTGAACTTACGGTCACCGAGCTCGATCGAATCAAACGTCTGCATGCGGCGGTGACATTTTTCCGCCTCGGGGATGAGCCCGGGCTCAAACGATTCTTAGATGCCATGGCAGCACGGGTGGGTGGCAAAGTCGTGGCTCCCTCCGCTCAAGATCTTGGGAGCGCCGTCGTCAACGAGTTCCTGCACTCCCGGGCACCCAGAATACCCGGCTGGTAAAAAGGCCGTTGACACCGCTCTGACCCCGACGAAACGTAGGTGACCCGAGCGTAGGGGATGAAGGCGCGATCCGGGCTAGGCTTAGATACGATCGTCCAGGAGGAAACCTATGGCAACCCGCACCCCACCACCCACTGTCACCGTTGAAGAAGTCCTTGCTGAGCTGGCTTCACTCGAAGACCCAAAAATGCGTGCGGTCAATCAACGTCATGGGAATGACATTGGCGTCAACCTGTCCAAGTTGCGCGCAATTGCCAAGCGCCTGAAAACGCAACACGATTTTGCTCAAGAGCTGTGGGCCACCGGAGATGCTCAAGCTCGTCTTGTGGCCCTACTGATCAGCAGCCCGAAGAAATATACGGTGGAGCAACTCGACACGATGCTTCGCGAGGCTCGCGTACCGAAGGTGCAGGACTGGTTGGTGAACTACATCGTGAAAAAGCATCCTGAGTCCGAGTCTCGCAGGATTAACTGGATGAACGACATCGACGAGGGTGTGGCCAGTGCTGGCTGGGCGCTGACAACCCAAGCGGTGATGCGTCACGTTGAGCATCTCGATATTGCTGCCCTGTTGGACAGTATTGAAGCGCACATGCGCCAGGCTCCTGCTCGCTTGCAGTGGGCCATGAATGAGTGCTTAGCAAATATTGGAATTGAGTACCCGGAATACCGTGCACGAGCCATCGAAATTGGTGAGCGCTTAGAAGTGTTGAAGGATTACCCCACTGCCCCACATTGCACGTCCCCGTATGCACCAATATGGATCAATGCGATGGTGGCCAAACAAGAAGCTTAACCGCAAGATCCTGGTCTTCAAGTGCTTCGTCGACCAGGATCCTTTGAGATGTCGTGTTACCGACGCTTTGCTGTAAACGCGGACTTGCCGGTGATGGCGCGTCCCACAATCAGCGCCTGCATCGAATCGGTCCCCTCATACGTGGAGATGACTTCCATGTCCGTCAGGTGACGTGCCACGTGGTTTTCCAACAGTAGACCGTTTCCGCCCATCATGTCGCGCGCTTCACGACAAATGGCGAGGGCTTTGCGCGATGTCACCATCTTGACCATTGAGGCAATCGCCTGGTTGTCTTCGCCACGGGTTTGCAGCTCGGCCAGTCGCATGCACATCAACTGCATCGTGGTGACATCTGACAGCATGGTGGCAAGTTTTTCTTGTACGAGCTGGTAGTGGGCAATGGGGCCACCGAATTGTTCGCGGTTCAAGGCATAGCGTGCGGCATGTTCGAAGGCCGCCATGCCGTGACCCAGTGCCTCCCAGGATGCACCGCCGCGAGTCGCTTGCAGCACACGGTTGACGTCTTTGAATGATTGGCCATATTCCAGTTGATTGTCGTTGGAGACTCGGACGTTGTCGATCGTGATGTCCGCCTGCAAGATCGAGCGCTTACCGACTTTGCCCTCGATGACGACGGGGTGGTAGCCGTCAGGGAATTGGCCATTTACTTTTTCAATCACGAAGGCTTTGACTTCACCATCGGCCTCATCACGGGCGTATAGGACGGTGGTGTCGGCTGCGTGACCGTTGCCGATCCAGCGTTTGTGGCCGTTGAGCACCCAGGAGTCACCATCACGACGAGCTGAGGTTTCCAGCGCCACAGAATCGGAGCCGTGATTGGGTTCCGTCAGGGCAAATGCGCCAGTTTTTTCCAAGGTAGCCATGTCCGGCAGCCACCGTTGGCGCTGCTCTTCGTTGCCAAGTAAGTATATGGAGCCCATGGCCAAATTCGCATGGACCCCCAGAAAAGTACAGATCGACCCGTCAATGCGTCCCAGCTCTCTCGACAGTAGACCGGCCTCCCGACGAGAAAAACCCGGAGCCCCGTAGCCCTGAACAAAACTACCCACAATGCCGATCTTCTTGAGTTCCGGCAGGATCTCATATGGAAATTCGGCCCGCTCCCACGCGTCATTGATGATCGGGCGGACATGGTCGATACCAAACTTGCGGATCTTGTCGCGCAGGGCGATCTCATGGTCATCCAGCTCGCTATCGAGCATGAAGAAATCTGGGTGGTCGATCAATTCATTGGTTTCCAACACAACCGTTTCCTCTCAAAATGTGTATATCCAGTGAAAATTATGTATTCGAGGGGTCATAAGCCGGCCCAGAACGGCGCTCGAGTTCCGCTCGATACTTTGCCTCATGTGGCTTGGGACGCCCCGTGTCGCTATCAATGACCACGATCGTGACCTCGGTATACGCACACGGCTGGCCATCTTGAACCATCAAGTGTCCGACCACATACGAGGTCTTGCCGATCTTTGGGATCCAGACCCACACCGTGGTGTCTTGGCCATAGTGAACTTCTCGATCAAAGGTGGTGTTCAGCGCGCGTACCACTCGCCGGTACCCTTTGCCATCCGGCGTGGTGGACGTCCACTGCTGAAAGGCGCGCACGCGGGCTTCCTCCATTAATGTCAGGATCCGAGCATTATTTACATGCCCATTGATGTCCTGGTCAGACCATCGGATTGCGAGCTCGATCGCCGTTGCAATCTGACGAATATCGTCAAAGTTAGACATGTGTCCCCGTTTGATGTTTCACCGGTTGTTCCGTAATCCAGTTCCGGACGCTTTCGGAATCAGCACCCAGTGCAGGTGGTGCCTTATCGTAAGATACTTTTGTCCGCGAGAACCTAATCGGATTTTTAATCGTTGGAACGACCGTATCACCCTGTCCAGCCTCGACCACAGGTTCCAAACCGATCTTCGTGGCGAATTCGACGCCTCCATCGATGCCCAGAATTGGCGCGCACGGTACTTGGACCGCCTGGAGTGTATCGAACCAGGCTTTGGCAGTATCTGCTGCCAGTTGCTGTTCAATAATCACGCGCAGTGATTCACGATTCGCGTTTCGGTCTTGCATCGTCAAGTATTGCGGATCTTGGGCAACGTCTGGTCTCCCCAGTTGCGCCATGAGACGTCCGAATTGATTGTCGTTACCGCAGCAAATGACTAATTCCCGATCCTTCGCTTGAAACGGGCCGTAGGGGAATAAGCTCGGGTGGTCATTGCCCTGACGTGTGGGGACGTTGCCGATCGCGGCATATCCCGAGGTCTGATTCACCAAGGACGACAGCGCCGACGATAACAGATCCACTTCGACGTGCTGACCGCGACCGGAGCTATGGCGTTCTTGAATCGCCGCAAGCACCCCAATCGTGACGTGCATACCGGTGACGACGTCGAAGATGGCCACGCCGCTGCGCTGTGGTGGGCCATCTGGGGACCCAGTAACTTCCATCATGCCGGACAGTGCTTGGGCCAACAGATCATAGCCTGGCATATTGGCTCCGCCAGCACTACCAAATCCGGTAATCGAAGCGTGGATGAGCTGGGGCCAGCGTTGTGCGACAGCGGCTGGATCCAAACCGAATTTTTTCAATCCGCCGGGCTTCCAGTTTTCGATGAATACATCGGCACGTTCAATGATTTGATATGCCGTCTCAAGATCCTCAGGAGACTTCAAGTCGAGCGTGATGGACTGCTTATTGCGATTGACCGCCATGTAGTAAGTTGACACGCCGTCTCGTGCCGGCGGAATCCACTGACGTGAGTCATCGCCCTGGGTGCTTTCAACCTTGATCACGGTGGCACCCATATCGGCCAACAGCATCGTTGCGTACGGGCCGGCAAGGATCCGGGTGAAGTCGGCAATCACAATCCCTGCTAGCGGGCCAGATGCTGTACTAGCCACAAGTTCTTCCAGATTTTCAGCCATCGTCTACCTTTCAGTGCAAGCTTTCATTTATATAATCAAGTAGATTTATAACTGTCCAATACTTATTCGGGCCTGATTTGATACCCAAACGTCATGAACGGTGGTCGGTATGGAAGTAAAACAAGCTGAAGCGTTCCTCGCAGTTGCAGACGAACTGCATTTTGGGCGTGCCGCAGAACGCCTGCGCATCGCTCAACCACCCCTGAGTCGACTCATCAAACAATTAGAACGACAAGTCGGCGCTGAGCTTTTCGTGCGCAGCACACGTCACGTTGAACTCACAGCCATTGGCAAAGCCTTAGTCAAGCCCGCTCGAAACTTGGTCGCGGCTTCGCACGATGCGGTGAAGACGGTGCAGGACACGCTTTCCGGCCAGGTTGGTCATATTCGGATCGGATTTGCGGGCGCATCGACATATAAGTCAATTGGTGCCATCGTTCGTGAGCTGCGGAATCGCAAAGCGGGACTGACCTTGGACGTTCAGTCTTCGACCTTTTCGCCAAAAAGTCTTCAGCACATTATTACGAAAGAACTGGACCTGGCAATCGGTCGATGGGATTTTCTCCCTCCAGAAGTCGATTCACACATTATGGCGATCGAGGAAGTCATCATCGCTCTCCCACCGACCCATCCGTTGGCACCTGAACCTCAGATACGGATGAAAGACCTGGCCAATGACCCATGGGTCTCACTGCCCGTCGGTTTTGGCTCAGCCTTACAAAACCGACTGACAAATCTTGCTGTGGCAGCCGGATTTGTTCCCAATATCGTCCAAACAGCACCCGATTCTTGGGCACTCATGGTGATGGTTGGGGTCGAATCTGGTTGTGCCATTACGGTCAGCTCGGTGCGTGATAATCTGCCCGACCCCGGCGTGGTATTCAAACGAATTGCAGATGCTCCGAATCCGCCCCTAGAAGTTCGGCTCATTTGGCGTAAGGATAATTTCACGCCCGCTGTGGCAGCAGCGGTTGAGATTGCCCAAGAACTCTTTCCAAATCCAGCAGATTAGGAAGCAGCGTAATCGTACCAACCACTACCTGTTTTCCGGCCAAAGACACCAGATTCATACTTAGCTTTCAACAGCGGATGTGGTTTAGAGGCGTCGTCACCCGTTTGTTCGTATTCTGCCATTCGGACGAGATATGCGACATCGATGCCGACCAGGTCCATCAGCTCAAAGGGACCCATTGGGTGACGTAGTGCGCTACGGGCGGCCCGGTCGATGTCTTGGAAATCAGCGATCCCAGCATCGTATAGCTTCAGTGCCTCGACGCGAATTGCGTTGAGGAGCCGATTCGCAACAAACCCTGGAATCTCTTGTTTGAGTTCGATGATCTCTTTCCCAAAGGCTTTGGTCAGTGCCACTGTCGTGTCAATGGTTTCTTGCGACGTAGCCTCGTGTGGCACAACCTCGACGCCTGCCATAACCAAGGCCGGATTGAAGAAGTGCATATTGCACACTTTGTCAGGGCGGCCAGTGACATCAGCGATTTGTGAGGACATGATATTTGACGAATTTGTCGTCAAGATGGCGTGTTCGGGTGCTGCCTGATCAAGCTGGGCAAAGATTTTGCGCTTGATCTGGAGGTCTTCTACAGCTGCTTCAATAACGAAATCAGTGTTAGCTACTGCGACATCTTGATCTGTTGAAAAATTTAAGCGCTGTTTAGCTGCCTCGACGTCGTGCGCTGTACGGCGTCCTTTTTCAACATCGCGATCAACTCGATACCATAGCTGACTCTGGGCACGCTCTAATGATTCTGAGCTCACATCGACGACCGTTGTCGAAATTCCTGCAAGCGCAGACACCATAGCGATTTGAGAGCCCATGGCTCCGGCACCAATAACGGTGACGTGGTGAATGTTGTGTTCCATAATGCCTCTCGATTTCTTCTAAGAATTGAACTGCGCGTGGTGTGTTTTGTGTTCCACATAGTCGTGGTGGACGGCGGCATAATCGGGATCGCGTTTTTCTAAGAACGCTGCGGTGCCCTCGGCTTTTTCCGCTGTACTGTAGGCAACGGCTTGTGCTAGACGTTCAAGTAACATGCCGGTCTCATGGTCCACGCTCATACCGCGCTGTAAGATTTGCTTGGTGAGTTTCAGTGCAAGTGGACCTTTAGAACGGATGCGCTGAGCTTTCTTCTGAGCTGTAGCCATTAGCTCGTCGGGAGCAACTAATTCTGTGATCAGCCCGAGTTGATATGCACGCTGGGCATCCACGCGTGCGCCTGACAAAATAACATCTGTCGCGACTCCAAGGCCCACGATGCTGGCTAATCGGCGAGTGCCGCCGGCTGCTGGGATGATCCCCAGCCCGGTCTCCGGCAGCGCAAATAAGGCTTGGGTTGAGCCGACTCGGATGTCACACGCCAGGGCGAGTTCGTGTCCACCACCGAAGGCGATGCCATTGACCGCTGCGATCGTAGGTTTCGGGTAGGCTGCAATCTCATCGTAGAGTTTTTGCATCACGCCTAATAGACCGTCATAGGGTAGACGCTGTGAGAGTTCAACGATGTCAGCTCCGGCTACGAACGCTTTGTGTCCCTGGCCGGTGAAAATAACAACATCGACGGTTTCATCGCTTTCAATTTCGACCAGGTGCTGACGCATCTGAGCGATGACGTGTTTATTCATTGCGTTGTATTTATCAGGTCGGTTCACCGTAAGTACGGCGACGCCGTCGGTGTCTTCGCGTAAGACCAATGGTAAGTGTGTCATCATGTCCTTCCTACTGCGATATTGATTGCATGGTTTTCCTGGGTTGGTCACTCGTGACGGTTCTCTTCGCGATCCCAGCCAGAATCGCCACCACTACGACGATCCCCAGCCCTGTGACCGTGATGGGCCACTGTGGCAGGAAAATCATGAATCCGCCGAGGATAAGAGCCACTCGCATCCACCATGCCAAAGGCGCCTCGACGATCATGAGCCAACCCGAAAAAGCACTCGCGAGTGCAACGACGGCAAGAATCGATGCACACCCGGCAATGATGATCTCGCTGAGGGTTCCTTGAGCGACCAGTGCTGGGTTGAGTGCGAAGCCAAAGGGCACGATGTATTTAACGGCCCCGAGGCGCATCGCTTCGACGGAAGTTGCCATGGGTGACGCTTTCGAAATTCCTGCTGCTGCAAACGCTGCAAGTCCTACCGGCGGGGTGATATATGAAACTGAGGCCCAGTAGATAACAAATAGATGAGCCGCGACGAGATTTACCCCTAGCGCCGTGAGTGCTGGCACCATCACTATTGCTAAGAAGACGTACGCTGCTGAGATCGTCAATCCCATGCCCAGAACGAAACACGCGAGCGCCCCGGCAATGAGTATGAGTACGACGTTGTCGCCCACGAGGTTGACGAGATCCCGAGATAATGACAATGCCACACCGGTCGCAGAAAGCCCACCGAGAATTAATCCGACGCCGGCGATGATGCCAATGATCTGGCCAAGCGTCTTGCCTGTATCCAGAATCATGTCGAAGAACTCGGTCACGCCGAATTTTTGACTGGGTCGCAGTACAGCGATAACGACCAGGGCAGCAACGACATAAAACGGTGCTTGGGCTTCCGACCCCAAGGTGAACAATAAAACAGTCAGGAGGGCAAGGACTAATAGGTAGGGCCAACCCTGCAAGGCAGCACGTCCCACACCGGGTAACTGATCCTTGGGTATGCCACGCATTCCTTGTTTGGCTGCGTAACCGTCGATTTGAAGGAAAATTCCTAAAAAGTACAGCAACGCCGGGATGGCCGCGGCCACAATAATTTCAGTGTAGGGGACTCCCGCAAACGACACCATCAGAAAAGCTGCGGTGCCCATAATAGGAGGGGTGATAGAGCCACCAGAGGAGGCAGTCGCTTCGATAGCACCAGCGGTTTTTCGGCTGAACCCCGAGCGTAGCATTGCGGGGATGGTCATCGGGCCGGTCGTCAACACATTGGAGACCGCTGATCCCGACATCATGCCCATCGCAGCTGAACTCGCCACAGACACCTTGGCCGAACCGCCACGATACTTCCCGAAGACAGCATTTGAGAGCTGATGAAAGAAGTCAGCCCCACCGGTGTGCTGTAAGGCAACCCCGAAGAACATGAAACCGACCAGGATGGTACCAGCGGTCTGCATAGGGAGACCAAAGATCGACTCCACACCCATCACATGTACTTGTGCCAAAGTCGCCACATCATAAGTAATGCCTTGTAAGAAACTGACGGGCATATCCGAGGCAATAATGGGGTACACCGAAACGGCCAGTGCGATGATCATGACGACCCATCCAGCACCGCGACGCAAGACTTCAAGCACGAGCGCCCAGAACACGAAGCTTAAGATTGTCGCGGTTGGTGGGGAGACAAACGCCCAGCCGAATTCGGCAATTGCCGGACCGTTATAGGCAAAGTAGCCCGCCGTTGCCATCATGGCTAGTACAAGGATGGCGTCGTACCACGGCACGCCGGGTTTATCCTGCGCGGTAACCTGTTGCGCCACATCAGCTAATGAGTCGGGGCGCGGACCTTGTGCTCTGCGGGTTCCAACTTTCCGAATAGGAGTCACGATGAACACAATCGGCAAGAAAAGACCGGCAATCAGTGCAAGAAATTGATTTGTAATAAGTGTGATACCAAAGAGGCCCCAGAAAAAGACTTGGTTCATCGTAAGCGTTACACCCGCGATAGTCATCAGGATGACGACCGCTTTCCAAAAGGGTGTCAGCCGAATATTATTTTCCTGCGATTCCGCTAGGATTTCGCTAGTCTCTGAACTGGCAGCTTCGTTGACTGCTTGCTGGTCGGCGAGTGACGCGGACTCTTGGTTTGTCAGCACCTGTTTTGTGGACATGTTTTATCCCTCCACGTCGTGGACTTCGGGCAGCTTCGGAAGATTATTGAATTTCCAGTCTTTCCAGCGTTGCACTACATCTTCTGCCCCGGAATTATCTGCCCAGAAAGCTGGCCATGCCTCATGCATGGCATCTTCTCTTGCAATGAGCGCATCATTGCGTCGTTGTAAATCTGGGGACCACCTTCCATGCTGTTCCAGGAAATTCACGGCACCTTCATGGAACGGCACGGTAAGTGGCAACAGCATGATTTTGTCGAGTGCAAAATTCTTGGCATCAGGAGTGCTGTGTTCGAATACTTCAAAGTAGTCGTGAATGTAGCCCAACAGGGATTCGACCTCATCCGCTGGGTGATCGTAGTTCGTTGTAATAGGAATCGAGTACTGTAGGTTTACAGCAGTCTCGCCGGCACCCATTCCTGCACCATTTTCAAACTCGCCAGGACGGACCATAGGCATAAGTTCATCCCAGGATGCATACTTCGACTCATCGTCGCTCGTAAAACTTAGCCAACGAATGGGATATTCGCTGGCTAATTCTTCAACCGTAGTGCCCACCACGTTTTGGTACATGACATCTAATTTGCCGCTCTTGATGGCATCGGATTGCTCGTTATAACCGATAGTGACCATCTTGACATCGCTGCGTTCCAGACCTGCATATTTCAGCATGCCCAGCATCTTGTCATTCATTGATACAGATGACACAAGATTCGGAAAACGCGCACCCTTCAGATCCTCGGGCTTTTCAATACCGGAATCTCGACGGACCAAAATGCCGTAATTGCCCGGCGGGGTCCAGATGGTCCGAATACGCTGCGGCCCCCAAATTTCTGAAGTGAACTCATTATTCCCCTCGAACGCGTAGTAGTACTCGTCTCCGGCACGTGCATACTGGGCTGTGCCGTTGATGAGGGGAGCAAGACGACCGACACCTGTATCGGAGGTCATGAGTCGGACTTGGGATCCTGTTTCTGAGGTCAGCATATTGGCAACAGCAGCGACATCGTTGTACGTACCGGTACCGACAGGATAGGTAGACCACACAGAGTCCTGGGGCATGCCAGGTGCTACCTGGACTTCGCCACTACAGCCTGTGAACACACCAAGCGCACTGACTGCGACAAAGCCGCCCAGAAAATTGCGACGCGATAAGACCGCCATGGTGACCTGCTCCCTTCAATCCAGGTTGTGAGACGAATTACATCCTGACCTACTTAGACCGAGATCACAAACGAAAAAGGGCTTTGATGCACTCTTGGTAACAATGCATTCCGATTGCGATATCAGCCAGATGTGCCAATCGAACACTACGATGACAAAATCAGCCCTCCCCTCATGCTCCAAGCTCTGTTATGGTTACTCTCATGGCACGGTTTTCAGTTCTCGGTTGGCCAGTGTTTCGCCAGGCCAAGTCCAAAGACAAGCTGGGGCGAGGTCCGGCGGTTGAATCGCCCAAATACGCAAATATGCGGCCTCGCACAGAAGATGCTGACAAGGTTGTCCAAAGCGTCTGCCCATACTGTGCCGTGGGCTGTGGTCAGCGCATTTATGTCAAGGATGACGAGGTCATCCACATTGAAGGCGACCCGGACTCGCCGATTTCTCGCGGTCGACTATGCCCCAAAGGGGCTGCGTCCGAGCAACTGGTGAACACTCCCTCGCGACAGAAAACGGTACTCTACCGTCGTCCTTACGGCACGGAGTGGGAAGAACTCGATTTAGATACCGCGATGGACATGATCGTGGATCGATTCTTGGAAGCTCGCCGGAATCACTGGGAAGATTTTGATGAAAATGGTTCCCCCGTCAATCGCACCATGGGCATCGCGTCTCTAGGCGGGGCGACTATCGATAATGAAGAAAACTACCTGATTAAGAAGCTGTTTTCGGCGGCCGGTGCGGTGCAGATCGAAAACCAGGCTCGTATATGACACTCTTCCACAGTTCCTAGTTTAGGAGCTTCCTTTGGGCGTGGCGGTGCCACCCAGCCATTGCAAGATATGGCGAATGCAGACCTGGTATGGATTCAGGGTTCAAACATGGCTGAGGCGCATCCCGTTGGGTTCCAATGGGTTGCCGAAGCCAAGGCGCGTGGAGCAAAGCTCATCCACGTGGATCCCCGTTTCACCAGAACCTCAGCGATGGCGGATAAACACGTCCACATTCGTGCAGGCTCTGACATTGCCTTGCTTGGTGGCCTCATCCGGCACATGATCGAAAACGATCTGTGGTTTAAGGAATACGTCACCCACTACACCAATGCCGCACACCTGGTCGATGAAGGCTTCCAGGACACCGAAGACCTCGATGGTTTATTCTCCGGTTTCGACAAAGACACCGGAAGCTACGACAAAGCCACGTGGCAGTACGAAAAAGACCCATATGAGGCCGACGGCATTGCCAAGGACATGACCCTGCAACACCCTCGCTCGGTCTTCCAAATTTTGAAGCGCCACTACTCGCGGTACACCCCAGAAATGGTCAGCGATATTACTGGCATCAAGACGGAAGACTTCCTCGAGTTGGCGGAGCTGATGGCCCAAAACTCAGGTCGTGAGCGCACCACCGTTATGGCGTATGCACTGGGATGGACCCAGCATTCGATGGGTTCGCAGTTTATTCGGACCGCTGCGATTCTGCAGTTACTGCTGGGGAATATGGGTCGACCCGGTGGTGGCATTATGGCGCTTCGCGGTCACGCAACCATCCAAGGATCCTCAGACATTCCAACGTTGTTCAACCTGCTTCCGGGCTATCTACCATTCCCCGTTGCCGGTAAACACGACACCCTGCGCGACTACCTTGACGATGCGGTCCCGAAAGATCAGAAGGGCTTCTGGTCCAACGGGGACGCTTACATGATCTCGCTACTCAAAGCCTGGTTTGGCGATGATGCAACCGAAGAAAATGACTTCGGATATCACTACATGCCACGATTGACCGGCGCTCATGGGACCTATCAGACGCTCATGCGCATGTTCGATAAGGGTGTGGATGGGTACTTTGTGCTGGGACAAAACCCCGCTGTCGGCTCCGCAAATGGACGCATGCAGCGACTGGGGATGTCGAATCTGAAATGGATGGTGGTCCGTGACTTCCAGCTCATTGAGACGGCGACCTGGTGGAAAGAAGGCCCTGAGATTGCCACCGGAGAGTTGAAAACCGAAGAAATTGCCACCGAAGTCTTCTTCATGCCGGCTGCCAATCACACCGAAAAGGCTGGAACGTTCACGCAAACGCAACGTCTGGTCCAGTGGCGACACCAGGCCATTACCCCGCCTGGGGATGCCCGATCGGAGCTTGAGTTCTTCTATGATCTGGGCGTTCGACTCAAGGAACGACTCAAAGACTCCACTGATCCACGGGATAAACCTCTGCAGGCGATGACCTGGGATTATCCGGTCGATGAGCACGGTGAACCCTCAGCCGAAGCTGTGTTGAAGGAAATTAACGGTTACTACACCACCGGACCAAACGCCGGCAAACCCGTCGATAATTTCAACCAGTACAAGACTGATGGTTCAACAGCTGGCGGTTGTTGGATTTACGCCGGGGTCTATGCCGGTGGAATTAACCATGCGGCAAACCGGGTTCCGGGCCGGGAACAGGACGAGATGGCTCACCAATGGGCCTGGGCTTGGCCTGCCAACCGCCGGATCCTCTACAACCGTGCCTCGGCCGATCTCGACGGCAACCCATGGTCAGAACGCAAGAAGCTGGTCTGGTGGGATGAAGAGCAAGAGGTTTGGACCGGCCGTGACGTACCGGACTTCCCGGTCAACCGTCCGCCCTCCACCAAGACCGCGCATGATACGTACGGGCCCGATGCATTAGCCGGGGACGATCCATTCATTATGCAACCCGATGGCAAGGGCTGGCTGTTTACCCCGAAAGGGATGAACGATGGGCCCATGCCGACCCACTTCGAACCCGCAGAATCCCCAGTCAGCAACCCGCTGTATCCACAACAGGAGTCGCCTTCGCGAGTTCTGATCTCTGCGCGTGGCAACCAGCTGGCACCTTCGGGCAACCAACCGGGATCCGAGGTCTTCCCGCACATCTTTACAACGTATCGCCTCACCGAACACCAAACAGCGGGTGGTATGAGTCGGTTCTTGCCGTACTTATCGGAACTGCAGCCAGAGATGTTTGTGGAAGTGTCTGAGGAACTTGCCGCCGATGCGGGTCTGGAACCGTATGGTTGGGCGACTATTGCCTCACCGCGTGGGGCCATCGAGGCCAAGGTTTTGGTAACCCAACGGATGAAACCGGTCATCGCCGGTGGTAAAGCTGTCCACCAAATCGGCATGCCGTTCCACTTCGGCGTCGGGAATCAAGCCCTGGTCACCGGTGACAGCGTCAACGACCTGCTGGGGATGACGTTGGATCCAAACGTGTACATTCAGTCGGCAAAAGCCGTGGCCTGTACGATCATGCCCGGCCGTCGTCCGCGGGGTCCTGAACTCGTCAAATTCGTGGAAGATCTTCGCGAACAGGCGGGTATCACGGAGCTAACCGGGCATCGACGGGTGACGTATCAACGAGACCCTGAGACGATGAAAGTCAATGATCCACCGCAACTGACCGAACCCGAGCCTCACACAGGAGAATAACGTGGTTGATTTCCGCGAACGTCCCGGCGAGCTAATGGAAGCCTATGGGCAAGATACCGAGCGCAAGGGGTTCTTTACTGACACTTCAATCTGTATCGGCTGTAAAGCCTGCGAGGTGGCCTGTAAGGAATGGAACCAGAACCCGATGAAGGGTGATCTGGAAATCCTCGGCTCGTCCTATGACAACACCGGCAGCCTGGGTGCCAACACGTGGCGCCACGTCGCCTTCATTGAGCAGGGCCAGGAACAGATCGAAAAGGCCCGCGAATCCGGCGCACGACTGGTCGGACTCGGGATGCCGTCCTTCGGCGCCCCAGAAAAGCGCGAACCGAATACCACCGAGGATCTGGGCATGCCAGAATTCGGCTCCCCCGGAGTACGGATCAAGAACAAGGTCGATAACCCACCGAACCCTGACACTCCTGAGTTCCGGTGGCTGATGAGCTCGGATGTGTGCAAGCACTGTACCTATGCGGGCTGCTTGGATGTGTGCCCAACGGGTGCGCTGTACCGTACCGAGTATGGCACCGTTGTCGTCCAAGACGATATCTGTAACGGCTGTGGAACCTGTGTGGCCGGCTGCCCATTCGGTGTGATCGAGCGTCGCGATACCGGCACCATTCACACCAAGCCTGACCGTGTCGACTCGCGCTATTCGATGGAGGTCAAACACGAAGGTACCGCCAAGAAGTGCACCTTCTGCTTTGATCGTATGGTCGATGGCCAGACACCTGCGTGTGCGCAGACCTGTCCGACACAATCGATTCAATACGGTAGCCGCGAAGAAATGGTGGATAACGCCAAGAAACGCGTCACGGCCATGCACGAAAAAGGTCTGACCGAAGCACGTCTCTATGGCGCGAATTCCAACGACGGCGTCGGCGGCATCGGGTCGGTGTTCCTGTTGTTAGATGAACCAGAAGTCTATGGGCTCCCGCCGGATCCTCAAGTTCCGACCAAAGACCTACCGAAAATGTACAAGAAAGTCGGTATTGCCGCCGCCGGGATGCTGGCAGCCGCAGCGACCGCCTTTATAGGAGCCCGCAAGAAGTGACTCTGTCTGACTTTGACGCCTACCGGCCAGAAAATGAACCGCGTCGGAAAAAACGTCGCAATCGTCCACCCAGCCACCGCCGCGGCGGTGGCACTGGTGACGGTTCGCGCGAAATGCCCATGGTCGAAGATGTCGAATTCGCAGACTCTTACTACGGGCGGCCCATCGTCAAAGCCCCACCCTGGGATGACAAGATTTCCGCCTACCTGTTTCTTGGTGGAGTGGCCGGCGGTTCAGCGATGCTCGCGGTCGGTGCGGATCGGATCGGTTTCGATGCCTTACGTCGCAACACCCGGCTCACTGCCCTGACGGCGACCATTGGGGGCACCATCTTTTTGATTGCCGACCTGGGACGCCCCGAACGTTTCCACCACATGATGCGCACCTTCAAGCCTGCCTCCCCGATGAATATGGGAACCTGGATTTTGAGTTCCTTTGGTGTCGGCGCTGGCGTGGTCGCGGCCATCGAAGTCGATAAACTCACCGGCCAGAAAATTCCTCTCGGCGTGCTCCGCAAAGTGGTCTATGCTTTCGAAAAGCCCGCCGCCATGCTGGCAGCTGTGATGGGCGCACCATTGGCGTCCTATACCGGGGCGTTATTAGCTGACACGTCAGTGCCCACGTGGAACGGCGGCAAAGATAACCTGTCCTACCTGTTTGTTTCCTCGGCCGCGATGGCATCCTCCGGGGTCGCGCTGGTCACGACCCCCACCACGCAGACCCGCCCGGCACGAGTATTTGCCACCCTGGGAGCGGCCTCGGAACTGTTCTTTTCCGAAAAGCTCACCGCTGACATGCACCCGGTCGAAGCCGAACCACTACAAACCGGGCGCCCAGCACGGAAGCTGCGGTGGGCTCAAGCCCTCACGATCGCCGGGGGCCTCGGCGCGGCATTGTTGAGCCGTAACCGGTTCGCGGCCATCGCGTCGGGAACCGCACTCGCCACGGCATCAATGCTCACCCGTTCCGCGATCATGGAAGCCGGCATTGATTCGACCAAGGATCCGCGCCACGTCGTTGAACCCCAGCGCGACCGGCTCGCAGCCCGTCGCGCACAGGGCATCGTCGACGACTCGATCACCACGGTGGGCTAGCGGACCTCCAGCACTCCGGCACGATCGGTGGTGTAGCCAATCACCGGATACCCCGGGAGTTCACCGACGACGAGTAAACCACCCGAGGTCTGTGCATCGGCTAAGACCAGCAGATCGTCTTCAATGATTCCGGCACCGGCTTCAACATGCGGACCGACCCACTCTAGATTCCGACGCGTACCACCCGAAACATAACCGTCTTCAAGTGCCTTGGCAGCCCCTTCAACCAGCGGGACCGTCTGACGTTCAATAACCGCCCCGGTGCCTGAGGCCCGCATCATCTTATATAGGTGACCCAATAGGCCGAATCCCGTCACATCGGTAGCTGCCCGAATACCTGCGTCGACAGCTTGTTCCGCTGCAGCCTTATTCAACGTTGTCATGGTGGCAATGGCTTCTTCAAAGACTTCACCGGTCGCCTTGTGACGGTTATTCAGCAAGCCTAGACCAAGGGGTTTGGTCAACGTCAAAGGCAGACCCGGTTTGGCGGCATCATTGCGCATCAACTGGCTGGCTTGGGCTACACCAGTCACGGCCATGCCATATTTTGGTTCAGGATCATCGACTGTGTGCCCACCGATGACCGGGCACCCGGCTTCCTTTCCGATGGCCAGTCCACCGGCTAGGACCTCAGCCATCAGCTCGGCCGACAGCACACCGCGCGGCCAGCCCATCAGGTTGATGGCCACAATCGGGCGGCCACCCATCGCATAAATGTCACTGATCGCATTCGCTGCTGCAATCCGGCCCCAGTCATATGCGGAATCGACCACGGGGGTGAAGAAATCGGCGGTCGATAAGATCGCAGTGTCACCTTCCAGACGGACGGCTGCGGCGTCGTCGCCGTCATCAAGCCCCACGATGACGGCGTCATCGTTCTGGCCGGCAAGCTTTGCCACGGCTTCTTCGAGTTCTCCGGGCGGGATCTTGCACGCGCATCCGCCTCCCGAGGCAGTCGTGGTGAGTCGTGGCTGGGTGAGCTGTTCAAATGTGTCGGTCATGTCTTTCAGTATAGGAACCATACCCGCTCCACAACAGGGACTCGTGTCGCTACGTGACAAGTGCCAAACGTGATAGTTTGAGGTTTTGGAGGCGTTAGGGTTCCTGGTGGTCCCCGCGGTCTTCAAAACCGACGAGACCAAGTAGCTTGGTCTGGCGGGTTCGATTCCCGTCCGCCTCCGCCAAAACCGGTTGCTGTGCAACGAAAGGACTGTTTGGTGGCCGCAGACCCGCGCCGCGCGATTCCCTCAACCGACCGTCTCCTCGCGCTGCCCCAGGTGCAGGCTGCCAGCGCACGACTCGCGCCGCACGTCATTCGGCGGGTCATCACCGGGGTCCAAAATGATGCCCGACACGGGGATTTACCGCCCGATCAGGTCACTCCTACGCTGATCGCCCGGTTGGAGACGACCACCACGACTCGGTTATCGCCTGTTCTCAACGCTACCGGCGTCATTATCCACACCAATCTTGGTCGCGCACCATTATCCGATGCGGCCCGGGATGCGCTCTTGGCTGCTGCCGGGTATGTGGATCTGGAACTGGATTTGCGCGACGGAAAACGCTCGCAACGCGGCATGTGGGCAAAAGCCGCGCTGCTCTCCGCGGTCCCAGATGCCCAAGACGCGCTCGTCGTCAATAACGGGGCCGCCGCACTCGCGCTTGCCACCACGGTGCTGTCGGTGGCTCAGGGTGTCCCTGAGATCATCGTGAGTCGTGGGGAGCTCGTTGAGATCGGAGCGGGATTCCGACTGCCAGAGCTCATCACCTCAACGGGTGCAGAACTGGCCGAAGTCGGCATGACGAACCGCACGACCCTGCACGACTATGGGGAAGCCATCACGGAATGCACCGGGGCAATTTTGAAGGTGCACCCATCGAATTATTGGATCGGCGGGTTCCACTCCTCGGTGGCAACCCGCGAGTTGGCTGAGCTGGCCGCCGAACATGACCTGCCGTTGATTGTCGACGTCGGGTCAGGACTACTAGAGTCCGACCCGGTTCTACCTGATGAACCAAGTATCGGCGCGGCATTACGCGACGGCGCCGACATCGTTCTTGCCAGCGGCGATAAGCTCCTGGGTGGCCCTCAGGCGGGCATCCTGCTGGGGAAAACTCACGTCATCGAACAACTGAGCAAACATCCCCTGGCTCGAGCCTTCCGAGCTGATAAGTTCACCCTGGCCGCGCTTGAGGCCACCCTCACTGCGCCGTCGACGCCGGTGCAGGACGCGCTGCACGCTGACGTCGAGATCCTTCGGCAACGCAGCCAACGCCTTGCCGAGACGATCGGTGCACAGGTCATTGCCCACGAGGGTCGCGTTGGTGGTGGCGGCGGTGCCGGAGTACCTCTGCCCGGCTTGGCCATTAGCTTGCCCGAATCCTTTGCGCATCCGTTACGAACCGGAGATCCGGCGATCCTGCCCCGGATCTCCGAGGGACGATGCCTGATCGACTTGCGCTGTGTTCCCGCGACGCAAGATGCCACCATCAGCGCTCGGTTGCAGCAGCTCGCCGCAAAGGTGGACCGGTGACCCAACGCTTCGTGGTGGCAACCGCCGGGCACGTGGATCATGGCAAGTCAGCGCTTATTCGGGCACTGACGGGCACGGAGCCCGATCGGTGGGCAGAAGAACGCGAGCGCGGACTGACCATTGACCTGGGGTTTGCTGAAATGACCCTGGAGTCGGGGCGCTCGGTGTCATTCGTCGACGTCCCAGGCCACGAACGTTTCCTGGGCAATATGCTCGCAGGCCTCGGGCCGGCGCCCATCGTGTGTTTCGTGGTCTCCGCCGATGACGGTTGGTCGGCCCAGACCTCTGAGCATCGCGATGCCATCGCTGCCTTAGGGATCAGCGCCGGGATCGTCGTTATCTCAAAATCCGACGTTGCGCCCGACAGTATTGCCTCCGTCACCCAACAGATCCGTCACGAATTAGCCGACACTGGACTGGCGACCGCACCGATTGTGGCGACTTCGGCGATCGAGGGCCAGGGCCTGGACGCATTTCGCCGGGAACTCGACCGTCTCCTGGGCACGCTCCTCGCCCCGTCGACCACGGCCCCGATCCGGTTCTGGGTGGATCGCAGCTTCGCGGTCAAAGGCGCCGGCACGGTCGTGACGGGTACTCTGGCTGCCGGAACGCTGCGGGTCAATGACGCCCTGGAGCTTTCGGGCACCGACACACAGGTGACGATCCGTAATCTGCAAAGTCACGGCGCCTCGACCGATGAGCTCACCCCGGTGACTCGCGCGGCCGTCAATCTGCGCGGCATTGACGTCGAGGAAATCGGCCGTGGCGATGCACTGATCACCCCCGGCGCATGGTTCCACACCTCGACCGTAGAGGTCGTCGGAACCCACGGCGTGGACTTCACCGACCTTGCCCAAGAATTTTCTGTGCACATCGGCACCGCCACCGTTTATGCCCACTGCCGGCCGTTGGATTCGGGCTTCGCTCGCCTAACCTTGGACCGGGCGTTGCCCTTACACATTGGCGATCGGTTTATTCTGCGGGGCACCGGCCAACGGTTGATTACCGGTGGAGCTACGGTATTAGACCTCGATCCCCCGCCACTGCGACGTCGCGGAGCGGCTCAACACCGAGCCCAAGCTCTTCGTCAACTCACTGAGCGCAATCACCTCCAACACGAGGTGGCACGGCGCGGGGCGATAGCCACCCCTATAGTCACCGCGATGGGTGTTCCAGTGCCCGAGCCTTTGCCCAGCAATGTGTTGAGGCATCAGACGTGGTTAGTACATCGTGAGCGGTTGGCCGCTTGGTCGCAGCAACTACGCGATGCCGTAGCAACCCACTACGAACGTGACCCTGCAGCCGGTGGCATGACACAGCAGGCCGCCGTTCACCTGTTGGCACTTCCCCATCCGGAACTTCTCCCGCTGGTGATCGACGAGGCCGGCCTGACCCAGCATGCCGGTCGGGTCGCCGACCCGAGTCTGAAACCCAGCCTGGGAGCCGCCGTATCAGCCGTCATGGCACTCGAACAACGTCTAGCAGCTGACCCATTCACCGCCCCCACCGCAGATGAACTGGCCGAGCTGGGCTTAGGCGATAAAGAACTCGCCGCTGCCGCTCAACAACAGCGGCTGCTTCGCCTACCCGACAATATCGTGTTGCACCCGAAGACCCCCGCCCTGGCCATGCGCGAGCTGGTGCGCTTGGATCAACCTTTTACTGCCGCACAGGCCCGCCACGCACTGAACACGACCAGACGCACGCTCATTCCGTTGCTGGAACATCTCGATGCTCGCGGTTGGACCCAACGCCTCGATGGCAACCTGCGCAAAGTCAGTGGACGTTAGCCTTCATTGAACAAAACGACCGCGTTGTCACACCCCAAAATGGTTTCGTATACGATTAACCGCAGGCTGTTCTATTTCAAAGGAGTCCGATGTTAGACCACGAAACACACGTCAAAATCGCTGACGAACTACACCAGGCCAACATTGACCGCAAACCGGTTCCATTGCTCACCAAACGCTACCCGGACATGGTGGTCGAAGATTCTTACGCGATCCAAAAAATCTGGGCAGATCGCCAAATCGAGTCCGGACGTCGCAAAGTTGGTCACAAAATCGGACTGACCTCCAAGGCCATGCAGGCCGCTACCGGCATCGATGAGCCCGACTACGGCGTCATCTTTGACGACCAGGTCTTTGAAGACGGCCACGTGTTTGAGTGGAAACAATATACCCACCCGCGCATCGAAATTGAACTGGCCTTCGTACTCAAAGACGACTTGCGCGGACCCAACGTTAATATTTTCGACGTCCTACGCGCCACCGAATACGTCACCCCGGCCCTTGAAGTTCTCGATGCGCACATCGAGATGGAAGGCCGCACCATCACCGATACCATCTCGGATAACGCTGCCCTGGGCGCGATGGTCCTCGGCGGCCGTCCGGTCAAACCCGATGAGGTTGATCTGCGGTGGATCGGTGGGGCGCTGTACCGCAACCAAGAAATTATCGAAACCGGTCTCTCCGCCGGCATCCTGGGTCACCCGGCCAACGGCGTGCACTGGTTAGCCAACCGTCTGGCCGGCCACGACGACTACTTAGAGGCCGGCGAGATCATCCTGGCTGGTTCTTTCACTCGCTACATGTGGGTGTATGAGGGCGACACCGTCTACGCCGACTTCGGTCCGCTGGGCGCCATCTCCATCCAGTTCGAATAATTATCCCTCACGACGAAGGAGACCGCCCATGGCCCTGACCCCGCGCCCCTCACTGAAAACCCTTTTCACGCCCGAAGCCTCAGCCGCACGCAAGCGTGCTGCCGCCGGCATGTTCTTATCCTCTGGAGACGCCGGCATCGCCGAGATTGTCGCCGGAGCGGGCATGGACTACTTACTCATCGACGCCGAACACTCGCCGTTGAGTCTTGAGTCCGTTCAGAACCAGCTGCGTGCGATCGCCGCCTACGATTCCATCCCAGTCGTGCGCATCCCGGAGAATAACACGACGCTGATCAAGCAGTACCTGGACCTGGGTGCCCAGTCGCTGATCATCCCTATGATTTTCACCCCCGACGACGCACGCAAAGCCGCCGCCGCGGTTGCCTACCCACCCGAGGGGGTACGTGGCATCGGCTCAGCGCTGGCGCGTTCCGGGGCGTGGGGCCGCTATCCGGACTACCTGACCACCGCACGCGAGACCATTACCCTGACCATCCAGATCGAAACCGCCGAGGCCCTTGAACACCTCGACGAGATCCTCGCGGTGAAAGGGATCAACGGGATCTTCATTGGCCCATCCGATTTGTCTGCATCGATGGGCTACACCGGTCAGCAGAACCATCCCGAGGTTGTGGCCGCGGCCAAGAACGTCATCGCAAAAGCCAAAGCCGCTGGATTATTTGCCGGGGTCAACGCGTTCAACCCGGACCAGGCGCAAGACTATGTCGATGCCGGAGCGGACTTCGTCAACGTCGGCGCCGACGTCGCCCTGCTAGCGCGCGCCACCGAACAGCTGGCCGCTCAATGGACCACCGTGGAAACGGAAACCACGAGCTACTAGCAGGCATTTGCTCCGCACACTTCGCCCAGCGACCCTCCCGGTCGCTGGGCGTTGGCGTGAAGACAGTCTCCGACACAGCATATGCGAGACCAGACACCTGACTTTTCCACAGGAGGCGCTACGGGATATGATCATCCACAAAATATGCTTGGCTCGTGCGTCGGATTCCTTGACGCGGTTAGCGTTGAAGTATGAAAACACCAGATCCGGCACTACATAAGCTGCAAGAAGTCGAAAGGTTCTTGGCTTCACTGCCACCTGCGGCCACCGAGCAAGAGTCACGAGATCGCATCAGACTATTCCAGCACCTCAAACGGGCACTGACGGTTCGGCAAGTCCGTTGCATTGTTGAAAAATACATCCCAATAAAAACATCCCCGTCAGCCACGAATCTGTTTGACAGCGCCTATCGGAGCCTCCAGTCGCTTCCTGACCCTAGATGACTCCAGCGTGGACTCGATAGGCTGGCGCCATGGCCAATCGATGTAGCAAAGCACCCCGTGAGGAACTGTCCCAATGGGCTGCACACGCCGCTGAGCAACTGGCATTAACACCCCTGCAATCACACGATGTCGACAAGATCCTGTCCGCCGCTGCTAACATCTCAACCGGTTTCGTGCGATCGGCTGGACCCGTGGCCATGTATCTTGCCGGCCTGCTCGTCGCCACCGGCCAAGCTGCTAACGTCCACACCGCGTGTCGGCTGGTGGCGCGACTCATGGAGCTCCCCGATCTGCCGATCGAGCCCAACAACGTCCAGCACACGCCGCAAGGCATCGCCGACTGATAGCTCCGAGTCTAATCCGGCGAGCTGCCCGGCCAAAAACGCCGCTATGACAGGATTTGCAGCAGTCTGTGAATGCTTTACTTCACGCGCAAAATCCAGAATGTCAGCGGTCTGGTGAGGGCTCAGCCCGGCGATGCTGTCACCGTGTTCGTCTTCAAACCGGTCGACGGCAGCCAGCAGCGCGCCCGGTACCGGGCGGCCATCAGCGGTTGTGACCGCTCGGGCCAGATCAAATGGCGTATCAATATCGCGCAGCTCATCCGGGTCACAAGCAATCAGCTGCGGAGTCAGCCCCGAAAACAAGGCCCGCAGTGGTACCCCAGCAGGATCTGCTATCTGCAAGAGCTGAGCGCGCAACATCTCCACGTGCCAAGCGGCGCATAAATACTGCAGGTGCCCGGTGGCATCCACGCAACTGACCACTTGGGCCCCGTCGATGACAGTTTGGATCAAACTCGTCATCGTCTCGGATGATAAGAACGGCAGGTCCCCACCCAGCACCAGGACAATACCGTCTGAGGACGGGATCGCTTCGACGGCTGCAGCGACTCCTGCCAGTGGCCCAGAAAACGGCGGCTCCTCCCGAACGACCCTCACATGCTGCCGTATACTCCTCGACAGGCCTTCATCACTGCCCGCGATAATGACTTGAGCCTTAGGGGCGGCACCCCACAGCTCGGTGACTGTCCGATCGATGACGCTGCGCCCATCAATGAGGATCCCTGGTTTATGTCGGCCTCCCATCCTGGACGATCTTCCGCCGGTTAACACCACGGCATACACAGTGTGCTGGTCGAACATGTTGAACATACCCCCGAATGCTTCCAGCAGCCTAATAGCTCACGCCCGTAGAGTCACCACAGGCTGACCTGCGATGTCACCACAGCGCCCTGTGATATACCTCACAACTATGTTACCGTAGCCCCAGAACCGCGCATAGGCAGGGGACGAGCGATGGACGACACCGCATCAACACCTACCGGAGCTCAGCGGACTACAGCATTGGTCATGGCCACACTGGGCTTCGCCGTCAATTTCTGGGCTTGGTCATTACTCAGCCCCCTCGGCCCGGTCTTCGTCGAGGACGGGATCACCCAAGATGCCTCACTGCTGGTCGCTATCCCCGTGCTCGTGGGGTCGCTGGGTCGTATTGTCGTCGGTGCCCTGACAGACCGATTCGGTGGACGACTCATGATGCCCACCATCTCTTTGATCACCATTATTCCGGTGCTCTTCATCGGCTTCATCGGACAATACACTTACGCCACGTTGCTTATTGGCGGGTTTTTCCTAGGCGTCGGCGGCACCTCTTTTGCCATCGGCGTCCCCTACGTCAACTCCTGGTTTCCCAAAGAACGTCGCGGCACGGCCACCGGTATCTACGGTATCGGCATGGGCGGTACCGCGATTGCCGCATTCACGACGGTCCCGCTGTTTGAACAAGGCGCCCTCGTGCCGTTTATCGTGACCGCAGCGGCCCTACTGATCTATGCACTGGTCGCACTGGCCCTGATGAAAAACCATCCGGATTGGCGCCCAAGCGAACAAAATATCGGCCGTCAGATGGCCGGGGTGATGAAACTGCCTTTCACCTGGCAGGCGTGTTATCTTTATGCCCTGTCCTTTGGCGGATACGTCGCATTCTCGGTCTATCTGCCCACGTATCTCATGAACGCCTACGGTCTTGAAGCCGGCGATGCCGCACTGCGCATGGCCGGCTTTGTTGTTGCTGCAGTCATCATGCGTCCTATCGGCGGGATGCTCTCGGACAAGATCGGCCCCATCATCACGCTGCTGGGCAGCTACACCATCGTCTTACTGTGTGCCCTGTCCCTGGCAACCAACCCTCGTTTGGAAGGGCTAGGCACCGTCGCGTTCTTACTCATGGCCATCGGCCTGGGCCTCGGAGCAGGTGCCGTCTTCGCGCTGGTAGCCCAGGTGTCCGATCCCAGTCAGGTCGGATCGATCACCGGTTTTGTCGGAGCCGCCGGTGGGCTGGGCGGTTTCGTCCCGCCACTGCTGCTCGGTGGCCTATGGGCCGCCACCCAAGAATACCGCTGGGGCCTCCTCCTCTTGGCCGCAGCCACCATCCTCGCCGGCCTGATCACGCTGGTCACTGCGCGAGGGATGCGCCCGAAAGCTTCCGCTGAGAAGAAAACACAAAGGAGTATCGGATGACCATCGACGACCGGGCCACCTCTGAGAAAAACACTGCGGGAATCGACAATGCGGCCATGGATGCGCTCGTCGGGGTACGCAAAATCTTCACCCGCAAAGCCGCCATCAGCGAAGACAACCGAGAAGTCCACTACGACGGCGGACGCCACGGCGACTCGTTTTACCGCAATCGTTGGGCACATGACAAGGTGGTCCGTTCAACCCACGGGGTCAACTGCACCGGGTCGTGTTCTTGGAATGTGTACGTCAAGGACGGCCTCATTACGTGGGAGTCGCAGGCCACCGACTATCCCTCGGCCGGTCCAGACATGCCAGAATACGAACCCCGCGGCTGCCCTCGTGGCGCCTCGTTTAGCTGGTACACCTACTCCCCCACCCGGGTGCGCTACCCGTATGTGCGCGCTGCATTGATGCGCATGTTCCGAGAAGCCAAAGCCGAACTTAAAGACCCGGTCGAAGCATGGAAATCCATCGTCGAAGATCCAGAAAAAGCCCGCCGCTATAAATCAGTTCGCGGCAAAGGTGGCCTCGTGCGGGCCACCTGGGATGAGGTCGTGGAGCTAGTCGCGGCCGCCTACGTCTATACCGTGAAATACGTTGGGCCCGATCGGACCACCGGGTTTTCCCCCATCCCCGCCATGAGTCCGGTCTCCTTCTCCTCCGGTGCGCGCTTCCACCAGCTGATCGGTGGCAGCATGCTGTCCTTCTATGACTGGTACGCCGATCTGCCACCGGCTTCACCACAAATGTTTGGCGACCAGACCGATGTCCCGGAATCCGGTGATTGGTTCAACGCCAGTTACCTGATGATGTGGGGCTCGAATGTCCCCTTGACCCGGACCCCCGACGCCCACTGGATGGCCGAAGCTCGCTACCGGGGACAAAAAGTGATCTCCGTGAGTCCCGACTATGCGGAAAACGTCAAGTTTGCCGACGAGTGGCTGGCACCTGCAACCGGCACCGATGGGGCACTGGCGATGTCCATGGGACATGTCATTCTCAAAGAGTTCGTCGTCGACAACACGACCGAATACTTCGACAGTTACGTCAAGAAATACACCGACCTGCCATTCTTGGTTGAACTCGATGACGCAAAAACCGGGCGCTTCACCCCCGGGAAATTTCTTGTGGCCACCGACCTACCGGCCGGGGTGTCTGAAGAAACCACGACCGAGCACGCCGTGTTCAAACCGGTCATGTGGGATGTCGCTACCGATGCCCCAGCTGTCCCAAATGGTACGCTGGGACACCGCTTCAGCGAGGATGGCGAAGGTCGGTGGAACCTGGATCTTGGCAATATTCAACCCGCCCTGTCGATGCTCAACCGCGCGGACGGAGCCGCTGAGATTGCACTTCCACGCTTCGACACCGCGGCCCAAGGAGAGATCGATACCGTCGTTCGCGGGGTGCCCTACCGAGTCTTGGCCGACGGACGCAAAGTCACCACCGTCTTTGACCTCCTGTTGGCAGAGTATGGCGTCGGCCGAGAGTCACTGCCCGGGACGTGGCCCACCGGCCTTGACGATGCCACCAGCCCGAATACCCCGGCCTGGCAAGAACGTATCACTGGTGTCCCCGGTGAGGCAGCGGCCCGGATCGCCCGCGAATTCGCCACCAACGCACGAGATTCCAAAGGCCGCTCCATGATCATCATGGGTGCCGGCACAAACCACTGGTTCCACTCGGACCAAACCTATCGGACGTTTTTGACTCTGACGACCCTGTGTGGAACACAAGGTGTTAACGGTGGCGGATGGGCGCACTACGTGGGACAAGAAAAGATTCGCCCGTTTACCGGCTGGATCCATCTAGCCAACGCCCTGGACTGGTCTCAACCTCCACGGCAACAGACCCAAACCACATATTGGTACATTCACACCGACCAGTGGCGCTACGACCAGTTCGGTGCCGACAAGCTCGCGGCCCGTGCTGGCAAAGGAAAATTTGCCGGGATGACCACAGCCGATGCGGTCGCACTGTCTGCCAGGTTGGGATGGCAGCCGTTTTACCCGTCTTTCGACCGCAACCCGTTAGACATTGCCGATGAGGCCCACGCCGCAGGAAAAACCGCGGCCGACCACATCGTTGATGAGCTCAAAGCCGACCGGTTACATTTCGCCGCCGAAGACCCGGACGCAGAAAATAACTACCCGCGCATTTGGTCCATGTGGCGAGCCAACACCCTGGCGTCCTCGGCCAAGGGAGAGCAGTACTTTTTCAAACACTTATTGGGCGTCGACAACACGGTCAGCGCCGAAGAAACACCCAAAGCTCTGCGACCCCGAGATGTGACATGGCGTGAGGACGCACCGATCGGCAAGATCGATTTGATGTTGACACTGGACTTCCGGATGACAACTTCCACTTTGCACAGTGATGTGGTTCTGCCGGCGGCCACGTGGTATGAAAAACACGACCTGTCGACCACCGACATGCACCCGTTCGTTAACACCTTCAATCCGGCCATTTCTACCCCGTGGCAATCGCGCACAGACTGGGAAATCTGGGCGACCATCGCCAAGAAATTCTCTGAGCTGGCCCGCACACATCTGGGCACCCGCACCGACGTCGTCGCCCAACCCTTACAGCATGACTCCACGGATGCGCTCAACACGCCACGAGGTCGAGTCCTAGACTGGAAATTTGGTGAATGTGAACCCATACCCGGCCAGACGATGCCGAAGTTAGTCGAGGTGGAACGCGATTACACGGCGATCTATGACAAGTACACCACCATCGGGCCACTCCTTGAACGCAAAGGCATGAACACCCGCGGCATCCAATACACAGTGGATCACCACATCGAACGGTTACGCGCGATCAACGGGACCGCTAGGACGGGTGTGGGGGCGGGCCAACCGCTGATCAAAACCGATTTGCAGGCAGCGGACTACATCCTCGGACTCTCAGGAACGACCAACGGGTTGATGGCGACCGAAGGATTCGAACACTTAGAACGACGCACGGGTCAACAACTGCGCGACCTGTCGGCTGAACACGAGGGCAAACTCATCTCCTTCCAGGATGCTAAGGCCGCACCGGTGCCAGTGATTACGTCACCGGAGTGGTCTGGTTCGGAAACCGGCGGCCGACGGTATTCGCCGTTTACCATCAATGTCGAACGGCTCAAGCCCTGGCACACCCTCACCGGGCGCATGCATTTCTATCTGGACCACGACTGGTTCATCGAAATGGGCGATGCCCTGCCCACATTCCGGCCTCCATTAGATATGAACGCACTATTCAATGAACCCGCGGTCGGTGACACCGACGGCACTCATATCACCGTGCGCTATCTGACCCCGCATAATAAGTGGGCAATCCACACGATGTATCAGGAAAACTTCTTCATGATGTCACTGAGTCGTGGTGGCCAGAATATTTGGATGAGCGTCGAAGATGCCGAAGCGGTGGGGATCAAAGACAACGACTGGATCGAAGCGGTCAACCGCAACGGCGTCGTCGTCGCCCGAGCCGTGGTATCGCACCGCATGCCCAAAGGCACCGCATTTATGTATCACGCCCAAGAGCGCACGGTCAACACCCCGATTTCGGAAACCTCAGGGCAGCGCGGCGGCGTCCACAACTCACTGACCCGCATCATGATCAAACCCACCCACCTGGTGGGCGGGTATGCAAACTTGTCCTTTGCATTCAACTACTACGGCCCGACCGGTAATCAGCGTGATGAGGTCACGGTGATCCGTCGTCGCAAGAACCAAGACGTTCACTACTGAGAGGGAACCACAATGAGGGTAATGGCGCAGATGGCGATGGTGATGAATCTCGACAAGTGCATCGGGTGCCACACCTGTTCGGTGACCTGCAAACAGGCCTGGACAAATCGCAAAGGGACCGAATACGTCTGGTTTAACAACGTCGAAACACGCCCCGGTCAAGGCTACCCCCGCGGCTACCAAGATCAAGAAAAATGGCAGGGCGGCTGGGCACTGTCCCGACGTGGCAAACTCAAGCTCAAAGCTGGCGGCAAATTAACGAAACTTGCCAGTATCTTCTCAAACCCCAAACTGCCCGGCATCGAAGATTATTACGAGCCCTGGTCCTATGAGTACGACAATTTGCTCAACGCCCCCGAACAGCAACACATCCCAACCGCCCCACCCAAATCACTGTTGACCGGCGAACCGATGAAAATCGAATGGTCCGGCAACTGGGACGATGACTTGGGTGGCACGTATGCGCACAAGGATAAAGACCCGATGCTCAAGGGTATCGAAGACAAAGTGCAGCTCGAATTCGAATCGACCTTCATGTTCTACCTACCACGCATCTGCGAGCACTGCCTGAACCCTTCATGTGCGGCGTCCTGTCCTTCCGGAGCGATCTATAAACGCGCCGAGGACGGCATCGTGTTGGTCGATCAGGAACGGTGTCGGGGGTGGCGATTCTGTGTCTCAGGGTGCCCATATAAGAAGGTCTACTTCAACCACAAGACCGGCAAAGCCGAGAAATGCACGTTTTGTTACCCGCGCATCGAACACGGGGAACCCACCGTGTGTGCCGAGACCTGTGTGGGCCGACTACGCTACATCGGTTTGGTCCTCTATGATGCGGACCGGGTCACCGAAGCCGCCTCCACGCCCAATGACCAAGACCTCTACGAGGCACAAAAAGATCTGATTCTTGATCCATTTGATCCTGCGGTCATGGAAAACGCTGAGGCCGGTGGCATTCCCTACGACTGGATCCTTGGTGCGCAAAAGTCACCGATCTATAAGCTCATCAAAGAGTACGAGGTGGCCCTGCCGTTACACCCGGAATACCGCACCATGCCCATGGTCTGGTACATTCCGCCGCTGTCTCCCATCGTCGACGTCGTCGGCGAGACCGGATACGATGCGGAAGCTGCCGGCAACCTCTTTGGTGCCATCGACGAACTGCGCATCCCGCTCGAATACCTGGCGAACCTCTTCACAGCCGGCGACGTCGACATCGTGGCAGATGTGCTGCGCAAAATGGCCGCGATGCGTTCCTACATGCGCGACATCAACCTGGGCAATGAAGCCGATGAGTCCATTGCGTATGCGGTTGGGTTAGACGGCGACACCATGCAAGACATGTACCGATTATTGGCGCTGGCCAAGTACAACGAGCGCTACGTGATTCCTGCCGGTCACTCCGAGTCGGCCCATGATTTGGAAGGTATCGGCAGCGATTGTCCTCTGAACTTTGACGGCGGTCCCGGTATGGAAGATATCCCCGGAGTGGCCGGCAATGCGGAAAAGCTCGTCGGTTCAGGCGACCGGAAACATCTCAAAGGTCGCTTCAATCTGCTCAATTGGGATGGTGAAGGCAAACCGCCCGGGCTATTCCCAGAACCACGAGGGGCCTGATCAAATATGATACTTTCACTTGGCCGGCTGAACCGCAAAAAACGCTCCCAGTCCCAGGGCAGTTTGGACACCCAGGTCCCCATGACCGACGATCAGGTCCGCGCCACCTGGACGGCTGCCTCCTGGTTGATTGACTATCCGGGTGACGATCTACTGGAGCAGTTACCAACCCTGCAACGTTTAATATCTGGGCTACCACAACGCCCCCGTCACGGACTGCACACCCTGATCGCGGCATTAGAGACCGGCGACATTTTGGACCTGCGCAGTGAATATGTGGAAACCTTTGATACCCGCCGTCGAGGGTGTCTGTATTTGACGTACTTTTCCAACGGGGATACCCGACGCCGTGGCATGGCGTTGTTGAAGATCAAAGAACAATACCGCAATGCAGGGCTGGAAGTTTCTGACGACGAGCTCCCAGATCATTTGACCTATGTTCTAGAATTCGGTGCCGGCCACGGCTTGGGAGAAGCCGCAGACATCCTGAAGACGAATCGAGCCGGTTTGGAGCTGCTGCGCCTGCACCTGGAAGAACGCAACTCCATCTGGCACGGGGCCATTGACGCCGTGTGTGCCACACTGCCCGAGCTGCAAGGCGCCGATATCGAAGCGGTCCAAAGATTGGTGGCCGAAGGCCCTGAAGACGAGCTGGTTGGGTTAGACGGTTATGCCGACGGGTCAGAAGACATGCCACCGATGGATATGACACCCTATGCGACCTCGCCCCCACCAGCATCACGTGGCGAGAAAACCTTTATACCGCTGGATAGTCTGAAGGGACGAAGCTCATGACACCGACCGCGTGGGAAATCTTTCTGTGGATCATTATCCCGTATTTAGCTTTGGCCAGCTTTATTCTGGGCCACATCTGGCGGTACCGCTACGATAAATTCGGCTGGACGACCCGGTCCTCACAGATTTATGAGTCCAAGATGTTACGAATTGGCTCGCCGCTATTCCACTACGGCATTATCTTCGTTTTCCTCGGCCACGTCATCGGGCTGGGCATCCCCAGGGCCTGGACCGAAGCGATCGGCTTTACCGAAGACATGTATCACATCATGGCGATCACCATCGGGTTGGGTGCCGGGGCCGCGACCATCGGCGGGCTGGTCATCCTCATCTATCGACGACGCACCAACACCAGGGTCTTTGGTGAAACCACCAAATTGGACAAGCTCATGTATCTGATGCTGGGCATTACGATCCTGGCTGGCGTGTATGCGACCGTCTTCGAAAGCGGATTCGGCCATTTTGACTACCGCGGCACGATCTCGGTGTGGTTCCGACAATTCTGGCTCTTCCAACCGGATCCGGCACTCATGTCAGCGGCAACCACCGGGTTCCAGATCCACGTGACCTCAGCGATCCTACTCTTCGCTCTGTGGCCGTTCACCCGGCTCGTCCACGTCTTCACCGTACCCCTGGGCTATCTGACCCGACCATATATTGTGTACCGGACCAAAGATCAGCTACGCCAGCCACAACGCCGCGGTTGGGAACACATCGACTTCTAAACCCCACTGGGCCGGCCTCCTCCCGCGAAATACTTCTGTCATGTCCTACACTGTGCAACAGGAAGCACAACAGGAAAGTAGCGTGACATGAGCATCTGGTTCGGTAACCCGACCGTGGAAGAACTCTCTCAGTACCGGGCGAATACGGTCATCGAAGTCCTCGACATTGAATTCTCCGAGATCGGCGACGACTATCTGGAACTCACCATGCCCGTGACCCAAAAGACCCTGCAAAACGCTGGGATCCTCCACGGCGGAGTCTCCGTCGTGTTGGCTGAAACCGCGTGCTCGGTTGGGGCAACTATGACTGTTGATCGCACCAAGCAATACGTCGTCGGACAAGAAATTAATGCCAACCACATTCGACCCGGCATTCCGGGGGATGTTATCACCGCTCGAGCAACCCCGGTTTCGCGTGGCCGTCGCTCTCAAGTCTGGGACATCCGTCTGCACAACCAAGACGGCAAACTTGTGTGCATTTCGCGGTGCACCATGGCGGTTTTGGACCACGCAAAATAATCCACCGGCGTGGATGAAACAATGAGGACATGATGACCACACCACCTCGGCGCTTGCCTGGACCCGATACCGACCCGCACTTTGCTTCAGATAATATCGCCGGCGCTCATCCCGAGATCTTTGCGGCACTGGCCGCGGTGAACGACGACGCCCCAGCCTACGGGGCAGATGCAGCCACCGACGCGTTCCACGAGATGATCGACGACGTGTTCGGCACCGGCGCCTACGGGTTCCCGGTCTTCAACGGCACCGGGGCCAATATTGTCTCGCTCCAGGCGATCTCCCACCCGTATAGCTCGGTCATCTGTGCAGACACCGCCCACGTCTACACCTCAGAGTCTTCGGCCCCGGTGCGTGCCGGTATCACCTTAAAGCCACAGCCCCACCGTGCCGGGAAGCTGCGCCCCGAAGACGTCCGTACGGTGCTAACCTCTGATGTTGGTAACCCACAGGCCACCCAGCCCACGGCCGTGAGTATATCCCAGGTCACCGAAATGGGTACCGTGTATACGCCCGAAGAACTCACCGAGTTGTGCAACGTGGTCCACGAGGCTGGGTTGGCCATCCACATGGATGGGGCACGCCTGTCGCAGGCAGCTGCAGCATTAGGTCTCGATCTTCACGAAGCCACGACCGCGCTCGGCGTCGATATTTTGTCCCTGGGCGCCACCAAGAACGGGGCGATGGGGGCTGAAGCCGTCGTCGTGCTCTCCAACCGTGTCCCCCACGATGTGCTGTCACCAATTATCAAATACACCACCCAGCTGGCCTCGAAAACTCGGTTCCTTTCGGCACAACTCACCGCCATGTTCTCGACTTCGCTGTGGCATCGCAACGCTACCGCGGCCAATACGGCCGCAGCCTACCTAGCCGAGCAACTGGCAGAACTGCCTGGCGTTGAGGTGCAAGCACCCGATGCCAATACGGTCTTGGCGGCCATGCCCGAAGCTACACTGGACACCCTGCGAAAACATTACGTGGCTCATCCGTGGGGCACGAGCGATTCCGGACTGCCCGTCGTGCGCCTGGTGTGTTCATGGGCGACCACAACCGACAAGGTCGAAGAGTTGCTCACGGTACTGCGCGGTTAGCGTCCGCAGTATTACGCCACAGAGCCTGATCATGATACAGGCCACACTATATTGAGGTAGGACACCTTCTTCACTCGTGATAGGAACGCCATGACCGCGACCACTAAGAGCGCCTCAACGCTGGCCCAATTTGCCGCTGCTCTGGCAAAACAGCGCATCCAGATTCTAGATCTGACCAATAAGCTCTCCTCCGAGACGCCCACGCTGCGGCTGCCGGAGCCGTTTCCGAATCTGGTCGACTTCAGTTTGGAAAATGTGGCACAGTTCAATGACGCGGGCCCCTTCTGGTCACATAACAACATCGCCACCGGGGAACACATCGGCACCCACCTGGACGCGCCGATCCACTGGATTAGTGGCAAGGACGGCAAAGACGTCGCCTCGATTGAACCCGAACGACTCATCGGTGACGCCGTCGTCCTGGATTTCTCGGCTGAAGCCACCCAGGATCCGGATTTTCTGATCGAGGTCGAACACATCCAGGCGTGGGAAGCCGAGCACGGTCCACTGCCAGATAATGGGTGGGTGTTATTCCGCACCGGCTGGGATCAATATGCCCAGGATCAAGAAGCCTTCCTGAATGAGGATGAAACCGGTTCCCACACCCCCGGTATCTCGGCTGAATGTGCCCGCTGGTTGGCCGAAGAGACCACTATCTCGGGAATCGGGGTCGAAACCGTGGGCATCGATGCCGGCCGTGGCGCCGAGCTCGATCCGCCTTTCCCGGTGCACTATCACCTGTTGGGCAACGATAAATACGGCGTGACCTCGCTCCAGAACCTGGCAAATCTGCCCACTCGGGGTGCCGTCATCGTCATCGCGCCACTGCCGATCGTCAATGGGACGGCCTCACCTTGCCGTGTGTATGCACTTGTGGAGGACTACTAAACGATGACGACGGTTGCGGACCAAATCGGGGCACTGCTCGGCCAGCTGGGCATCGGCCACTGCTTCGGCGTGGTGGGCTCCGGGAACTTTCATGTCACCAACGCGCTGCGTGCAGCGGGCGTGCCATTTACCGCAACCCGTCACGAAGGTGGTGCCTCCACCATGGCCGATGCGTATGCACGCATGTCGGATACGGTGGCTGCCGTGTCCTTGCACCAGGGATGCGGGCTGACGAATGCGGCAACCGGGATCGGGGAGGCCGCGAAGTCGGATTCGCCGGTGCTCGTGCTCGCCGCCGAGGCATCCCGCGGTGCACTGCACTCCAATTTTGCGATGGATCAGGACGGTTTTGCCACCAGTTTGGGTGCCACGGCGCATCGCGTCCACACCCCTGAAACGGCTATCGCCGATGTGCTGCGTGCCTACCGGACGGTGTTGCGTGAGCGTCGCACCGTCGTGCTCAATTTGCCCCTTGATGTGCAGGCCGCACCCGCGGTGGGCAGTATCGACGGGCTATACGTGTCACCCCCTGCCGCACAACGTCCCGGTCATCGCTCCGTGACCGCATTGGTCGAGCTGCTGGAAGCCGCCGAACGTCCCGTGTTCATTGCCGGACGAGGCGGACGCGGCGCCAAGGCCGAAATCGCAGCCCTAGCGCAGCAAACCGGCGCTCTGCTGGCCACCAGCGCAGTCGCCAAGGGGCTGTTCAACGACGATGCGTTCAACCTTGGTATTTCTGGCGGATTTTCCTCACCGCTCACCGCGGAGCTGATCACCGGAGCCGATCTGATCGTGGCCTTTGGCACCGCATTGAATATGTGGACCATGCGTGGCGGCAAACTCATTGGCGCCGACACGAAGATCGTTCAGATTGATCTCGACGACGCCGCCATCGGCGCGCACCGGCCCGTGACCCTGGGGGTCGTTGCTGATGCCGCGGCCACCGCCATCGATACGATGGCGCTGCTGTCCAAAAGCCAGCCACCCAGATATCGCACCGAGACGATCCGCGAGCGCATCGCCACCGGCGTGCGCTGGGACCAGACCCCCACCGAAGACCTCTGCGTGCCAGGTCAATATGTCGATCCGCGCGAGATCACCAAGCGCCTCAATGAGCTCCTGCCCACAGAACGCGTGGTGTCCATCGACTCGGGCAACTTCATGGGATACCCCTCGCAATACCTGGACGTACCCGATGCGTTCGGGTTCTGTTTCACCCAAGCATTCCAGGCTATTGGGCTGGGTCTCTATACGGCCATCGGCTCCGCACTGGCCCAACCGAACCGCCTGCCGGTGCTTGGTACCGGAGACGGCGGATTTTTGATGGCCATCCAGGAGCTAGAAACCGCGGTGCGCTACGACATTCCGCTCGTCGTGCTGGTCTATAACGACGCCGCCTACGGTGCCGAAATTCATCACTTCACCGGCCAAGACCACCACACGGTGACCTTCCCGGACACCGACATCGCAGCGATCGCCCGCGGTTTTGGCGCCCAGGCGATCACCGTGCGCGACGTTGCCGACCTGGACGCCGTCGAAGAATGGTTAGCCTCGACCCCCACCACACCGCTGGTCATCGACGCCAAGATCGCCAACGACGGCGGGGCCTGGTGGCTGGCCGAAGCCTTCCAAGGACACTAGCCTCCCAGAGCCTCGGGTGTCTCTTCTGCTGGAGCATACGAGGAGAATCCACCTTCGACGAGCTCGTGGGCTTCATCGCCGGTGATCGGTGGGTTGAAAATGGACACCAAAATCAGGTCTTCATCCTCGCCACCCTGTAAATAATGGGCATCGTGTTCGTCGAGCACGTAAATGACCCCGGGTGTGATCTCATAGCGGGTCTGACGATCCGCACTGAGGATATAGCCTTTGCCGCCAATGCAATAACAGGCCTCAAGGTGGTGGCGATACTGTAGTGCCGCCTCGGTCCCCTTGCGGACCACCGTATGAGCGACGGCGAAACCCATGCCGTCTTTCTTGGTTAAAATGCGCTGGCTTGTGCCCTGGCCCCACTCAATTTTTGGCACGTCGTCAATGGACCGGATGAACATAGCAGAGCTCCTAGCAGTTAATGACTGTGGGCCGCAGCACCTGAGCTGTGGTGTCGCGGTGTTCTCCTACACTAGTTTCTGCACTAGGACGTCTGGAATGTCCGGGCGTCGATCCGACGATTCGGGAGGATCCCATGACCGCTAGTGAGCGTCCCCGTCCCAACGCCTCACAGGGCGCACCGTCTGGAAACGCAGGCAAACGTACCGGCTCACGATTTGGTCCAGGCCTGATCATTGCGGCCTCTTTTGTTGGGCCAGGAACGATGACGACTGCGATCGTCACCGGCGCCAGTTACGGTTACGCACTGGCCTGGGCCATTGTGTTTTCCATTCTCGCCACGATTATTCTGCAGGAAATGTCAGCCAGGCTCGGGCTGGGCACTCGACGCAGTCTTGGCTCAGTGATGCGTTCAGTGTTCACCACCCCGGCAACCCGCACGATCATGGCGATCCTCGTGGTCGCAGCCATCGGTATTGGTGGCGCTTCCTATGCTGGAGGTGACACCTCGGGTACCGCCCTGGCCATCACGAGTGTGATCGACGTCGATCTTCGCATCGTCGTCGTGATCTTGATTGCGATACTTTTCGTGTTGCTGTGGACCGGCAGCTATCGGCTCATCGAGAAGGTGCTGATGGTCATGGTGGGTGCTTTGGCCGTCATCTTTATTGTCACCGCGATCGTTGTGCGACCGGATCCTGGTGAACTGCTGGCAGGGATGTTTATTCCGTCGATCCCAACCGGAGCCCTGCTCACAACCATTGCCCTGATTGGTACTACCGTGATGCCCTATAACCTGTTTCTGCATGCCAGTCTTGTGCAAGAAAACTGGCGTGATGTTCCCGTGGATCGGGCAATGAAAGAGTCGCGCATCGATACCGCCGTGTCTATCAGTATTGGCGGAATCATCACGCTCGCCGTGATGATGACCGCCGTCGGGTCAATGTTCGTGCGCGGTATCGCCGCCGAGGAAGGCCCTGACCTCGCCGAGGCCTTACGTCCACTCCTTGGGATGCAGCGCCTTGGGTCTTCGCCGTGGGTCTATTTGCTGCCGGTTTCACTTCAGCCCTGGCCGGTCCGCTGGGCGCGGCTTATGCGATCACTGGCGTGCTGGGGCTGGATCACGACCTGCGGTCAAAACCGGCGCGCATCGTGTGGATATCCACGTTGTCCGTGGGAGCGATCATTGCCCTCACGGGATTCAACCCCATCCAGATTATCGTCATCGCGCAAGCCGCCAACGGCCTCCTGTTGCCGATTGTGGCAATTTTGTTGATGATCGTGATGAACAACAAAAAGTTCATGGGTAAATACACCAACGGATGGTTGGCCAATGTCCTGGAGTGGCTCATCGTTGCTGTCGTGGTATTCCTCGCCGGTTACCAATTCGCCGACATCTTCGGTCTGTTACCGGCCTGAGCAGATGCCCGCTGGTCGAATTTTGCTCGGGAGTTATATCGTGCCCGTTGCTGTTCACCTTCAACGCACCCCCCCTATCGTGGGTGGGCGGTATCCGGCTACGCTATGAGCAACCAGCGATTTAGGAGCAGATATGAGCCTGCCGAACCTGACCTCACAGTACGCCGAGACGTTCCCGGAACTTGTGCGGCCAGCAGCCACAGCCGAAACTCCAGATCCCGAACTGATAGTACTCAATCATGGCTTGGCAGCCGAGCTGGGACTGGATGCCGAGTGGCTTGCTACACCAAAGGGGATCAACTTCCTGTTGGGTCACCAGCTGCCCGACACGACCACGGCTGTGGCACAAGGTTATGCTGGCCACCAATTTGGAGCTTATGTTCCGGTGCTGGGCGACGGTCGGGCCATCCTGACCGGAGAGCTGACCGTCAATGACGAACTCGTCGATATCCACCTCAAAGGTACCGGGCCCACACCATATTCGCGTCCCGGATCTGACGGGTATGCGGCCTTAGGCCCGATGCTGCGTGAGTATTTGATCTCCGAAGCCGTAAACGCTCTGGGCATCCCCACCACTCGGGCGTTAGCGGTGATTGCCACAGGTCGGACCATCCTGCGTGAAACGCGCCAACCTGGGGCAGTGCTCGTGCGCACCGGACCGTCTCATCTACGGGTGGGTACCTTCCAATACGCCCGAGCGCATAACGACCTTGCATTACTCATCCGACTCACTAAGTACAGTTTGACGCGGCACTACCCGGACGTGCAATCCGATAATATCGGTCTGGAGCTACTCCAACGCGTCGTAGACCGGCAAGCAACACTCATTGCTGATTGGATGCACGCCGGCATGATCCACGGGGTCATGAACACCGACAACATGACGATCGCAGGCCATTCGATCGACTTCGGCCCGGTCGCTTTTCTCGATGTGTTCGACCCCAACGCGGTGTTTTCATCCATCGACTATATGGGACGCTATGCTTACGGTAACCAACCGGTTATTGCCGAATGGAATCTGGCGCGGTTTGCCGAAGCGCTCATTCCCGTCATGATGCATCCCGACGATGCCCAAGTCATGACCCAGGACGAGGCCGTGAATGCAGCCACAGCAGCAGTGACGGCATTCCGAAGCGCGTATTCTCAAGCCTGGGGCGAGCGGTTCCGTAAGCGTTTAGGGCTGACCACTGATGATGACGCCGCGGCTATGGGCACAGAGCTCATAGAACTGCTGCATGCCAGCAGCACGGACTACACTGCATTTTTCGCCGGGCTGTCCAGTGTTGCCGAAACGGGACTCATTCCCGCCAATGTGTCTCCCGAGTTAATGTCCTGGTACTCCTCGTGGTTGGACCACGACCCTGATGCGCAGATGATTGCCCAGCACAATCCGGTGTATGCGCCACGCAATCATCTGGTCGAAGCAGCCATTGAGGATGCCGTGACGCATCAAGACCTGTCCACCTTCACCACGTTGTTGGAAGCGGTGACCGCTCCGTATGACCGCCGTGACGAATTCGCTGAGTTTGAGCGTCCCGCATCGTTAGCTTTCGCCCAGACCTATCAAACCTTCTGCGGGACCTAAAGCAGCTGACACCGGGTGATTCAACAACGGAGGAAGGGCACAGGGACTAGTCTAAACCTCGATGGTAGCGTTCAGCGGTTTACCAGAAGACGGCTAGAGCTACGTTAACGAGGGTCAACCCACCGACGCTATGCGCTAAGCCAGTGGAAACAGCCTCATCGCGTTTGACTCTGCGGCGTCCCAGGATGGCGGCCACCAAGATGACGATCAGGACGACCAGTTTGATGCCAATTTTCAGATGATTCAGCCCTGCGCCGTCATCGCCGGCAGTCATTTCAGCCAGGCCGACTAACAAGAGGCCTGTGCCCAGTTGAATCCAGGCTCCGATGTGCTGCCAGTAACCGACCGTGGGAGACCGAAAAGTCGCGAGCCAACCGCCAAGTAATGCAGCAGCCCCCACGATATGTAAGAAAACAAGAAAAGTGTAGAAGAAATCCATGGATTCACCCTACCCAATTTTATCGACACTATGTCAATAAAGACTCTGGCCGGTAGAAAAATCTCGCGTGTGGCATTCGCCACGACCGCTCAGATTGCACCAACGCTAGTTTTTCTGACATGATGTTGAAAAGAATTTCGACACCCTGTCGATAAAATTACATTTCGACTCAAAGGCTACACCAATCATGTTTCTAGCACTACGCGAATTGGCCTTCGCAAAGGGGCGTTTTAGCCTCATGGGCGCTGTCATCGCGCTGATTGCCATCCTCACGGTTTTGCTTTCAGGGCTTTCGTCAGGACTCGTCAATGATGGCGTTTCGGGACTCAAGGCCATGCCCGTATCAGCATTTGCCTTCGACGAAGGTACCAAAACCGATAATGCCTTCTCTCGGTCCATCGTCGAAGAACAACAGGTTGAGACATGGCGTGACCAGCCCGGCATCGAGGAGGCCACACCCATGGGCAGTTCAATGATGAATGCCACCACCGACGATGGCATTCAGGTTGATATCGCATTTTTTGGGGTCGAACCAGACTCATTCCTAAGCCCCGTTGTTTCCAGCGGGACACAGCTGGATGCCGTGGACGGACTCGTGGTGTCTGAGACCTTGCAAGACCAAGGCGTGGAACTGGGTACCGTGCTCACCCTGGAGCGCATTGACACCGAGCTAACCGTCGTCGGTTTTACCGAGGGACAAGCCACGTTCGGTCACGTCGATATTGCGTATGCACCCCTGTCGACCTGGCAGCTCATCGCAGCCGGACAAGCAGCACCCGGGGCTCCAACCCAACAAGACATTCATGCGCTGGACTTTGGCTACAGCAGTGTCGTGGCATTGGAATATGCCGACGAAGACGCGGTGAATCTCGCGACCGGAGACGCTGCAGCGAACACTACGACGATGACGCTAGAAGAGTCCTTCAATGCCTCCCCCGGATATCAGGCTGAAACGATGACCTTGGATATGATCCAAGTCTTTCTCTATGCCATTTGTGCACTCGTGGTCGGGGCATTCTTTTCAGTGTGGACGATTCAGCGCAAACAGGAAATCGCGGTGCTGCGAGCCATCGGGGCGCCCGTGCGGTACTTGCTTCGCGATGGCCTGAGCCAGGCGCTCTTATTACTGTTGGTCTTTACCGCCCTCGGGCTAGGGCTTGGCGTGGCGTTGGGTGCTGCAATGCCGGCCGGAATGCCATTTGATTTAGAAATCGTGCCCATCACGGTGGCCGCCGCGTTCACCATTGCCTTAGGCCTGATCGGGGCCGCTGTATCCATTCTTCGCATCGCTCGCGTGGATCCGCTGACCGCACTTGGAGGAAACCGATGAAACCACTCACGAGACAGCAATCGACTGCTCAACGACACGACCATACGGCCTCTGGCCTGATTTTTGACGATGTCAGCCTCGAACTGGGAGATGGCGAACAAAAGGTCCGCGTTCTTGATCATGTGAGCTTTCAGGTACCCGACGGGAAATTCGCCGCTATTGTCGGACCTTCCGGGTCAGGGAAGTCGTCACTCTTGGCGGTTGCGGGCGCATTATCCACCCCGGATAGTGGGTCAGTCACACTGCGTGGTCAAGAACTGACCACCCTGGACCCCAAGCGCAGCGCACGTCACCGGTTACGCAATGTGGGCTTCGTATTCCAATCCGGAAACCTCATTCCGTCATTGACAGCCGCAGATCAGCTCCGGATGGTCAATGTACTCGCCAACGGCCCCCGCAATTTTGATCCGTTGCCACTGCTCGAGGTCGTGGGGATGGCGCATCGGGCGAAGCATCGTCCAGGACAGCTTTCCGGCGGTGAACGCCAGCGAGTGGGGATCGCCCGGGCACTGGTAACAAAGCCTGCGGTGATGCTTCTTGATGAACCTACTGCAGCATTAGATAGTGCCCGTAGCCACGAGGTAGTCGAGCTGTTGGCCAAACGAGCCCGCGAGCTCAACATCGCAACGGTGATGGTCACACACGACACCAGCATGCTGGACAAATGCGATCTGGTGTTCGAAATGAATGACGGGCAGCTCCGGTCGCAATAATTTTTCATTGCAACACTGGCGGTGGTGAGATTTCGATCTTCTGACCGCCAGTATTTTTTCGGCTACCGTAGGAGGATAAGAGGCGCTATGGAAGAAAGGCTAAAGATGCCCCGGATTAACGCTGAAACCGTGGCAGATCATCGGGCCCACAGACAACGCGCAATTATGGACGCCACATTTGAGCTCCTGTATGAAACAGGCCACGCCCCCAGTTTGGCCCAGGTTGCTGAGCGGGCGGGCATGTCACGGACTGCGATGTATCACTACTACGGTTCGGCTCAAGAATTACTCCGTGCTGCCGCACGTGAGGTGTACCCACGCTGGTTGCAGCGTGTCACGGAAGCAGTCGACAATGCACCGACTCCCCGCCAGGCCGTCGTCGCGTATGCGATTGCGTGTATAGACCAGGTAGCAGAAGGTGGCCATGCGGTAGGCACTGCGTTAGCGTCACTGGACCCGGAAGGCCCATTAGATGAACAAGCCGAAGATATGCATGCTTCAGCTCGTGAGCCCCTGGTTGCAGCGCTGCGGCAACTGGACATTGATGACCCCGAAGCAATCGCTGATCTGGTGATGTCGGTGATTCATGCGGCAGGGCAGATGATCGAAAATGATGTGGAGTTATCCATTGTGCATCGACATCTTGAGGTCATGCTCGGTCATATTGGAGCCGAACGCTCATAAGAACGAACGCGTTGTTTGTTGTTAAAGCTAAAACTGGGCCGGATACTCCGGCCCAGTTTCAGTTGGAAGGTCTGTTTCAGGTGGTCAATGAGGGTTTAGACCATTGGCATGGGGCCCATGAGGTAGTTGTCAATCTCCCACTGGGTGACCTGTGAGTGGTACATGGCGAATTCTTTGCGCTTTTCTTCCGCGAAGAAGTCTACGAAGTCACCGTGGGGTCCACAGCCCATGGCTTTGCGCATGACGTCGCTTTCTTGCAGTGCGTTGGCAGCTTCCCACAGGGTGGCAGGGAGCGGCTGGTAGTCAGCCAGTTCCTTGCGGCTCATGGTGTAGGTGTTGCGTTCTTCCATGCACACGCCGGGATCGAGTTCACGACGAATACCATCCAGACCCGCAGCCAGGATCGCGGCCGAGGCCAGGTGTGGGCTGGCGCCACCGTCGACACCGCGGTGCTCGATGCGACCACCGGCTGGGATACGCAGCATGGTGGTCCGGTTGTTGCCACCGTACATGACGTGGGTTGGGGTCCAGGTCGAACCCGAAGATGGGTGAGGCACACCAATGCGCTTATAGGCATTGACGTTCGAACCGATCAGTGCCTGCATACCCCAGGCGTTCTCCAGGACGCCGGCGATGAAGTGGTAGGCCATCTTGGACAGACCGTAACGGTCGTTTGGATCATCAAAGAGGTTATTGCCGTCTTCGTCCCAGATACTGAAGTGGGTGTTCAGGCCGTTGCCGGTGTTTCCAGTGAACGGTTTGCCCATGAAGGTTGGGATGATGCCGTCGCCGTCTTGGTATGCCACAGCGTGAGCCATGTAGTGGAAGAGAATTAGCCGGTTCGAGGTGGTCATCGCATCGGAGTAGTCAATGTTCATTTCGTACTGACCATTGCCGTCTTCCGAGTCGATTGCCGGGTTGCCCCAGCCCATCTCGTTAACGTAGCGAGACATCTTGCTCAGGTATGGCCAGGAACGCTCGATGCCATAAGCGTGGTAGCACGGTTTGATGGAGGTATCGAGTTCGTCAGCGATGCGGATGCTGCCGTCTTCATTGGCACGCACCAAAAAGAATTCTGGTTCCATCCCGGTCTTGAAGGTCCAGCCGTGTTCGGTTTTGATTTCGTCCATAAGACGCTTCAGGATGTTTTGCGGAGCGTATGGCCACAGTTGTCCGTTGACATGTGGGTAGCTCATCAGCACGGCCATGTTTTTGCGCCATGGGAGCTGGGTGTATGTTGTGGGGTCGGGGATGTAGGCGATGTCGCCATCGGATGGTTCCTGCCAGAGGCCACCGGCGGCGAAACCGGCAAAGGCCGCGCCGTTGTCAAGTAAATCGTCGAGGTATTGTGCTGGGGCGACCGAGGCGTTGGGTTTACCGTTGACTTCGGTCCCCATGGCCATGAAGAATTCGATGCCGTCTTTTTCTGCTTGCTCTTTGAGTTTTTCTCGTGAGTCGACCATTGTCGTTCAGTTCCTCTCTGAAGAATTCCTAGCGCACAGACCGACGTTGAGTCTGTGCACGAATGCATTGTGCTGATTCGTTGTCTACTAACCATCCAAATCGTGATGAATACCCAGCGACAGCTCCCTTCAGGTGGCTCGGCCCAGCTCAAAATTCTTTCTGGTACGACTCTGCCGCCCGGTTTGAGTGCCCGGACGGCAGAGTGATATTGAATTATCTACTCATACCAGCGGTCGGTTTAGGGTTTAGAATCCGCCATTGCGTCCAACGACCCAGTCGGTGCCAGCAAGTGGCAGACCGGTCATTGCAGAGGCTTCCATGGTCAGTGCGACCAGGTCTTCTGGTTCCAGGTGGGTGACGTGGGATTTACCACAAGCCCGTGCAATCGTTTGGGCTTCCAGGGTTAGTACCTGGAGGTAGTTGGCCAGTCGTTTTCCAGCAGCGATCGGATCGAGACGAGCCGACAGTTCTGGGTCCTGGGTTGAGATACCGGCAGGGTCCTGACCCGCCTGGTAGTCATCGTAGAACCCTGCGGCGGAACCGATTTTCTCGTATTCCTCGGCCCACTGTGGGTGGTTGTCACCCAGTGCAATGAGGGCCGCTGTGCCGATCGCACAGGCGTCGGCGCCCAGTGCCAGGGCTTTGGCGACGTCTGCACCGGAGCGGATGCCCCCGGAGATGATGAGCTTGACCTTGCGGTGCACGCCCATCTCCTTGAGCGCCTTCACCGCCGGGCCAATAGCCGCCAGGGTTGGAATCCCAACGTGTTCGATGAAGACTTCTTGGGTTGCCGCGGTGCCACCCTGCATACCATCCACGACGACAACGTCTGCACCGGCAGCGACTGCCAGCTTGGTGTCGTAGTAGGGACGGGAGGCAGCCACTTTGACGTGAATTGGCACTTGCCAGTCGGTGATCTCGCGCAGTTCCTGAATCTTCAAGGTCAGGTCATCTGGACCGGTCCAGTCTGGGTGACGGCACGCGGAACGCTGGTCGATGCCTTCGGGCAGCGTGCGCATTTCTGCGACACGGGATGAAATTTTCTGACCCAGCAGCATCCCCGAGCCACCTGGTTTCGCACCCTGTGAGACCACGACTTCAATGGCGTCTGCACGGCGCAGGTCATCAGGGTTCATGCCGTAACGCGATGGCAGCAGCTGATAGACCAGCTTGGAGGAGTGTCCGCGCTCTTCATCGGTCATACCGCCGTCGCCGGTGGTGGTGGAGGTACCCATGGCGGAGGCTCCACGACCCAGGGCTTCTTTGGCGTTGGCTGACAGTGCACCGAAACTCATACCCGCAATCGTGATCGGGATATCAAGTTTCATGGGTCGTGCGGCGGTGGCTTCACCTGTGGTGATATCGGTATCGCAACGTTCGCGGTAACCTTCCATCGGGTAGCGCGAAATTGCCGACCCTAAGAACAACAGGTCATCGAAGTGTGGCACTTTGCGTTTCGCGCCGAAACCACGAATGTCATACACACCGGTTTCAGCGGCGTGCTGGATCGCGGCGATGGATGCTCTGTCAAAAATTGCGGACTCACGGAGTCCACGATCTTCAGGACTTCTCAATTTACTCTCCAGAGTTGAAGTGGTACAGGGTACGTGCGGATCCGTAGCGGGTAAAGGAGTCAACGAATGTGTCATCGTTGGCTTCATCTTCCATCCCGGCATCTTTGAGTAACTGCACCAATTCTTCGCGGTGCTCTTCCCGCATTTCTTTGGCAATGCAGTCGGCACCCAGGGATGCGACCTTGCCACGAACATACAAACGTGCTTCGAAAATGGAGTCCCCCAGGGCTTCTCCTGCATCACCGCACACCACGATGCGGCCGGCCTGTGCCATAAACGCGCTCATGGCACCGATATTGCCTTTGACGACGATATCGCCGCCTTTCAGCGAGATGCCACAGCGGGTGGACGCGTTGCCGTCAACGACTAACAAACCACCGTGTGCGGTGGCTGCAGCAGACTGGGAAGCGTGCCCTTTAATGTGGACGACACCCGACATCATGTTCTCTGCGACCCCTGGCCCGGCCATACCGTTGACGGTGACTTTACCGGTCTTGTGCATACCGGCGCAGAAGTATCCAACGTCTCCGTCAATCTCGACGTCGATGTCGTCGTTAATACCTACGGCAACGGAGTGCACACCCATGGGGTTGAGCACTTTGTAGCTTTTTGCGGTCGGAGCGTGGAGCTCAGCGTTAAGTTCACGGACGGTCTTCTGGCTGAGGTCAATTTCCACGGTGGTGTCTGTTAGCGTTTCCATGTATACACCTTCCCTGGAGCTGGTTCGAAAATCTCGGCGTCTTCCATGCCTGGCAGGTGCGAGATGGCCTGGAATTCCGAGGCCATGGCAACCCAGTCGGGGTGTTCAGCAATGATGGCGGGTTTGCATGCGTATTCATCCCGCACCACGGCGAAACTATCTTCGGTCGTGATCAACAGGGTGTAGAACCCGTCGAAGTTTTCACTGAGTGCTTCAGAGGCTTCGTCGAGGGTTTCGCCCAGTTCCTGCATCCGGTAGGAGATGTAACGAGCGGCAACTTCAGTGTCGTTCTGCGAGTCGAATTCAACGCCTTTTTCCATCAGATCGCGACGGATGGTCGCGTGGTTGGAAAATGAGCCGTTGTGCACGATCGACAGACCGTTGACGGAGTACGGGTGTGCGCCTTCCGCATCGATGGCCGATTCGGTTGCCAGCCGGGTGTGGATAACACCCTGGTAACCGGTGGCATCTGACAGACGGTAGGTTTCGCGCAGATCCAGCGGGTTGCCGACGCCTTTATAGACGACGCTGTCTTCTCCACTGCCAATCACCGAGGCATCGGGAGCAACTTCACGAACCACCATGACGAGTTCTTTGACCGGAACTTTGGCACGAATAAACGTCGTATCAGCCAGATCTTCGACGGTGACATCAGCTTCGGGCAGTTTGCCGCTGACGAGTTCTTTAATGTCGGATGGAGCGTTGAGCAGGGAAACCGACGAGTAGTCTTCAGGTACTCGTTTTGAATCCCCGTACAGCGCGACACCTGCAGAGTCTGGACCGCGTACAACGATCCCTTCGACCATCTCATGCATGAGTGATCCGAGCTGCGAGGCGAGTGACTCGTTACGCAGATGGATCCCAGCGATTCCACACATGGATAGACCTCCTAATTTCTTATGTGGTTGGTAAGTTGTTCCTGTTCTAAGCAGGATCTGTGGCGCGCATTTCTTCGGCGGGGAATGCTTCGACGTCGTCGAGCATCTTGGTTGGCTTGGGCATAACCCTCAGAATCAATCCGACGATCAGACCCAATACAACCGCGATGACGATCGTGCCGAGAACAGCCATGGCTTGGGAGCCACCTGCGACGCCCAACACAATGGGGGCCAGCCCGCCGACAATTCCAGGTATGCCGTGCAGGTTATGGACGCCCATGGTGTCCCAGACTCCAGCCTTGCCCCGCAACCAGCCGTCGAGGAACAAGAAGGAGAACGTGGACGCCGCGCCACCGATGAGTCCGATGACCCATGATTGCCATGGGTTTGCAAGGTCAACGCTTGCACCAATGGCAACACCTCCAGCCAGGATGGCGTAGGTGAAGATCAGCGGATCAATAGTGCGTTTCAGTGCCCAAAGTATCACGTAGGTGACCAGTATTGAAGCCACCATCGCCAAGTACGTATTGACCATGCCAGGGATGATGTCTTCAGGTGGTAGCAGCGCTGTTACAAAGGATGGCCACAGGACCATGAGCAACATGGATGCCAGCCATACAAAGGACACTGAATGCACACTAGTGTTTGCGGGCTCATCATTCACGGCTTTATTCCGTAAGCCAAGAATGACACCCCATCCCCAGTATGCTGCGAACATGTGCACCAAAATTGAGCCACCGGCGTCTAGGACGCCGTCCAGGAAACTAAACAGGAACCACTCGATCAAGATGTAGCCGGGTACGAATAATACGCCGACGACGAGATAGGAGATGGTCGAAACGTGGCCTAAAAACACGCCGATGGCGATCACCAAAGTAATCGCGCAGAACACGGCGCCGATAATCAATTCAACGTCGATGGCCGCGCCGAACATGCCAGCTTGCACCAGCATGTAGAGCGGGAAGGACGTTGCGAACACTAACAGTGTTGCTAACGCCACTCCCCATTCGTAGCGTCGGATGAACATCATGAGGAACGCCACGAGCATCAACATGAAAAACACGTCTTGACCGCGGTGGAACTGGAAGAGTTCGGCCGTCTGGTCGTTGACGGTTGCCGTCATAGTACTGATGGTGGGCATGAGTGATGAGATCAAAGGCATTGGGTCACTTCCCTAAGTCAAACCAAAGCGCGGTCGGTCCGTTTATGGGAACCGCAGGTAGAGGTCGATTTCATGAGATGTGACCTCGTCGGTCACTTTGTGGTATTCGGCGCGTTTGATGCGCGCGTAGTGATCTACGAATGCTTCCGTTTGGCCTGATGGGCGACCGTATTCGTCGTCGACAGGTACCTGCCCGAAGGCTTCGCGCAACACGTCGTCTTTGACTAGATAGTGAACCGATTCCATCAGGGAGTGCGGCAGCGTGCGAATGCCACGACGTTCGATTTCGCGTGGTGGCGTCAGGTACAGATCCAAGTCATTTGGTTCGCCTGGATCCAGCTGGCGCTTAATGCCGTCTAAGCCGGAGGCCAGGGCTGCGGTGAAACCGAGATAGGTGCTGCCAGAGAAATCTGGAGTGCGGTCTTCAATTGCCCCGGAGCGTGCGATACGCATCATCTGGGTGCGGTTGTTGCCACCGTAGGTCATCGCGACTGGAACCCAGGTTCGAACTGTTTCAGTTCCGGCTTTTAAACGTTTATAGGAGTTCACAGTGGGAGCGACCATCGCCATGTAGCCACGAGCGTGTTCCAGGATGCCAGCCGTGAATTGATATCCAAGCTCGGATAGATCAAGACCGCGAGGATCGTTTTCATCCAGGAAGAGGTTTTGCTTATTGTCTTTATCCCACAGGCTCATGGTGTAGTGCATGCCATTGCCAGTGTTATCGGTAAATGGTTTCGGCATGAAGGTCGCAATCATGCCGTACTCTTCCGCCAGGGAATCCACCATGTACCGGAAGAAGACCGAGCGGTCAGCGGTTTCGAGTGCGTCCGAGAAGGTGACGTTGATTTCGAACTGACCGTTGCCATCTTCGTGGTCGACCGCGTAGTTATTCCACCCCAGCTCGGTCACGTATTTCGATAAACGCGTCATCAGGTCGTACTGACGTGTCAGGGCTTTGACGTCGTAACACGGCCGCCCCCAGTTATCGTATTTATCGGCGACTTTGAGCTTGCCTTCTTCATCAAAGTCCACGAGCATGAACTCGGCTTCAAAGCCGATGTTGAAGGTATAGCCCTGCTCTTCGGCTTTTTTCATTTGGTTTTGCAAAATGGTGCGAGGACAGTAGGCCCATGGCTTGCCCTCGACCGTCGCGTTGCCAACAACGTGAGCCAGGCCCTTTTTCCAAGGGACAATGCGGAAGGTTCTCGGATCTGGAATAACCTCAATATCCGGACTCTGCGGACCCTGGCCAATCTCTCCAGCAGCAAAGCCTGCGAAGCCTACCCCCTCACTGAAGAGTTCTTCGACTTGACTCGCGGGAACTAGCTTGGCGCTGGACTTGCCGCGAATTTCAGTGAATGAGGCAAAGATGAACTCAATATCGTGTTCTTTGATGAGTTTCTTGACATCTTCTACAGACTGTGGCTGGGACATCGACCGCTCCTATCAGGTGAAATTTATACTCAAGGGTCGTTCTTCCTTCATTCGAAAGAAGAGCTGTTTGAACATAGATGTCTGAGGTTCACTCAGTGATGCAAGGTAACTTTTCCAGTCGGTACAGATAGTGTCAACCGCGAAAACATGCGGGAAGTGAGCGCCGGTAAGGGCTAGACACCACCCGCTTTCCGTGATAGCTGAACGAGAATGATCATTCTCAAAGGCAGAACGATTGACAATTTATGTTAGTTGTGTCACATGTTATGCGGGCTACTCGAGAGTGTCCAGAGTTGAGAGGTAAACGCAATCTTCCGGGCCCAACACAAAGGAGGCGACTCACGATACGTCGTGACACTTTGGTACTCCCATGCGGTGGCTGCTCTACCTCCCAGTCGCCGATAAACCGGCGTCGACCACACCACAAAAGCGATCATCGCAGAAACTACATTTGACTGAATCCAATCTGAAGCCACGGACTCTCAGCCAGGGAATTGAAGAATTCAGGCCTTTGATGAACAAGCGAGAGATTTATTGAACGTTAAATCGACGCAATTTGGAAAAAATTTTGAAATACGCACCGTCGCGTTCGGTAGGAGCGAACAATCAATCGGTATCAGGCCATGGGAAAGTCGGTCGAATTCTCTGACGAGTCAGCTGAGGTTCATATTTTCTTTATGTGATGTCGGCGTTTACCCAATAAGTACCTGGAACTCACACTCAAGGATTTCACCACACGAGCCATTCGAGTGCCTCGGTCTGCTGGGCGATGACAAGTTTTTATGGCCTTGACGTACTTGATACCGTCCAGATTGTATGACAATCAGAATTCTGTCGAGCGATTTTTTGAATCCCCATACGTGGCCGGACACCTCGGCGCGCTCTTCCTAACCAAGACCGCCACCGTAGATTGCAGGAACCGCAAGAGGAGCAGCACATAACTACTCCTCTTGTCTGCGAGTCCTCACCTGAGAAGACGAACCGCTGGGACCCCTGAAAAGGTTATTTCTCTGGATCGAGCACGAAGTCATACTCAACAGTGACGCCCTGGCCATCCGAGGTCGGAATGGGATCGAGCATCAATTCTGGTTTCACCGCTGAAGCAATGTCATCATCATTGTGCGGGTCGCCTGGGAAGTAGAGCTGGGCGGTGAGCAATTCATGGCCGGGGGCCTTCACCTTGAGGTGCAGGTGCGCCGGACGCCATGCGTGCCATCCTGCTGCCGCAATGAGTTGTCCGCAAGCACCATCAGTCGGGATTTGGTAGGGGGCAGGTTGAATCGAGTGAATTTCGAACTGCGCGTTGTCATTGACGACCCATGTTCCTCGAAGGTTCCATTCGGGGATCCCAGGAGCGAACTGGGAATAGAAACCATCACTATCGGCGTGCCAGAGTTCAACGGTTGCATCGGTCAATGGCGTGCCATCGGTGGAACGAACCTGGCCGAAGAACTTCATAGGGGTTCCAGGTTCATTATCACGCATCGGTATTGAGCCGTTCCAGGGAAGCGCTGGAGCATTCTCAATGTAGTACGGACCTTCGATTGAACCCTTATTGCCCTCGCGGTGACTTGTGGCGACTTCTTCAACCGAGTGCTCAAGCCAGACATCAAGGAACAGCGGCCACTCACCGTCTTCACCAACTTTGATGAGCCAGGCCTTGAAGGCGTTGTACTCGTCATAGGTCACGCGTTCTTCAAGGATAATGTCATTGAGCGCTTGAACCGCTTTTGATGCAAGGAGATCCACGCGTTGAGTGTCGACCTCACCAGCTACGTGAGTGGCCTGCATACGTTCAGCAAACCGCTCTGAGGCTAACCCGCCCGAGACTGACGCGGCAGGAGCTTCATCGAGGTATCCATCATTAGATGTCATGTGACTTCCCTACTTTCTTTCATTGAGAGGCAATGGCAGTTGTACCTGGCGATCAACTCATGTTCAGTATCGAGGGGATCTCCGCAAGCAACTACAAAGGCGAACGTGACTATCATCACGCAATATCGTGCTACACACCCTACGCTGATATTTGAGATGACTTAAATACAAGATCAGCGTCAATTGATATGTTTGACATATCAGATTGGCGTCGTTGGTTTACATACTTGCCCACTCCAGCGGACCGTGACAGGGTGAAATAGACAGCCTTGTGGTTGTCACTGTGCGACTATCTTGAGGACCTAAGGAAGAAGACACCATGATTTTTATTGCCGCCAAATTCAAAGTGCAGCCCGAATACGCCGATCAATGGACCGAACATACTCGGGAATTCACCGAAGCCACACGACAAGAACCCGGCTGTCTGTGGTTTGAATGGTCCCGCAGTGTCGAAGATCCGAACGAATATGTCCTCCTCGAAGCATTCAAAGATGATGCGGCCGAAGCTCACGTGATCTCTGATCATTTCAAAAAAGCACAGCAGGATTTGCCTCCGCTCCTACAGGAAACACCGAAGGTACGCAACATGCTGATCGAAGGCGAGCACTGGGATGAACTTGGGGAAATGGCGGTGCGCTGAACCATGACGGAGACTCATGCGGCATCAGAGACCCCATTAAAGCCATTAGATGACACTACATTTACCCGAATATTGGTCATCGTGGCTCATCCGGATGATGCTGAATATGGTACCTCAGCAGCGGTGTCCGAATGGACTGCTCGCGGGATTGAGGTAGGTTATGTTCTGGCTACGGCTGGTGAAGCCGGCATGCAGCGCTCCCCTGAAGAAGCCCGTAGTGTGCGAGTCGCCGAACAACGTGCGGCTTGCGACATCGTGGGTGTCGAGTATTTGAAAATACTGGATTTCCCCGACGGACTCGTGGAATACAGTATTACACTCCGTAAGGCACTAGCTTACGAAATCCGCACCTTCCAACCCGATGCGATTGTCACCGGCTCGGGTGAGCTGCACGTTGGTTGGGGGCTGGATCATGCTGATCATCGTGCGGTCGGGTTGGCCGCTATTGATGCGGCGCGTGACGCTGGCAATAAGTGGTTATTCACCGAGCATTTCGATGAGGGGGTCGAGGCTTGGCAGGTTTCAACGCTGTTGCTAACCGGCACCATGCCGACTCACTTTGTGCAGGTATCAGAAGCTAGCGTCGATCAAGCAGTCGCTTCGTTGTCTGCTCACGAACAGTATTTAGCAGATTTGCCAGATCATCCTGCGCCCGCAGATTTCATTCCGGCTATGTTAGCTACCGTTGGGGAGCTGTCTGGAGTACCGTATGCGATGGGATTCGCCCAACACTAGTACCTGCTGCTGCACCAGCATGGTATGCCGGTGCAGCAGCACAGCGTGGATACTTAGTCTTTACTGAGTCCCAGGGCATGTGGTTCCTGGAATTCGCGTAGGCCCAGGACGCCCATTTCGCGTCCCATACCTGATTGTTTGACGCCACCAAATGGCGCTCGTTGATCAAGGCTTGGAGCCCCGTGCGCATTATGGAAAACATATCCAGCTTGGAGTCTTGAACCCACTTCTCGAGCGGTCTGCTCATTGGACGTCCACACACTATTACAGAGGCCATACCGCGTGTCGTTGACCATCCGGATGCCATCTTCTACATCATCAAAACCTATGATGGGGATCGTGGGTCCGAATTGTTCCTCTGTTACCACCCGCAAGCTAGGGTCAGGGTCCACAATGATGGACGGCAGGATAAAGTTCCCGCCAGCCCAAGCCCCGGTGGGCAGTTCTCCGAACTCTCGTACGTCAGCCCCGGCATCTTTAGCTTCTTGTACAATTTCATTGACGTAATGCCAATGGGATTTCTGGTGGAGTGGCCCCATAGTTGTCTCTGGGTCCGAGGCCGGTCCGAGTTTGACCTTTTCTAGTCGCTTAGTCAATTCATTGATGAGTTCATGCTTCTTGGAGTTATGTACGTAGATGCGCTTGGCGTTCATACATATCTGCCCCGTTGACGCGAAGATCCCGGCGAAGAGGCCATCCATATTCTCGTCGGTGAACTCAGCATCCTCAAGGATCAACACCGCATCGTTGCCACCGAGTTCTAACAAGACGCTGGTCATCGTTTCAGCGGCCATGGCCATGATGCGTTTCCCGCCATTGACGGAACCGGTGAACGCGACCTTGGCGACATCTTCGTTCGAGACCAACGCTGAGCCAATTTCCGCGTCCTCCCCCGTGATCACATTCAGCACCCCGGGCGGGAGTTTTTCGGCGAACCGCTGGACTGCTCGTGTGATGGCTAACGGTGCCGAAGGCGGTGGTTTCACCACTACGGTATTACCTGCCATGAGCGCATAAGGCATCGACGCACCCAAGATGGCAATGGGCCAGTTGAATGGCACAATGATCGTCACCACGCCCATGGGTTTAAATGACACGACGGTCTCAGTGGGTGGTCCGGGAAGTGTTTCAACAACATCAACTTGATCAGCTAGGCCACAAGCCAGTTCTGTCCGTTGCACGAGTCCGAGAAGATCAAAGGTCGATTCGACAATGATTTTGCCGTTCTCTTCAGACAACAGTCGGGCTTCTTCTTCAGAGTTTTCCATAACCGTCTGCGAGGCCTCAAGCAAGAGCTCTGCACGGCGTTGAGGGCTGGTGGCAGCCCAATCGGGAAATGCTTGTTTGGCCGCGGCAACAGCTTGGAGCGCTTGATCCCGTGTTGCAGCGGCAGCTAAACCAACCACGTGGGACGGTCGAGCCGGATTTCGAATTTCCATAACATGCTCGGCGTCGAAGGTGTGTACGGCTTCATGCTCTCGTCCGCCGTAATACAACTGAGTGTGCAGAATTTTCGTTTTCATGGTCGTTACGCTTGTCCCTTCTTACGCCATGTGCCTTCATATGCTTCTCGAACGACTTTGGAATAGGGCACCGGTGCCACGGTGACCCCAACCTCAATTTGCTGATGATGCTCAACCGTGGTTTTTCGACTGCCCCCGTTGGGTTCGCCCCATACCAGTCGCAGACGTGCACCCTGGGGGATTTCTGGATCAATGACCGCCAGGGATAATGCGGTGCGTTCATTTGCCGAATAACCGGTGAACATCGAAAGCCCCACGACGGTGCCCGTCTCGTCGAGGACTGCATCAAAATTCGATGAGCCGTAATTCGCGTTGGGTAAATCGAAGAACTTATAGGGCACTGCATCTTTGTCGTACATTGAGGCGTGGATGCGGATCATATCCTCGTCGTCCCAAGCTAGGGTGACTTTGCGACGTTGAGTGCTGGGGTCAATGTTTTGCAGTGCTTGGCTGCCGATGAAGTCATGATCGTATCGAATGAAACTGCCATACCCCAGTTCCCACGGGGTGGTGTAATAGTCTTCAATATCGTCTGAGACGAACGAACCTGCGATCGTATTATTGGCCTCGTACGAGTCGGCTCCTAACCAGGACCGATAATCCGCGAGCATGCCCGTCCCGGAATAAATGGCCGGCAGTGGTGAGGGGATCCATCCGGATTCCAACGTATTGGATGAATATGCTCGAGCCCCGACAGCCACCAAGCCAAAATCAGCGCCAGCCTCCATAACCGCTGCCCGAACCTCGTCGTAATGTTCGTAGGGTCCCCAGAGTTCAAGACCGGGCGCACCAGCCATGCCATGGCGGAGGGTACGGACCGTCATCTGGCCGATCTGCAGGGTGCTCATATGAAAAAACTTGAGTTGCTCGACCGGACCCCCGTTGAGTCGTTCGATGACATCCCAAGCGTTAGGTCCTTGAATTTGCAGTCGCCAATAATGTCGATGCACCGCTTTGCCCATTGGGCGCGACGGCGACCGGCGATCAACGAGCAAATCGACGTTATAGTCACCGTATTCGGCTTGAAACATCAGCCAGTTCGTGACCGGTGCGCGACCTACGTAGGTGTATTGGTCTTGGTCTTCATGAAATAAGATGCCGTCACCAATGACGTAGCCAGCGGGTGTGACCGGTACGAACTGCTTGGCCCTATTGACCGGAAAATTCTCTAAAGAATTGATGGCAGTGTAGGACAGAAGTTTTTTTGCGTCGGGCCCCGAAATCACGAGGTTATCCATATGGTGGGTCTGGTCGAACATCACCGCGGTCTGTCGCCACGCTAGGACTTCGTCTCGCCAGTTGGTGAATTCTGGTGCCACAACCGGATAAATATAGG